>DJLT01000053.1:43188-46425 GCA_002435145.1 Neptuniibacter sp. UBA6509
AAGCCCATATCGAGCATACGGTCAGCTTCATCAAGTACTACAAATTCAGTTTGACCTAAATTGATGTTACAAGCCGTGATGTGTTCCAGTAATCGACCAGGCGTTGCGATAAGAATATCGGCGCCATTACGCAATTTTTTGCGTTGATTATCTAAAGTTGTACCGCCATAAATACTCATTACACGAAGTTCTAAATATTTATTGTATCGACTAATCGTTTCATCAAGCTGCTGAGCCAATTCACGGGTTGGGGTTAATATAACCGCCCTAACTTGACCTGTACCTAATGTTACCGGTTTATCTGATAGCTGCTGCAGTATAGGTAGGGCAAATGCTGCAGTCTTGCCTGTACCCGTTTGCGCATTTGCTAATAGGTCCTTGCCTCGACGCGCAGGCACAATAGCTTGCTGTTGAATAGGGGTCATCTCTTCGTAGCCACAGTCATCCAAGGCTTGCTGGATTGCAGGTGTAAGATCTAAGGCTGAAAACTTCATAGATGCCCCTCAGGCGTTAATCGTAAAAGCGGGGATTATAAAGCAAAATCAATCATTAAGTTATAGTTATGAGTTTAGTGGCAGCATAGAAATCAATACTAAAGTAGGCAAACGGGCGTTTGAAGAAATATAGTAAACTCATGTTAGACTTTGTGCACATAACTCTTTGTGCAGACAGCTCTTTATAATAAAAGCTTATACCAAATAGAGAAGTAATGTGGTTTTAGCTGAAGATAAGAAATTAACGGTTATTTTTCGAGTTGAACCGGGCTGTCTTGGTCCTGAAGGTTTAAGTCACGTCGATAAGTTTTGTATTCAAGCATTGCTTCAGTTACAACAAATTCATCCTGAATTTCTTAAATGGCAGGTCGTTCCTCGTCATGATAAAAATTTGGCTGAAATGGGTTTTGCAATTAATGCTAAGATTCTAAATCGCGATCAAGCTAAACGTTACATGGAATATTTGAAGCAAGACATCGATGCATTTGAGATGAGTATATTTGATAAAATCCCCGATCTCATTGATCAGTATTTTGGCCGATAATTCTTAAGTGTTTTGATAACAACCAGATTCTCAAGACACTGAATCAGTGTCTTTGCCTACCACCCCCTCGTTTATTCGCTCTAAATTCTCCAGTTTTTTGGAGATCCTTTTTTGGCTGTTCAAGTCGTTGCTATACTTTTATGAGTCGCTATATATAACGCTCCATATATCTTTTGAAGTGGTTCAAAGAAACAATGGTTAAAAGGAAGTGCCTAAAAAATAATTTTAGCAGCATCAGTTAATTCTTGGAGACTAGATGAAAGGCCACTTTGGACATTTAGTATTTATTTTCCTGTTTTCAGCACAGGCAGTAGCTGAAGAGCAGGAAGTGATCGAAATAGCTGCGATTGATTGGTGTCCACAGTTATGCCCAGCTCATACAAACCCAGGTTATATTACCGAGCTTGTTGAGCAGATTTATGGCTCTACCAATTATCACTTAAATATAAAAACCTATCCTTGGAGTCGAGCCCTTAGCATGGTGCGCAAAGGGGAGGTGGATGCAGTGCTTTCACCTGCAAGGGCTGAAGCACCGGATCTTATGTATCCTCATTATGAAGTAGGTGTTCAGCGTATGTGTTTCTTCACATTAGCTTCGAACTCTTGGGAATATGATGGTGTTAGTAGCTTAGCTGGTTTGCAATTTGGGGTTGCTTCGGACACTTCATTAGAGGAGCTCAATGACTATACTGCACTCAACCCGCAGCAATTTCAATTTCAGCCTTATCATGAGCGATATATTCTTCAGCAGGCGGAAAAGCTTAAAAAAGGTCGGATCGACGCATTTCTTTTCACCTACAACAGTACACGTTATACATTGCAGCAAGCTGATCAGTGGTCCGGCTTTAGAAGCGCGGGATGTGTTTCAAATGCCAAGGTTTATATGGCGTTCACGCCCAGTGAGGGTTTACAAGCAAAGATAAGACAGATGATGGATGCATTTGATCAGGGGATGAAACAGCTTGAGAGGGAAGCTAAGCCGCCACTGATAATGCAGAGATACGGCTTAGAGTATTGGAAATAAGCGCGGCACTGTATTTTTATAGTGTTGAAAGTTAAAACGCGACTTTATTTCTGCCTGTTTTCTTAGCGACATAAAGGTTCTGATCTGCAATTGAATATAATTGCTCTATAGAATTATTCTCAGTTCCTAGCTCAGATAAACCGATACTGATAGTTATCTGTATCGGAACGCCTTCAAAGGTGAATGGTTTAACTTCGATCGCCCTTCGTATTTTTTCTGCAATCACTTTTGCGCCATTCAAAGAGGTATTGTTAAAAAGAATTGTAAACTCCTCACCGCCAACACGTGCAAAAATATCATTTAGGCGAATGGTTTTTTCAATCTCTTTCGCAAGGTTAACTAAAATAAAATCCCCTGCTTGATGCCCATATTTATCATTAATTTTCTTGAAAAAATCCACATCGAGCATCAAAAGCGCTACATCTGTTTTGTCTCTCTGAGCAGTACTAATAATATTTTTTGACATTTCAAAGAAATAACGACGGTTATAAATATTCGTTAAGTTATCAATCATAGAAAGCTTATGCAGTTTCTCAACACTCTGCTCTAAGTCTGAGTGGGCCTCGATACTTGATAGGCGGCTATTGTATATAGTTTTTGAAAGCAAAATGGTTGCAGGGATATAGATAACAGTGAAGACAAGTAGAGCTGTATGTTGTTGTTCACCAAAAAATGACAGGATTATGATTTGCGGCACAATCATGCAGAAGAAGAAAACGAGGTAGGCTTTATAAAGTGATGACATAGACAATGCTGCAGCCGTAATGATGCCAATCGTCATGACAAATGTTACTAATTCAAAAGGCTGAGGTGCGAACGTGATAGCTAAGATAGATGATAGGGTCCACATCATCGCTTGAAAAACGTTTGAAACCATAAATGAAATTTCATTACGTTTTATTTTTTTAAACTCATTTTTTCGTAAGTATTCTTTAAATGATTTCGCATTTTGAACGCGATAAACCGCAAGAAGCGTTTGGAAAAAAAGCCAAATGCTTAAGATAGGTAATGGAACGTAATTCATAAACGACCAAAAATAAGCCAAAGAAACTAATAGCATAGCGATCATCGCTCTAGGCGTTTGATCCACTAAAATTTGTATAAGTTTTGGATGTGTAGTGTTCATGAAATTCCTGATTAATAACTATTGATATCGGAGCTGGCGGTAGACTGCT
>DJLT01000053.1:46780-59589 GCA_002435145.1 Neptuniibacter sp. UBA6509
GGCTATGAAAGCGTTTAGAGTTAAGTGATTTTGAGTTTTTGGGGTATGAAGAGCTGAAACTGATTAGCAATTCAGTTGTATAGATTTCTCAGTGATAAACTTAACAATCAGCGCTGTATTTAGTCGTCATCCATAACTCCAACAGTACGCTCGATGTTGCTTATCACATTGCATAGAGAAGATCCTTCTTCCTTTTTATATTATATATTTATTTATTGAAAAAAATATCTGTCAATTAGTACTGAATTACATGGAGGTATATTGGGCATAGATCGTTTTGCATTATTATGGGAGGCTTCTATCTAATAAAGATCAATTGAATTGGGTACGCACGATGTCACGAACAGTTGTTATTACCGGTGCCAATAGAGGCATTGGACTTTCTTTTACTCGCTTATATCAAGAGCAGGGTTGCAGCGTATTCGCTGTTTGCCGAAAGGCTTCGTCAGAGCTAATCAATCTTGGTGTGAATGTTATTGATGATGTTGATGTGACAAGTCCGCAAGGATTAAAACGACTTGTCAGTGAACTCAAAGATACGAAGATTGATCTACTTATTAATAATGCAGGTATTTTGAGAAATGAAGTATTAGGTGAGATTGACGAATCAACGATCCTGCAACAATTTCAAACAAACGCACTAGCACCTGTATTAGTAACAGAAGCGCTAATGTCTAGTCTGGCTAAAGGAGCGAAGGTTGCACTTATCACTAGTCGCATGGGCTCGGTTACTGATAATACGAGCGGTGGTCGATATGGGTATCGAATGTCAAAAGCGGCATTAAACATTGCAGGTGTATCCTTAGCGCATGACATGAAACCGTTAAGCATTTCTGTGGCTATTCTGCACCCAGGTCTAGTGGGTACTGATATGATAGGCGGAACAGGTGATATAACTCCCGATGAGGCAGCGGAACGGCTCTCGCATAGGATAGAACAGCTTAACCTTTCAAACTCTGGAACGTTTTGGCATTCCAATGGTGAAGTTTTGCCTTGGTGAGATATGCCATTATTAATGCGAATAAATTTTTAGGTAGTTTTTCTCTTTTTAGTATTTTGACTAGTTTATCAATATTGAAAAGCCGCTCGTCTGCTTGTAATTTCACGACCTTCACTCGCTTACCGCCTGAAAAAGAAGAGGGCGGAGTAAACTAAAAAACCTAGCTATTCAATGTGACTTTATGACATCTAGAGTGTTGAATTATCATCTATCATACGCAAATAAAGACTTCATAAAGATAGCGTAAGCCATTAATAAATGGAGGAAATTACATTCCATAACATTAAGTATATTCATTATTTGAAACTGACACCATTTGAGTTGGTTTCTAATAATGAACCAATTACTATTCCTGCCAGAATTGTATTTCGTGGTTTATACCTTACCAATATGTGAACTTCTGATCGTACTTATATGCACGTTTAATAGTTTAGACCTTCTGTATTCACTTCATTATGATCCACTCTTAATCCAAATTAAGTATCGTCGTATATTACAGTCACATCTACAATTGAGTGACAGTCACAAATTGGGTGTAGCAATGAAAGATTTAAAAGATAAGTCTATTCCATCAAATAATGCTGGTATGAAGCCTGCTAAGCGAGGACGTAAGCCGCTATTCTCAGATTCAATGACACCAGCTCAGCGTAAAGCAAAGCAACGTAGAGAACAGGATGCTTTTATACTGGAGAATGATGCGTGTCTTTGGACAGAATCAGATTGTTTACGCGTACTTAACACTAAGAAGTTTAGCTCTATGGTTCGTTTTGCCTGGGATCGTTATGGTGAAATTAAAGGGTTTAAGTGACTGTCACGAAAATAGGCTTTTTTTAACAAACAGTTTTCCGGCCAGCAGTGACGCCTACGCGGATGATTTGCTGTTACGTTGACTCTATTGAAAAACAGATCATCGATAAATGAACCCAGAAGAATGAATTGAAGATGTAACTGATAGCTGAAGTAATTGCAGGCTCCAGTAATCGACTGGCAGAAAAAGCAACGTACCAAGGCTAAGAACAAAAACCTGATTTAAAAACCCTTAGACGAGCTTCCAGAAGCCTACGATGATGGCCAGTGGCCTAGGCATGTTCAGAAGTGTTTATGCACGTTTACGAGAAATACCCAGGTCAGGGTCAAAGCGTCTACGTCCATTAATCGCCAATAAGTCAAAAGAGCAGCGTGCGCTACTGTAGCTTCCAGCGAAACTTGAAGCTGAAGCCTTCCGGTTTATACGGGACGTAGGAAGACCCTCCAGATTAACGTTTTGAAAGAATCCGGTGTAAGTTGAGGTTTAGCGCATTTTCTCCAGACAAAGCTGAAGCTATCTACTTGTTTTTAAAAAATTAATTTGAATTTATATTGATAATAGCCTGTTTTGTCAATCGAGTCACTTTATCTAATTGATTGCACTAGTGATGGAGGATATAGTGCTATAAACCTATCAGAGGGAATCTGATAGGGTGATTTGTTTCAAGGAATAACGCATGATTCAACGGACTGATTCGGAGTTAGTGAAATTATTCAACGAAGATCTACTCCCTACTTACCAAAGCGCAAAGCAGCTATTAGTATTAGCCCCAAAATCTGCTCTTGCAGATATAAGAATATTGATAGAAAAAATTGTTTCTAAATTAGTAGATGATTATCAGATTGTCCCAAAACCAGATGGGCTTCATGACTCCATTGAGCAGCTATACCAAATCCATGCAATTAACCCCGATGTAAAGGGTTTACTTCATCAGATTCGTATTTTGGCAAATAGAGCTGTTCACCTAGACCCGAACGCTCAAACCCTAGATCAGGATTATGGCCCCGCCTCTGAAGAGGCTATACATAAATTTTGCCGACTAATATGCATGCTTCGTATGTCATTGTATGGCTTGCGTGATAATGAGTTTTTCTTTGAACCTGATAATTCCGCAGAAACAATGCTGCTGTCATACAACGCTGTCTTTGAAAATGACCCGAAGGCTCGCGCTCAATTAAAGAAAATACTAAGGGGAATTCTTGAGAAAAGAGGGTCATACACATTAAATAAGAAGATTCAGGAAACCCTTTACTACTCTGTATTGGCTGTTTCAGCTGCTGAAGACTACGATACGGATTCATTGACTGAATATGCTCAGTCAATGATCTACGGTTTGCCGTTTAACTATGGTAATAAACCTGAGTCGTCGGACTGCCAGTTTGACTACTTTACAGAATTGGCTAGCCGAGCACCAAACTGCTACGGGTTGAAGGCGCTACTCGGGCGAGCCATCTTAATTGATAGTAGATGGGGTTACCCAGTAGAGAAATGGAAGCAATTTCTTGCTTTTAATTATCTCGACGAAGCTTGTGAGTACGGTGAACCGGTAGCTCAATCTTCACTTGCAATAATTTATGCCGATGGTTTCTATAGAGGGAAGGATGTAGATAAAGCAAACAACTTACTCCTTTCAGCTTCTCAGCAGTCTGACCCTACAGCTTATATGCAACTTGGCCATATTCATAAACAAGCAGGTGACATAAAAGAGTCCAATTCCTTTTTCGAACAGGCCCTTTCTTTGGGGGTGCATGAAGCCCATTTAGCTTTGGCACGTAACTATTTCGCAAATGGAAATTTAAAAGGTGCTGAAAAACATTACAGCTCTTATTTTGAAAAGCCCTCACATATAGAAAATAAAGACGAACTCATTAAGGCTAAATATGAATACTGTGCATTACTAATTGACCAAGGGTGCGAGAACTCGATTTTAAGTGGCTTGAGGTATCTGGTGCATACATTTCAGATTGATATCTTTTATGGGGATTCGGATACGGAGCTGAAGGCGAGATGTCAACGATTATCAAAGGAGGGACTTAAGAAAGTAAGACGAACAGTCACACAAGAGATGATTATTGAAGACCCTATTTTTTTCTACAGCTTCTCAAAAGACGGAAAAATAAAGTCACTGGAACAGGTGAATCATATCATTACTGTTATGGGCGAAAATAGAGTCATTGAAGATGTATATGACTTTGGCTTCCCTAAAAAAAATCAACCTAAAACACCGTCCAAACAACGCCGGAACGATAAATGCGCATGCGGTTCCAACCAAAAATACAAACATTGCTGCGGTTCTTGATATTGTGTAATTGTCTATAAATTCTGCCTTGAAAGGCCATAAGAACAGCTAGGAATGCTGGTTTAAATTCAAAGGGATATAAAATTGGAACGAGTTTTTTGTATTGCTGCTGGTCAGATAACCACGAAGAAAAGTAACCATGTAATTCATCGCAGAAACCAATACCTAAACTACGGGCTTCTCTCCCTTGCTTCTGCGCTAAAGAGGAGTGGTATCGATGCCATTCAGTTCCAAGGTAATTTCGATACCCCAACAACAACATTAGATACGGCTCTTGAAAGCGGAATACTTGAAAGCACTTATCCAGTACTAATCTCTATTCCAAGTTTCTATGCTATCAGTTGGGTAAATGAGTTCATTTCCCTTCTAAAAGAAGCCTCACCCAGCATAAAAGTAATTATTGGTGGCCGTTGGGTAATAGATGGACAATTTGAGCACATGAGGGGTCTAGTCCCACTTGCGGATGAGATCGTACACGGTACTGCTGAACACTTAATTAGAGGAATTGTTGAACAGGATAAAAAAACAAAATCATTAAGCTTTGTATCAAGCTCTAATTCTTTAGATTACACACTCCTGCACCAGAGGGAATTATATCAACCCAGTATCGAAATCTCGCGAGGGTGCGGTATGGGCTGCTCATTTTGCCAAGAAAAATCAGAGCCACTTTCCAGTCTTAAACATCCTAATGATATTTTGGAAGAAGCTTCGTCTTCACAGCTTATTGATGACCATCAGCCAATGAACTTCTACCTAGAAGCATCAATGTTTGTTCCTAATCGTAACTGGGTAGGAATGTTTACTTCATCTATCAACACTATTGCTGTTCCAAATTTCCATTGGAGAACTGAGGCGCGTGTAGATAGTTTGTATCCCAGCTTTTTGGAACCTTTATATCGATGCGGTTTAAGAGTCATCGACTTAGGACTTGAAAGCGCTGATTACGCGCAGTTGATTAGAATGAGCAAAACGAAAGACCCAGTTCGTTATTTACGTAAAGCATCAGCACTCGTAAAGAGGCGTACAGGCTCGGAATCAAAGTTAAAATTAACATTTTGCTTTTCGCGGGAGAAACAATTAG
This sequence comes from Neptuniibacter sp. UBA6509, assembly GCA_002435145.1. Taxonomy (GTDB): domain Bacteria; phylum Pseudomonadota; class Gammaproteobacteria; order Pseudomonadales; family Balneatricaceae; genus Neptuniibacter. Next base: position 51,969 of record DJLT01000053.1, read on the forward strand.
TTCAATCAACACAACTAAAGAATGGTTAGAAAAACACTCAAAATACATTACAGGCCTTTCCGTCGGGCCCGTCATTGTATTCGGCTGGTCTCATAGGGTTACAGGTTATCTGTCAGACCTTTCAGCTTTTGGTGCAAAACCTCTCACCCCAAAGGTACACGGGGTTACTAATCTTAATCTGAGTAAGGAGATTGATTACGAGGCTTCACTCGAACTATCAACTGAAATAGCGCAATCATTTACAACAGCGCGAAATTACTTTTATCTCAAATCCTTCTCATATTATTCCAGAGAATACAGTTATGATGAGTTTCTTTGTGATTGCCAGTCTGTAGCCACGCCTCTTAGTTTTTCGATGGAAGAAGTACCTAATTCTGAAGCTTGCGAGATACATAAAAACTTATCTTCTGTTTCGCGAATAGCTCAATGATCTCCCTCTGTTTGAAAGCTTTGAATTGCCTTTTAGTAAATCCGTTCCAGTCTTCTGCAAATACTAGGGTTGGACATTAGGGGCTAGCGGGGATAATCTGTTCTGAACGATCAAGATAGATAGAAACCATGGAATGGTGGTATGGCAGATCAGATCCCTCTGTATTTTAAAGATGAATTCTCACCTGATACTGAGAATCGCAGCAACCCCCCCGAAGGGTCTTTTCCAGAAATTACTCGCATCCCCCATAATTATGGCCGCAATACTGTCGATTCTGTTCTGAAAATCGACCTTCAACACGAAAAAGAACCTTTTATTGTTACGGGCTATACATCGCTGCTTCGAGTGGTAAGGCTTATTGCTGGTTTAAAGGAGGATCAGGATTTACGTCTTCTAATTGGAAACGAGCCGTTTCCGATCACCAATGCCCCCATGTCTCTTGCCCTTGTGACATTCCCCGAAGAGGTTCAAAAATACTGGCTTAACAAGCGAATATCTCTTCTTCAGTATCCTGATGTCTTTGTCGCACTAGAAAAGATGCGTTTAGGTCAAGTTGATGCAGCCTATCTAGATATTCCCGGAAGAATGATGCATGCGAAGATGGTAATAACAAGTGAAGTCGCCATGCTCGGTTCTTCTAACTTTTCGAATTCAGGACTCACTCGCAACATTGAAGCCAATGCGCGCTTTAAAAAAGATGAAGAAGAGCAACGCTATACTGAAATCTCCGAATACGCTGAAGCGCTTTTCAGTCTTGCTGATGATTACCGAGGGCACCTCAAAGATCTGCTTGAATCACTGCTGCAAGCATCAAGCTGGAAAGACTGTATTGCCCGAGCTTGTTCAGAACTTTTAGAAGGCCATTGGGCAAAAAAATACACCTCTTATACAACCTTGAGCAATCCTGATTTGGCCCTATGGCCATCACAGCAACAAGGCATTGCACAGGCTCTCTGGATCATAGAAAACCTTGGTAGTGTTTTAGTTGCAGATGCGACGGGCAGCGGCAAGACCCGAATGGGTACGGCTCTACAGCGAGCTGTCTTTGATCGACTTATAAGAACCGGAAATATTCGCGGTGGGGGGATGTCTCTTATCAGCCCTCCCGGCGTAGTGTCAGGCTGGCAGAAAGAGCTTTTAAGCTACGGTTTAAGCCATCAACCGTTATCTCAAGCCGCTCTCAGTTTTGTCGATAAAGAAAGAGCAATAAACAGTTTCGTAGAGCAGTGTATCAAGCAGGGTCAGATTCTAACTGTTGATGAAGCTCACAATTATCTCAATGCCGGTTCTAAACGTGCTCAAGTACTACTACGAAACCTTGCAGATCATGTGATGCTATTCACCGCCACACCAATTAACAGAAGTGCTTCTGATTTACTTTGTTTGGTGAATATTTTAGGTGCAGATAACTTCGACCCGAAAGTCATTCAACAGTTTAATAACTGGCTGCGTCTTGATGTCAAAAAAATGCGTGAGGCGAGAGAAGATCAACTGGAATCTCTAAAGAGTGAGATCGCGAAATTCACTGTTCGCCGGACTAAGAGAGAACTTAATAATCTTGTAGATAAAGACCCTGATTCCTATCTAAACAAACATCAGCAACTATGTAGATATCCCGAACATAAGGCTATTCCATACGATACCGGCGAATCTGATGCGTCTATATCTATTGCGCATAAGATCCGTGAATTAACCAATCAATTGAAAGGTGTGGCTTTCATTACACGTACTATTGATGAAAGTGCATTTTCAACCCCAGATGGTGAGTCATTAGATCCTGAGTCAGTATTCAAGCGCCGTTTGGGTATGGCTAAACGTAGCGCAGCTTATCAAGTTATCTCTCATCTTAGATCTTCTCGTGCCTCAGCTTATGCGCATATCGCGGGATTACAGCAAACTCTAGCCTTCTTTAAGTTTGGTGCAAAGGACAGTACTGGTCATAAGGGAATGATTCCTAAGTTATCTGAGCTTGAAGAAGCACCCGGCGTCGTTTTACCTGAACAATTAATAGGGCAGATTGAAATACCTGACTGGCTTAATGATCAGGTAGCTTTTGAGAGAGCACGAGATAAGGAAATCAATATTTATCAGGACATTCTCTCTGAACTTGAAACGCTTGATGACTCACGTGAACTAGCTAAATTGATGCTCATTAGGGAACTTTTCACAAACCAAGATCAACTCGGTGTTATTGCGTTTGATCGTCATCCATTAACGTTGATCTATCTGCGCCACTTATCCGAGAAGCACCAAATACTTGATGACGTAATTCTTCTACGTGCATCAGGTGATTCAACCAAGACAGAGCGTAAAGAAGTTGATCGGTATTTAAATAACGAGAACCCACTAACTGAGAATGTGCTAGCACTATGTTCAGACGCCATGTCAGAAGGGTATAACTTGCAGAATGCTTCTGCGGTCGTGCATCTGGATATGCCTTCTGTAGTTCGCCTTGTCGAGCAGCGTATAGGCCGTGTCGATCGAATGGATAGTATCCACGATGAAATCCATGTTTATTGGCCTAGAGACCATGAAGCCTTTGCGCTCAGAGCGGATGACCGACTGATTGAACGATTCGAAGCCAACGAGATGCTATTAGGTTCAAACTTCTATTTGCCTGAAGGTATGTCTGATCATTGTGTAAATTATGAAGAGATCATCGAGCAGGCGGAGAAAGAAAGCGTGTCATGGGATGGGATACAAGACGCATTTGATCCTGTCAGGTCACTAATTGGTGATGAATCAGGATTGGTTTCAACCGAGCACTACCAAGAAATGGCTGCTATAGAGGAAACCTGCACACGAATCAGTGCTGTCGCTTCAGATCATGATTGGGGATTCTTTTGTATTTCTGGTACTGAGTTTGGCTCTCCTAAGTGGGTGCTCCTATCCAGTAAGCAAAAAGAACCCATTACAGATCTCTCTCATATTTCGACATTCCTTTCAGGCCAGTTGAACGACGATACAAAAGAGATCGATCTTCATTCTGATAGGTGTTTTGCAGATGTGAAAAGTTACCTTGGCAGACTTCCTGAGATCGAACGAAACCTTCTACCTAGAAGAAAACAAGTCGCTCTGTCTGAGATGGAATTGATATTGGGTAAGTGGGCGCAACATGCAGACGAAGAACAAACTCTATTCTACAAGAAGCTCATGGGGATTCTTTCTCAGAAAATTGAAACCCAAAGGGCGGTTAACTGGTCACTACTAGCCGATAGGTGGCTTGAGCTTATAAGGCCTGTTTGGTACGAGAAGCTAAATTCAGCACGTGGGCGTAAGGCTATATTGTTGTCTGACCTTAGAGATGTATTAATCAGCTCACCACTTCCATTTGAAAGAGTTTATGAGCATTTCGTCGTGATGCCAGATCCTACTACCCACGTTAGTGAAAGAATTGCTGCTTGCATCATCGGAGTAAAAAAATAATAGTTCATGGAAGGATTTGAAATAACATGACCATAAATACACTTAGAATTGAGAATGTTAAAGGTTTCTCTGACAAAGTATTCGAACTCAATATAATCCCCAATAGGCCAAGCCTGCTAGTTGCTCCAAATGGATTTGGGAAGAGTTCACTCGCTGCTGCTTTTCTAAGTCTTCAACAGAATAAACTATCAGTCCCTGAAGATTTTTTTCATAGAAATGATCCTAGTTTGAACTCAAAGATTTCTATAGATTACACAGACTCCGATTCCAACGAGCACCACCTTGAAGCAGACGATACATTAAACACCATAAATGATCACTTTTCGTGGTTTATCATCAACAATCAAATTAAGGCGAAAGGTGTAGGCCGACTCTTTGGTGGAAGGACAGCTGTTAGTGCATCAATAGCCGTAGAACCAGTAGTATTGGTCGAAACAATTCCAGAAAGGGCTGATTTTAGCTATTCCTTTAGAGGGCAAAAGCAAGCCTTTGGCCGTAGCGGAAAGATCCTTCCTAATATAGGCACTAACTTTCGTAATCCATCTTTCACCAAAAAGCTAGCGAGCTATTACGGCTTCTTGGATAGGGTTTCTCAGGCTAGAAATACGGATAAATTGACCCGCATCACTAATGAAATAAATGCGCGACATAATGAATCAGCGACTGCAATCCGTGATTGGTTAAATCAAAACAAGATAGAAGACTTATCAAGTATTGAGCCTCTTCGTGAGATAGCAGCTCTTATAAGTAGTTCAAATTTAGGGTTGAATAATGAGGGAATTGCTTATCTAGCAGCTATACAAATCCATCACGTTTACATGGCTGATAAATCTGGTTTCAAAAAAGCAGTAAAGTACAGTGACTACCTATGTGATAAGAATGATTACAAAGAGATGTTGTCCGCTTTTAATAGCTCTTGGTGCCAAATTATTCCAAAAGAGAAACAGCGAAAGCTGTTGGTAGAATTCCCTAAAACTCACCATGTTTCAAATGGCCAACGAGACGTAATAACATTTGTAGCACTTCTCAATAGAGCCATGAAAAAGTTAAAAGGCCAACGCTCTATACTCATAATAGATGAGGTATTTGATTACTTAGATGACGCTAACCTTGTTGCTGTTCAATATTACATAACCAAATTGATTGACAAATTTAAAGCTGAAGGAAGGATCATTTACCCCTTAATTATGACACACCTTAATCCTTATTATTTTAAGAATTTTGCTTTCAGCAAGCAAAAAACGTATTACTTAGATAAACGGGATATCCTTCCTGATGAAGCAATGATCAAGCTTCTCAGGAAAAGAGATGAACCACTTATCAAAGAAAGCGTTTCCAAATTTTTACTTCACTACCACATTGGCCAGATCAACAAACGTATTGAATTTAGGGGACTTGGGCTTCGCGAAACGTGGGGGGATGCTAATAGGTTTTATGAATTTATCTCTTCCGAAGTTCAAAGATACTTACAGGGTGATGAGCAGTTTGACCCATTAGCTGTTTGCTGTGCAGTAAGAGTCGATGTAGAGAAAAAAACATACCAGCTATTGGTTGATGCGTTGCATAAACAAAAATTTCTAAAGACGTTCAAAACACGAGACAAACTATTATACGCTGAATCGGTTGGGGTCACTGTGCCCGAATATTACTACCTACTCGGAGTGATTTATAACGATGGAATGCACTGGAGAGACAACCAAGATAATATTTCCCCAATAGCCGCTAAACTGGAGAATCACACAATCCGGAAGCTCATCAGTGAAATTTATATTTAGTAATAGTATTTTTCATTGAAAAAATTAGACCTTGCAAATATCAATAAAAGCACTGTTGTTCCATATATTGAATATCTTGCAATATACATTGTAAACAAATTCAATTTTATCAGACTAATACCGCCAAACGAATCCCCGGCGATTGACTAAAGTGTTATGCACTTAAGGAGAAACTTTATCCATTCAGAACACCCTAATATCAAACAACTATTTCCTTTAGTTACTAAATCCCTTACAAAAGCAATGACAGCATTGTCTAATGGTGATAGTAACTATACAGCGTCATCTCTTGAACTATATGCTCAAGATGTGTTTTCAAGAGTCGCGGAAATTGATAATGCTTTTAAAAATATGCGAATTACAATCGAGTATTTACGTAAAACAGCATACAGAGATTCAAGTTATAACTTCTCTGAGCATCACGCTTTTCATATAGAAAACTTTCTACTTAGACTAACAAGCGTGGTAGATCGCTCATACCTTTTAGCTGGGTCAACGATGGGACTTGAAAATAATAAAATAGAGAAAATAGGGGGGAACAGTAAGGTAAGTAAAGAACTATTAAGTTTTTCACCTAAGTCGTACTCCATATTAAAAAACATGGAAAAGGAAATAGATCCCCTTCGAGCACCAAGGAATAAAGTAGCTCATCAATCGGGTTTTTCCAGTAAAAAAATATCTGTTCTACAGACAATTGAAAATGCTGAGCTTGAGTCAATATCAGTGAAACAAATCACCGACTTAATTTCATATGATGAAATAAAAGATGTGGTTATAGATGAGTCTATTGAGCAATATGAAAAAGTATTACTAACAATCGACAACTTGGTAAAAGAGCTTATTGATAGTTTGTCATTTGTATATGTTGATTTGCTAAAAAGCACATAACAAGGTAATTAAACGGGCGCAGCTGTTCGCTCTGCTTTGCTTCGTATAATTACTTATGCGCTTCTTTTGGTGTTATGTACTAACAGGGAAGAGGTAAGTATGGAGCATATTGTACTTAATAAATATGGAAATCCATTTAGCATTGGGATGAAGTTATTATCAATAACCCTGACCATACGATGCATAATGAGATTTGCAAAATCAGAAACTATGATGATCGACTGAGGATTTCAGTCATTTTCGTATGTGGCAATGTATATTCCTGCATACCACAAGATTTAATCCTTAACTAAAAAAATATAGAAAGAGTATATGCAAGGTTGCTGCTATATATCGTAGCATTGTTTGGCATTATTTTTGGAGATTGTCATGCACGAACTAGTAAACAGCACCATTAAATTTCGAAATGCAATAATCGAGTCTCTACAAGCGGGGAAATTACCTGAGACCATGTCTACTTTTCCTAGAGGGTGCTGTGGTGATTCCGCACTACTATTAGGCACTTACTTAACCGATATAGGGTTAGGAGATTTCACCTATGTCGGTGGTGAGCGAGGCTCTGAAGCTGATGGAGACTGGGCTTCACATGCTTGGTTAACTCAAGGTGAGTTAACCATTGATATTACAAAATCTCAATTCTCAGATTGTCCCGATGATATTACGGTCACAGAAAGCTCGGAGTGGCATGATTCTTTTGAGGTTTCTCAAACCTTCACAGCCAACATAAAAGGTAAGTGCGATCAACTTGAGCCATGCTATGAAGCTATCTTAGAAACTATAAAATCAATATAATGGGTTTCAAATGAGCTTTCTAACCATTAGCAAATGGTTATTGATATATTAGGCTTTTCTCAATTCTAGAAAGTTCAGGCCGCATTCGTAATTCACCATACCCCGCTATCTAATTAGCGCAGAGAGAATATGTTTTGGGCTTCGTTTTGAGTGACTTTAACTCTTTCTCCTATGCTTACTAACACGTATGAAGTATTCCTCGTTTCGAAAATACAATTATGGCTGATTTTTTTAAGAAGCGTTGTTCTTACATATCCACCAGCTGGAATAGCTTTTTGGTCATCATGGTGGTAAGACCCCAGTTCTCTAG
>DJLT01000033.1 GCA_002435145.1 Neptuniibacter sp. UBA6509
GGCCTTTTCGTCCAACTATGCGCTTACAGTTGGGAAATACTTTAGACATCACATGTTGTAATGTTTCAGGTTGTATAAATTAGACGTCGAGATGAGGGGTGGTTACAATTTTTACTATTGGTTAAGAAATATCTTGAAAAAGTAGATGTATGAACGCGTAACCCCCTGGGGGAAGGCTTAGCAGTGTGAATAACGGATGATTTAGGTGTTAATGTGATTGAACAAAATAGGTCGTTTCCAGATGACTTCGGCTTTGACTATTGTCTTATGTGGATTAGTACGGAGAAATATCCCTCATTTATAAGTAGGCCACACCCTGACAGTGGCGAGATCATCCATGACGTTAGGGACAACTCAAAACCATTTGCTCATAAACTTCCAATTTTAATAGACCCCGATGGTATCAATGTGGTGCCAGTGAATCTATATCTTCACTCTTTGTTGGCAGATCCAGATATATCCTCCGATAAGACGATTCAATCCCATGCAGTTGCGTTATTGAGCTTCTATCGGTGGTTGAGCACGGAAATCCCCGAACATACACACCCAAGGACTGGCCTTCTGGTTGATGAAAAACCTCCGTTAACAATATATGACTGCACCGAGAAGGTAGAGGAAAGTCCAATCGTGAGATATCGAGACTATTTATTGGAAAACCTTTATACCAAGGATGAAACTGGAAAAGTCGGTGGTTCTCCAAGTACAGCCTCTAACTATGTTTTGAAAGTTGTCAATTACTTCATCTTCCTTCATCGCCAGCGGATCATTTCAATCAGCAAAACCTTTCGACCATTTGAGTTTAAGGCAAAGACTGTTCGCATAAGCAACAAAGGAAACAGAGCACAACATGAAATGCTCTCACATCTCAATCGCAGTCACAGTAAGGAAATTATTGTATACACCACAGGTCTCACTAGACCATTTAAGAACATAAAAAAACCTCAAGATGCTGATATTCGAGAGCTTAACCCACTTCGTGAAGATGAAAAACAAGAGCTTTATAAACACCTTGATATTGAAAATTCATCTGACACTAAAGCCCTAATGGTGTACTTAAAAACTGAAACGGGATTGAGATTGGAGGAATTAATAACATTTCCTGCCTCTGTCGTGGACAAGCCAAAAGCTAAAGTAGTTAAGGTGCAAATTGGTGAGAATATTAACGGTTGCTTAACCAAGTTCAAAAAAAACAGAACAATTGAAATCCCAGCCAGTGTCATGGATCTGTTGTACGAGTACAAGTTAAGTAAGGCGAGGAAGAAGGCTATTGAAAAAGGATTACTTCGCCATAACCACTTATTCGTTAAATCGAATGGCAATATCTACGCTCCAAACACCATTCAAAAGTATGTGGAAACTATCCGCAATGATTTGACACACTGTGGGCTTGATATTTATTTTGCCCCTCATGACTTACGAGCCACTTTCGCAACCGACTGGCTGTACAGCAAACATATGGAAACAGGTAAGCCCTTCGAGGCTTTGTTACAGGAGCTGGCTGATTTGATGGGGCATGAAAGCACCTCTACCACTCAAAAATACGTTAACTACATGAATGACAATAAAACATGGTTGGAATTCGCTCAGCGTAAAAATCAATTCGCACAACAATCGCTGAGGTGATGATATGGCAAAAAGTCGATTAGCAGCATCGAGAAATCAAAATAAATCACCCGCTCCGCCGATTACTAAGAAAAATGTTACTTCATTAGATTTGATCGTTGATATACGGCCAGAAGGGGTGCTAAACAGCACAAGACACAATTTTATTTATTGGTGTCATGAACAGTGTGATCCCAAAAAACCATTAGCTAAACCCTCTCGACTGGAAAGAATGCAAAAGCTAAAAAGATGGGTTGATCAAGAGAAGAAAAATGAAACCAATGCATGGTCTCTAGTAGTTAAATTAAGCGCCTTAAAGACTTACATTGCATTTTGCGACATTAAGAAGTTCGACCCTTTTAGTCAGGCTGGATATCTTTATTACGCTGGTAACTCAGGTGAGTTACGGCGCTTAGTTGACATTGCTAGTGAGCCTAAAAAATACCAATTTCAGTATCATAATGGTGAAGAGTTTGGTTTGTTGGAATCCTCAGCTCTTCAAAAAAAGATGAATCTCGACTCGATGCTTCCAGTGCTTGATTTTGATGTGTCAGACATGCAAGCCACGCTTAAGAGCTTTACTGGTGAGATAACAGATTTTGCTACACTACCTTATACATCAAGCGAATGGTATGCACTAGTTAGACGCACTCAGCTTCTCTTTTTCTCTTTGGTAACTCAACTTATTGCGTTTAAAGAAGAAAACCCCGAATCGCCCCCACCTCAATACCTAGAAAACATTGTGGTTGAAAGAATAGATAATCGTGACATCACGATTACACTTGGGAGAAAAAATGGTTCAGCTTCAGAAGGCTTAGCGAGTCCTTTTAATCAATGCATGTCGGCAGCTTACACTTTGTTTGCCTATTACACTGCATTTAACGACACAGTGATTAGACAGGTTCGCCACCCCATTAAAATGGTTACGTCAAATAAAGATGGTCGGACATCAAAAGTTGCTCAAGTTCGCGCTTACAAAGGTCGTGCATCAAAGGACGTAAAAGCGTTATTTTCAGGCTTAGAAGAAAGCTCCCACCCCGAAGCCAAAGATGAGGAAGCTGGGTTTATTGTCGCTGACATCAATAAGCGCGACACTGTTGGAGAAACTGACGGAATTACCTTTCTTCGAGCACTCGAACTCCTCTCGAAAACCTACAGCGAAGACCCTTATGACACTCTGATATATTTCCTCAATAGCGAAGGTGATAAAGGCAAGGTTGATGTGTCTGGAGCTTCATTCCAATTATCAAAGAACCTAAATTTGCTTTCTGATAGCAGAGCTGAGTTGACCGACCATCTAGTAAAAACCTACGCCGACATTGTTAAAGATCAAAAGATGACCACGTTTAACAAGATTAAACGAGATGATGGTGTATACACGATGGAAGCAAAAGTCACCGTTCTTAAAAAGCAAGTTGTAACAATAAGAGCAATGCCTATTGCTTACGCTGCTCTTTCATGTATGACTGATGTTTCATTGCGGAACGCGCTTATACCGCTTAATTATTCAGAGAAAGATTCCGATGGAGCGATGACAGTTTCTTTCAAATATGCTGATGGCTCTAAAGGTGAGTTTATTGTTGCAGCTAAATACAAACCTTTTCTTCAATTGGTTGAGCGTTATGCTGCGAGCAGAAACCCTTTACCCAGAAAAAATTATGGTTTTGGTGGGGGGAGTTCAACAACCAAGCATCCATTCTTACTACCGCTGGGTGGTAAATATGTTACTTATCAGTGGTCAGAAGGTGAGGTTCCGATTCGCGAAGTTCTGTTAAAATTGTGTGGCATTGGTCGCGGTGATTACTTTATAAATATTACCGCCAGTAGGATTCGCACTACTCATTCTAACTTAGAGTATAAAGCTGAAGAAAAAGGGTGGACAGCCCGAAAAATTTTGCAGCACAATATTGAAACAACTGAAAGACATTACCCCAACGGCCACCCTGTCTCAAACAACAAGCAAATGTCACAAGGGATGATGGGGTTAGTCTACATAGCCCAGGGCAAGAGCCGCAGTGAAGCTATAGAATCGGTTAAGAAAGAATTGGAAATTCCCGTCTTAGAATACGATGTTTGGAAACAACGTAATGCTCCTACAAACCCCAATGGCATTAGCTGCGGCGGGGAAATTGATTTGCTGTCAGAGAAAGATTGGCATTATGCAGCACGCAAGTTCGCAGAAAAAAAAGGGATTATTGAAGAGGGTCAAGATATTACCTGCTATCAATACGATCTTTGCGTCTTTTGCAAAAGCGCCAAACTCGTTGATGACCCCTACGCTATTTATAAACTATTGAGCTTTCTCGATGCGTTAAGTGAAGCCATTGACCAATACCCAGAACGCGCTTCGGTAATTCAATTAAAGATAAATCGCTTTCAAGCTAACCTTGACGGCCTCCCATTAGAGACCGTTGAACAAGCTGAGGATTTGCTTGAAGAAAAAGGGCGTTATCCACTTTTCGACTCGTTATCTTCCATTACCCAATTTTTATAAGGGCTATATCTATGCTGTCTTTTGAAAACTCACAAGATATGGATTCAACCTTAGATACCATGCGTTTAATTGGTGATAGAGGCGACTATTTGCAACAGGAACTTCTCCCTGCGCTACTGCGAGGCGATTGGGAAGAGTTAGACAAAATGGTGGTCTATCAAGATCAAAAAAAGACCATCTTGTTTGGCGAGGATATATGGGCGTTTAGAAATTCTGACTACAAAGGGAGTGGGGTCACGAACTTGATTTTTAACATTGAGCCAGAGCAAGAAGAAAATGTCATTGTACTTCATCAAAAAGAGCGTCACATGCTTAATCAAATGAAGTGCGTAGCATTAGCGGATATGTGGTTTTCTGTTAAACATATAGAACTGGCTTCAATAAATAATAAAAAAAACTCTCTTCGAAAGGATATTGCCCAACTAATCAAACGTGGCATCAATTCATTTGAGGAATTGAATCAAGAGCATCTAGAAATTTTGGTTACTGAGGGATGGTATGATATTTCTAGGAGCTATTGTTTTATAGGGTTGAATAGTCTTGTCCACTTGAAAGGGCTGCTACCTTTCAAGGTCAATTTTTCACATCAATCCCATAAGATGTACAACATGAGTTCTGATGCGCAAAACGGAAAAGTGGTGATTCCCCCCCGAATCTATTTTGCGGCATTAAAAGGGTACAGTGAAGATATCGTAAAAGCCTACGGATTAAGAGATGAAATCGAACAAGCAGTTGAGCAGATGATTTCCTTTTATTCCGATGAAGTAAAAAGAAAAATTCTGAGGGTTAGAAGCGGCTATAGCCATAAACCTCATGGCGGTTATGCAGAATCATGGGAACGATTTACCCAGGCGCTCGACAACAATGGAATAACCTTAGCGGATAAAGGTGAAGATCCACGGTGGATGCAAATATTCACATCTATTCAACCCCGCATTCAAATACGACGAGAATGTCTTAGTATCTTCAGAGCACGCATTGGCAACACTTATTATGGCTGGGCTGGTTTTAGACAGTATTTGAGAAGCTTGAACACAAAAGCCTCATGGCTTTGCTTGGCATTGTCAGGAATGCGCGTAGACGAGTTGTACAAAATGAGTCCTGTTTACGGTGCGCAAAGAACGACTTTCGATAAAAATGGATGTGAGTCCGAAACTGGCAAGGAAACCATTTACTTTCTAACTACACGCCAATCAAAAATTACGATCAGTAGTCAAACCAAAAATGACACGTTTGTAACCACGGAAACGGGTTGGAAAGCCTTCCATATATTAAATGCTATTAATACGCCTTATCGCGACAGATTTGCAAAGAAAAATAATCATCGAATGTTTGCAAACTTGAAGGACATCGCTTTTCCCCAACCTATAGGGAAGAGCGCATTACACACTAAAATTAATACGGGGTTTAACAGCGATAAATTTGATTTTACACTTACAGCAGAAGATATGGGGCATTTACAGACCTCCGACCCAACCCAAACATCTTTTAATCAGGGTGATAAATTTCACTTTTCGCCACACCAGACACGGCGCTCCCTCGCGTACTACCTAATTGGTTATGAGCTGTGTTCTTTCCCCGCCTTGAAGCAGCAATTTTCGCATTTGTCGATGGCAATGACGCGATGGTATGCCCGAAATGCCTATTCATTTGAAAAACTTTACAGCGAAATACAAAAAGAACGAGTCACACAACAGGCTGAGATATTTGCTCGCATATATCAAAAAATGGCGAATGGTAAGCGTATCGCAGGAGGTAAAGGTCAAGCAGCAGCGGCTGAGATTAGTCGCGAAGGTGAAAGTTATTTTGAAGATGGAGTAAGCAAACGCAAGCTATCGGTTGACTACTGGATAGATCGGTTGACCAACGGTAAAGAACATTTACATGCTATTGCTCCTGGGATGTATTGCACTAATACTCAATGTTCAATGCGTATCAATATTGATTTAAGTGAATGTGTAGACTGCGAATATGATTTTATTGAAAATGCTGTTTATGCCGAATCCTCCCGTATGGACGCAATGAGAAACGTTGAGTTTTTAAAAGAAAACAATGAATTAAACTCCAGTTCTGCAACCAAATACTTTATGCAGGTAAAAGCTGCGGAAGCGATCATGGATGATCTAGGATTTAAATATGAAAAGTATGAATTTGCAGAAGATGTGCTGAATTTGGTTATCGAAACGACAAGGAAGGCGTAAGGCATGACAGACAAGGCGGAGTTAAGCTCAACAGAAAGACAGCTAAGAGACGCATTGGCGCGGCTTGTTCATCAAAAGCCGATTAACAGAGAGTTGAAACAAAAGCTTAAAGCCAACAAGCTTAAAATTGTTGTTTCTAATGTTGAGAAAGAAGCGGGGTTATCGAATGGATCGGCCAGGCGCTATCCAGAAACAAAAGCGCTGATCGAAAGCGCTGAAGCAAATCGTGTTCATGGAGTAAGCAATGTGTCCGATACTGTGGTTCGCGGCCACCCTCTCCACATAAAGGCTAAGGAAGACTTAGACAAAGCTAAAAAAGAAATCAAAAAGCTTAAGAGAGAAATTGAGAAGAAAGAAGAAAAGCTTGGAGATTATAAAAAACGCTTAAAGTCTCAAGCCGTGAGAATGCACCAAATGACCGTTGCTATGTGGGAACATATGCCTGAAGAATGCAAGCATATTGAGTTAATGATCGATGTGGAAACAACGGGGGCAACAGGCAACGTTCTAGAATTCAAAAAGCGAGAGAAGCTAGATTAGCTCCGAGACTTATGTTCTTAGCTGGATTAGTCTGGACTCAACCTGTCAAATTCAAATCACGATGCAATTAGGTCCGACAGGTTGCTCTAAGGGGTTTTGCGCCCATCCCCT
>DJLT01000036.1 GCA_002435145.1 Neptuniibacter sp. UBA6509
TTTTTACTAATCAATAGATCGATCTTATAGCTCTCTAAAATGTTCTTTTCATCCGCTTGATTAAAAGGACCTATGGCTTTTAACCATTTCATACTCGCCGGCAGATCTACTTGCGGCGGTGCGGCGGTTCTGAGCACTTGGCGTTGACCCGTTTTAAGGGTTTGCTGAGCCAGCTGATCAATTAATTCTTGCCCGATCTGACCCGCTGTTAAGAACAAGGATTGATAAGCCTCAGTTGCTGCCAACAAAGCAGACCAATCATCAAATAAACGCCAATTGTCACCCTCTTTTGCTTGCCAAACAGGACGATGAAAACGCCAGCAAGGGATACCTTTTTCAGCACAAGCGTCAACCGCAGTTGTGCTCATCTGTAATGCAAAAGGATGGGTAATATCTAAAACCAAATCAAAGCTATGCTCTTGTAAGTAATGCAATAAGCCGCCGTGTTGGCTGAAGCCTCCACTAATCACTTCACAGGCTAATTCTGGCACACGCACTAAACCCGCTACGCTATAGGTCAACGTAATACGGTCCAACAAACCACGCTGATCTAAAGCTTTAACCACTTTACGGGCATCCGATGTACCGCCAAGTATGAGTACTCTCATGAAGAGTTCTCTTTCGAAGAGCCCTCTCTCGAAGAACACTGCGACTCAGCATGCCCAACAAATTGCCCTTTACGATCGGTCGCCCAAACTTCAATCTCGATGTCTGGTTGAGCCACTTTCAGCATATTTTGCGCTTCGTACAACGCACGTGAACAAACCTCTTTCGCTAGGTCTAACTCCTGCGCTGTGCATAACTTTAAAACTTCCATGCTGGTATTCGCTTGTAAGATCTTATCCACCAGCACTTTATCCGCACCCACGGCTATAGCCATCTCAGAAAGATGCTTAAAATCGATACTGGACGAACGGCTATTCAAATCCATATGACCATTCGCCAACTTACTCATCTTGCCAAATCCGCCGCAGATACTCAGTTTACTTACCGGTGCTTTCTTCAGGTGCTTAAGCAGTGCACCAATAAAATCACCCATCTCAATTAACGCCATCTCATCCAATTGATAATGGGCCTGTATCGCCGCCTCACTGGTACTGCCGGTTGTCGCTGCAATATGTGAAATACCGTTAGATCGAGCCACATCGACACCCTGTCTAATCGACGCAATATAAGCAGCACAAGAATAGGGACGCACAATACCTGTGGTGCCTAAAATCGATAAGCCTCCGAGAATGCCCAAACGCGGGTTCATGGTTTTAAGCGCGATCTGTTCGCCTTTCTCCACACCGACGGAAACTTCAAAGCCACCTGAATAACCATACACGTTTGCGGCATTGAGTAGATGTTCACTCATCATTTTTCTAGGCACTGGGTTAATCGCAGCTTCACCTACCTCAAGCACTAAGCCTTCACGCGTTACCGTTCCTACACCTTCTGCGGGTTTAAAAATAACACCCGGCTCATCGACTAAACGTAGCTCTACAAAAACGGTCGCCCCATGCGTCACATCAGGATCATCACCCGCATCTTTTATCGTTGCAGTACGCATACCCTGCGACAGTGGCACTGCTTGATCAGAAGTACATTCATGCTCGACAGGAAGTACCTGATAATTTTCTATTGAGAGCTCAACCAACTGCCCACGCGGCAGTAGCACTTCAACCTTGTCTGGCTGTTTATTAGCCAGCAACGCTTGAGCCGCAGCCACACAACAGGCAGTCGCGCAGCAACCGGTGGTTAAACCGCTGCGTAGTTCCTGTTTCTGTTCGCTGCTCTCAGGCCACATATCAATACTTAGCTCAAAGGGGTTTCAAATTGACCGCTAAAGATCGCGGCAATCGCTTCAGGGTTTGATGCAAAAAACAGGTGTAGATAACTCGCTGTCACCCCCTTTTCACGGTAGATCGCCTCACCCGGAGCAGGATGACGCTGACGTTTACCATGGGCAATCGGCTCAGGCGTGTCATGACTACGTGAGCGGTGATGCGCATGCCCCTGCAACGGACCTTCGGGTAACATCGCCGTTTGCATCCCTTGGCAACCGCGCTTACCCCGCATCGCACCGTGACCCGCTAATACAGCAGACATAGGATAAGTTTCATCCTCCAGATCGGTTAGATCTTGTAAGCAATAAAGGAAACCACCACATTCAGCCAACACCGGCTTTCCGGCATCAGCAAACGCCTTAATCTCCTGCTGTATCGCTCTGTTTTCTGACAATGCTTTTGCATGTAGTTCTGGGTAACCACCCGGCAACCACAGCGCATCAGCTTGAGGCAAAACCTGATCCGCTAAAGGTGAGAAAAACGTCACCTCTGCGCCCATTTTGGCAAGCAAGCGTAAATTTGCATCGTAGATAAAACTAAACGCGGCATCTTTAGCAATCGCGATCGTCTTACCCGTCAATAACGGTTCAACGCTAGGCAGCTCGGCACTGAAAAACTCAACTGGCTCTGGCAGCTGTGTGATCAAATTTTGCTCTTTTAGCGGGCCTTTAATCCATTCAGCACCTAAAGTGAATCGCTGTTCCAGTTCATCTTTAACTTCTGCGGCCTGAACTAAGCCTAAATGTCGCTCTGGCAAGGCAATGGTTTCATCCCGCGCTAAGGTCGCCAACAAAGGCAGATCTTTGGGTAGTGCATCACGAATCAGTTCAGCATGACGCTCGGTACCACAATTGTTTGCGATTAACCCGGCAACAGAAACATCGTCACGATAATTCGCCATACCCATCGCTAACGCAGCAGCCGTCTGCGCCATCCCTTTCACGTTTAACACTATAGCGATTGGGATATTAAAACGTGCGGCCAGATCCGCGCTTGATGGCTCACCATCAAACATACCCATAGCGCCTTCCACTAAAATAAGATCTGCTTCTTTCGCAGCCTCATAAAGCTTCTGCTGACAGTAATTCTCACCCGCCATCCACAGATCTAACTGTTCTACATCTTGGCCCGATGCTTGGGCCAATATTTGCGGATCTAAGTAATCTGGACCCGTTTTAAATACACGTACCACTTTACCCTGCTCTTTAAAAAAACGAGCCAATGCAGCGGTGATCGTCGTTTTACCTTCTCCGGAACTGGGTGCCGATAGAAACAGTGCGGGGCAGAAAACAGAATCAGTCATTGTCATTAATACTCTATGCCCGCTTGTGCTTTAACGCCTAAACGAAATGCATGGCGTTCATCTCGGATACTACTGATGGTATCCGCGATCTCTTCTAACTCTTCAGGCATTACACGGCCTGTAATCATCACATTCTGGTTTTTAGGGCGGTTGCTTAATGCCTCAATAACCGGTGCTAGCTCCAGATATTTGTATTTGAACATGTAGCTCATCTCATCAAACACTAGCATCTCATAGCTGTCATCCTTAAGCAGTGTCTCAGCAATGGCCCAAGCCTTCTGTGCCGCAGCGATATCTTGCTCTTTATCTTGAGTTTCCCAAGTAAAGCCATGTCCCATCACATGCCAATCAATCAGTTCATGATCGCGGAACAACTTAAACTCACCGGTTTCGGTCCGGCCTTTTACAAACTGAATAACCGCCGCTTTTTTACCATGACCAACACAACGCGCCATTGTGCCAAACGCAGAGCTACTTTTACCTTTACCGTTACCTTTCAGCAGAATAAGAACACCACGTTCCTCGGTGGCATTGGCGATACGTTTATCAATCACTTCTTTCTTTTTCGCCATCCGTTCCTGATGCGTTTTCATTAACATGCTCCTGCTAAAGATAGGTATGTTGCGTTTAATTCTTCGGCAAAACGTTGGCCTTTGCCACGCTTTACTGTGCTCAGTTCTGTATCAATCCAAACCAATTCACCGGGCAGCTGAATACCTTCAAGTGAACTACTGCTACGGCCATCGGTTAATACATAGCTATGAATTTTCAGCTGCGGATTTTGACGCTGTAGTTTTTCTAAATATGTTTTGGCTTGGATAAACACCTCTCGCATAGGCGTGCCGCCACCCGCGGGCAGGTTATCCAGCCATTTCCCCAACTCTTTGGGGGCTCTCAATTTTGGCAGTAAGGTATCAACCTGGTTATTTCCAAAGCCAAACAGGGCTAACTGTTCCCGCGCTAAATAAGCCTGATTAGAGATCTGCAATAACGCCCCTTTGGCATGAGCAAAGCCTTCCGCCTTCAGGGTAGAGGCCGATGTATCCAATAAAACCAGATGCAATAGATCTTCAGATTGTCTTCGGCTTTTAAACTTAAGCTGTTTCGGCGGCCAACTAGGTAAACTGGAGAGCAAAGTGGAAAACCAGTCTGGGCGGTTACTCAATTCAGGTGCGACCACTGAACGTGTTTTAACTGATGACGAAAAGAGAGCTTCTTGGCTGTTTTGCGCTAAATCGAGTGCAACAGTTTCAAGGGTTTTCTGTTGCTGAGGCTGCATTGAACCCCATTCGCCTTCGCTTTCAGGGTCTTGCTGACGCTTATCACCTAGCTTAGGCGCCTGACGCTGGCTGTCATCCGGGCGTTGAAACCCGTGTTTATTCTCTGGAGCTGAAGGTGGCTCTTGAGAAGGAGGCTCTTGGGGTGGTCGCGAATCATTTTTCTGCTGACTTGGCGAAACAGCCTTACGTCGATGTGCCAAAACTAACTCTTCAACCGCATCAATATCTTCAATAGACAGATCGCTACGCTGATTTAAAGCAGCATGAGCACATGCAGCGCGATACCAAACAATATCTGCGCGTAAACCATCCACTTGTGCCTCACTGCATCGTTCTGCAATCACTAAACGTAACTGATCATCACACTTAACATCGGCGATCACTGAACGGGCTTTTTTTATGCGTGTTAACAGTAACTCTTGCTCTGCTGCATAAGCTTGACAGAAAGCTGTGCTGTTTTGATCGAACGCTTCTCGGCGCTTCACAATCTCGACACGCTCAAGCGGTGAATACTGATTATCAAGCTGGACAGATAAACCAAAACGATCATGTAGCTGTGGGCGCAACTCCCCTTCATCAGGGTTCATGGTGCCCACCAATAAAAATTCAGAACGATGGCTGTGACTAATGCCATCGCGTTCAACCCGGTTTTCACCGGAAGTCGCCACATCTAATAACAGATCGACTAAGTTGTCCGGCAGTAGGTTCACCTCATCGACATACAGCACACCGCCATCCGCTTTGCTTAATAGACCCGGACTAAAACGAACCGTTTTCTCATTCAGTACATGCTCAAGATCTAATGTCCCAAGCAACATCTCTTCGCTGGCACCTAA
>DJLT01000128.1 GCA_002435145.1 Neptuniibacter sp. UBA6509
CGACCACTTCCGTCAGTGAGGTTTCCTCAAAGACAAATTTCAAGAGACGATTTGCAGCCTCGGTCGCAATTCCTTTCCCCCATGAGGCTTGTGTAAGCGTATAACCAAGCTCGATTTCACAATCCGGTGATATTCTATCTGCTGCTTGGTTCCAATTGGTTTTATCTTCGATCGGTAATGGCAGAAGAAAAATGGAACCCAAACAGCTATTCGAATGTCGATCGGCAATCACCCAAATACCAATACGACCACCATCTCCCCGTTTCAGGAAGTGCGGCATCTTATTGATGACGTCAATCTCCAGTGGCGTGGTAGGGAAAATGTACCGCACAACGTCGGAATCGGTCAGCATTTTGCTATACCAAGCAACGTCAGACTCTGTTAATGGTCGCAATAGCAAACGTTTAGATATGAGTTCAAGTTCCATAGTTCTAATCCAATGTATTAGTTTCTAGCTCGGTTAGATACGTACAACGATTTTGCCTCCAGCTGTTCCCGACTCCAATAAGCGATGTGCATCCTGAATCTCATCGAACTCAAACACCCTCACAGGTTTTGCGCTGTACACGCCTGAGGCAGCTCGGTCGACAATGTTCTGGAACGGAATCTCCGACAAAGGAAAATCAGGCGTTCCAGTCGCCACAGCGCTGGCAAAGACGCTAAGGAGCCGCCCACTGGGAAGTTGAAACACGGGCTCGAATTCCAGCGGACCGCCTCCACCGAGGAATCCCGCTAGACAAACCTGTCCGCCGCGTTTCAGCGTTGCAGCGGAATCCAGCACAGTTGTGTTTCCAACAATATCGAGAGCTGAATCTAGTCCGTCTGGGTGCTCTTGTTTGAGATGTTCCGACAGATCCGGGCGGTCTATTATTGCTTGATCAGCCCCCAGTTCTTTCAGCAATGCTATACGATCAAAATTACGTGTCGTCGCAATAACCTGCGCACCGGCATGATTGGCAATGTTCACCGCGGCCTGTCCGAGTGCAGAAGTAGCGCCGCGTATGAGCACTTTTTGGCCTTTAGTTAGCGATAAAATACCGATCAAACAAGTCCAAGCGGTTGCGTAGGATTCGGGAATGGCCGCGAAAGCCTCCCAAGAAAGATCCGTGTTAATTGCGGCAACATTAGAGATAGGGACGTTTGTTAGTTCGGCATAGCTGCCACTAAGATTACGCCCCATACCGCCGACGATGGCAAGGACTTTTTGGCCAGACCTGAGCGCGCCGCTCGGATCGGCCCTCACAATACCCACGCATTCTATACCGCTAATCTCAGCGACATCTCCCCACGCGCCTTCGCGAAAATAGATTTCCGCGTGATTGATCCCGAAAGCTTTTACTTCGATTGTAATATATCCGAGCTGTGGTTCTGGATCGGACCTCTCCTCAATAACAAGACTGCCCGCACCCCCGTGCTGTTTAATGACTATGGCTCGCATTAGATTTACCCCTTATAAGGCTTTGAATACGCAGGAATCTGTGCGAGAAAAGCGCGAATTTTTTCGGCAATGAAGGGTCCTTCTTCCTCAAGCGCGAAATGTCCGGTATTGAGAATGTGGTAGTCTACATTTTTTAGGTCTCGCCTGTAGCCCTCCGCTCCTGGAGCAGGGAAAAATGCATCGTGTTCACCCCACACCACGAGCACTGGTGGCTGGTGCTCACGCAGGTATTGTTGCCAAACTGGGTACAGTTTTAGATTGTTTTGATAGTCAAAGAACAGGTCGAGCTGAATTTCGTGCTGTCCTGGTCGTGACATTTTCATGAAATCAACATTCCAGTTCTCTGGTGCAATACCGTCTGGATTACGAGTGCCGTGTGTATATTGCCACTTAATACCCTCAAGACTAAAGATGTTGGTTTTAATCGCCTCCTCTAGCTCAGGTTTTCGTCGATCCCAATACTGAATAATCGGCTCCCAGGTTTCTCGGTTGATGCCCTCTTCGTAGGCATTTCCGTTTTGCGTGATAATAGCTTTTACCTTCTCAGGGTGTTCAGTAGCAATGCGGAACCCGATTGGCGCACCATAGTCCTGAATAAACAGCGAGAATTGATTAATACCCCGTTGCTCCAAAAACTGGTTAACGATCTCGGCGATATTGTCGAACGTATACGAGAAGCTCTCGCGGCTTGGGCAGTCGCTCTCACCAAATCCTGGGTAGTCGGGCGCAATGAGATAGTAGTTATTCGACAGCATCCGAATAATATTGCGGTACATATGGGATGAAGTGGGAAAACCGTGCAACAACACGATTGCTGGGTTCTCAGGGTCACCCGCTTCGCGGAAGAAGATTTGATGATCACCGACCGTTTCGTAACCATACCGTGCTTCGTTAAAGTTGCTGCTGTTTAGGGTGGGAGTAGTTGCTGGATGTTTCATAAGTGTGGCCCCTCTTATTTATAACCTGCTTAACGTATCTAGAGAGGTTAGAATAATTGGCATGGAATAACCTGTCAACATTATATATAGTGGTTAGTATTATTTGACTCGTTAATAGCACGGCTGCCGCCTTTGCGAGCAACCCCGACTGAGTATCGGAAGGGGCGTCACGCCGAAGGAGCAGCAGATGGATGGGACGAAAAACATGCCAACACTACCGTTTCAATTTGTGGGTAACAATCTAGCGCTGGACTTCGTCAATACTCGGATTGTGTTGCAGGGCGTACAGGTTGATTTGTTGAGTACGCCAGAGCAACTAGTAAGCTGGCTTGCCACTGCTGGTATCGATTTTGATAGCAACATTGACGAAAAAGACCTCAAGCAAGTCCATAAGCTTCGAGAGGCGATCTCGCGGTTGATCACCGCTTTTCGGCGAGGCGATGAGGCGCCAACGGCTTCACTGTCTGTATTTAATAGCTATCTCTTACGCCGAAAACGAGTGCAACAGCTGGAGTGCGAAGATAGCGGCTTTTGCCTTAAGCCCGCAGAGGTCGACCGGACGCTTTCTTCTATTTTGGGTGAGATCGCAACCAGTACGGCCGATTTACTGACCACAACCCCAGCTACTAAAATACGTAAGTGTGAAGGGGCCGACTGTGTACTTGTATTTAAAGACATATCTCGGACGCAAAAGCGCCGCTGGTGCAGTATGGAAGTGTGTGGGAATCGTGCCAAAGCTGCTACGCACTATAAACAGAAGAAGACTTAGTCCTTGTGATGCGATCTGTTGGGTTGTGATCAGACTATATCTGCATAGGTATGTCTAAGAATATTGAGGCTGATATGAAAGAAAAATCACCAATTTTTCACGCACTCACAGGTGTTAAAGGAGTCTATACGGCTCAGACTGGAAAATTACGATGTACAGCGTATCGCTTAAGCGATCGCAGTATGCTCCTATATAGTCCGGTCGCTGGATTAGGTGACGCTGCACGGGAAAGCTTATCGATATTGGGTGATGTGTCAAATCTTTTGGCCCCTAACCATTATCACAATAAAGGGCTTGCCGAATATTTTCGGTTTTTTCCAAACGCTAATCTCGTCTGCTCGACCACAGCGTTACCCCGACTTTCGAAGATAACAAAATTGAAATTTGGAGGATTGGGAAGTTTAGAAAATAACTTGCCGGACAATACTGAATTACTTGAACCTGATGGGTTGAAAACCGGCGAAATATGGCTTCAGATTAAGAACAAAGGCGAAGTGATCTGGATTGTTACTGATGCTTTTACCGCTCAGCCAACAGCAGTAGGCGAATTTACTCAAGAGCCATTACTGCTTGGTACATTTCCAAGATATGGAGTGCGAGACAGTGAGTTGTTCAGGACATGGGTTGAAACGAAAATTTCAGAACTGGCTCCTACGATTGTAATTCCATGTCACGGCGGGATATTGAAGTGCGATAATCTGGGGAAGAGCTTGTCCAACTTACTAAGAAAGACCTTGTGACCTCTAACACCATACTAACCTTTCTCCAGCTGCATGCTACGGACGTGCGAGCGATTTCGTAATCTTTGTTAGCAGCCAAAAGTAATACACTCCCAGTGAGAGTGTTTTCAGCTATTTTGAAAGAGTGATAGATGTCGATCTGCTTTGAGGTCGCTATGAAAAAGTGTTGGGAGGCTAAATCTGCTTCCTGTGCAATCGTTCTGCATTTAACAGGGTTTACAAATTTCTACACGGGCTTCTTAAATCTTTTGCGCGCTTGTATCACTTTATTTCGGTGGAAGCATTCCTCAGTATGGTCGTTGACCAGTCCCATGGCTTGCATAAATGCGTACGCCGTTGTTGGTCCAACAAATTTCCAGCCACGTTTTTTCAGCTCCTTTGAAAGAGCGATAGATTCGGGAGATGTAGATACCTTTTGAGGTTGTTGTGCAACGAATTCTGGTTCATATCGCCAAAAGAATGCCGCTAGTGATCCCTCGGTTTCAACCATTGCCTTAGCGCGCTTTGCATTATTTATTGTTGCTTCTATCTTTCCTCGATGGCGAACAATTTTCTCGTTACGTAACAATCTTTCGATATCTTTATCTGAAAATTCTGCAATTTTATTAAAGTCAAATTGTTTGAAGGCCTTCCTAAAGCTCTCGCGCTTAGTCAAAATAGTTCGCCAACTTAACCCAGATTGAAATCCTTCCAGGCAAATTTTCTCAAATAGACGATAATCATCAGAAACAGGAAAGCCCCATTCATGATCATGATAGGCAATGTAATCTTCTGTAGCACTGCACCAAGAACAACGCTGCTTTCCATCGACACCAACAAATGTATTCGTCATAAAACGCTCCTTCGTTGAGACTCTACTTGATTAGGAAATCTAATTCTTTCTTAGCACGTGAAGGGGTAAATTCAATAATCTCCGCACTAACGATATTCTCCTGAACAAAAGGATCGTCATTTACCCGTTGTTCTAATAATTCACGATTGTTTTCGTGGGCAACAATACAGCCACCACCCTGGAGCTTTAAACTGCCCACGACAAGAAAAATACCGTCATCCACTCCTTGCTGAATCCAGGCGCTATGAGCTTCCATAAATTCAGCTGCCATTGCCTTATTCTCACTAAACTTTAAAAAAATTATAAACATCACTCCACCCTAATTAATATTGTATCAATTGCGATATATTGTTAGTTGACATCATCTAACCACAGACTGAATGCTTCGACTTCTTTATAAAGAAAGCTCTCATCATGAAACGCGCTTGCCACAATCGCAGCTCCCTGGCTGCGAGCCAACACTTGCATAGCTAGATCTTCAGCATTTACATCATCGTACCCCAGTGCTTTAAATTGTGTTGTCAGCCAGCGCTTAAATAATGTAAATACCTTATTCGCATCGCTCAGTAAAGGGTGAGAAAGCTTGCCCAACTCCGTCGTTAAAGAGCCTACAGGACAGCCATATAGCTTTATTTTGGCGCGATTCATTAGCAAAATGTTAATGAAGCACTTGATGCGAGCCTCGGCGGAGTTCTCTGACTCATGCCAGTCAGTTAGCATTTTCTCGGTATTTGCTAATCGCCTCTTAATAACAGCGTCAAGTATGCTGTCTTTACTCTTAAAGTGGTGGTAGAAATTTCCCCTTGAGATACCTACCTTATTCGCTATGTCAGCAAACGACGTATTCTCGAAACCTTGCTGGTAGAATAAATTATCTGCCATATCAATTATCTTGTCTCGGGTTCGACTAGCCATGTTCAGTACCTGGAAAAGTTACTTGACCATACTAGGACAAGCATCCTAATATGGTCAAGAAAAAAATAGACTAACCTATCCAGTGCTCTAAAGGGTACATATATCAATGCTGTATTTGGGCAGAAAAAGAGCAACTGGACTCACATTACTTGTTGTAACTTTGGGGGTTTATGAGCAAGTAAATACGACTTGTGAATCAAGGAGCGACATGCCAAGAAATTATTTATCTAACTGCCTATGTGGGAATGTAAAGATTAGCCTCTCGTTACCAAATTCCATCGAAGGCTATGAGTTACGTGCGTGTGATTGTGAGTTCTGCCAGTCCAATCGAATCACCTATATTTCTGATAGGGGTGGGAGTCTGCTCGTGGCTTCGAGAGCGCCTCTTATTCAGATTAAACAAGGATCGGAGCAGGCTACATTTTGGCAATGTCCATCATGTAAAGATGTTGTTGCGGTCACCGCTATGCTGAATAATGGGCTGAAAGGAGCGGTTAACGCTCAACTCTTTTCTCGGCACCTAGATCTGGGTGTTCCGGTTGTTGTTTCTCCCAAATTTCTGTCGCCAAAGGAAAAACGTATTCGTTGGGATTCCTCGTGGCTGCGGGCGAGTTTCAATGTAAGGTCATATACAAATGATACAGTTTAGCTTGCCGGATCAGGACGTATGTCGAAAATATTCAATAACTTGATTAAAGATATTCGCTATCCTGCCATCTCAAATTATATGAGGGTAGGAAGATGACTCCGCGGACCAACTATTTCGAAGCATCCCCGCAAGCAATGCAAATTCTAATGAATCTTGAAGACTACTTGAAAAGTCAATTTGAAGACTCTGGTACACTTACTAAAAAGGTATGGGAGCTGGTTAAACTGAGAGTCTCTCAGATTAACCAATGTGCCTTTTGTATAGACATGCATAGTAAAGATCTGGCGAGTGCGGGAGAGACTTCGCAGCGTATGATTGGCCTTAGTGCATGGCGTGACATGCCATTTTATACCGAAATCGAAAGAACTGCGTTGGATTGGGGCGAACGCTTAACGTCAGGTAAATCCATTAACGATAATGAATACCTGAAAGCCGTTCAATGTTTAGGTGAGAAAGCCGTGGTGGATTTAACCATCGCAATTAATGCAATTAATAATTGGAATCGCATTGCTAAAACGTTTCGACCTGAGGTGGGAAGCTATAAACCTGGATAAATCGTATAAAAATAGCCTTCAGCTTTTAATATCAAAGCCAAGACCTCCGCTATCTACATTAGTACAAGGGGTGTGGTCGGCTTCTGTAATACAAGCTTCGCCACTGGAGAAAACACTCCATGCAGATGCTGGCAGTGGCGTTATTTTTAATTTGTCCGGAGAGGTTACTATTGACAATGAGACCCTAACGGAAGGGGTCATTATGTTACCCGTAAAAAGCAAGGCCGGTAATGTGCTTTTTACGTCTGGGGCGAAGCTTGCAGGGATTCGCTTTCATCCAGCAGCTGGCTACAGTGTTATGATGCAGCATTACGATAAACCGACCCTGTTAACCCCCGAGCAAGATCATCACAGCTTTTATCAGATCTATTCTGAGCTACGCATAAAAAAAGATAATAAAAGCAGGGTTAAAGCGATTTACCAGTGGGCAGCCCATACCCTGAAAGCGGTTAATACGATTCCTGATAGTCTAGAGCAGGCTCTTAAGCTGATCGGGCAAGTCGAGACGCTGGCGGCATTGAGCGCTCAAATCAATATGAGCCAACGACAAATTGAGCGCCATTTCAGGTTATGGTTAGGAATCACACCAAAACACTATCAGCGAATCTTGAGGGCTAAAGCCGCGATAGATTTTCTACGCACACATAGCAAAGCGAACCTAGCTGAGGTTGCATTCCTATTCGGGTATAGCGACCAGGCGCATATGACAAGAGAATTTCATCAAATTGCCTGCGTTACTCCGGGACGGATAAAACTAAGCTAAAAGATTCTCGAAGAGCCATTTGTGTGGCTGCTAATTCTGATACAATCCGCACTCACTTAGTCGCAAATAATTACTGTCCCGACCAAGTCAATTTATATAGGTTTCTAGTGGCCACTCCCCGCAAATATCAAAAGAAGCAGCCACAGTTGACCATTTTATCGGGAGCAGCCGTTCTCTGGGTAATATACTTTCATCTTGGTAAGCCGCTTTACGATAACGCTTCATTATATCTTCCATATCAGAGTGTAGAGCTTTTAGCGTATCCGCAGACATAAAGCGAAATGAACTGGAAAACCACGTGTTTACGTCATCGTGATAATCAAAGACATAATCAAGGAAATCATGATTGCGAAAACGTACCAACTTGCTCAGTTTACCGTTAAGTGTCATAAGGAGCTTCCCTTCCACCTTCAGCCGAAACTGATTTTGGGCGGACAATTCAATAAAGTTCTGTCGATCTAAATCTCTTAGATAGCGAAATAGAGTTGCTTCACTTAACTGATACTTTTCTTGAATATCTGGTAAAGCATAGCCGGAGGTCAAAAAGAACAAAAAATGAAAGTGTGATGGGTTCATAGCTAACCATATTTGCTGATCATCATTAAGACTCGTCATAGACTCAGAGAATTCCCGCGCGACATCCAGTAGATCATACAAAGAGATATCGATAGCTTCACACACATCATTTAAACGGCTAAGAGAGCAATCTTTTTCCTTAAACAGTCGCTTGATCGTTTGCTCTGAAACTCCAATATGGTTAGCAACAATCTGGTAGGTAACACCGCGAGCTTTTAAGGCGAGCTTGAGTAGCGCTTCTGCGCAAAGGAGTTCTAACGGGCAAGATATTGCCGCCGAATTTGGTGAAACTATCCTCAAAACGGCAGAAATCAGCCAAAGAAATTATGACTTCACCAATATATCCCGTAGCGAGTTCGATGCCCTTTGGAAATCTGGTGAAATCGATATAGATTTTCCACCGCTTATCCTTCCTGAAGGGGGCTTAGATATAACCAAAGACACTAAAGCTCAAGCGGATGCTGTATATGAGAATAAAATTAACTTTATTGAATATTTCGAAAAAGCCATAACATATCGGAAGACCCTAGCGCCAACAGAATAAAACAGGCAGGCGCTAGAACATTACGAAAGAGGATTAAGCTCTTTGATAGAATTGCAGGGTAAGGCAAGGCAACCCAACATTGACATACAAGCTTAAATGTCAGCGTAGTGATCTCACGCTGGTTTTAGGCGACTATGAGGGCCTCCCTGCTTCAATGTGTCGCATTTGCGATCAAAATTTGCAGAAGATAAAGGAGCTAGTTTTGTCAGCATATGTAATCTTTAATTATAAAATACTTGATCGCCGCAAAATTGATCAGCTCACTGAGCTTGTTAAACCTATTGACGAGAAATATGAAGCAGAAGTTATTGTCGGCAGCCCAGTAAAAACCATTGAAGGAAGTACTTTTCCAAATATGGTGATTTACAAGTTCAAGAACTTCGCGGCGGCTAGTCAATGGTTTTATTCTAAGGAACATCAAGAAGTATCGATTTTCAGAAACGCTGTAACTGAAGGTTGGGCAACAATCGTTCCAGGAATCAGTGAAACAGATGACTTGATTCAGTCTGGCTATTTTGAGTGTAAGGACACCTAAATCAATTGGCTGAAGCTCCGCTTGCCGTGCTATCGACCAAGTCAGTTTAATGGTTCGTTACATGAGAATCTAAAATGAAAAATGATTGATGCGCCAATCACCCTTATCACGAGTTAAACGTAAGTTTGGAATATCTATAACTTGCTCATTCTTCATAGCTGTTCCAAAGTCTAACTCTATGCGTTGTAGCGATGATTCTGATACGGGAAACCTTGCCCATAGTAATTTCGTAGCTGTTGTTTTTGATGGTTCAGAACTATCAATTGGGGTGTAGGTAGAATCATTGTTTAGATCAGTTAGCTGCCAATTAGTTGGCGGCAACACGACGTGTTCATTGTCACTATCAATCGTAACCCTAACGATTAATTCGTTGTCTGATTCAGAAGAAAAAAGGTGAGGGAAAATAGGCAGAAACATGGGTCCCGAAAATGTCACTTCTTGATAGCTAACATCCACAACTAGTTTAACGTCACTTCTTTCTAAAATGGCTAATGATGTATCTGGGTAGCCCTCTGTTTTGTTGGATGGGACGCCATGCCTAAATAGACTTTTCCATGGAGATGAAGGATCATTATTTGAAAAATAATGATCTTGTGTAATCCATGAGCAACTTGAGATTAATAGACAAGCTATAATTGCGCTGAATAAAAGTAATTTGTGGGTCGTCATAGTGTGGCCTATAGCTCAAAAGCTCTCGGTATTAGTGCGGAGTTCTAACTCCCAAGTCCAAGCACTACGTTCTTGCTCTGACACATAAAGATAGGTTTTCGCAATTTCGTCAGGATTCAGCGTGATTGCTGGATCATCATAAGGGGCCCCCCTGTCGGCAGAGTAAATAAGGCCGTCAATGATAAAGTGCGCAACGTGTATGTTTTGAGGTGCGAGTTCTCTTGCCAGGCTCTGACACAACCCTCGAAGCGCAAATTTACCCATCGCAAAAGGGGCCGATTGAGAGAAGCCTTTAATACCCGCTGAGGCACCGGTAAACAGCATCGCTCCTCGTCCATTTTTAAGCATTCGTTTGGCTGCTTGCTGTGCTACCAATAAGGCCCCAAAACTATTAATCATTAACGTCTCTTTTGTGATATCTGTATCAATTTCGGTAATAGGGCCTCTGGTATATGCTCC
Organism: Neptuniibacter sp. UBA6509; assembly: GCA_002435145.1. Classification (GTDB taxonomy): domain Bacteria; phylum Pseudomonadota; class Gammaproteobacteria; order Pseudomonadales; family Balneatricaceae; genus Neptuniibacter. The sequence continues at coordinate 10,382 of DJLT01000128.1, forward strand.
CGCATTGTAGATTACGGTATCAGGCATAAAATTGTGGTTATCCAATTCTTCAAATAGCGTGTGTACATCACTTTTCTCGCTCACATCACAGGTGAATAATTGTGCGCCTATTTCATGGGCAAGCTCTTGGAGTTTTACAGTATTGCGCGCGGCAAGAGAAACCGAGTATCCCGCCTTTCTAAAGCATCTAGCTAACGAAGCACTTAAACCTGTTCCTGCTCCAACAATAAGTACATTTGGCATAGTTAAACTCCTGAAAATATGTATTTGGCGATTGTTGACTTACTCGGTTTCTCATTCGCACTCTCTGAATTACCAGGCAGTGCTTCTCGTCGTGTTACTTTCGTTCATTGAGTACTTCCTTTAGAACATTTGTTGCGTTTGCCATTGAAGGAAAGCCTGAGTAGGCTCCCACCAGAATAATAATGTCGGCAATCTCTCTTGAGAGGATTCCAAGGTTTAGTGCACCTTGTATATGAAACTTTAATTGGTTTGTTGCGTCCATTGCAGTGAGCGCCGCAATCGTGATCATTTCTCGCGTTTGGTAGTCTAGCGTCGGTCTCGACAATATCTCGCCAAACGCATATTCAATAACATGTTTGGCAAAGTTAGGCGAAACATCTTTATATGCGTCCTGAAGCGCTTTAGCCTCTATGACCTGCAACTTCTCGAGCTGATTAGAGCCAATCTCTAGCCTTGATTTTTCTGTTTTTTGCTTAGAGGCTAAGGGTGGGCTTGTTACATCTGTTATACCTCTTTGTTTACGCTGATCTAACACTTCTTTTAGTGTATTCATTCCATTTACAAAAGATGGCAAGCCCGAATAAACGGACATCTGCAGCATCACCTCCTGCATCTCCAGAACTGACCAGCCCGAATTTAGTGCACCATTAATATGAACGCTTAACTCAGTTGTCTTCTCACCCATTGCGATCAACCCAGCCACCAATACCAGTTCTCTATTCTTAGGCGAAAGATTTATGGATTCATAAACTTCGCCGTAAAGAAAACTGATAAAGTGCTCAGCCAGAGCGGAAGGCATGCCATTTGTTAAGGGCGTACCTTCCGTGCTTGGGGAGATTTTTTGTAGGTTCTGTAAACCTCGCTTGTACAAATTCATATCTATACTCTCCTTGGCAGGGGTTGGCTGTGCACCTGCTGCCATTCCCGATACCAGGAGACTTGCAATAAATACAAATGCCAAACTGCTTTTTCGATCAGTCATTTTATTAACAATCCACATAGGTAAGCGGGACGATAGCAAGGTCATTGGAGAACTAAAACTGTGCCGAAGTTACCGAAGAGGATGCGAGCATCTTTGTTACTTCAACGGGTTTCTCTAACCACTCTTCATATTGAGCAAAAACAGCTTTGGTATAGTCTTGCTCATAATGCAGCTGCAAGGCTTGTTCATTTTCAAAACATTCGAAAAGGTGAAGCGCCCCATTACCCTCTTTATTTTTCATGAGAGAAAATACATGGCAGCCCGGCTCATTGAGTGTTTGAGGAATAATAGATTCAAGGGCGGCTAAGCCTTCGTCGTAGTATTCAGGTTTTAAGGTGATCGTTGCCGAAACAAACAATCTGTTATCCTGTGCTTCTATGCCTGCCATCGGTAAAAATGAACGAATAAACTCAGCTTGCACTGGCGCGACTCGCGTGTTGATCTGGTCAACCCCCATATTATGGCCAACTGTCGTGCGTATTGGCCGATCGCCTTCCATGTCGACAAGTTCTGCAAGCTGGTCTGCGACATTTTGTGCGTCGGTACTTTTATCCCCTTGGGCAAATACGCCTTGGAACATGTCCACAATATTCGCTGGCGCCTTAGCGATATCACCATATGACTCTATGCAGCGTGTATCGGATGGGGCGGGAGGGCTTTGGATCAGATCAGTACCATGACCACCAGGCTCAACGATTATGGACTCCACGCCAAAGCTGGCGAGTTCATAATGCATAGATTCTGCCATAGCTTCGAGTGCCCATTTGCTCGCGCAATACAACCCAAAGAAGGGCATCGCAAGCCGACCGGAACTTGAACTTATATGGATTAGAAGCCCTGATTTTCGTTCACGCATGTGCGGGAGAACGGCTCTACAGGTGCGAGCAACACCGACAACGTTTACATCTAAGCATGCTGAAACCTGCTCAGGCGTATAAGCCTCTGTGATGCCACAAGGCATAATGCCTGCGTTATTAATAAGCACATCAATATCTAAACGTTCTTCCAAAGCTTGTATCGCGGAATCTACGGAACCTTCGGACGTAACATCCAGTTCTACTACCTCCAGAGAATGACCATGCTCTACCGCCCAGCCAGCAAGCTCGGTAGCAATAGCCGCATTATGTCCTTTAATATCTCGCATAGATGCAATGACATGGTGGCCTCCTTTGGCAAGTGTTTTGGCTGTCAAGTAACCAATTCCTCGGCTTGCTCCGGTGATTAATATGTTCTTACTCATTTGCGTGTTCCTTTCTTAATGTTAAATATGGTTTTTTCAAAGAGTTGCAGTGGGGCTTCGCTACGCTCCGCTTTCATGCGCACCAATGCGCCACTCCAAGCGTTCATAAGCCAATCCGCAGCTTCTATATTTGTCAGGTGGCCTAAACCAATATCACCAAGCTGAATATGCGCTAAACAGTCTGCAACTTCCGACGAGAGCTCCGCCCAATGTTTTTTGAGTATTTTCTGAAACTCATCATTTGTGTCTGCTAACTCAGTTGATAGGTTGCACATCAAGCAACCTTCTGCGTAATTGCGAGTTTTAAATTCTTCGCTAGCGCCTCTAAAGAAAGCTTCCAGGCGAGCTATAGGAGTGAGGGTTTGATCATTTAATACCTGGTTTGCGCCCTCTATTTGCAAGCCATGATAGTACTGGGCTACTTCTAGACCGAACGCCTCTTTACTTTTGAAATAGTGGTAAAAAGAACCTCGCGGTACGCCGCTTTTTTTAAGGACGTCATTAATGCCAATACCTGAGAAGCTTTCAGAGCGTATTAGTGACATTCCTGTGTCAAGTAAGCGCGTTTTTGCGTCGTCGTAGTTTTTTATATCTCGTGTTCTAGCCATCTGTTTTGATCATCATTTGTCAGGTTAAATTGGGAAAGTATCGATAATCCTAATGTCAGATCTGTGTCATGCCACCGTCAGCAACCAGTTCAGCCCCAGCCACAAAAGAAGAGTCCGATGAAGCGAGAAATAGTGCAGCTGCTGCTATTTCGTCTGGCTGTCCAATTCGCTTAAGCGGGATCTGGGACGCTTGCAGTGCCTGAAAATCGGCGATCTCTTCCTCTGACAGACCCGTTCGACTGTACGCCGCTGTCATGACTGGGCCAGGAGTAAGAACATTTACACGTATTTTTCGAGGTGCGAGCTCCTGGGTTAAAGTTCGGGCAAGTGCTCTTACAGCAGCTTTGGCTGAGCCGTAGACACTCATGCCCGGTACAGCTCGGCAGTTAGCACTTGATGATACGATAATGGCCGCTCCACTATCGTTCATACATGGAACCGCCTTTTGAAGCGTAAAAAATACGCCTTTGAAATTAACATCACTCTGATAATTAAAGTCTTCTTCTGTAACCTCCAGAAATGGCTGCATTATGGCTCCTCCCGCGTTAGCGACAACAATGTCGATGGTGCCGAAGTGGTTCCGTGTTTTCCGAAACAATGTCTCTAGGTCATCCTGAGAACAGACATCGCCTTTTATAAACATGCTTTCCCCAGCAAGAGCTATGTCTGCGTCCTTCAGGGACTCTGCATCGCGACCAAATATAACGACCTTAGCGCCATGATCAGAAAACATCTTTGCTACCGAAAAACCAATACCGCTATTCCCGCCTGTTACTACGGCTACCTTGCCCTCTAATTTTTTCATTTCCTTAGCCTCACGGTCATTACGTTGTGGTCGAAAAAGTCGATAAGACAGATGAGTAGTTCGACTTTTGTTATTTATTATTAGACCGATCTACTATTAATGTCAAGACAATGTGCCGTTAAATGAAACGCAACGCTAGCTTACTCAGTCAAAAAGGTAGGATTTTGAGGCGTTACGACGCTTAGATGTCTAAGCGTCGAAAACACAAATACGGGATTAAGAATTGAATTTTTCTAGAATGAACATGTGATAGCCAAACTCATGACCAAATTGAGTGCAAATCTTCACCTCATTTTGTACATCTTTGAATGCGGAGCTATCTGCCAAATCCTCTTCTAGCTCGCTTAGTCGCTTCCCCAATGGCGTATAGTAGTTTAGCCATGCGCTTTCGCTTTGTGGGAAGTGATCAATAACCTGATAACCGGCTTTTTTCATTTGATTAATTCTGGTCTGAACCAGTTGAATATCCGGATATTCTTGTTCCCAAAACTCAATTGACTCACAGCTCGGAGTCGATGTTCGCCAGACCATATCGCTGAGCATTAAATACCCGTGCTTTTTAATTACAGAACGCCATTGCGCCAATGCATTTTCTATTCCGATTACATAGGCACTTCCTTCCGCCCATAGAAGGTCAAAACTGTTTTTTGGAAAAGGTAGCTTCGTCATGCTTGCACAAACCGTGTTGAGTTGGTCAACCAGACATTGTTGCGCAAAGCGCTGCTCCAGCCTATCAAGAGCTGATTGCTCATTGTCCAAGGCTGTAATCTCTGCGTTACTACATTTTGCCAATACTTCAGTAGAAAGCCCTTTACCGCAACCTATCTCCAGAATGGATTCTGGCAATTTTGGTACAGCGAGTAATGCTTTTTTGGTATCTTCCTCACTACCTGGCCCCCATCGCTCTAGTGTTTCAAAAATCTTCATGAAATCATTCATATATAAGTCGTGTTCGTTCATATTCTTTGATAACCACTTCAGTTGTAGAGCTTCTTTATCGCTAAAACCCTGAGTTAATAACCACTCTAAATGAGCATCAGGTGCCCGCTTATTTAAGTCTTCGTGCCACGCTTTGGTGTCACCTTCACCGATTAAGGCCACAAGCAACTTTTTAGACTGCTGTTTTTGCTCAATCTCTTTATCAAGTGCTGTTAAACGCTCCAGCAATAGCGCTTTATCAACTTTTTCCTCAAGGCATGCTTTACACTCCTTCAGTGTCAAACCACCAGATTGCAATTTTTGGATCAACAAGATTCGCTGTAAATCTTTCTCGGTATATACTCGATAGCCATTCGGTTGTCTGTCGCCAGAGATCAACCTAATCTTTTCATAGTAAAGAAGAGTGGTTCTTGATAATCCAACTTTGCTTGCAAGTTCTGATATTGTATACAGAGAGTTATACCTTCTAGGAAGTGACTGTAAGCACCTTAAACTGTAAAGCAGTAGATAGGTCAATAGATTTTAATGAGTTTTTTACAAGGAAGTTAGCGCTTATGATGCGTTGGCTGATCGAGATTAGAGTTTTAATTTTGCTGCTAACTTAGGCTATCTTTTGCGTAAACACGTGGCTTTTCTTTTTCCTGTTCCCACCAGTCCTGCTTAAGCTGTTGGGTTGTAGCAGGAAACTGTTCCTCTAAAACCTCCATATCCACTATTCTGTCCGTGCGAAAGTGCCTGAATCCTTCTCGTTTTTCGCACCATGCGACAGCGAGTTTAACCGTTTCGAAATAGGCAAGCATAAAAGGCCAAATAGTTCGCTGGCTAACCTTGCCAGCTCCATCTGTATATTCTATTTTGACTTTCTTTCGCGAGCGCATTGCTTCACGCAAAACCTCGGAGTCTATCGTATCGGAGATGATAGGCGTAAGGCAGGGGGCTACAACAACCAAAGAATCAGCGACTTTTTTTAGGTGCTGAGGTACGACATCGTTTAGCTTTTCAACCAAGCTTCTCGCGCCGATCGAGAGTTTCTCATCACCACGCTCGGCAACCCATTGAGCCCCTAAAAGCGCAGCCTCCAGCTCATCTAACGTAAGCATCAAAGGAGGCATGTCGTAGCCATCTCTCAAAATGTAACCAATGCCTGCCTCCCCCTCTATTGGGATGTTCTGAGCCTGAAGCTCTGCAATATCTCGATAGATAGTGCGTAACGAGACCTCCAGCTGCTCACATAATTGTTGCGCAGTGATCGGCCGCTTGGCCGATCGCAAGGTCTGAATAATACTAAAAAGTCGTCTTGTCGCTGACATAAGGCTCTTTTCACATTTCTGGTAATGACTTTTTAACGCCATCCATTTCTAGCATGGCCTTGTACCACCTTCCAGTGCTTTCCCCTGTGGGAAGTTCGTCTGCTAAACCCAGATGAAATATATTAGAGACAAGCGCAAGATCGGCGATGGTCGGCCTTGCGCCGCAAAGAAACTGCGAATCAGCAAAGGTTTTCTCTAGCAGAGGCGACAACTCTACCATTTTTTCTTGCCCTTGCTTGATAGCATCTTGATCAGCGTCCTCTCCCATAAATACTTTGTTAAGCACAATACCGAGAACAGCGGGAGATAAACGGCATTGAATCCAGTCCAGCCACTGATCTACAGCCGCTCGCTGATCTGCATCCTGAGGGTACCAAGCCTCCAAGTCATGCTTGCTACAAAGATAGCGTAATATCGCATTTGACTCGTGAATCTTAACATTATCGGCAATTAACGTGGGAACCTGATGATTTGGATTGATCTCCAAATATGTTGGTGACATATGCTCACCATTCATCATGTCGACGTTTTTAAATTCGTATTCTAAGCCAGTCTCTTCTAATAGAGAAACCACACGTCGACTGTGCTGTGAGAATGGAAAGCCATAAAGTGTATACATAAAGATATCCTTAAGTTAGGGTTTGGATGATAAATAAACGCGCCGAAAGATTAACAGAGCACTGCTGTCACCTCCTGTCAGCAGTCTTTCGAAATGTAAAAATGAGTGAGAGAAGAAGTTACGAAAGGAGCTAATTTGTGGGAGAAATTACATTTGTTCATCTCAGTGAAATGTACGAAAAACAGCTCATTGATTTAATGAATAACCCTTTAGTAGGCAAGCACCTGCCATTACTGGAGGGCGCTTTTTCGGAGGAGAATTGCCGAGAATTTTTAAGGTCGAAAAAGCAACTCTGGGAAGAATATGGGATTGGCCCTTGGATTGTATTAGTTAATAACAATTTTGCTGGATGGGGAGGGTTGCAGCCCGAAAACGGAGAGATAGATTTTGCCTTAGTGCTCCACCCTGACTTTTGGGGCTATGGAAGAAAGGTATTTGATAAGATCAAAAATATTGCGTTTGTTGATTGGAAGCTGGAGTCAATAACAGCGCTCTTACCGATTGATAGGCCAAACTCGAAAGCCATCACTCGATTTGGTTTTGTCGAAGATGGAAACTATTTAATCGGTGGCCAGCAATTTGTTCGATTTCGACTATCAGCTATACATGTGTAAAAACTAAGGTGAGGCGATGTAAGTGGTTGCACGTTTATTCGCCTCGCTCTACCCTCCAGGGTGGATTTAGACGATTGGCACCAGCCCAATATAGTTTTATCTTATTACCTGATGGGTCATGTAATATTGCTTCTCTCCATAGATATTCCATATCCATCGGCTCTTGATCAAATTTGAACCCTTGTTCTTTGAGATCAGATACCAATTTATCTATTTCGTGATTCTCAAAGTATATGACACTACCATTTAGACATTTCTTCTTTTCAAGAAAAAGAGAAAATGTTGACTGCCCTTCAGGGCATTCGAATCTAGCATAATGAGGAGTATCTACTATTTGTAGGAACCCCATTCGCCTATAAAAATCTGTTGCTTCATCCATGTTTGAAACGGGTAGCATCACCTGATTCATATTCATTGTTCGGTCCTTTTTAATGGTTTTGTTAGTTCAAAAAATTCTTCTCCGAAGAAACACAAGATTTTGTTCCTTCTGAATTTTCCGGCGTTTGATACACTGCTTACTCTTAAAACAGGCTTACTTTATGGCATTAATTTTGAATTCATCATGAAGTTTTACCCAATGTTCTCTGAGCGTATCTTTGTGCGCTTCGTCCATCGGTAACGCTTTCAGAGCCTCAGGCCATAACTCTCTCGCTTTTGTCATTGTGTCATCTAAATGAGGTTTGATCGCTCGCCACGGAATACCCGACTTATCTGCCCACGACTGAAAATGCGCCACGGTGACGGTATACCATTCTTTGGTTTTACCGAGATTGAGCGCGTACTGGGTTTCGTTTTCGATATATACATTGGTTGTAACGATGTCGTAGGCAGGAGACAGCCGTGGCGTAATCTTATCGGGATATAGAAAGCTCCAGTTCTTGAGATGTGCATCGCCATTGGCCAAGAGAATATTCACCAGCAATCGCCTTGCGAACTGTTGAGCGTCGGCAAGGCCGTCGCCAGAAAAGTCATAAATGACTTTGCCGATATTCTCGTAATTAGCCGAAGTATATTTTTCGTGCGGGTACTTCACCAGAATTTGTGCGAAGTCTTCCATGTGAATACGTTGATTGTCTTCACGATCAAATCGCTTGATGGCAAAGGCCTGCTTTTCATCGGGTAAGTTAATTTGTGGCAGATTGTCTAGCTGATTCAGCTCAACCAATTTGATCTCAGGAATATCAACGCCAACGAGCCCCGCCAGCGACATGGCGGTATATTCGTTCAGTGGCACAAACTTGTGCTTGGTTGAAGGCGTTTTGATGATCCAGTCACCCAGCACGTCACCCTTTGATAAGTTATAGCGCCCATCCTTTTCCTTCATGGAAAATTTCATTTGCACGCCAGCCAAGGAAAACTTGTTTTCTTGGGTGACCTTATCGAACTTAACCGCCTTAGCCTTTCCGTGCGTACTCAGGACACTCTCTAATAAAAGGACGGGAACATCTTCAGGCTCCATTGGCATGGCTTCGATTGCCCCCGGCAAATCTTCGCCAAGATACGAGAAAATGTGAAATTCATTATCTACATGCACTTTCAGGCCTTGTGCGATCAGCTCACGTAATGACCCCTCTGGTAACAAGTTTGAAAGTACTGGATGCAGCCGTTGATTTCGTGCCCATGGCGCAGCCATGAGCTTAGCCACATTCGGAAACGCGGGATGAGTAATCAGGCTGAATGTCGGACGATCAGGATCGTTTTTAAATGAGTCTGCAATGCTCAAGACATTGCGGCCATTATTAAACCCTGCGAGATAGCCGATCAGCACGCCATGAATTGAGAGCTGTAGAACATTTACTTCATCATTGCTATCTGTGCTCATTCATTCTCTCCCAGCAAACCCTGCCATGGATCATCGGCCAGTGGGTCACTTTGTTCTCTTCCCGTCTTGCTTTGCTTGGTTGGTGCCCCAGTTGATGACGGGTTATCGTCGGCCAGTACCGCCAGCACAGCATTCAATTTTTCTTGTGGTATTAGCAGCAACTCACTTTTTAGCCCCTTAGCGACTAGCTCTAGAGTATCAAGCCGAGGGTTGCCCTTGGATTCCAAGCGCTGATATTGCTGGCGCGATATACCAACACGCAGCATCATATCGTGCTGCTTGAGTTCTAGCGCGATACGGCGTTTTTTGATTTGTTCTAATAATGAATCCATGATGAAACTCATATGTTGCTATTTACCTATAAGAAACATATTAGTTTCTTTTTGTAATTTTGGCAACATATAAGTTTCTTTTTAGTGATCGGGGCGATTCAACTATATAAAGAAACATATGTATTGCTTTTTTTATGTGCTGCTGTTCGCTTATTGTGTTGTGCCAAAATTCGCTTATTGTGCTCATTTTGAGGTGAGCCAAATCTCAAAGCCCTAAAAGCCCCCAGCCAGTTTTCCCGATTTGCATAGCAAGTAGCGCAGAGCACCACGGAAAACTGACTGGCCGCCAAGCCCACCCTATATGACCTGATGGCAATGCCATCGATCATCCGACGGCCTCGATGATGATTCAACATCGCGCTTGTAATCGATATCGGCAGTCGGTAAACAGGTATTGGGTGCGAAGCATTAAAAAGTAAACTTCTGCCCTTGGGGCAGGCCTCAGCAACACCGTCATCGTGAAGATGAGACAAGAGTTAATAGGAATAAATTGCTGCAATTCAGCCTTACCTATTAAAAGTTCCGCTATTGGCGCGGCTTTACGATGACCGCAAGATGTGTGCGTGTAGTACAAAATCGGAGATTTTTCCCTCCCCGCACCTATCTTGAGAAGGAAGTTGCCCCGTCCGTTCTATCCTCAGGCGGCGCTCTAAGCGTCGAATTATCATTCTCTGGCAAGAGCTTATCAGGTGCGCAATCAATAGTGATTGGTATGCTGCACCAGCGAACGATTGGCCGTTCGATCACCACTTATGGGAGCCTCCGAGCTACCCCTAAGAACCCCATGGGCAAGGGCAAGATTTTGCTCTCCCCTTGCATCCCCATCAACCAGAATGGAGAAGTTAGCTCTCCCTTCATGGACTTCCCATCAATCAAAGGGGCATGTCATAGCCCCTCATGAACTCCCTCAACCAACCCTGCGCGGATTGGATGCCGTAAGCGTTTCGACGCTTAACCTCGACCACTGTTTCGCCAGTGGAGGACGACCAAGGTGCGACCTTGGATGCGTATGTATATAACTGCGCCAGCATAAATATCTTTGGTTGTAGATTCCTCTATTTTCCCATATTCTCCCCTATGGTTATGAGGGCAGAATATGCTATGACTGATGAAATTTTGACCTTGAAAGAGGTCGCGGCGTACTTAAAGCTCGCTGAAAAGACAGCCTACAAATTGGCCGCTGCGGGCAAATTGCCCGGTTTCAAAGTGGGTGGTAGCTGGCGATTCAAGCGAGAAGATATTGATCGCTGGATTGAAGAACAGAAATCTGAGAATAAAAGTTCGTAATTGAGCGCGTGGAAATAGGAAAAACAAAATAGATGCAAGGTGAAAAATTAACCTTATCACAGCTAGAGCAATACCTTTCGAAGGCAGCCTGGATTCTCAAAGGGCCAGTAGATGCCTCGGATTTCAAGGTCTACATCTTTCCCTTGTTATTCTTCAAACGTGTGTCGGATGTATATGATGAAGAATACCAAACCGCCTTGGCGGAATCCGATGGCGATACCGAATACGCCTCCTTACCCGAGATGCATCGCTTTGAGATTCCAGAGGGCTGCCATTGGCGTGATGTTCGCGAAACAACCACCAACGTTGGCCAAGCCATTGAACATGCTTTGCGCGGAATCGAAAAAGCGAACCAAGAATTTCTCTACGGCATATTCGGTGATGCCCAATGGAGTAACAAAAATAAGTTATCCGATAGCCTGTTAATCAACCTGATTGAGCACTTTTCGCAACACACATTGGGCAGAGAAAACGCGAATCCTGACATACTGGGTAACGCCTATGAGTATTTAATAAAACACTTTGCAGACCTAACCAATAAAAAGGCCGGAGAGTTCTACACCCCGCGATCCGTAGTGCATCTACTAGGCTTGATTCTTGATCCCCATGAAGGCGAAACAATTTACGACCCTGCCTGCGGAACAGGCGGAATGCTGTTGGAGTGCGTTGATCACCTCAAACATAATAATGAAGACTACCGTACCCTGAAGCTCTACGGACAAGAAAAGAACCTAACATCCAGCTCAATTGCACGTATGAACATGTTCCTGCACGGTATTGAAGATTTCAAAATACTGCGTGGCGATACTCTAAGAGACCCAGCATTCTTCGAAGCTGATGGTCTTCAAACATTCGACTGTGTCATAGCAAACCCACCATTCTCCCTCAAAGATTGGGGTGCCGAGAATTGGGCTAATGATCCCTATGGGCGAGGTGTATCGGGTATTCCCCCAAAAGGTAACGGTGATTTAGCCTGGGTTCAGCATATGGTCAAATCAATGAATAGCACGGGAAGAATGACCGTGGTTCTTCCTCACGGAGCAATTTTTAGACCGAATGCGGAAGCGAGAATTAGGAGGTATTTGATAGAGCATGATTTGCTAGAAGCTGTGATTGGTTTGGGGCCTAACATTTTCTATGGTAGCCCTTTGGCAACATGCATTGTGGTGATTAAGCAAAACAAAGAGGTCAATAAAAAAGGAAAAGTACTTTTTGTAGATGCATCAGAGCTGTTCCGGGTAGGGCGTGCCCAGAATCATTTAGAACCCTTACACGTTAAGCAAATACATGATTGGGTAAGTGATTATAGAGATGTAGAAAATCATACGAAAATTGTATGTGTTAAGGATATTCAGGAAAACGATTTTAATCTTAATATTCCTTTATATGTAGAGAAAATAGTTGAAGACGATTTGCTCAGTGTTGAACAAGCCGAGACCGAATTAAAAGCAGCGTGGGAAGCAAGTTTGAAAGCGGAAAGGGATTTTAAATCAGTGTTGGAGCGTTTTATCTAATGTCAGCAAAAGAGCTAGATCAAAAATCATTGGAAAATTATCTGTGGGGCGCGGCAACGACTTTGCGCGGTACCATCGACGCTGGTGATTACAAGCAATATATTTTCCCACTGCTTTTCTTTAAGCGTATCTCCGATGTTTACGATGAAGAATTTGAAAATGCATTAGCAGAGTCCGATGGCGACATGGAATACGCATCGTTTGCCGAAAACCACCACTTCCAAATTCCAGAAGGTGCACATTGGAAAGACGTGCGTGAAACAACGGTGAACGTTGGCCTCACCTTACAAAATGCTATGCGAGCTATTGAGAAAGCGAACCCAGATACGCTAGAAGGCATTTTCGGTGATGCAAGTTGGACAAACAAAGATCGCTTGTCTGATGCGATGCTCACTAATCTGATTGAGCATTTTTCCCAGCACAAGCTGAATCTTAGCAACGTGCCTGACGATAAACTGGGCAATGCCTACGAATACCTCATAAAGGAATTTGCAGACGATAGCGGTCATACAGCCGCCGAGTTCTATACAAATCGAACCGTAGTAAAGCTAATGACCATGATCATGGACCCGCAGCCAGGAGAGTCAGTTTATGATCCTACTTGTGGTTCTGGTGGCTTGCTTTAGAATTGTGCCCTGCATTTGAAAGAAGAAGCTAAAGAATACAGAACACTAAAATTATTCGGACAAGAGGTAAACCTAATAACTTCAGCTATCGCCCGCATGAATATGTTTATGCACGGAATTGAAGAATTCTCAATCATTCGAGGAGATACTTTAACTAACCCTGGCTTTCTGGAAAATGATCAGCTCAAGAAGTTCAATGTCATTCTTGCAAATCCACCATATTCAATTAAATCCTGGGATAGGAAACTGTTCGAAAGTGATCCTTATGGCCGTAACCTTTGGGGTGCGCCGCCACAAGGGTGCGCAGACTATGCCTTCCAACAGCACATCCATAAGAGTCTAGATAAAGTAAACGGAAGGTACGCAATTCTGTGGCCTCATGGAATTCTATTTCGAGATGCAGAAGCAGAGATGCGCCGAAAAATGCTAGAAACAGATCATATAGAAGCGGTTATTGGAATAGGGGCGAATTTGTTTTACAACTCACCGATGGAAGCGATGATCTTGGTGGGAAATACCAACAAGCCTGATCAAAGAAAAGGCAAAGTGCTCTTTATTAACGGCAAGGATGATGTTGTAAACAATAAAGGCCAAGCTTTTCTATCGGGTAACCATATCGACAGACTATATCAGGCATATAGAGATTTCATCGACATTCCTCATTTCGCTAAGGTTGCCAGCTTAAATGAAATTATGGAGTTGAACGGAAACATGAATGTTAATTTTTACGTCAAGTGTGATAACTCAGGGAGTAAACTTGATTTTCAAGAATCGTTGAGAAATTGGATCACCGCAAGCGATGCTCTAAAAGATTCGATGAATGCCCTATTAAAGGAGTGCATATAGTGCAAGCAATGCTAGAGCAAACTTCAGGTGATCTTGAGATTGACCGTTCTGATTGGGAGTTGGTAAAGTTTGGAGATGTGGCAATTCAACAAAAAGGGACTGTTGATCGCGAAAATACCGATCTAACTCGCTATGTAAAGGGCGAGCATATGTATTCAGAAGACTTACATTTGCGAGAATGGGGAGAGCTAAAAGACGAGTATCTTGGGCCAGCATTTATCCGAAAGTTTGAAGAGGGGGATATTTTATATGGTTCAAGACGAACATATTTACGAAAGGTTGTAGTTGCGCCGTTTGACGGTATTACGTCAAACACGACGTTTGTTGTTAAAGCAAATGAAAAACGAATTGATAAGAGACTATTGCCTTTTGTCATGCTGTCAGAGGGGTTCTCTCTGCATTCGATTCAAAACTCAAAAGGCTCAGTGAATCCATATGTAAATTGGAAGGATCTATCTGGTTATGAATTTCTGTTGCCGCCATTGTCTAAGCAAAAAGATATTTTGGATCTATTGCAAGGCATTGATCTTAGTATTCAGGCAGATATTGAGTTGAGGGCTTCTTTAGGTCGGCGGAAAACAAGCTTTTTCAATAGCGCTATTTACACTCCTGTAGATTCTCTGGGTGAGTTTGGGCGTAAAAAGTCTAATTTTCCGGTCCATAAATTAGGTGAACTAGCTACCAGATTCCAATATGGTATTTCTGAGAGCTTAGAAAATTCTGGCGATATTCCTGTGCTTAGAATGAATAACTTACAGAATGGGGTTCTAGATATAAATGATTTGAAGTTTGTTGCTGAAAACTACAATAACCTTGACGATTTCATCTTGAATCAAGGCGACATCTTATTTAACAGAACCAATAGTTATGAATTAGTAGGAAAAACATGCATATTTAATGAGGAAAAGAGGTTCTCATTTGCTTCTTATTTGATTCGCATTGTTACCGACAAAAGTAAACTGCTTCCTGAGTACCTTAACTTTTACATGAACTCCCCTATTGGTCTCTCAAAAATAAGAAAATACCGAACGCCAGGTGTGAGTCAATCGAATATCAACGCAAACAACTTGAAGAGGTTGTTAATACCAACACCAGATTTAGAATTTCAAAAGCATCTGATGTCACAGGTTTTTCGGATTGAGTTTGCAGAAAACAGTGTTAACACAAAAGTGTGTGAGGGGAAAGCCTTGCTGCTGAAACTGGTCAATCAGGTGTTTTAAAATGGGGTTTACGGAATTAAATAGCGTAGAGCATTACATTGTCAATCAATTGGCGGGTTTGAATCTCAATCAGAGTAAAGTCGCTGAGACACCTTTGCAGCCTTATAGCGCCGAGTGGCAATATCAAAGCTCGGAGCAACTTGGCCGTGGTGTTAATGAAGTGCTCGTTGAGCCGCAGATAAAAGAGGCGTTACTGCGTCTTAACCCAGAAATTCAAGCCAAGCCTGAACTAGCTGATGAGGTCATCTACAAACTCCGCGCTATTTTAATTTCGGTCAATCAGATCGGTCTGGTAAAGGCCAATGAAGAATTCTTCTTGTGGCTGACAGGCGAGAAAACTATGCCTTTCGGCGAGAATAACCGCCATGTGCCTGTTCGTTTAATTGACTTCGAAAATCTCACCAATAACCAATATATCGTCACCAATCAGTTCCGCATCCATCACCGCGAAACTGTACCCCGTCAGCACATGTTGGACAGTTAGCGCTTGATTGCTAAGGTGATGTTTTTGGCTTATCGAAGACGACGAAGGAGTCGAAGATGAGCAAAAAACAAAGTCCTAAAACCCATAAGGCGGAAGCAGATGCTATCGTCCGTAATGTGAAGCGCCAGACGCGGCGTAAATTCAATAGCGAGGAAAAGATCCGCATTGTTCTGGCCGGCATTCGCGGTGAGGAGAGTGTCGCTGAGCTCTGCCGCCAAGAAGGCATCCATCAGAACCTGTACTACCGCTGGAGCCGTGAGTTTCTGGAAGCTGGCAAGAAACGCCTTGAAGGCGACACTATGCGCGAGGCGAGCACCAGCGAGGTTAAGGAGCTGCGCAAACAAAACTCCGAACTGAAGGAGGCTTTGGCTGAAGAAATCCTTGAGCACCGCCTTCTTAAAAAAAGCGGTCATCTGGCTGGGGAGGACGGTATATGAGATATTCCCCTGCATCTAAATACGAGATCATTCGCACCGTTGAGGAGAGCGCACTTGGCATCCGCCGTACATGTGAGAAGCTCGGTATTTCGCGCTCAACCTTCTATAACTGGTATGATCGTTACTTATCGGGCGGTTATGAGGCACTGGCGGATCAAAAGCCCCGCCCCACATCTGTGTGGAACAAAGTACCTGATGGACAGCGCAAAGCTCTGGTTGATCTGGCTCTTAACGAACCCGAGTTATCACCGCGTGAGTTGGCTATCCGTTTCACGGAAAGCCAAGGTTACTTCGTGTCTGAGGCTACGGTCTACCGCATTTTGAAAGACCAGGATCTCCTGACTTCTCCGGCATGGATCGTGATGAAGGCGAAGGACAAGTTTGATCAGCCTACAACGGCAATCAACCAGCTTTGGCAGACAGACTTTACCTATCTGAAGGTCACAGGATGGGGCTGGTATTATCTATCGACCGTGATTGATGATTATAGCCGCTATATCGTGAGCTGGCGGCTATGCACTGGTATGGCGGCCTCGGATGTGGCTGCGACACTCAAGGATGGCCTCAAAGCCGCAGGTCTAAGTCGCAAGCACAGGCCGCGCCTGTTGAGCGATAACGGGCCATGCTATATTAGCGGAGAGCTTAAGGGCTGGCTCGCTGAAAACGGTATGACGCACACCCGTGGAAAGCCCTATCATCCCATGACCCAAGGCAAGATCGAGCGGTGGCATCGCACGATGAAGGACAAAATACTTCTAGAAAATTACTACCTGCCAAGCGAGTTAGAAAGCCGCATTGGTGAATTTATTAACCACTACAATACGAGGAGATATCATGAAAGCTTGAACAATCTAACGCCCGAAGATGTGTGGCTGGGGCGAGGTGAAACCATCTTGCAGCAGCGCCGCAATATTAAGGCAAAAACTATGGATTTAAGAAAAAAATTGTATTGGCAGCAAAAGGCTGCTTAAAATTAAACCAACGAGCCAAAAGCACACCTTGTTTTTTTAGGCACCGTGTCCAAAATACTCTGACGACGTACAGTGCTAAAGCTCGACTGCTTTAAAAGGCGTCGAAAGTTTTCGCTGCGCTAGGCTGAAAGTTCAATAACGCGAGATCACTGATCGTGTTCGCTTGATTCAATAATTACGTGCCCCTTTTGGGTAAACGTCAAAATATCACACAACTTGTCTCCATCAAGACATCCCCCTTCCTTCCGCGCCCAAAAAGACTGGGCTTGTGCAGGACGGGCGGTTCCCCCTGTCTGGATTACGCCAAAACATGTGATCTTACGCTCGCTTCTCTCGCTCCTTTGTCTGGGGTTTTCAACCCCAAAAGGGGATGTGTTTTTAAGATTAAGGAGAAAAGCAATGAGCGAAGAAATCAGAATTTATGTGGCATGTTTGGCAGCGTATAACAGCGGTTATTTGCATGGCGTTTGGATTGATGCAACGGCAGACATTGACGACATTCAAGACCAAATAAACAGTATGTTGGAATCCAGCCCTGTAGAGGATGCAGAGGAATACGCCATTCACGACTTTGAAGGTTACGGCAGTTATCGCCTGTCAGAGTATGAAGGGATAGAAAGTGCGCACGAAGTAGCCTGTTTTATTGAAGAGCATGGCGAGATAGCCGCCGAATTGATCAGCCATTTTTCAACGCTTGAAGAAGCTCAGAAAGCCATGGAGGAGGATTATCAAGGCGAGTATGCAAGCCTCTCAGATTGCGCGCAGGAGATCACAGAAGAAACAAGCGAAGTGCCCAGCCATTTAGAATTTTATATCGACTATGAGCGCATGGGGCGCGACATGGAAATGAGCGGCGATATTTTCACTATCGAAACAGGCTATCAGGAAGTGCATGTATTTTGGAACCGCTAAGGCGGTTCCCTTCATGCGGAAAGGGAATTTAAAATGCGTGATTTAACAAACGAAGAAAAACAGAAATCACTAAAACGGGCTTTAACCTGCACAGGCGGTGCGCTGGATAGATGGAGCGCCAGAGCGGCAACAGGTCTAAATGATGCCGACATGGCAAAAGCGGTTCGTTATGAATTAGGTATTTGCGGCGGTTCAGGTTGCAGCAATAGCATACGCCTTCATTACGAAGGCGCGGGCTTAAAAGTATGGGCGGCATGGGAAATATTCATCCCTTCATCTGAAGCGCCTATATTTCAGGGAGACGCCACCATTAAAGCCGCGCGGTGTTTGTTTGGTGTTAAAAATCCTGATGACGTGCAGCTCGATTTGTTTTGACCGATAAAAATTGCGCCGCCAAGCTTGGGGCTTGGCGGCTAACTGCAAAAGACACCACAAATTTGCATAAATGCAAATCCGATGGTAAGAAAATCTATAAGAAAGAGAAAGTTAAATGATTGGTTCGGAAGACACTTAAAAGGGGCGCTCAAGCTGCTATTGGATTAACCGTTGCGTTTGAAGTTGCGCTTTTGAATTTGCCTGATCTTGTTTCCTCACCATTAGAGGAATATATGCAAGAAAATGATATTCCTCTGGAAATAGTAGAGGGAATGAAAACCGATGGCATGCGGGTTTATCACGAGCACGGCCACCTTTCTGCTCTCCATTTGTCAGCACTTTTATTTACTAATAATGCAAAGAACTTTGATTTTCTATGGGCAATAGTCGAGCCATTAAGAGCTTTGCCGAGCGTGTATGGCGACATGGCAAGCCTTCATGCTTCGCATGGCGATTGTATGATTTTTATGCCTGATAAAGACCAGACAATTGATGATTTAATAAGCAAAACTACAGGCATACCTGAATTCGACTTAGAGCTTACTGAGAAGCTAAGAAATACATTTAAAGCTAATATACTTGTTCATGAGGTGGCTCATGGGCAACCCATGGAGCGGTTCAATCAAGAGTATTGTGTGCAAGAACATGGGACAGCGGTAGATAGTTCGGGCTCTTCTGAGCTATATAGCGAGTTAAGAAGCGATGACGCCTCGCTAGACCTGATGAAAGATGCCGATGTTACCGACTATATGATTTCGTATCGAGCCGTCACCGCATTTAATCATTTGCATGATATATCTCACGATACAGCCATATATATCGATGAATGGTACAACAAAGACAGTCTATCTTTACGAGGCGAAATGCCCGATCACCTTGATTATAAAAATGATTTTGCCCAAGTTTTTAGCCCTTATGTTGAAAAATATTCTTCAGAAGAACCGGCTCCCTATCAGCTATATAAAGCTGCGTTAGAATTTTTGGACGATCATGCAGATACTGGAAAGGTGCGCGAGTCATCACAAAGAATGGTAGAGCTTTACGTTAGAGGCGTAGAATATTTTGCTCCAACGAAATCCGAAGAACTGCGCGCAATGCGTAATTCTCTGAATTTAAAAAGTGACAGTAGCCCTGTTGTTTTTTGATCGCCGCGCTAATAAGGAAAAACGCCCAAAAACGGCATTTTGCTGTTTAGTATCGCCTGAATATCTTCAGGCAAGTAAATCGTCGGATCGTCATAGCCGATCCTAATTGCGGAATTATTGCGCGGCATGAATTCCATGCCGTCTTTTTTGATAGAAAAAATGAGCGTGTTGTGCGCAAGCCAGCGCCCGTAACACACTTCATAACCTTCGCTTTCAAGTAGCTCAGCGACTTCAGATGTTCCAATTTTTCCGTCGCCGTCATCGTAGCCAAATTTTGAAAAGGCATGGCTCCAGTGGTAGCGGTTTCCGCAATGTTCGCATTTATCACAAGCCATGCCATTGTCCTTTCTTATATCTCAGGCTCAAAATCCATGCCTTTATCGTCATCACGCTTGTTTTGACGGTTTGGTGCATGTGTATTTTGAGTATTTCTGCTTTGCGTATTCGTTTTCGAGCGTTCAGCGTGTTTTGACTTTTCTTCATGTTTGGCAACATGATTAAGATCGCGTACCAGCGCTTGGCGTTCTTTTTCTTGGGTGTCGCGCAGCAATTGGATTTGCGTTTGCAAGTTCTGGCGCTCGGTTAACTGCTTTTGAATCAGTTCTTCTTGCTGTTTACGATCACGCAAATGTGCTTGCCATGCTTCTTGTTCATTGCGTTTTCGGGTTTTCCAGTAGCGGCCATTGAGCTTGTCCCAAATGCCCTTAAAGCCTTTGCGGATTCTGGCGGAACGCTTCAATTCTTCAGCTTGCCAGCGTTTTTGCTGATATTCCTTAAGGCTGGCGCGTACCGAGCGGTGTTCATTGGTTAGTTTGGCCTTATCTGCTAGCAGAGGTTTGAGCTTTTCATTGTGTACGCTGCGCAATTCTTCTTTGTAAGAATCAAACAGCTTTGAAAGCTGGCCTTGTATGCCGTTTTTCACTTCCTGCACTGATGGCAAGTCCTTGGCACTGCCAAGGCGCGCTTCTAGGGCTTTGGCTTTTTGCCCAAGCTGGCGCGTGAGTGAATACACTTCGCCATATACATCTAAAGCCACAAAACCGCGCTTATCGCCTTTGGCTAAAAAGTAGCCTTTTTCGCGAAGAGCATGCTCGAAGCTGGTTTTGGTGTCGGATATTGCCCAGCACTCCTGAAGCTCACTTTTTATGTCTGATGCTTTACGGCCAACACGCTGCGCTTGCTGCCATTCGGCGCGGGTGAAATTCAGTGGGTTTTTCTTGGTTTTGTCTTTGAATCCTTCAGGCAGCTTCCAGCCATGTTCGAAATACAGTGATTTTGAAAGGTCATTGAGCTTTAGTTTTGGGTGCGAGATATTGACCGCCTTCATCTCGTCCGTATTGATACGGCTCCAAACGCAGTGCGCATGGCGGCGGCCTTCCTTTTCATGGAAGACCACCACGCGGGGCTGACCTTGCAGCCCCAGCTTTTGCTCCACGCGCTCCAGCGTTTTTTCAAAGGTCTCAATATCGACCTTTTCATCCTGAGGCGGGTTCAGGCTCAGGGAATACATGAATTGCTTACACTTGGTTCCCTTGGATAGCGCATAGGCTTCATTCAATGCGCCGAGAACATCTTGCGCCATAAAGCCGCTCACCTCATGCACATTGACGTGCTCATTTTGCTCCCCGTTGAGCAGGTGAAGCGCCATTTGGCGACCGCCAGCGCGTTGATTACCCTTGAGGATCATCTTTATCCTCCTTTTCTGGTTCACTTTGAGGCTTGAGCCCCAGTGCCTTGATTAGGGTGTCGCGCATCCACTGAATGGCCGTAACGGACTCATTGAGTGATTCCACAACGTCATGATTGACAGGGAGAGAACCAGAATTAGCCGCCTTGGCGAGCTGGTTAATATTGGCGCTGATGCGGGATTGGCCGAGCGCCCCAATTAGCTTGGCGATGGCCTTTTGATCAATATCAGCAGTTTCGCCACGCGTGCGCTTTTTGGGCATTTCAGGCATATCTTCTTTGAAGATCAGCCAGCGAATGTAAGCCGCGAGCGGTCTGCCAGCCGCAGCCGTCTCCAGCGCCTTGCGCTCTTCCTCGGTAAATCTCATGGAAAATGGAGGTGGATACTTGGTTTTTGGCGTTTTATCGACCATTTCAAGCCCCTCCACTTGTCAAAATGGGGCTTTCGCCGTTATACTCCGCGCCCTGTGAAGCGTGGGCTCCCTCTAAGCTAGATAGTAACGCGCTGATATGTGGTGGCTTAGAGGCAATATCAAGGGCATTGACCAGCAGCTTAGACAGCGTTGGCAACCAGCTCCCGCAACCACATTTAAGCCC
>DJLT01000119.1 GCA_002435145.1 Neptuniibacter sp. UBA6509
TCAAAACTATGACAGCGCTCTTAGGCAATGTCGAAGTTCGCCGTTACCTTAAGCAAGATAATGTCTATGAGCTATCTTGCTTCGATCGTGTTTTGGCTAAAGATGTTTTAGTGCTCTGGAGTAATGAAAGTGAACTTTCATTGTCAGAGTATATGTATAGAAGAGGGATGGATTCAGACGGATTGAAAGTAGTAGATAAGTTGGGTCTTCAACTTGACGTTCGAGATAGTACCATTTCAGATAGTCCTATCTATGTGGTTTGATTGATCTATCTATAAAGATCTTCCTTCATAGCGTCCGTGAAGAAACTACCCCCTAGCTTCTTCGCTCTTTGTTGTTTTGATTCGCTCCGATAATAGGCTTGTTAGTATGACTAATAAGCCTGTATACATGATGATACCCGTATTAAGGAATATTACTTCTTGGGTTATATTTGAAATGAAAAACACACTGCCAAATACTGTTAATCCTACGGTATAGGGTGCTATCTTTTGGGGCTCTCGGCGCCAATATTTAATACCGTAGTAGATAGGGAAGCCTAGGAATAGTACTACGGCGATTAAGCCGATTAATCCTCTGCGGGCAAAGGCATTGGCATAGCTGCTATGGGAGTTATCATAACGGAATAATTCTTTACCGTAATTACCATGCTCGATTTGTTGTTTTTTATAAGCAACTAATTGTTTATGTCCTACACCAACGATCGGAGCTGAGAGCCCTGCTTCTAAAGCAACTTTCCAGAGGTTTAAGCGAATGCTCGTAGAGTTTCTGGTTGTATCGCCTTCACTATAGGCAATTAGATTGTCTGTGAAATGTTGAAAGCGCTTCATTACGGGGCTATTGTAAATTATTGTAGTGCTAAGTATTAGCGTGATACTAATAGCTAGCGTTGTTTTAGTTTTGTTTAAATTGAATTTAGGGAAATAAAGTAAGCCAATTAAGAAGATAGTAACGGGTATAGCTATGATGCTTCCTCTGCTCTGACTAAGAATTCCAGCCCATAAACCGCTAGCAGCGATGAATACTAATAGAATTAGATAGAAACTTTTCTTTTGATAGTGTTGTATAAATGTAGCGACAAGTGCGATTGCCGCTGAGGCAATTGCGATAGCTATCGCACTAAATTGAATGGCGTTAATTAAGCTACCAGGTCTTAATTGTCTAAGAATAAGTTTTTCATATCCCGCTAAGCAAAAAAGTAACCCTGAGCTAATGATAAATGCGGCTATGAGATATCTATAATTAATTTTGACTGCATTTAGCATTGGTATTAGGGGGATTAATAAGAGAACTTTTGCAGGTTTATCTAATATGCGTATTTTTGCATCATAAAGAATTACTTCCATAAAAAAAGATGCTATATAGCAGAACATAATACAAATCAGAGCTTTTTCGATATTGCTTAGTCGGATGTTTTGACGGACTTTAGGGCTAAGAAAGAAAACATAAGAACAGACTAATAGCGCCGAAAAAATGTTATAGCTATTAAGGAATGTGACCGAAAAAATTATGAAACAACAAGTTACAGTCGTTAAGTAGAATTTTGCCCAGTCAAATGTATCCATTTTTTGTATGTACGCGAGCATTTGGTTCTCAATAAATTTTACTATTAAGCTTGCTGGAAGGGCTTAGCTTGACACGTGTTATTTAGGTATAAATCTGCACTTAGCTAGAAAAAGGTAGCCTGATCATCCGAAAAAGGCGCCGTTATTCTATAGGGAAAAGTGCTTTTTTTACAGATGTAATTTCGATTAGGATTATTGCTTAAGTTGATGCAATTTGTTTTATCTCAATGTGTAACTTATTTTGTGCATTGCTTTACATGAGTTAAGAGTTCGGAGAATTGTTGGTTGCTTTCAAACTTTGATAGAGCTTTGGCTTTCCCTTCATGTGCTAGTTGCTGTCTAATCGCTTCATTTTCAATATAGCATGCCAGCTGAGCAGCTAAATCTGCAGCATCTCCACTATTAAAAAGAAGCCCATCTTCATTTGGTGTTATTATTTCTAAAGGGCCTCCAGAGTTGCTTGCCAAAACAGCTGTACCAGTATGCATTGCTTCAATAAGCACCATACCAAATGTCTCTTTATCTGTGGCGAGTACTACGCAATCGCTTATAGCCATTAGATCCTGAACATTGTTAACAAAACCAGTGAAAACGGCTTGAGAGGTCAACCCTTTGATATCAATGCTGCTTTTGAATTGTTGAAGATACTCCTCCTCCATCGCATCACCAATTAGCATGATTTTAACATTTGGCTTATCTAATATTTCTAAAGCCTCAACTAAAAGGGCTTGCCCTTTAGCTGGTTCAATCCTGCCGGCGAGTGCAATTACAAAGTTATTATCAAGGTTATACTGTTGACGCAGTGCTTGAATAGCGTCTTTACTGAGCTGTTTGTACTTAGGTGCGCCAATATAAGATACTTTAACTGGGGGGCAAATTTCATCAGGAACAAAGCGGGTTATTTGCTGCTTAACTTGCTCAGTTACCGCAATCATAAGGTCAATGTTTTTATAAAGATGACGGTGGTAAAAGTCGCTTTTAAAGCGTGTCATGTTCATATGTCTGCTTTGTATAAGCTTTGGCTTACGTTGACTTAAGTGCTTTGCAAAGACACATAAGGGAAGATCCTTAGTCCAATGCATATGTACTACATCGATCTTATTTGTATCGATATAGTTTGCCAGGCGCTTTGCATTTTTAAATATATTTTTCCAGGCGTGTTTTCGTAGCTGAAGTTTTGGGATCGCAGGGAATTCACAGAACGCAGCATCAAGCTTGCTATGTTCAGCTATACAAAGGTGCGTTTGAGCATGCGAATGAAGGAATAGGCTCAAGCGCTGCATGTATAATTCTAAGCCGCCAAGATTTGGGGATAAGCATAGTTGCAAGATTCGAGTATTCATGTGCATATCCCTGAAAATAATTTCTTGGTGAGTAAATGCTTACTTTCACTGAGTTGCTTTAGTCTTTTAGCAGGTCTTCTTTTTTTGCGTGAGTCCACTTGCCTCTTGGTTTATCTATATATTGGAAGTGCTCATTGGTGAAGCTACCTTGGATACAAGTGATTTTATAATATCGATGATTGACTTGCTCTTCGCCAATCGCATCGTTGAAGACAGCAGGTCCGGTTAGGTCATAAACTCCGCGTCCAATGTTTTTGTTCTGGATATTGCTAATAATTATTTCAATGGTTTTTTCTAAGAAACGGTTGTTTTTAGTGCTAGCAATGAAGTAATTGGTGTAATGTTCTTTGTTTAAAAGAAACACCTCTTCATCATCTTCATTGATCATTTTAGAAATTGGCCATACCGCATGGGCATCAATATCCATATAAATGCCGCCGTGATAATTAAGGGTGATCATGCGCCATAGATCAGCCTGAGCGGCTCCGTCTGTTAGCTTTTCATACGCTTCTGAGATCTCTTTGGGTGCGTGTTCCTTGATAAATTCTAGGCGATCTTCGGTGCTTACATATCGATATTCAAAATCGGGTGAAATCAGACGATTACATAAGTAGTTGCAATACACCGGAAAACTGACGCTATTTGTATAATTTGTTTGCCAAATGATTTTGGGAATCTTGGTGCTTTTCTTAGATTTTATTAAAGGGTCACTTTGTTTGGGGATAGTGAATCTTTTCTTCGGGAATACAAAGTGGAAAAGAAAAGAGAATGCTTTTATCAGGGCTCCAGTGAGCTTAAGCAATCGATTGGCGAGTATGATCTTAAAAGGCATTTTCATTGATTATCCTATTGCTTAGAGGCTTTTTGGTATGGGCTGGTATGACCATCTTGTTGGGTTTTGAAGCGTTTGTGAACCCACATATATTGTGTTGGTGCTTTTCTGACTCCAGCTTCAATGGCTAGATTCATGAGATGTGCGTCTTTTGTTTCATCTCCGCTGGGGAAATTCTCTACTGGCACGATCTCTATAATATAGCCAGAATCATCTTCCTTTCGACGCTGCTGCATGGAAAGAATAGGGGAATTGTTTAACTTAACCATTCTTGTTGTTGCAGTAACAGTTGCGGCTGTTTGGCCGAAGAAGGGAACGAATACTGATGTTTTGTGGCCCATGTCTTGGTCGGGTCCATACCAGATAACATGGTTTTTTCTGAGCTGGCGTATGACTTCTCGTAGTTTTTTGCGCTCCACGGGAGTGCTGAACGATGCGCGTCCTTCACAAATGGCTTTTTCCATAAGTGGGTTGTTGTGTTGTCGGTACATAGAAATAAGTGGTGCTCCATATCTTGAAAAGAGCATGCCGCCCAAGTCTAAATGGGAGTAATGGGCACCGAGTAAAATGACTCCACGTCCTTGAGATAAAGCCTCGTCCAG
Source organism: Neptuniibacter sp. UBA6509 (assembly GCA_002435145.1). Classification (GTDB taxonomy): domain Bacteria; phylum Pseudomonadota; class Gammaproteobacteria; order Pseudomonadales; family Balneatricaceae; genus Neptuniibacter. The sequence continues at coordinate 4,343 of DJLT01000119.1, forward strand.
TAATTCAAAGCCTAAGTACTCGGTACGCTCTTGAAGGGCTTGTTTATTACCCCAATATGACCATGCCGCTTCGATCAAACCAATGCTGTTGTTTTTGAAGACATCTCTAACAAACGTGACTTGTTCTTCTTGTGTTAGCTCTGGAAAGCAAAGTGAACAATTTACCTCGGTGATGTGTCGGCGCTTAGGCAGTAGATAGTACAGAGTAATACCTATCAAACGACCGAATGCTAAACCGAGCTTAAAGGGAAGTAAGGCTAATAAGCGTAGCAGTAAAATAACCAGCCAGGTTGGCCAATATTTTGGTGCTAAAAAGGAGTTAGTTTTTTTCACGGTCAGTTATATCTCTATCAACATAAGGGGATTATACCCGTGTACTTAATCCTCAGCTAGGGAACCTAGATATTAAGGTTCTATCTTTGCGTTGCTATACGTTGTTTAGTACTTGTTTCTCTGATCCACGGTTAGGAGGTTGGGCTCATCACGCCGTCAGGTTATAATGGCGTTTAATTATTTGAAATTAAGATAGATTACCATGTCCGAGCGGGTCCAAGAGAAAGGTGCAGGGATGAAAATTTATTTTCGTCTTTTGACTTATGTTCGTCCTTACTGGCTTCCTTTTACGCTGGGGATTATTGGTTTTATTCTTTATGCCAGTACGCAAACCGGTTTCGCAGCCTTAATGGAATACTTGGTTGATGCGATTGGCCAGCAGAAAGAAGATGCTTATATTTTTGGTCCTCTCGCGTTAATGGGGATTGCTATAGCTCGTGGAATTGGCACCTTTATGGGTAACTTTTTCACGGCGTATGTGGCCAGAAATATTGTTCATCAATTAAGAATAGTAATGTTTGAAAAACTGTTACTTATACCGCTGGACTATTTTCATAACCACGCTTCCGGTCATATCCTTTCTAAAATATCTTATAACGTTGAGCAGGTAACAACTGCAGCAACTGACTCGCTGAAAATTAGTGTACGAGAAGGGATGACAGTTGTTGGATTGCTTGGTTATTTACTGTATTTGAATTGGCAGTTAACGCTCGTTTTTGCCGCTGTATCACCGCTAATTGCATTGGTTGTGGCGATGGCATCTAAACGTTTTCGTCGTTTAGGGCATCGTATACAGGATTCTATGGGCGAAGTGACCCATGTTGCTTCGGAAAATGTGCAAGGTGTACAAGTTGTACGCGTGTTTGGTGGTGGTGATAAAGAGCGTGAGCGGTTTGCTGATGCCAGTGGGCAAAACTTACGTCAAAGCTTAAAAATGGCGCTTACTGAAGCGTTAAGTGTGCCGATCGTTCAAATAATAGTATCGAGCGCTTTAGCTTTATTGATTTTTTTGGCACTTCATCCATTAATGAGTACAGGTATGAGTGCTGGGCAGTTTATTGCATTTATTACGGCGGCGGGCTTGATTGCTAAACCGTTACGCTCACTCACTGAAGTGAATGGGGCTATTCAGAGGGGCATTGCAGCGGCTCAAAGTATTTTTGAATTGATTGATGAGATTGTCGAGTCTGATACGGGCCAGTTGATTGCTAAGCAGGAAGAGGGTTGTATTGAACTGCAAGACCTGTGCTTTTCGTATATTCAAAATAAGCCGATACTTAAAAATCTAAATTTAACGATATCTCCAGGTCAAACGGTTGCGTTTGTGGGTAAATCTGGCAGTGGTAAGTCTACATTGGCTAATTTACTCCCTCGTTTTTATGAGCCTACGTCAGGAAGTATTCTGTTAAATGGTCATGAATTATCCGAATATGAATTGACCTCTCTACGTTCACAAATAGCGTTGGTGACTCAGAATGTTGTCCTGTTTGATGGCTCTATTCGCGATAATATTGCATACGGCGCGATGCCTGATGTGAGTGATGAAGCTGTTATTCATGCAGCAGAAGCTGCGCATGTTATGGAATTTGTTAATCATTTAAGTGATGGTTTGGATACCCAGGTGGGTGAAAAAGGCACTAAATTATCTGGTGGGCAGCGTCAGCGTATAGCAATAGCACGCGCCATCTTAAAAAATGCTCCAGTCCTTATTCTTGATGAAGCTACCTCTGCACTTGATACTGAATCAGAGCGCCATATTCAGGCTGCATTAGAAAATGTAATGAAAGACCGAACTACCCTAGTGATCGCGCATCGCTTATCGACCATTGAATCCGCGGATCAGATCGTTGTTATGGATCGTGGTGAGATTGTTGAGAAAGGAACTCATACTGAGTTGCTAACTCAAGGGAATATTTATGCAGGTTTGTACCAGAAACAGTTTACTGAAAATGACTGATAATATGAGTCGCGGAGAAGTTGAATGAAAATCCATATGCCACGTTTTGATAAAGCACAGGTGTTAGTGGTAGGTGACCTGATGCTAGATCGTTATTGGCAAGGGCCTACGTCTCGTATTTCTCCCGAAGCGCCTGTTCCGGTTGTAAAAGTCGAGCAGCATGAAGATCGTCCTGGCGGTGCGGCTAATGTGGCGTTGAATGTCACCGCTTTAGGTGCGGGAGTCTCTCTGGTTGGTCTGGTAGGTGAAGATGAAGCCGGAGCTGCGTTAGAAAAACAGCTTCAGTCTGCCCGTGTGAACTGCGCTTTTTCTAAAACGTCCGGCGAGCCGACTATCACTAAATTACGTGTTATTAGCCGTCATCAGCAGTTGATACGTTTAGATTTTGAAGAGCCATTTTCTAATGATTATGCAGATCAAATAGCTGAGGCAACTGATCCTCTCTTATCTAATGTCGGCGTGATTGTGCTATCTGATTACGGCAAAGGAACACTGTCTGATTGTCAGAGATTGATTCAGCAAGCAAAGGCTCAAAATGTCGCCATTATGGTCGACCCGAAAGGTAGTGATTTTGCGCGTTATCGAGGCGCGACACTGTTAACGCCTAACTTGTCTGAATTTGAAGCGATAGTAGGTCCGTGTAAAACAGAAGAAGAGTTAGTGCGCCGTGGTAAAGATTTAACAAAAGAACTGGAATTAGATGCTCTTTTAGTGACACGAAGCGAGCAAGGTATGACCCTAATTAGGGTTGATAAAGATGAGCTGCATTTTCCAGCGAGAGCGCGAGAAGTTTTTGATGTCACAGGCGCTGGAGATACAGTAATCTCAACCTTAGCCGCTGCGTTAGCTGCGGGTGAAGATCTTCCTAACGCTGTTGCCCTTTCCAACATTGCCGCGAGTATTGTGGTGGGTAAATTGGGAACTGCGGCAATCAGTGCGCCAGAGCTGCGACGTGCCGTGAGTAAAGAGCAGGGTGCGGAGAAAGGTGTTGTATCGGAAGAGCAATTACTTATCTCATTAGCCGATGCGAGAGCTGCGGGTGAATCCATTGTTTTTACAAATGGTTGTTTTGATATCTTGCATGCGGGTCACGTTGGGTATCTAGAGCAAGCCCGTGCTCAAGGGGATCGCTTAGTGTTAGCGATTAATAGCGATGAATCGGTGAGTCGACTTAAAGGTCCTGGTCGCCCTATAAATCCAGTTGAGCGTCGTATGGCGGTATTGTCTGGCCTAGAGGCGGTTGATTGGGTTCTATATTTTGATGAAGATACCCCAGAACGCCTCTTAGAACAGGTTCGTCCCGATGTGCTAGTTAAGGGTGGTGATTACGGTATTGACGGTGTTGTCGGTGGTGAATTTGTTAGCAGCTATGGGGGAGAGGTTAGAGTCCTTTCTTTCCTTGATAACTGCTCTACAACGGCGATAGTTGAGAAGATCCAAAGCGATAACGAATAAGGGTTTTCATTGAGAAAGCCATTGTTGCTTAATGGCTTTCTCTGCTGCACGTACATTACTTCTTAGATGCTGTGGGTTAATTGTACCGATAATGGCTGAAGTAACTCCTGGGTGACTATAGATAAAGTCGAAACTCGCTTTTATGGGATCGATTGATTGGTCTTGGCAAATATGACCTGAAGCGAGGGCTTTCTTAAGTAGAACTCCCTTGTTGTGCTGGGCTGCATAATCCAACACGGCTTCTTCCTCTCGATGATTCAGATTATAAGTGACCATCGCGCAGTCTGATTTTTCTAATGCTAATAAACCACCGTCGACTGTTTTAGTGGACATTCCAGTAGCGCGGATCTTTCCTGCTTGTTTAAGCTCTTCTAAAACGTCCAAAATGCCATACTGTTGGATGATACCGATATCATTGCCGTCCGAATGAACGAGTAGCATATCAATATAATCTGTTTGTAATCGCTGTAAACTGCGTTCAACGCTGAACTGTACATGTTCAGGGGTAAAGTTGAAGCTGGAATCGCCGCTGATGTTATCGAACTCCTCGCCTACTTTTGAACAGATCACCCAGTCGTGCCGCTGCCCCTGGAGTAGAGGGCCTAAGCGTTCTTCACTATTACCATAAGCAGGGGCGGTATCTATTAGGTTGATCCCTAGCTCTTTTGCTAGAGCAAGAAGGTCTAGTGCTGCTGGATCATCAGGGATTTCAAAATCGGTTGGATATTTTACGCCTTTATTTCTGCCCAGTTTAACGGTGCCAAGACCTAAAGGAGAGATAGCTACTCCTGTGTCTGCTAATTGACGTTTTATCAAAAGCTTGTCTCCCAGATGGGTTGGGCTGTTTCAGGTTTTGGCAACGAATTGAGTAAATCTAAATGCTGCGTTTCGGTTGTTGAACTTGGCGTGCCGCATAAGGGAAGTACTTGATCGGCTAAATCAGGTGATAAGGCAAGCTTTGTTGGCCAAGCGACAATGCAGTTTCCTACCTTTTGCGCAAAAGCTGCATCAGGTCGTGTTAGAGAGGACTGTTTGGGTTCTGCGCGGTTGATATGAAAGCTAGCCCATTGTGCGTCCGATAGATCGACCCAAGGCAGTAACGCTGTTAGCTCTTTTTTTGCAAACGTGATCTGTTGCTCTTCTGATCTTTCCAATCCAGTTTCTGCCACATTGCCACCGAGATACCATACTTGGCCTCCATCTTGACAAGGGTGGGTCGTAATCGTGGCGACAGGTTTGCTGCCCGCGCCTATGCAGTGGGCAAACATGGGGAGGTTGTGCTGATGTTTAACCATGACCATATGTAAAGGGCGGCGCTGCATCTCTGGTTGCTTAATATTGAGTTTGTCCGCTAAAGGCTCAAAACCTTCACCGGAAGTGAGTACGATATGTTGTGGTTCCAAACGTAACTGTTCATCACCAAAAGAGACTGCTTTGATTTGGTCTCCTTCCATCTCTATCTTCGCAGTGTTGATGTCTGCTTTATAAATACGGTCTTCAAGTGGATTTCGCAGTGCATCAACGACAGAAGGAACATCCAGAACAAGCTCATTCAAACGATAGAGGGAGCCTTTAAATTTCTTATGGCTGAATACTTCAGGCCTATCTTTAGAGGAGACCTCTTCTACTCTGCCAGTAAATGCCTTAGTGGCAAAGAAAGTGGTCATGCGTGAACCTAAAGAGCCCTTTGACCACATGTAATGCGCTTCAGAAAGTATATTTACACTTGTTAGATCGATTTCACCTTGGCCTGCTAAACAATCACGCCAGCGTTGTGGCATCTCTTTGATTGTATTGGACGCTTGGGTTAATACACCGCTTAAAGCATATTTGGTTCCACCGTGAATGATGCCTTGGGAGCGAACAGACTGTCCGCCACCTAAGCTGTCTTTTTCAAGGAGAATGGCATTGAAACCAGCTTCGACCGCACGGTTTAATGTCCATAAGCCTGCGATGCCGCCGCCAATGATAATAAGATCTAATTTAAGAGTTTTCATAGACCGCATTATAGGCGTGGGCTATTCCTGTGACTAGGGGAGCTGAAAATAAGCATGGTATACTTTCCCGTTCTTATAAGTGATCAAGTAGTTTTAGCTCCTATGGCTCGTTTTATTTATACGTTAGTGTTTTATATGTTGGTTCCCATCATTTTATGCAAATTATGGTGGCGAGGTATCAAAGCGCCGGCTTATCGTCTGCGTTGGCGTGAGCGTTTAGGTTTCTCGCTGTCTGATAAGGTGTTTAATGCTAAGCCCATTTGGATTCATGCGGTTTCGGTCGGTGAGACTTTAGCGATTGTCCCTTTGATAAAATTGATTCAAGCGCGTCACCCAAATGTGCCTATTGTTATGACGACTATGACGGTGACGGGGGCTGAGCGGGTAAGGGCGACGTTCGGTGACTCTGTAACCCACTATTACTGTCCTTATGATATCCCTTGTGCACTTAGCCGTTTTATAGAGAAAGTGAATCCACGTGGTTGTGTCATCGTCGAGACAGAACTTTGGCCAAACTTAATTCACAGCTGTAGTCGCAAGCAAGTCCCTATTCTTGTTGCTAATGCGCGTTTGTCCCAACGTTCTGCCAAAGGTTATAAACGCTTAAAATCATTAGCCACTCCTATGCTACAGAAGATAAATCAAGTGGCTGTTCAGAATGGGACTGATGGTCAGCGTTTTTTAGATTTAGGGCTGCCTAAAAAGGCAATGACTGTAACCGGGTCGATCAAATTTGATGTAAAAGCACCGGAAGGTAGTGAGCGTTTAGCTTATGCGCTGCGTCAGTTATGGGGTGAATCTAGAAAGGTCATTATTGCTGCGAGTACCCATGAAGGGGAAGAGTCTGAACTGTTATTGGTATTTAATAAATTGCTTGAGTCAGACCCCAGTTTGCTTCTGGTGATTGTTCCTCGCCATCCTGAACGTTTTGATGATGTAGCAGAACTTATCAAAGAGAATAAACTGAAATGTGCTCGTAGGAGTTTAGGTCAGCAGCCGAATGAGAAAACTCAAGTGTATCTCGGTGATACTATGGGTGAATTGATGAAGCTGTTAGCGGCAGCGGATATGGCTTTTGTTGGTGGAAGCCTGATTGAGCGCGGTGGGCATAACCCGTTAGAACCTGCGGTAATGAAAAAACCGGTCATCATGGGTGCGCATTTTTATAACTTTCAATTGATCTGTGATTCTCTTCAGCAAGCGGGTGGTTTATCCGTTGTTGAAAACTCTGATGCGCTTCTAACCGAGTTTAAGCGTTTACTGGGTGATCAGGATAGTAGAGTTGAACAGGGGCAGGCAGGGTATGAGTTTGTATTGAAGAATCAGGGTGCTTTAGAAAAGCTTTACACCCTGACTGATGAGATCTGCATAAATAATCTTGAGTGATTTATGCTTGTGTCGTGCGACGATCCATCTCCTCGCATAACCAATGGCCGACAAAAATGTGGGCTTCTTGAATACGTGCGGTTTCATCCGAAGGGATTCGGATTAAATGATCTGCGATATCATTTAGCTTGCCGCCTTTAGAGCCTGTCCAAGCCCATGTTTTACAACCAATATCTTTTGCCGCTTCTATAGCATCAATAATATTGCCGCTGTTGCCTGACGTTGAAATACCGATAATAAGGTCTTCAGGTTTTGCAAGGGCTTGGATTTGACGTGTAAAAACAGAATCAAAGCTATAGTCGTTACTGTGAGCGGTGAGTATAGATGTATCCACAGTAAGCGAAATTGCTGCTAGCGGGTGACGTTCAGCTTTATAACGCACAACAAATTCAGCCGCTAAATGTTGGCTATCAGCTGCACTACCCCCATTCCCCATAAAAATGAGTTTGCCACCCTGCTTCAACGAAGCTTCAATTTGGTCGGCTAATTGTTCTGTGTCTTCACGCACTAATTGAAGTTGATTGAAGGTATCAAAATGGCGTTGTAGAGCATTTTCAAAAGACATTTTAGGCACCTGTAAGATCGAATTCGAGTGTCTCACCCGCTTGCTCTGTATAAGCTTGGCTTAGAAACTGATCGAGACGATCGCCGTTGCTATCACGGATCCAGCAGGATTGTTCATTGTCATAGTCGAAGTGGAAACCACCGCTTTTTGTCGCCAGCCAAAGTTGTTGTACGGGTGCTTGGCGAGTGAAGATAATTTGAGAATGGTTTTCACAGATAATTGTTAGGATGCCGCCGCCTAATTGCACATCAATATCGGTTTCTGCATCATCTAAAACTTCTTCAATCTGTTCTAAAGTTTGGTCAACCAGATCGTTAAATTCGCTTTCTGTCATACCTTACTCCGGTCACTAAAACTTGATAATAGGCGCAAGAGTATATCAAGCTCTGAAGAAAAGCCGAAGAATGGTTATCATTAACGCGGAATTTTCCTGTTTATCTTATAAAAAAGTCCGTATTTATTGGTAGATATAAGGTTTTTACAGTAATTTGGAAAACGTTTTATGAAATTTTCGGGTTACAGGTATAATCGGTATATTCGGTTGTTTATTTGGGGATACCTGCTGTGAAAACACAGACAAAATGTATTGGAATAGTCACGTTGTTAAGCCTTTTAATCTTAGGCGGTTGTGGTCAAAAAGGGCCTCTGTACTTGCCTGATGACCAGGCAGAGAAAAAAACACAGCAGAAGTAAGTAGAATTTAAGAGAAGTTTGATGGACACATTTGAGTATAGAAATGAGCAGCTTTGCTGTGAAGAAGTAGCTTTGACGCGGATCGCAGAAGAGCACGGTACCCCAACTTACGTTTATTCCCGTGATGCGATCGAGCGTGTTTATCTCGCTTATGCAGAAGCGTTGGAAGGCCGCAATGATTTAGTTTGTTACGCGGTTAAGGCTAACTCTAATATCGCAGTGCTTAATGTATTGGCTCGCTTAGGTGCAGGTTTCGATATTGTATCTGCCGGTGAGTTAGAGCGTGTTTTGCGTGCAGGTGGAGACGCCTCAAAAGTTGTTTTCTCTGGTGTAGGCAAACAGCCGCATGAGATTGTCCAAGCTTTAGATGCGGGTATTCGATGCTTTAACATTGAATCAGAGTCAGAGCTTGAGCGTGTTAATGCTGTTGCTGAATCAGAAGGTAAAGTCGCTGCAATCTCTTTCCGTGTTAATCCCGATGTGGATGCGGGCACACACCCTTATATATCAACAGGCTTAAAAGAGAATAAGTTTGGTATTGATATTGATGACGCTGTGCGTATTTATCAACGTGCTGCTGACATGAAGAGTGTTGATGTTGTTGGTATGGATTGCCATATTGGCAGTCAGCTAACAGAGGTTGCGCCTTTCCTCGATGCCATGGATCGCGTTCTTGTTCTTGTGGATACTTTGGCAGAGCAGGGTATCGCAATTAAACATCTAGATTTAGGTGGTGGTTTAGGTGTGTGTTACACCGATGAAGTACCGCCTACGCCGCAGGAATACATTGCTGCCGTGCTAGAAAAATTAGGTGAGCGTGATCTTGAACTGATTTTTGAGCCGGGTCGTTCCATTGCTGCGAATGCGGGTGTGATGTTGACGCGCGTTGAGTTTTTAAAATGCACCGGTGAGAAAAACTTCGCCATTATTGATGGTGCGATGAATGACCTTATCCGCCCTGCATTGTATAGCGCTTATCAGGAAATTATTCCGGTGATGCTACGTGATGGCGGTGAAACCAAAGCCTGGGATTTAGTTGGACCTGTATGTGAAACTGGTGACTTCTTAGGTAAAGATCGTCAGTTAAACTTAGAGCCTTCAGACCTGTTAGCTGTTTGTTCAGCCGGTGCGTACGGTTTTGTGATGGCGTCCAATTACAATAGTCGCGGGCGTCCTGCTGAAGTGATGGTTGATGACAGTCAGTATCATCTGATCCGTAAGCGTGAATCGGTAGCTGATCTTATCAGAGGCGAGCAGCTTTTACCTAAGGATCGTTAGGAGCAGTTTATTATGTTGGTTCGTTTCACCAAAATGCATGGCTTAGGTAATGACTTTATGGTGCTGGATCTTGTAACCCAGCGCGTAAAAGTGACGCCTAAACTTGTAAAGAAGTTAGGTGATAGGAATTTAGGGGTGGGTTTTGATCAGTTATTGATTGTTGAGCCCCCTACAGAGCCTGATGTTGATTTTTGCTATCGCATTTTTAATCAGGATGGCTCTGAAGTTGAGAATTGCGGTAACGGAGCTCGTTGTTTTGCAAAGTTTGTCCGAGATAAGCGTTTAACGGGTAAAACCGAAGTGACAGTGCAAACGGCAAACGGGCGTGCGTTACTCAAAATTCATCCTGATAAAAGAATTGAAGTGGATATGGGGGCGCCTGTATTGGTGCCGGAGGCTATTCCCTTTAATGCTGATGCACAGTCTAAAACGTACAGTGTTGATGTCGAGATGAATGGTCAGGCTTCTCAGATAGAATTGAGTGCGGTTTCAATGGGTAACCCTCATGGGGTCTTGCTGGTGGATGATGTAGAAACGGCCCCTGTTGAAAGTTTAGGGCCGGTATTGGAATCTCACGAAGCTTTCCCAGCAAAAGCTAATATTGGCTTTATGCAGGTACTTAACCGCACAGAAGTTAACTTGCGCGTTTTTGAGCGTGGAGTGGGTGAAACTAAGGCGTGTGGAACGGGAGCTTGTGCTGCGGTTGTAGCAGGAGCACTTCGTGGTGAATTGGATATGCCAGTCACCGTACATTTGCCTGGTGGTGATTTAGAAATAGAATGGTCAGGAGAGGGACAACCGGTCATTATGACGGGGCCTGCTACGACTGTTTATGAAGGACAGATATTTGTATGAGTGATCAACAAGAACCCCTGACAGAAGCGCAAGTTGCTGCTTTTTTACAGATGCACCCAGACTTTTTTACTCGCAATGAGAAGTTGCTGGAAAAGTTACAGGTTCCTCATCAAACGGGCAGGGCAGTGTCTCTGATTGAACGTCAGACTACGGTATTGCGAGAGAAGAACCAGAACTTAACTTCGCATCTGTCAGACTTAATTGATATCGCGAGACATAACGACGCTCAGTTTGAGAAAACCAAGCGTATGGTTTTGGCATTGCTGGAGTCTGAAACACTGGATGATATTGCTGTAGCGATTGATGAAAGTCTTTGCCAAGATTTTGCTAGTGATGCGACATCCCTGATCTTGTTCACACATAAACCATTAGATGTGAATAACTTGCGTTTGATGAATCGTGAAGATGCAGGTGTGATAAGCGGTTTAATTGGTACTAACTTGCCTAGTTGTGGTCGCTTAAGTGAGGCTGAAAATAGCTTCATTTTTAGTCATGATGCGGCAAAGGTTCAGTCTGCGGCAGTAGTTCCTTTGGTTCAGGGGGAGACCTTAGGTTTACTCTCTGTCGGAAGTTTTGATCCTGATTATTTCTCAAGTAATCAAGGGACCGTTCTTCTAAGCTATGTGGGTGAAGTACTTAGCCGTGTAGCAAGTCGAATCCTACGTCAGACAGATTAATAGAGTCACATTTCACTAATTTTTTATCTTAAGGCGTTAGTATTCGGGAGGAGGTAGTTTGAAAGAAGCTCAGTTAGAGCAGTTTTTACACTATCTCGCGACCGAACGTCAGCTTTCTCCTCATACGCTTGATAACTATGGAAGAGACCTTTTACGTTTCTTTGAGTTCGCAGAAGAGCAATCTTTATCCGAATGGGCAGAGTTAGAAACTAAGCATGTACGTCAATTTGTTGCCACGATTCATAGGCAGGGCTTAGCAGGAAGTAGCATTCAGCGAGTTTTATCTGCGATTCGTAGTTTCTACCGCTTCTTGTCACGTGAAGGCCTTGTTGAGCAAAACCCAGCTTTAGCGGTACAAGCCCCTAAATCTCCAAGAAAACTTCCAAGCACCCTTGATGCCGATCAAATGGGGCAGTTACTGGATATTCCTATTATTGATGCAGTGTCAGTAAGAGACGCGGCCATTATGGAGCTTATCTATTCGTCAGGGTTGCGTATATCTGAGCTAGTGAGCTTAGATATGCATTCTATCGATCTTTCAGATCATAGCTTAAGAGTGACGGGTAAAGGCAGTAAAACACGCATGCTGCCTATAGGTGCTAAGGCAAGTGCTGCGATAGAGCGTTGGTTAGATTATCGCTATGAGTTGGCCGATTATATTGAGACCGCTTTGTTTGTCAGTAAACGGGGCACACGTATAGGCGTGAGGGCGGTACAGCAGCGTATGGATTATTGGGGTAAACGGCTTGGGGTGCAGGGGAAAGTGCATCCCCATCGTTTAAGGCATAGCTTTGCTAGTCATATGCTTGAATCCAGTGGGGATCTACGTGCCGTACAACAACTTTTAGGGCATGAAGACATCTCTACGACTCAAATCTATACGCATTTGGATTTTCAGCATTTAATGCAAGTGTATGAAGGGGCGCATCCCCGGGCTCATAAGAAGGGTAAAAAATGATTCGTTGTATCACCTTTGATTTAGATGACACGCTCTGGGCGGTTGACCCTGTTATTACGCAGGCGAACAAAACTATGTTCGAATGGTTAGCGATACATGCGCCTGAGTTTACTCGCTGTTTTCAGATTAATGACTTAATGACTTTACGCAAGACCGTGTTAACTGCGCAGCCTGAGATCGAACACAGTGTGTCATTGATACGTATCGCACAGCTGAAATTCGGTTTAGAAAAAGCGGGCTATTCAAAAAGTGATGCAGATGTTTTAACTGATAAAGCCTTCGAAGTTTTTTTGCATGCGCGTCAACAAGTTGAATTCTTTGAGCATGCGCGCGAGGTGTTAGCTCAATTAAAACAGCAAGGGTACATTTTGGGCGCCTTAAGTAACGGCAATGCAGATATCCATAAGGTGGGCTTAGGCGATCTGATCGATTTTCAGTTTAAAGCTGATGATGTGGGTCAGATGAAACCTCATCCCTTAATGTTTCAGCAGATGCTAGCACATACAAAGCTTAAGCCTGAGCAGGTCATCCATGTAGGTGATAATTATCAACATGATGTGGAGGGTGCTAATGCGGAAGGGCTTTGGACTGTATGGGTAAATATTAAGGGTGAGGAGAGCCAAAGATTGGCTTCTGCAGAAATTTCTTGTTTAAGTCAGTTGCCGCAACGGGTTGCTGATATTACACAGCAAGCCCGTTAGCGTATCTATCGCTTTTTCTAAGTTAGTTTACTTTAAATTGGCTGATGATCTGTTGTAGATAAGATGCCTGTTTCGCAACTTCTTCACTCGCTTCTGCATTCTGCCCAACCTGTTCGTTAGCGACTTCAACGATGCTTTGTATACGCTCAGCATTGCTATTTATTTCACTCGCTACTGCTGTTTGCTGTTCGACGGCTGCTGCAACTTGAGCAGTCATGTCAACGATATGGGTTGCATCATTCATGATGGTATCCAGTGCGCTGATGCTGGATCCTGCTTCGTCAGCACTTAAGGCACTCAGCTCAACACTGCGCTGCATAAGGCTCGAAACCTGGGCCGTTTGCTGTTGAAGGTCATTAATCATGGTGTCAATTTCAGTCGCTGATTCTTGGCTTCGGCCAGCTAGTCCCCGCACTTCATCAGCAACTACTGAGAACCCTCTGCCATGGTCACCCGCTCTAGCTGCCTCAATTGAGGCGTTTAATGCTAGAAGGTTTGTCTGTTCTGCAATGCCTTTAATAACATCAAGAACGGTACCAATCTTAGTACTGTTTTCTTCCAGAAGTGTCACGGCGCCTGAGCTTTGGTTTGCACCTTCAGCAAGGTTGTTTATATTGTCGATTGCCAGTGTGATAATGCGTTGCCCTTCTTGGGCACTGCTCTGCGAGTTATTTGCTGTTTGAGCCGTCAACTCGGTGTTGTGAGAGATCTCACGCATCGCACCTTCCATTTCCTGTACTGCCGCTGATACTTGAACAATCTCAGTTTTTTGCTCTTCTAGTCCCTGAGACGTTTTAACGCTTATGGTAGATACTTGTTCTGCTGCCGCACTAAGTTGAGTGGCGGACTGACTAACTTGTTCAAGAAGTGATTGAAACTCCTCCATCATCTCATTGAAGCTATTCCCCATTTCGCCCAATTCATCATTGGCAATCACTTTGTAGCGGATAGACAGGTCTTTATTTTCTTTCGCGTTTACCATCACCTCTTTTAATCTTTGTAGGCGGGTGACAATGTTGCGGGTAATCCAGAGCGCAATAGTGGAAACGATGATGGCAATGATGATCGCTTGAATAGAGGATAATAGCTGGATTGAGGTGATCTCATTATCAAGACGTTCTGTTATCTCGATTGCTTGACCCGCGAGTATCTCTTCTGATTGATGTATGATTTCCCGAAGTTCCCCATGAAGGCCTTCTTTACTGCTAAGCCCAAGCTTGTCGTAGTTATCAATTAAGGCATTAAATTTGGTGCGATATTCAATTAATAGGGCGTTGGTTTGTTCTATCTCTTCTGGGTTTATTAGCGTTTCTTCAACACTGCTTAAGAGTTTTTCGATATTCGCTTCAAATTTGTCGCGGTATCTTAAGTCTTTTCTTAATAGAAAGTCTTTCTCATTACGGCGTAATTGAAGGATGTCTGCTAATAATCTGAAACTATTATATTCTTTAACTTTAGTTTCGGCACCGTGTACTGCATTGCGTAGTGCGCCGTGTAGCCCAGATTCATGGGAGAGACCGATCTTTTTTTTTAGATCAACTAATTTATGAAAAACCTTGTTGTACTGGTAGATAACCTCTTGTAACTTTTTGGTTTTGTCATGCGGAATTTCAGAGTGATCTAAGTGTTCTACAAGTGTCATCAGTTGCTGTTGGAAACGATCGGTGGTTTCATCAAATCGCTTTACATACTTTTCATCATTACGGGCCAAAAAGTCTTTCTCATGACGTCTTAGTGTGAGCATCGTACTTTGTAAGTTACTTACTTCTGTTTCGGCACTTTTAAGGCTTGCAACATTTGTAATGGCTAAATGGAGTAGGCCGTACATCGAGGCGATAGAGATGATGATGAATAAAATTAAAGCGCTTAGTTTTGTTTTGATTGTCATGAATATAATGCCTAAGTAAGTACACTATTACGTTTAACCCATCCTTGTTACATGTTACTAATTTATTATTTTAAAACTTAGTACAAATAGATCAATATTGCTCAGAATTTTATTAATTACTTGATGAAAATTGACAATAAGTCATTTAAAAAATATTGCCCATTATTCGTTGGTTGAAGCATCTCGGGTCTTTTGCTCAGTAATTCTTTGTCGCGAGCTTCTTTTAGTTCTGCTTCGATGAAGTCTAAGCAGAGCCCAGTACGCTTAGGGAATAGCTCAGCTGGCACGCCCTGACAGAGCCTTAAGGTATTAAGCATAAATTCGAAAGGAAGCTCTTCTCGAGTGATTTCCGTCTCCCCTGCTAACCTTGTCGACTTCTGCATGTAGGCTTTGGGTTGTTTCTGTTTCCAGCGTCGGATAATTTTCTGTTCTTGCAGAAGAGTAATCTTGCCATGGGCTCCAGCGCCTATGCCTAAATAATCACCAAAGCGCCAATAGTTTAAATTATGACGAGATTGCTGCTCAGGTGATTTTGCATATGCGGATACTTCATATTGCTTGTACCCCGCACTCTGGATAAGTGCGAGTCCTTGTTCTTGTATATCCCAAAGGGTTTCATCTATTGGAAGAATAGGGGTATGGGTATGAAACTCAGTATTAGGCTCAATAGTTAGTTGATACCAAGAAAGGTGATCGGGTTGGAGTGCTATCGCTTGTTTTAGATCGGCCAAAGCTCCTGAGCAGTCTTGTCCCGGCAGTCCATGCATTAAATCAAGGTTAAACCTAGGAAATAATTCACGGGCCATTGTGGCCGCTTTGATCGCTTCTTCTGCGCTATGAATTCTGCCTAGGGAGGTCAGGTGCGAGTCGTTAAAGCTCTGTATACCTATAGATAGACGATTAATACCGGCATCAAGGAAACCGATAAATTTAGCCTGCTCAAATGTCCCCGGGTTTGCTTCGAGGGTGATCTCTGCATCTTTATCGATAGGGATAATCTGATCGATTTGGTCGAGTAGTTTTTTGAAACTATCAGCAGAAAACAGACTCGGTGTGCCTCCGCCTATAAAAATCGTTTGGATAGTCCGGCCTTGGGCTAAATGCTGCTCTTCCTTTAGATCTTCCAGAAGGCATTGTATGTATTCCGCTTCAGGTAGCTCACCACGCTGAGCATGTGAATTAAAATCACAGTAGGGGCATTTACGTACGCACCAAGGGACATGAATATATAGGGAGAGTGGTGGCAGTTCTAAACTCATTATTATCCTATTGGTGCGCTTCTTTAAGGCTATTTAAGGTAAGGCTCAATCGTCTTTTTAAGTAAGGCTACGGCCTGGCCTCGGTGACTCAGCTGGTTTTTCTGCTCAGGTGGCAGTTGCGCAGAGGCTTTATCAAGTTCAGAGATCCAGAAAAGCGGATCATAGCCAAAGCCATTGTCGCCGCAAGATTCTTCCAGAATAACGCCTTCCCAAGTGCCTTGGCAGATTAGAGGGGTTGGGTCGTTGGCGTGGCGCATAAAGGCAAGTACACAGCGAAAGCGCGCAGTTCTTTTTTTAGCAGGAATGCCTTCCAGTTTTTCTAGTAAGAGCGCATTGTTTTTCTCATCGGTTGCTTGCTCGCCGGAAAAACGTGCAGAATAAATGCCGGGTGATCCATCGAGTGCATCCACTTCTAGCCCAGAGTCATCCGCTAAGGCTGCAAACCCCGTTTCAGTAGCCGCGTGGCGCGCCTTTAAAATGGCATTCTCAACAAAACTTAGCCCAGTCTCTTCAGCGTCGATAACATTGAATTCTGATTGAGGAATAACTTCAACATGTAGATCTTTGAGGACATGATTGAACTCTTTAAGCTTTCCTTTATTACCACTGGCTAAAACAATTTTGTTAATCATGCTGTTACTCATTTAGACGCGTAGAATGTCATTTGTTGGCTGAATATAAAAAAGGTGCCATCACCGAGCACCTTTGATCTATACGGTTTTATTTAGAGCTAATCTTCATAAAACTGCTGTTCAAATTTAATAGTGAAGGCTGGATTATTTGGGTCTGGTTGTACATCAAACGTGATGCGAAAAACCTGTCTGTTTGTAAACCCAAACTGACCTAGGTAATAAATTGCATCGCCTTCATCGATCTTTTTAAACGACATCTTTTGAACTTGCCCAGCCAGGTTTGAAGCTTCGCCACTCACAAGTGCGCTAACGGGTACTTTTTTATCGCCCTCCATTTTGAGGACTGATACATTCAAAAACGCTCTACGCTTGCTGCGTTGAATATCTAAATTCTTCGCTACATTGGGTTGAACAAATGTGCTGTTAAACGCGTTGTAGTGAATTTCGTAATCACCATGAACGACGAACTGCTCAGCCAGTGCGGATTGGCTGATTAGCGTTACCGCCGCTATCAGTACTGTGGCTGCCCATTTAGTTAGTTGCTTCATTATCTGTCTCGCTTATTTAGTAATACGGTAGATTGCAATTTCACCTAGCATATTTGGCCATAGATGAATCCACCAGCGATGTTGATGGCTATTGTCGACAACAGTGCGATCCATAATGTAAATGTTTTTTTCTACACACAAACGCTCGAAATCTTTAAATGTACAGAAATGTGTATTGGGAGTGTTATACCAAGTATAGGGTAGAAATTTAGATACAGGCATCTGCCCACGAAATGCAAGATAGCCACGCGCGCGCCAATGACCGAAGTTGGGGAAGGTGACTATGCACTCTTTTCCGATACGCAGCATCTCTTCTACGATTTCGTCAGGACGCATCATGATCTGTATCGCTTGTGTCATGATGACCGTATCGAATGTATTGTCCTTGATCGAGGCTAGCCCTTCCTCAATATCTTGTTCGATAACATTCACGCCCTTGCTGATACATTGCGTAATATTTTCAGGGCCAATTTCTAAACCATATCCAGAGGCTTGCTTCTCTGTTTGCAAGTGATGCAATAGCTCTCCATCGCCACAGCATAGATCCAGAACACGTTTTCCGGGCTCAACCCAATCTTTAATTAAGTCTAAATCGGCGCGCATTAGATCGTCTCCTGGCTGTTAAGGGAGGGTGTATCCCCTTCAACTCGCTGCATATAGGCTTTAAATACATCGAGATAGCGCGGAATGGGTATCAAAAACGCATCATGCCCTTGCGCTGCTTCGATTTCGGCATAGCTGACTTGCTTGTCTGCGTATACTAATGCGTCCACGATCTCTTGAGAACGTTCGGGTGAGAAACGCCAGTCAGTCGTGAATGAAATTACCATGAATTTCGCAGTGGCTTTGGAAAGCACCTGGGAAAGTGATTCCCCCGTTTTTGCAGTGGGATCAAAATAATCCAATGCTTTGGTCATTAACAAATAGGTGTTGGCATCAAACTCTGTCGAGAAACGTTCACCTTGATAGCGTAGATAAGATTCAATTTCGAATTGTGGAGTGAAATCGTAACTAATTTCACCTGAACGAAGATCGCGGCCAAACTTACTTTTCATTCCGTCATCTGAAAGATATGTAATATGGCCTAACATGCGGGCTAGCATGAGTCCGACTTTAGGGACTTCATTTTGTTCATAGTAATGACCCCCATGAAATTGAGAGTCTTTACTAATCGCTTGGCGAGCCACTTCATTAAATGCAATGTTTTGTGCAGATAGCTTAGGTGCTGCGGCAATCACCATGCAGTGACGTAAACGATCAGGGTAATTAATTGACCATTGCAATGCCTGCATACCGCCAAGGCTGCCACCAATGATGGCGGCAAACTGTTCAATTTTATAATAATCTGCAAGACGTGCTTGGCTCTCTACCCAGTCATCAACCGTCATAATAGGGAAGTCAGGGCCATAAGGTTTGCCCGTTTTAGGGTTAACTTGGTTAGGTCCTGTGGATCCGTGGCAACCGCCTAGGTTATTGAGAGCGATAACAAAGAATTTATTGGTATCAATGACTTTGCCTGGCCCGATAGCCGAATCCCACCACCCCGGTTTTTTATCATCCATGCTGTAATAACCTGCTACATGGTGATTACCGGAAAGAGCATGGCAAATTAAAATAGCGTTTGAACAATCGCTATTGAGCTCACCGTAGGTTTCAACTGTTAGATGGTAAGCATCTAAGGTGCGTCCACAGCTTAAATGTAGAGGCTCAGTAAACTCGATTGATTGGGCTTGGACGATTCCGACAGAATCTTCTGGAATAACTGCGGGCATTTCTTAACTCGACTCTTAAAAATACTAACTATCAACGTTTCATAGTGTTGTGCGTTTTAACACAGTATTGAGCTTCACATTTCATAAAAAATGAGGAGGTGGCTCTGAGGAATGTAAGAAAAGGCTGCCATGTTCAGGAGTCTCAATATTCAGTTGCTTAGGTTGTATCTATTTAGGTTCTGCTATTTTAACGCGTTTTGGACGCGCAAGCTCGCCCTTGATCATTGTGACTGCATTTTTAGCTACCCAGAACTATTTGGCAAGCAGTTTTATGAGATGAATATTTATATCGCTGGATAGACGTTTTTAGTTTATGAATTGTTTGTGGCAGAGCAGAACTCTGACTGCCACAAACGGAGTATTAGGGTTTAGTATAATAAGCGGCCTAATTGAGATTGTACTATCTGAATCACCAAGAAAATCAGTATCGGTGAAAGATCAAGGCCTCCAATGGACGGAATAACCTTGCGGGCTAGTTTAAATAGAGGCTCTGTTAATTGTTGAATAAGTTGGGGGCCCGGATGGTAGCTACCTGGAGCTACCCAGCTGATAATAACGGAAGCCAGTACTGCCCAAAAATAGATGGTCAGAATGGCATCTAGTACGCCGACAACTGAAAGTACAATCAGCTGAAGAATATTAGGCATTGCCATGCCTGCGACTAGGATAATTAGTGTGAGTACTAACAGCTTGATCGCTACAGCATAAAATAATGCTGATAAATCTACCTTGCCAATTTTAGGGAAAACCCTGCTAATTGCGAGCACGGGAACATTGGTTATCTTGGCAATGGCTTGAGAAATGGGATTGTAATAGTCTGCATGAGACACTTGGAGTAGAAAACGCAGTATGATGACAAATGCATACATTTCACCAAGTGTTCGGATAATCAGAATGATTGGATCCTGTGCCATAACAATGCCTATAATATAAGTAGTTAAAAGGGTTGAGCAGTTCAATATCTTCTCTATATGACAGTAAAGTATAGAGTCTTGTTTGGTGAAGTTGAACTGCTACCTTAATTGATTAAAGTTTCTATGTATTAATCTTTTCCTAGCTCTACGGCCAGTTCTTCGGAGCGGTCATTGCATGCTTTCATCGCTTTATCAAAAAGTTCAGGTAAGCCACCGTCAATAAAATTAAGAATAGCTTGTTCTGTTGTGCCGTTGGGTGAAGTCACACGGCGGCGCAGTTCATCTGGGGCTACATCGCTGCTTTGGGCCATTTTAGCCGCACCTAAAGCGGTTTGTAATGTAAGCTGAGTCGCCGTGTTTTCTGTAAGACCTAGTTTCTTGCCCGCATCTATCATTGATTCCATAACAAGGAAAAAATAAGCGGGGCCCGATCCGGACACGGCTGTAACCGCATCTAATTGGGTTTCTTCTTCTACCCATAATGTGATGCCTGCTGCTTTTAAAACAGTTTCGGCCTGTTGTTTTTGCTCGGCTTTTACATGAGGGTTGGCAAATAAACCGCTAGCGCCTGTTTGTACTAAAGAGGGTGTGTTTGGCATGCAGCGAACAATTGCGGTATTACCGCCTAGCCATCGTTCCATACTGTCAGTCATTATGCCAGCCGCAACTGATACGATCAGAGGCTGATTCTGTTGAACGCTTGGTGCAATCGCTAAAGAGACTGTTTTTAGTACTTGAGGTTTGACTGCGAGCACTACCACATTTGCAGCGCTCACCGCTTGATTGTTATCTGTTGTTGTCTTTAGACCTTGATCAGCTAAATCAGTGAGGCGTTCTGCGTTAGGTTCGCTTGCCCAAATCTTATCTGCAGGGTAGCCGTTACTTAGCAGACCACCAATGATTGCGCGGGCCATATTGCCAGCACCAATAAATGCGAGAACAGGTTGTGTGTTCACTTTGAATTCCTTACGACTGTATTTGCTAAGTTCTTAGTTGCTGGAAACGGTTTTTACCCGTTGGCCAAATATGGCGGTGCCGATTCTTACAATCGTTGCACCTTCGGAAATTGCCGCATCGATGTCTCCAGACATACCCATGGATAAGGTATCTAAATGAGGGTGACGCTTTTGTAATTCAAGTTGTAGCGCCTTCATTTTTCTAAAAGCGAGGTGCTGTTCATCTTCATTCTTGGTGGCTTTAGGGATAGCCATTAAACCACGTAAATTGATATTAGGGAGCTTGCTGATCTCTTCAGCTAATTTAGGCAATTCTAGGGGAAGGCAGCCTGACTTGCTCGCTTCTTCGCTAATGTTAACTTGAATGCAGATATTAAGAGGCGTTAAATCGTTAGGCCTTTGGCTCGATAAGCGTTGGGCAATTTTAAACCGGTCTACGGTATGCACCCAGTCAAAATTTTCGGCAATAGGTTTCGTCTTATTCGATTGTATTGGTCCAATAAAGTGCCATGTAATATCTAGAGACTTCAGAACCTCAATTTTATCTAGACTTTCTTGTAGATAGTTTTCACCGAAATCTCTTTGGCCATTATCGTAGGCATCTTTCAAATCGCTGGCTGGGCGGGTTTTGCTAACGGCGAGTAGAGTGATGTTTTCTTTGTTTCTTTCAGACTTTACTGCACTAATATCTATTTGTTGACGAACCTGAGTCAGGTTCTCTGCTATTCTTGACATATAATAGAGGCCTAAGGAATTGGATTGAGCCTGACTTTCTGCTAGAACTAACATATCTAAAGCAGCACCGGTTTACAGGAACATTATGGATATTACCGAACTTTTATCATTTACCGTACAGCAAGGTGCATCTGACCTGCATATTTCTGCTGGAATGCCTCCCATTATTCGCGTTGATGGTGAGGTACGTCGAATTAAACTCCCTTCGTTAGATCATAAACAGGTACATACGCTGATTTATGACATTATGAATGATAAGCAGCGTAAAGAGTATGAAGATGTTTTAGAAACCGATTTCTCTTTTGAGGTTCCAGGCCTAGCGCGTTTTCGTGTTAACGCTTTTAACCAGAATAGAGGTGCGGGTGCTGTTTTCCGTACTATCCCAAGTAAAGTGCTTACATTAGATGATCTAGGCATGGGTAAAGTATTCCAAGATCTTTCTGAGCTACCGCGCGGACTTGTGCTTGTAACTGGGCCAACGGGCTCTGGTAAAAGTACTACGCTTGCGGCAATGATCGATTATGTGAATGATACGCGAGCAGATCATATCCTTACCATTGAGGATCCGATTGAGTTTGTACACGAAAGTAAAAAATGTCTTGTTAACCAGCGTGAAGTTCATCGTGATACCCATAGCTTCTCGCATGCGCTGCGTTCAGCATTGCGTGAAGATCCAGATATTATATTGGTCGGTGAGATGCGTGACCTAGAAACTATTCGCCTAGCGTTGACCGCAGCGGAGACTGGACACTTGGTCTTTGGCACATTGCACACCACATCAGCGGCTAAAACTATTGACCGTGTAATCGATGTGTTCCCAGCAGCTGAGAAAGATATGGTGCGTTCAATGCTTTCTGAGTCGTTGATGGGAGTAATTTCTCAAACGTTACTGAAAATGCCTAAAGGTGGTCGTGTAGCAGCCCATGAAATTATGATTGGTACGCCAGCTATCCGTAACCTTATCCGTGAAGCCAAAGTTGCGCAGATGTATTCAGCTATTCAGACGGGGGCTTCATACGGTATGAAAACACTGGATCAATCGCTACAAGAATTAGTGCAAAAAGGTATGATATCACGTGAAACTGCAAGGGAACGTGCAGCAAATCCGCAGCAGTTCTAATTTGTTATCTAGGAGATAGGCGTGGATTTTACGCAATTACTGAAAGTAATGGTGGAGAGGGATGCTTCGGATCTTTTTGTCACCGCAGGGGCTCGTCCTACGATTAAAGTTGATGGCACATTAAAGCCATTAACTAAAGATACGTTAAAGCCTTCGCAGGCACGTGCACTTGTTTATAGCACGATGAATGATAAGCAGTTGGCTGAATTTGAAGGGTCTCATGAGTGTAATTTCGCTATCAGTGCGCCAGGCTTAGGACGTTTTCGTGTTTCTGCGTTCTTTCAGCGTAACTCTGCAGGTATGGTTCTTCGAAAGATCAATAACTATATTCCGAGTTTAGAAGAGCTGAATTTACCGCCTATTCTTCGCGATTTATCAATGACAAAGCGAGGGCTGATTCTTTTTGTTGGTGGGACCTCTACGGGTAAATCAACTTCGTTAGCGTCGATGATTGATTATCGTAATACCAATCATCGTGGGCATATCATTACCATTGAGGACCCTATTGAGTATATCCATGAGCATAAGCAGAGCATTATTACTCAGCGTGAAGTGGGTATCGATACGGATTCTTTTGATACGGCTTTGAAGAATACATTACGTCAGGCGCCTGATGTTATTTTGATGGGTGAGATTCGAACTCGAGAAACGATGCAGCACGGTATCGTGTTTGCGGAAACGGGCCATCTTACCTTAGCAACCTTGCATGCGAACAATGCTAACCAAGCGTTAGACCGTGTAATTAGCTTCTTCCCCCCAGAGCACCATGATCAACTGTGGATGGATCTATCACTGAACCTTAAGGCAATCATCGCACAGCAGTTGTTACCGACAAAAGATGGTAAAGGGCGTCGTGCTGCCATTGAGGTTTTGATTAACACCCCATTGATTCAAGATCTGATCCGTAAGGGTGAGGTACATGAAATTAAAGAGGTTGTTAAAAAGTCTACAAACTTGGGTATGCAGACCTTCGACCAAGCGCTGTTTACGCTTTATAAAGATGGCGAGATTACTTACGATGTAGCCCTTGCTCATGCTGATTCCCCTAACGATCTTCGCTTAATGATTAAGCTTAATGCGGATACTAACCCTGAGTTAGCGGTTGAGGAGGAATCTCAAGCGTTCCACCTTCAGGAGGAGGAAGATTATTTGCACAATGAGGGCGACGCAAACATCAAAGGGATGTAGTGGCCTTAATTATAAATTTAGATAATAAAAAAGCCGTAGTGATTACTACGGCTTTTTTGTTGTTGAATATAACTCTCTAATTAAGATGGGCTGTAAACCACTTCGCCTTTGTGCACAGTGTGAGTCACACGGCCTTTAAGTGGGTAATCCATAAATGGCGTGTTTTTCCCACGGGAGTGACTTGTATCAGCTGTTAAACTCCACTCTTCTTCCGTATTGAAAATACAAACATTAGCCGTGCTGCCAACGGTTAAACATCCCTCTGGTAAGCCTAAAATTTTGGCTGGGGCCGAGGTGAGTTTTGCAATCAACTGTGGCAGATCAAGCATCTTCTGTTCAACCAGCAACAATGAGAGTGGTAGCAGAGTTTCTAACCCGATCATTCCTGATTCTGTATCAGCGAACGGTGCTTCTTTCGCCGCGCGCTCATGAGGTTGGTGGTCTGAGCAAATAGCTTGTATGCAGCCACTTAATAGACCTTGAATCAGCCCCGCTCGGTCAAGTTGGCTGCGCAGAGGCGGAATAAGATGAAAGTCGTTATTGAAACCGTTAAGGTTTTCATCGGTGAGTAATAGGTTCTGTATTGAAACATCAGCGGTGACTGGGAGCCCTTTATCCTGTGCTTCAGTAATCATGCGTACAGAGCGTTCACAAGATAATTGACCAAAGTGTGCGCGAACACCGGTTTGTTCTGTGAGCAGTAAGCAGCGAGCCACTTCAATGGTTTCTGCGGACTCCGGTATACCGTTTAAGCCAAGATGGGTACAAGTGCTGCCGTCATGCATGCAGCCGCCATCGGCTAAAGATTCATCCTGAGCTTGGAAGATAACGAGTAGGTCATGGGTGGCTGCGTACTCGAGGCAGCGCATCATGACGAGCGAGTTAGCGAAGGCCTTTCGGGTATTGGTAAATGCGATACAGCCAGACGAAGCCAATGCTGCCATAGGCGCTAGTTGTTCGCCTTTAAGTCCTTTTGTGAGAGCACCCATCGGGCGAATGGTCATTTTCCCAGCTTCAGCGCAGCGGTCTTTGATTAATTCGGCCACGGCAGGGGTATCTACAATAGGGCTGGTAGTTGGAGGGGTAATAAATGTTGTTATCCCCCCTGCAATAGCCGCCATAGATTCCGTTTTGATAGACCCTTTTTGTGAAGGGCCGGGCTCTCGAGCATGGGCACATATATCAACCAGGCCTGGGCAAACGATTTGATTGCTCGCATCGATAATTTGATCGGCCGTAAAGTCATCTAAGGCTTCCCCTATACCTGCAATAGTGCCATTAGATATAAACAGGTTGGTGTTGGCATCAACATTGTTGGCTGGGTCAATAACACGACCGTTTTTAATAAGAATGTTCATGGTTCTTATAGTTCCTCGCCAGTCAAAATTGGGCGACTTTTAGCTTGTCCACTCATTGCCATAGACATAACGGCCATTCGAACAGCGATGCCGTTTGTAACTTGATCTAGAATAAGTGATCGTTCGCAGTCAGCTACAGATGAAGCAATCTCTACGCCCCTATTAATTGGGCCAGGGTGCATGACGATAGCATCAGGCTTAGCTAATGCTAATTTATCCATAGTGAGGCCGTAGAGCCTATAAAACTCACTCTCACTAGGGAGAAGTGCACTATTCATTCGCTCTTTTTGTAGGCGGAGCATCATTACAACATCAACATCTTTGATGCCTTGCTGCATGTTGGTATAGACCTTAACCCCTAAACTCTCGATATGACTTGGTAGTAGGGTATTCGGAGCGATAACGCGAATATCTGTAACCCCCAGTGTGCGCAGTGCATGAATTTGTGAGCGGGCTACGCGCGAATGCAATATGTCGCCAACAATCGCAACGGATAAGGGTGCAAACTCGCCTTTGGCTTGTCGGATGGTCAGCATGTCTAGCATTGCTTGCGTTGGATGGGCGTGGCGTCCATCACCTGCATTGATGACTGCGACGTCAGGGGTGACATGCTCAGCAATAAAGTGCGCGGCGCCACTGCTTGAGTGACGTACGACAAACATATCTGAATGCATCGCATGTAACGTCATAAGCGTATCTTTTAGTGTTTCACCTTTGGAGGTGGAAGAGGTGCTAATGTTGAGGTTTAGCACATCTGCAGATAAGCGTTTAGCGGCTAATTCAAAAGTGGATAGTGTTCGCGTACTGGCTTCAAAGAAAAGGTTAACAACGGTTTTACCGCGTAGCAAAGGCACTTTTTTGACCTGCTTGGCACTCATATCTACGAATGAATCTGCCGTATCTAAAATCTCAGTTAGAATCTCACGGCTAAGGTGTTCTGTTGTTATGAAATGCTTGAGCTCACCGTTGGGTGTGAGCTGGACCTGACTAGGATCAGTTTGTTCGAACATGATAGTACTCAATCTTCTGATCTGTTTCGGATTTCCAGTGCTAGAGGCGCTGGACCAGTAAGTTTTACAGTTTGATCTGGAGAGATAGATAAGGTTCCGCCTACAATATCAGCTTGTACTGGCAGCTCTCTTTGCTGCAGATCAAGTAGAGCAATGAGGGTTATGGAGGCTGGGCGACCATAATCAAAAAGCTCATTCATTGCGGCTCTGATGGTTCTGCCAGTCATAATGACATCATCAACAAGGAATATATGCCGGCCTTCAGTGGAGCATGGCAAATTAGATGGTTGGACTTTTGGGTTTAGGCCGCTTTGGTCAAAATCATCACGGTGAAACGAGATGTCCAATGAGCCTAATGGGCTATCTATGGATAGCTCATTATAGAGATGTTCTGCTAGCCATGCCCCTCCCGTATGTATACCTACCATTAAAGGGTTGGGGCGGTTTCCTTCGGCAATAAGTGCATTAAGCTCTTGTTGCGTCTTAGCTAAAAGCTCTGTTGCGTTAGGTGTGTTTGAGCTCATATACATCTTCCAATCGTGTGTGGCTAGGGATTCGGATATCGCAGTTAAACCAACTTTCGAGTATGAGTTGAGCTGCGATTCCATCGACAGATTCTTCTTTGAAGTTGTCACTTCCTCCTGCTGCAAAGTGTATCTCTTTAGCTTCTGCAGTAGAAAGTCGCTCATCCATTAGGAAACAAGGAGTTTTATACCGCTCATTTAAACGATTGGCAAACTTGCGAGCACGGTGTGCCATGTCACTAATCGTGCCATCGTAATTGAGAGGGATTCCCACAATAAGAGCGTCAGGTTGCCATTCAGAAATGATTTTTCCTAATTGATCCCAATTTGGAATTCCATCGCGTGCCTTAATGGGCTCTAATGGAGTTGCGGTGCCGGTGATAGATTGCCCGGAGGCGATGCCTATTCGGGATGTACCAAAGTCAAAAGCCAAGGCTTGTTTAACTGTATCGCTCATTAATTACTATAACTCTTAAGCATGTCCGGTGTGGGCGGTGAGCAGATCAAGGTTGACACCCAAAGTGGAAGCGGCTGCCTGTAAACGATCTCCAGCCGGAATGCCGAAGAGTATATCTGAATTTGCGAGACAGCTTAACCATACATTGTCAGCCATCTCTTGTTCTAGTTGGCCGGGGCTCCAGCATGCGCAGCCAAGCGCAATTAAATAGTTGTGATTAAAGTGGCCTTCAGCGGCTGCTTCTATCGCATCGATTGAGGTGGTGATGTAAATATCATCAGCAATACAATGGCTTGATGGCCATTCTATTGGTGAAATGGCCTTATGTAATACATAGCCTCGATCGCCGTGAATTGGGCCGCCGCTATAAATCTCTTGTTGTTGATTAGCGACTGATGAGCAGGGTAGGTTTAGGTGATCACAGAGTTCGGATAGCGCAATGCCTACGGGACGATTAACAACAAGCCCCATTGCACCGTATTCGCTGTGATCACATAGGTAAGTGACCGTTTGTGAAAAATTTTGGTCGTGAAGATGCGGCATAGATATGAGGAAGTGATTACGCAAACAGGAAAATGATGGCGTCATAACAGTGGCCTATATTAAATGCACTGTATTAAGGATTAGTCTACATAGGCTCTTTTCTCAAACTTCCAGGTCCTAATAATCTCAAGAATATCTGTACTTTTTCTCATCTCAACAGGGAACGGTTGGAAGGGTGCTCCGAGTCGAACAATTCGGATAGCGGCATCATCAAGAACCGTTCGTCCGGAAGATTCTAAAATTTCAATAGTTTTAACTGAGCCATCAGGCTTGATGGCGACTAATAAGCGAAGGCTGCCATACATTTTCTTGCGCCTAGCTTCTTCTGGATAATGAAGGTTGCCTATGGTTTCAATCTTCTTTCGCCAGTTGTCTAGATAAAGAGCATCTTCACGTTTTTGAGTTGAGGCAGAAGTGAGTCGTGTAACCCGGGGTTGCTTGGCTCTTAGTTCACGGTGGTTGTCTATTTCCGCTTGTAGGCTAGCAATATCCAAACTGCGCGCTAGCAGTGATGTCGAACTGCCTGCAGGTGCTGTGACGGTTTTTTCTTTTTGCTTTTTTGGCGATGAAATCGATTTTTGATTTTTTGTTGCTGTTGTCGTTACGATTTTTTTGTTCAGCTTCCCATCGCTATTACTATCATTTTTTTTCGTGGATGGTTTTGGTGGTCGATCTAATTCTGGTATTGGTTTGGGTGTCGCTGTGGCTATCGTTGTTGTTTGAGCCGCTTGCGGTTTGATTTTCTTGTCTTGAAACGCCGCTTGCTGGTTCGTCGCAGGGAGATGCTTTTTGCTGCTTTGGCCGCTACCGGTTTGATTGGCTTGTGCAATGAAGTCCGCGTTCAGGGGGGCTTCTTTTTGCTGGTGCTGAGCAAGTGTGATCTCTATTGTCTTTTGCGGAGGGCGTTCCATTTCTGAGCTAAAAGTAATACCTATAATGGCAACGGCGTGCAGTGCTGTGGCAAAAAATAGAGTGAAACCGAAGCGCTCTACAGCTGAGACGGTTTGTGTCGCAATGGTATTCACTCTTTATATAGCCCTATCTAAATGATATTAGGATGAACGCTGATCTATCTTAATGAAGTTTAGCTTCGATAGCGTCCATTAATTGCATACCAATGTCGAGCCCATATTGATTGTCAATTTCACGAATACAGGTTGGGCTTGTCACATTGATCTCGGTTAAATAATCACCGATAACATCAAGTCCTACAAATAATAACCCTTTAGCTTTTAGGGTAGGAGCTATTTGCTCACAGATCCAATATTCTCGATCAGTAAGCTCTCTACCTTCACCTCTGCCGCCTGCGGCTAAGTTGCCACGAGTCTCTCCGTTGGTCGGAATGCGAGCTAGGCCATAAGGAACAGGTTCGCCATCAATCATCAAAATGCGCTTATCCCCATCGACGATTTCAGGGATGTATTTCTGTGCCATGATTGTTTGCTGGCCATGATTGGTCAGTGTCTCAATGATGACACCTAAATTTAGCCCATCCTCTTTGATTCTATAGATCTGGGAGCCCCCCATACCATCAAGTGGCTTAAATATTACGTCGCCTTGCTCTTTATGGAATTCACGTAGTAAGTCTTCATGCTTGCTTACTAGGACCGGTGGACAACATTCAGGGAAGTGAGTCGCGAAAAGTTTCTCATTGTAGTCCCTGAGGCTCTGAGGCTTATTGACTATTAAAGTACCCTCTTTTTCTGCTTGTTCCAGAAGGTAGGTGGTGTAGATAAACTCATTGTCAAAAGGAGGGTCTTTGCGCATTAAAATGACATCAAGGTCAGACAGGTCTCGGGTTTGGTACTCATCACGTGTAAACCAGTCGTCTTCATTCATCGCAACAGATAAAGGGGCCATTTTCGCTTGAGCTTTACCGTTTAGGGAAAAAAGGTCTTGTTGCTCCATGTACCATAGCTCCCAACCCTTTTGTTGGGCCGCCCAAAGCATGGCTAACGAGCTATCTTTTTTAAATGCGATATCATCAATGGGGTCCATCACGATGCCTAGCTTAATTGCCATTTTTATTCAGTCCTATTCGTTGCTGTTCGCAACAGTTTGATAAATGATAAATAACTTAAAATATACTTATTTTAAGTCGCCCCAAAGATAGTTCAATAGCGTTAGTGCGGCGACCGGAGCCGTCTCTGTGCGCATAACTCTGGGTCCCAGTGCTAAAGGTTTGAACCCATAGCTTACTGCAAGTTCCACTTCGTCTTCAGTTAATCCACCCTCCGGGCCGATTAATAGCGCAACAGAGCAAGGCTGAGCGATCTCTTGTAAAGGTTGCTCACTGTGATGATGTAAAACCAGTTTTAGTTCAGCTTGTTGTGAGCTTAGCCAATTTTCCAAAGAAGAGGGTGGAAAAATGTCAGGGGGGGATGTTCTGCCGCATTGTTCACATGCACTGATAGAGATCTGCTTCCAATGATTAATACGCTTTTCTTGTCTCTCTTTGGGGAGCTTTACTTCGCAGCGCTCAGAAAATAACGGTGTAATATGCTGCACACCCATCTCAGTGCTCTTTTGAACGGCAAAGTCCATGCGTTCGCCACGCGATAGACTTTGCCCGATAGATACTTTTAAAGGGCTTTCCGATTGGCTGATTAGTGCTTCTTTAACAATGCATTTAGCCGCTCTTTTTTCTACTTGGGTAAGTATGACTTTATAGTCAAAGCTATCACCATTGAAGAGAATGATCTCTTCACCGGCCTTCATGCGTAAAGCGCGCGAAACGTGTTGAACAACATTATCGCTTAAATCTATTTCTAGACCTTCTGCTAATGCTTGAGCTTCGTAAAATCTAGGTATTCTCATAATGTTCTTTAATTCGGTGGCGATTGTAAGTCATGATTGCTTATTCGCCTTCAATAATGAGGTCTTCATCGAGAAGAGCTTCATAATCTATTACAGAAAGCGGGCGGCTAAGAAGGTAACCTTGCACAATATCGCATTTGGCCTCGCGTAGTATGGAAAGTTGATGTTCTGTTTCCACCCCTTCCGCCACTACTTTTAGGTGTAGCCCTTGTGCCATTAATATGATTGCTTGCACAATTTTAAGATCTTGATTGTTTGTATCAAGATCATCGATAAATGATTTATCAATTTTAATATGATCAACCGGTAAATTTTTGATGCGGCTTAGGGATGAATACCCCGTCCCGAAATCATCAATTGATATACTAATGCCGGTCTCCCTAACGCGTTTTAGCTTATCTTGAATTCGAGCTAAATCCTCAATCAGGACGCCCTCCGTGAGCTCTAGTTCTATGTAATGAAGAGGTACTGCATAGCGTTCAAAAATCTCATAAATTTTAGTCTCAAATTCGTTTCTTAAAAAGCTGATACCCGAAAGGTTGATAGCGACACGAGGGAAGCTGATTCCTTGGTCTATCCATTGACGACATTGTTTAGCGACTGCATTTAATACCCAGTTATCTAAACGAGAAATTAAACCGCTTTTTTCTGCTAAAGGTACAAAAACTGCTGGGGATATAGGGCCTAACTCAGGGTGATTCCAGCGTAATAAGGTTTCAGCAGAAAGAGGTGTGTTTTTGTTTAAATCAAATAGGGGCTGGAATACGAGATAGAACTGATCCTGATCCATCGCGGTAGATAGATCTTGCCATAGTTCCATTTTGGGTTCCGTTTGTTGTCCTTTGATACGATTGAAATACAGCCAGCTCTGTTCATGTTTTCGTGCTGTTTTTGCTGCAATTTCTGCTCGCCCTATGAGTTCAAATTGCTGGTCTCCATCTTCGGGGAAAGAGGTAACACCAATGCGGGCAACAATTTGCACCTGAATATGGTCAAGTTGTATCGGTTGCACAATCGAATCTAGGATCGAATCGATAAGCGTATCAATTTCAATATCGTGAGGCTTATTGATTAGCATGAGGCCAAAACAACCTTCAGAAAGCTTGGCTAATCGGTGGTTCAGGGATAATAAATTACGTAAGCGGTTTGCCGTTTCTACTAAGATTTGATCTCGTTGCTCATCGCCCAATTCAATGGTCAAATTTCTTAGTAGATCTAAGCGAATGAAAAGAAAATAAACTTTCTCTTGGCTTTCAAAGTTACGAATAATTTCACGCTCTAAAGACTCTCCCATAGATCGGCGATTGTATAGCCTCGTTACTGGATCAAATCTTTCTAAAAACTGTACATGTTCTTGGATGTGGCGCAGGCGCTTATTTTCTATAAGGTGCTCTCTAAAGAGTTCAAGCGTCCTAGCCATCTGTCCAATCTCATCTTTATGATCAGTAAACTCAATGGTTTGATCAAAATCCTCATTAGATAACCTCTTCATATGAGAGGAAAGAGAGATGATGGGGCGGACGATATTTTTTGAAATTAAAAGAGCAGCACTGAGCGCTGCTAATAGCACTACGAGGGTAATCGCAACATAGCTTAATGCTCTTTGGGTATACAAAGGGGTTAGGTCGTCTAAATAGATCCCTGTACCAATGATTAGATCTGAATCTGGAACGAGTTGAGCATAGGTTAGCTTTTCAATGGCTGGACCGCCATCAGGCTTGGGCCAGCGAAATAACCAGTAATGAGCTTTGTCAGGGTTAAGCTTCACTTGCATGAAACCTTTAATCATCTGCTCAATGTTCGCTGAGTTATCGATATTTTCTAAGTAAGTGCCCTCTAAATCTGGGCGCTTGGGATGTAGGGATATACGTGTTTCCTGTTGAATAAGGTAAATGTAGCCATCTTCAGCATAGGATGTTCCATAAATCAGATCATGTAGCCGTTCTTGGTATTCGTCATCAGTAATTTCGTAGGAACTGTTTTTTTGACGCAACAGTTGGACTTGTGAACTAGCTGATTGAATAACGCTGCGAATTTGTTCTTTTTTTCCAGCCAAAGTGTCTTGATAAGAAAAATAAAAAGCTAAGCAAGATGTTGTGATAATGCCTAAGGTTAGGAGGCACACAAGACCAATTAGTTTTTGTCTGATACTAAAATTGCTTAGAGACATGTTTTTTAACAATAGCTGAATAGGATTCACATTATTGACAGATAACAACTTAGAGGCAATAAAAAAGCACCATAAGGTGCTTTTTTATTAACGAATAACGGGTAATGGAAGAGTTAAATTCCTGCTGATTGGCGTAAAGCTTCGGCTTTGTCCGTTCTTTCCCAAGTGAAGGCGGTAAAAGTTTCGCCTTTGTGTTCCATTTCAAATGGGTTACGTCCGAAGTGACCATAAGCTGCTGTCGCTTGATACATCGGATGCAATAGATCAAGCATCGTTGTAATCGCATATGGGCGTAGGTCAAAATGTTCGTTAACCAATTGAATTATTTTTTCGTCGGAAATCTTACCCGTTCCAAATGTATTGATAGCAACTGAGGTAGGCTGTGCAACTCCTATCGCATAAGAGATTTGAATCTCACAGCGATCAGCTAAGCCCGCAGCAACAATGTTCTTGGCTACATAGCGACCCGCGTAAGCAGCTGAACGGTCAACTTTTGATGGATCTTTACCTGAGAATGCTCCACCACCGTGACGTGCCATACCGCCGTATGTATCAACGATAATCTTACGACCCGTTAGACCACAATCACCCACAGGGCCGCCGATCACAAAATTGCCAGTTGGGTTGATATGGAATTTAGTCTCTTTCGTGATCCATTCAGCAGGAATAACGTGTTTAACAATCAATTCCATAACCGCTTCACGAAGATCTGCTTGGGATACTTCTGGGTTATGTTGCGTCGAAAGAACAAGCGCATCTACAGCAACCGGTTTACCGTTTTCGTAACGGAAAGTTAACTGCGATTTAGCATCCGGACGTAACCAAGGTAATAAACCTGATTTGCGTGCTTCTGCTTGACGTTCAACCAAACGATGAGCATATGTAATAGGTGCAGGCATTAGGACGTCAGTTTCGTTAGAGGCGTAGCCAAACATTAAACCCTGGTCGCCTGCACCTTGATCTTCTGGCTTGGAACGATCAACACCTTGAGCAATGTCGATCGATTGTTTGCCGATAATGTTGATAACACCACAAGTATCACCGTCGTAGCCAACGTCAGAAGATGTATAGCCTATATCACAAATCACTTTACGAACTAGATCTTCGAGATCGACCCAAGCGGAGGTGCTAATTTCACCTGATACAACGGCAACGCCGGTTTTTACCATCGTTTCACAAGCTACGCGCGCATACTTGTCTTCAGCAATGATTGCGTCAAGTACGGCATCTGAAATCTGGTCAGCAATTTTGTCCGGGTGACCTTCGGAAACGGACTCTGAAGTAAATAAGCTGTATTCGCTCATGGTTTTAATACCTTATTGTGAACAAATGATCTGGTTATGCTCGTATTGACACTAAATTTACGTGTAAATGGTGGGTAAAAGTTTAGCAGGGATGAGCAATCTAAAAAATTAAGGGCGTATTCTACTCGCGACTTTCGTTAAATGCATATCAATAGCGCACTATTAAGGTGAGAATTTTAACTTTTTGCATGAAAATCACTCATTTTTAGCGATAAATGCCAATTCTTATTTGATGCGAATCGCTATCTGGGAGAAAATTGCGCCCAAATTTTCCTGAATCTTCAATTTGGGCCATCTGCCCAGGAGCTTAGTTAATGTCTTCTCGTAGAGAACTTGCCAACGCGATTCGCGCGCTGAGCATGGATGCCGTACAGAAAGCAAAATCTGGTCACCCGGGTGCCCCTATGGGTATGGCGGATATCGCCGAAGTGTTATGGAACGATTTCATGACACATAACCCATCTAACCCTCAGTGGTTTGATCGTGACCGTTTTATCCTGTCTAACGGACATGGCTCTATGTTGATCTATAGCCTACTTCATTTGACCGGTTATGATGTTTCTATTGAAGATCTAAAGAGTTTCCGTCAACTGCATTCTAAAACTGCAGGTCATCCTGAATATGGTTACTGCCCAGGTGTTGAAACAACAACAGGCCCTCTGGGGCAGGGTGTAACTAATGCTGTAGGTTTTGCAATTGCTGAAAAAACGTTAGCTGCACAGTTCAACCGTGAGGGGCACAACATCGTTGATCATAATACGTATGTATTTATGGGCGATGGTTGTTTGATGGAAGGTATCTCCCATGAAGCTTGTTCTTTAGCGGGTACGCTAGGTCTAGGTAAGTTGATCGCGTTTTGGGATGACAATGGCATCTCAATCGACGGTGAAGTTGAAGGTTGGTATACCGACGATAACGTTAAGCGTTTTGAATCTTACGGCTGGCAGGTTATTCCAGCGGTTGATGGTCATGATGCTGATCAGATTCGTGCTGCAATTACACAGGCGCAGGAAAATACGGATCAACCTACACTCATCTGCTGTAAAACAGTGATTGGTTTTGGTTCGCCAAATAAAGAAGGTAAAGAAGATTGCCACGGTGCTCCACTAGGTGATGATGAAATCGCACTAACGCGTGAGCGTTTAGGCTGGACTCATCCTGCTTTTGAAATTCCTGAAGAGATTGCATCTGATTGGGATGCTAAAGAAGCGGGTGTTCATGCTGAAAATGAGTGGAACGACCGTTTCGCTGCTTACCGTGCTGAATTCCCTGAAGAAGCTGCAGAGCTTTTACGCCGTATCTCTGGTGATCTACCTGCAGATTTTGCTGAAAAAGCGGATGCTTGGATTAATGAAATCAACGAGAAAGGCGAGACGATTGCTTCTCGTAAAGCATCCCAGAATGCATTGAACGCATACGGTCCAATGCTACCTGAATTGCTAGGTGGTTCTGCTGACCTTGCGGGTTCTAACTTGACGTTATGGTCAGACTGTAAGGGTGTTACAGCAGATGATGCTTCTGGTAACTATCTTTTCTACGGTGTACGTGAGTTTGGTATGTCAGCCATTATGAATGGTATTGCCCTTCATGGCGGTTTCATTCCTTACGGTGCAACATTCCTAGTATTTATGGAATATGCGCGTAATGCTCTACGTATGGCTGCTCTAATGAAGCAGCGTGCGATTCATGTTTATACCCATGACTCTATTGGTCTAGGTGAAGATGGTCCTACCCATCAGCCAGTTGAACAAGTTTCAAACTTGCGCCACACGCCAAATATGAGCTGCTGGCGTCCATGTGATGCTGTTGAATCAGCGGTTGCTTGGAAAGCTGCGCTTGAGCGTACTGATGGGCCTACGGCAATGGTATTCTCTCGTCAGGGTTTACCTCATCAGCAGCGTAGTGCTGATCAGCTAGCGAATATCGCAAAAGGTGGTTATATCCTTCGAGATACTGATGGCCAGCCAGATGCCATTCTTATTGCTACAGGTTCGGAAGTTGGTTTGGCAATGGATGCGGCTGATGTTCTAACAGCTGAAGGCACTAAAGTACGTGTTGTTTCTATGCCTGAAACTGGCGTTTTTGATCAGCAATCTGCAGAGTACCGTGAATCGGTTCTACCTGCTGCTGTGACTGCGCGTGTTGCTGTCGAAGCACTGCAAGCTGATTTCTGGTACAAGTATGTAGGTTTGAATGGGGCAATTGTGGGCATGCGTTCTTTCGGTGAATCTGCACCGGCTGGCGATTTGTTCAAGCACTTTGGCTTTACAACTGAAAATGTTGTTAGCACTGTGAAGTCCGTACTTTAAGATCGTCATTAGGTGTCTAGTCTAGCTAGGCACCTAATGAATAGTATCTTTAATTGCAAATAGATGATGGTTAAATAGATTGAGTTACCGGGTTGCTATTAACGGCTATGGCCGTATAGGTCAAAGTGTTTTACGTGCGATCTATGAAAATGGTCTACAGGACCAGTTTCGGGTAGTGGCTATTAACGAGCTTTCAGATCTTGAAACCGTCACCTATTTAACGCGATATGACACCACACATGGTCGTTTTCCTGTGCCAGTAGAGCATGATGGAAGTCGATTACTGATTAATGGTGATGATATTCAGGTGATTAGTGAGCCTGATATCAATGCGTTGCCGTGGGGCGAGTTAGATATCGACCTTATCTTTGAATGTTCAGGCTCGTTTAATTCAAGAGAACAGGCTGACCTTCATATAGAGCAAGGTGCAAAAAGGCTGCTATTTTCTCAGCCTGCAACGCCTGAGGTCGATTCAACGATTGTTTTTGGCTTAAATGAGACACTTTTAAAAGCAGAACATAAAGTTGTCTCAGCTGCTTCCTGCACAACGAATTGCGTTATTCCCGTATTAGACCTTTTGGATAGAGAGCTGGGCATTATCAGCGGTGTCACGACGACTATCCATTCGGCGATGAATGATCAGCCGGTTATTGATAGCTATCATCAGACGGATCTGCGTCTGACACGTAGCGCGATGCACTCTATAGTGCCGGTTGATACCGGGTTAGATAAAGGTATTGATCGTCTATTGCCTCATCTAGAAGGGAAGTTTCAATGTACGCATGTGCGAGTACCCACAATTAATGTATCTATGATGGATATGTCAATTAATGTGGAGAAGGAAACGACAGTTGAAGAGATTAATCGTCTATTGCAAAGAGCTGCACAGGAAGGCGCCTTAAAAGGACTATTAGGTTATACCGAGGAACCCCATGCTTCGGTAGACTTTAACCGCGATTCTCGTTCAGCCGTGGTTGATGGAACGCAGACAAAGGTATCTGAAGGCAACTTAGTTAAAGTCGTTTGTTGGTTTGATAATGAATGGGGCTTTGCTAATCGCATGCTAGATGTTGCTCTGTATTGGTTGGAGCAGAAACAGAATAAATAGAAGAAGCTGGGGATTTAGTCAGCTTCTTGAGTACAGAATTCTTTAAATTTTAATTTGAAAACATAAGTAGGGCACGTCAATGAGCGTACTGAAAATGAGTGAACTGGATCTTCGCGGTAAACGTGTATTGATCCGAGAAGACCTAAATGTACCAGTGAAAAACGGTGAAGTAACATCAGATGCGCGTATTCGTGCATCTTTGCCAACCATTAAACTGGCGTTAGAAGCAGGAGCTAAGGTGATGATTATGTCTCACCTAGGTCGTCCAACGGAAGGTGAGTATAACGAAGAGTTCTCTCTACTGCCGGTTGCAAACCACTTAGGGCAATTACTAAATCGTGAAGTGCCGCTTATAAAAGAGTGGTTAGACGGCGGTTTTGACGTTGCTGAAGGCGAATTGGTTTTACTTGAAAATGTACGTTTCAATGTCGGCGAGAAAAAAGATAATGAAGCGTTGTCTAAACAGATGGCAGCACTTTGTGACGTTTATGTAATGGATGCTTTTGGTACAGCTCATCGAGCACAAGCGTCGACTCATGGTGTTGCTAAATTTGCACCTGTAGCCTGTGCTGGACCTCTTCTTGCGGGAGAGCTTGATGCGTTAGGTAAGGCATTAGATAAGCCTGCACGTCCATTAGCAGCGATCGTGGGTGGATCTAAAGTGTCTACAAAGTTGGAAGTGCTTACAGCATTGTCTGATAGCGTGGATCAGCTTATTGTCGGTGGTGGTATCGCAAATACATTCTTAGCTGCGGCGGGTAAACCTGTAGGTAAGTCATTATGCGAACATGATCTGATTCCTGTTGCGCAAGCATTAATGGAAAAAGCATCTATTCCACTGCCTGTAGATGTGGTTGTAGCGACTGACTTTTCAGAAACTGCAGAAGCTACTATTAAGTTGGTTGATGATGTTGCTGAAGATGACATGATTTTGGACATTGGGCCTCAATCTGCACAACAACTAGCTACGCTATTGAAAGATGCCGGCACCATTATTTGGAACGGCCCTGTGGGTGTTTTCGAGTTCGATCAGTTTGGCGAAGGTACTAAAACACTGTCTCTTGCTATTGCGGATAACCAAGGTTTCTCTATTGCGGGTGGCGGAGATACGTTGGCTGCAGTTGATAAGTACGATATCGCTGATAAGGTATCTTACATCTCAACAGGTGGCGGTGCGTTTCTTGAATTCGTTGAAGGTAAAGTTTTACCTGCTGTTGCTGCATTAGAAGCAAAGAATTCATAATTCTAAGGATTAATGGGTGATGGGTGCTACACTGCGCCCATCTCATGCCGTAAGGCAAAGTTAACGATTATTTTAAGGGTGACAAAATGGCTTTAATTTCCATGCGTCAACTGCTGGATCATGCTGCTGAATATAACTACGGCATTCCAGCCTTCAATGTGAACAATCTGGAACAGATGCGGGCTATTATGGAAGCCGCAAACAAAACAAACTCTCCAGTGATTGTTCAGGCATCTGCAGGTGCACGTAAATATGCAGGTTCTAACTTCCTGCGTCATATG
Organism: Neptuniibacter sp. UBA6509; assembly: GCA_002435145.1. GTDB lineage: Bacteria > Pseudomonadota > Gammaproteobacteria > Pseudomonadales > Balneatricaceae > Neptuniibacter. The sequence continues at coordinate 43,334 of DJLT01000119.1, forward strand.
ATCGAAGCAGCGATTGCTGAATTTCCTCATATCCCTGTTTGTATGCATCAGGATCACGGTACGTCCCCTGCGATCTGCCAGCGTTCAATCGCTATGGGCTTTTCATCTGTCATGATGGATGGTTCATTGATGTCCGATGGCAAGACACCATCAAGCTATGAGTACAACGTAGACGTTACGCGTCGTACGGTTGAAATGGCTCATGCATGTGGTGTTTCTGTTGAAGGAGAACTTGGTTGCTTAGGTTCATTAGAAACAGGTCAGGCGGGTGAAGAAGATGGCGTTGGTGCAGAAGGTATCTTGTCACAAGAGCAGATGTTAACTAACCCAGATGAAGCAGCTGATTTTGTTAAGAAGACCGGTGTAGATGCATTGGCGATTGCTTGTGGTACTTCTCATGGTGCTTACAAATTCACACGCCCACCTACAGACGACATTTTAGCGATTGATCGTATCAAAGCGATCCATGATCGAATCCCTGGTACCCACTTAGTGATGCACGGCTCATCTTCGGTTCCTCAGGAGTGGTTGGCTATCATCAATGAGTTTGGTGGTGAAATCCCAGAAACTTACGGTGTTCCGGTTGAGCAGATCGTAGAAGGTATTAAGTACGGTGTTCGTAAAGTGAACATTGATACTGATCTACGTTTGGCATCAACTGGCGCGATCCGCAAATTCCTTGCTGAAAACCCGGCTGAGTTTGACCCACGTAAGTACCTGAAGAAAACGATGGAAGCGATGACTGATATCTGTATCGCGCGTTATGAAGCGTTCGGTACTGAAGGTAATGCATCTAAAATGACAGCGATCTCTTTAGAAGATATGGCTGATCAATATGAAACAGGTTCTTTGGATCCTAAAATCGTTTAATACGATTGTTTCTTAAAAAAGCCGCCATTTTTGGCGGCTTTTTTGTTTAGACTGACCCATCTAGCCAATCTCTTGCCGAGGTTGTTATTTTCTCAACGGCTGTATGAGATATCTTCCGCTCAATGGATATAGCATAGAAATTATTGATAATTTCATTTGTATCGCCAAGGTGGATTAAATTCATCTGGCGAGCGACTTCATCTTTAATGGGGGTTGGAGCGACCATAATACCCTTTCCAGCATTCGCAAATGCCTTAATCAGAGCACTGTCATCGAACTCTCCTACCACTCTAGGGTGGATTCGGTTTTTATTGAACCACTGCAATAATTGACGGCGAACAACGGTTGTTTCGCCAGGGAGTAGCATTGGGCCGCCATTTAGGTTGTGCGGAAACTCTCCTGATAACTTATCCACAACGTCTGGATGAGCAAGAAAGCTACTTCCACAGCGCCCTAAGCTATGGCTAAAACCATTAACGCTGACATCGGAAGGGATGGGTGATTCGGAAATCACTAGATCAAGCCGATGAAGTGCGAGTTCGGCGAGTAACTCATTAATATCGCCTTCATGACAGATCATTCGGACATTATTCAGGTCGTCAATGGCCGGTGTAAGTAGGTGATAGGCGATGGATTTAGGAACAACATCTACGACGCCCACCTTGAACACAAGCGGCCGTACTTTATCTAAGTTGCGAACGCGCTCCTCTAACTCGCCACCCAATGAAAAAATATCGCTGGCATAGCTCAGGACCATATGGCCTGTTTCCGTCAGTTCTAATTGGCGACCCACTTTTGTGAACAGAGAGCAGCCAAGGTAATCATCCAATAAGCTTAACTGAGCACTTATCGTATGCGGGGTAACATTTAAGCGTTCGGCTGCTGCGACAATGCTGCCTTCTTTAGCAACCATCCAGAAATAATGTAGATGTTTGTAATTAATCATATAAGCTCGTAAAAAGCGATTCTTTAGTTAAGAATAATCGACTTTAGTTAATTTTGAAAGGCGGTTAAATTTTGTGCTGTTGGTGTCGGAAAGCCGCTTAGGCTTTTTGTTTGTTTTTTATCTTAGGAGAGGTGTTATGCAAACATCTATGAATTCAACAGCTGCTCGGTCGCAATCATCGGCGCTCGAGTCAAATAAAGTACTACGCAATACCTATGCATTGTTATCCCTGACTCTGCTGTTTAGTGCTATGACTGCTGCTGGTTCTTTACTATTGCAGCTACCTCACCCCGGCATCATCATCTCTTTAGTTGGCTTTATCGGATTGTATTTCTTAACGGCTAAGTTGAGAAATAGTATTTGGGCTCTTCCATCTGTGTTCGCACTGACTGGGTTTATGGGGTACACGCTAGGGCCAATCGTTGGGCATTACTTAGCTATGCCGGGTGGCACCTCCATCGTCATGAATGCCTTTGCCATGACAGGGATTATCTTTCTATCTTTATCCGCTTACGTACTAACGACCAAGAAGAATTTTAGTTTTATGGGTGGGTTCTTGATGGTCGGCCTTATCTTAGGTGTTGTGGGTAGTTTGGCAGCCATATTTTTTCAAATTCCTGCACTATCTTTAGCCATTTCAGCGATGTTTGTTGTGCTGATGTCTGGTTTCATTCTTTATGAAACCAGCAATATCCTTCACGGTGGCGAGACTAATTACATCATGGCAACGGTGTCGCTTTATGTATCAATCTACAATTTATTTACCAGCTTATTACACCTTCTAGGGTTTCTAGGAGGCGAGGACTGAATCATTTAGCTATGCACTTGTGATAACCCCTTGTGGGCTTTTATAGGCGACTAATTTAGTCGCCTTTTTTTATTCTATCCAATTAGCAGTCGCTTGAAGTGGGGCTTTATTAGCTGTTGTGATCCATACGGCGAGGGCATAGCGCTGCTTCTCTTGTAATGATGGAAGTGTGAACTGCCAGTCATAGCTTTCTTGTTGTTTGCTTTGGTGGTGAAGAACAACAAATTGATGCAAAAAACTTCGTCCACGATTTTCCCCCGCAGTTACTTCACTGTATTGATCAAAACCTATTACGGCAACGTGAGCGGTCAATTTATGTTGTTCTTGAGGTGGCTGGTAACTTACTTTCAGTTCTTGATTTTTAATCTTATTGCTAAGGGTTGCCTGAAGAAGGCCTCCATTTTTTTGTGTATTAGTAGGGAGTTTTCGGCTTTGAAAAAAACCTCTCCATTCCTTTCCATCCACTAACCATCCTGGCGTGTATACACTTTTAATATTTCCATTACGTCGGTAATTGTATTGCTGTTCTTTAAATTTAGTTTGAGCAAAAGGGTCTTTCCAACCCAAGTAATCCCAATAATCGACATGAAAAGCTAAAGGTACAAAATCAGTCCATAAGTTTGGGTTATTTAAGAAGTTTCCTAAAAACTGATCTGCTGGTGGGCAGCTAGAGCAACCCTCTGATGTGTATAGCTCAATTAGCTGAGGAGGCTTGCCTTGATGCTGGAAAACTTGATCTGCAAAAGTGGGTAATGCTAGAGATAATGAGCCAAGCAATGTGAGAGTTTGTGCTATTCGACAGTTCATCATGTACTCCTATGGATCTTTTTAGGACTCGTACATGTTTGAAGAGTTCATTACTTTTAGAGAATAGAGATTAATCATCGTCCAATAAACAGGCGTTACTTTTCCCCGGTAAGGTCGGGAAGGCCTTGAGTTTGTGTGGTAATTCAAACCATGGAGCACGGCTTGCCCAAAATATATTCTGTTTTGGTGTTATATTTGGGTGCTCATCTAGGGTTCCTGCTGGAATGACAATAGCCTTGCCAGTTTTGGCTAACCAAGGCAGTGTCGAACCGCAGTTTTTGCAAAATGATGTTGCGAAGTGTTTGCTAGATGCGGGTTCATAACGCGCGACCAGGTTTTCCCCTTGTGTCCAGCTAAACTGTTTTGGAGGTAAAATTATATTGCTGGCATGTGAGCTTCCCGTTGCTTTTCGGCAGCGGGAGCAGTGACAATATTGAAAAGTAAAGTAGGGAGGGCGAATCTCATAATGAACGCTGTCGCATAAACAGCTCCCATGATAGTTTTCTTGTTCAGGTATCGCCCTGTTTTTTTTATCTGTCAAAGGCTGCGACCATTGAATCCAGTTGTTTAACCAGCTCATGCAGTTCTTGGCTCGCGGCAGCTGTTTCGTCAGAGGCTTCGCTATTACGGCGGGCTAAATCTCGGATTGCAACAATGTTTGCTTGTATCTCATCGACAACAGATGATTGTTCCTCAGAGCTGCTTGCGACTTGTATACAGCGATCAGAAATATCATTCATTGAATTTTGCAATTTTTGGAAAGCTTCATCTGCATCATTAGCGACTTCAACACTTTGTTGTGCATGGTCCCTGCTTTGTTCCATTATCTGTACGGTTTTACTCACCGCCGATTGAACTCGGTCAATTGAAGCTTCGATCTCTTGAGTTGAATTTTGAGTACGTGTTGCAAGTGTACGTACTTCATCCGCTACAACGGCAAACCCTCGCCCTGAATCACCTGCTCTTGCTGCTTCAATCGCTGCATTAAGGGCTAATAGGTTAGTTTGTTCTGCAATCTCATTGATAACAGTGACAACATTTCCGATTGTATCCGTGTGTTGTTTAAGTTCAGTCGTTGCTTCTGTGGCGGCTTTAACTTCTGAGGATAGGTCTTTTATGTGATTGATTGTATTAAATAGGGATTCTCTTCCCTCTTCAGAGGTTTGTCTTGCCTCTTGGGTTTTCGTCGACATGTCATTGGTATTGCCTGCAATTTCTTGTGAAGCGCAGGCCATTTGGTGAACGGCTGCCGCTACCATATCACTCTCTTTATCTTGCTGACTGATGCCTTCGTTTGTTTGGCGAATAGCGCTTTCTGTTACATTAATGGCTTGATCTATTGTGTGGCTTACATCGCCTAAACGGGTAAGAACGGTTGTATTACGTGCTTCATTCATCTGTAGAGCAAGATCAACTTCACCAAATTCATCTTGGCGTGGGCAATACATTAATTGGATAAGGGGGTTGCTGAATCTAGATCTCGCTCGTGAAGAGAGTTCGTTAATAGGCGAAATAAGGCGAAACAGTAAACCTGATAGAAGTACTTCTGTTGCAGCCACAATTCCTAGTACAGTTAAGCTAGCGCCTGCAGTCCATGCTCCTACTAAGCTAAGTATGCAGATAAGGGCAAAAAGCATTAAGGTTTGTGAACTGGTGGATCTAAGCTTCAAAGCCTTGCCCGCTTTACCTGCATTAGCGACTGCGTAAATTACTTCTGCTTTGGCAACTTGAGCCGCACTGGGTTTAAAGCGTACAGATTGATAGCCTACTTTTTGGCCTTTTTCATAAAGAGGGGTGACATATGCGTCAACCCAATAGTGATCTCCGTTTTTGCAGCGATTCTTTACAATGCCTCGCCAAGCTTGATCACCTTTTAAGGAATCCCATAGGTTGCCAAATGCAGCAGGCGGGACATCGGGATGGCGGACAATATTATGTGCTTTGCCTATAAGTTCCTCTTCTACAAACCCCGATATGTCACAAAATACTTGGTTGACGTAGGTGATACGGCCTTTAAGGTCTGTTGTTGATATAATTCGTTGGCCTTCAGGCAAAATAACTTCACGTCCAGTGACCGGCATTTTTTTCATAGATTAAGTCCTTAATTGTCAGCTAGGCGAATATTGTATAAATGTAATAAATGAACAGTTGGGAAAAACGTAAGTTTGCACATTAAACAGTATCGTTTCCCTGATATAGATAATAGTTATAGCTGTTTTTTACTTATTTCGCTTACAAGAAAATAGAATAAAGGCTCCATAATGTGAAAATATTTATATATTTATGTTTTGTTGAAGCTCTGTGAATAGTTAAATAGTAATAATTTAGGGGTAGCAGATGTCATTTTGTCTAGAATTTAAGGTACGTGATTACGAATGTGATCTGCAAGGTATTGTTAATAATGGTGTTTATTTTAATTATTTGGAACATGCTCGTCATGAGTATCTGTTGGCGCAAGGAATTGATTTTGCGGAGTTGACGGCTAAAAAAATTCATTTAGTCGTGGTGCGTTCTGAGATGGATTATAAGCAGTCACTTACAAGTGGTGATCGTTTTGAAGTTCGCGTATCTGTTGAGCGTGTGAGCAAAGTGAAATTTGGTTTTAGGCAAGAGGTGATTCGACTAAGTGATGGAAAGGTTGCATTGCAGGCACTTGTTATTGGTACCGCTCTGAATGAGAGAGGCAGGCCTTTTATTCTGCCGGAGATAGAGACGATGATAGGGGCTGTAGATTAATGCTTAGCTGGGATGCTTGGTTATTAGAAAATGAATTGAGTGTGCGCTTGTTTTTTTTCTTTGGCATCTTATGTTTGATGGCGACTTGGGAAGGGCTTAAACCTTGTCGCGAGTTGCACTATTCGCGTTGGTATCGATGGCGTAATAATCTGGCATTAGTGTTTGTTAATAGTTTGATACTCAGGCTTCTCTTCCCTGTTGCGGCAGCGGGTGTTGCTCTCTCAATGGAGCGGCAAGGGTATGGGTTATTGAATCAATTTGAACTGCCGTTGGTGATTAGTGTTTTCGTAGCTGTCATTCTATTAGATTTTTTGATTTACGCTCAACATGTGTTGTTCCATAAAGTTCCGATATTATGGGCGCTGCATAAGGTTCATCATGCGGACCCTGATTATGATGTAACGACGGGGGCACGCTTTCATCCGATCGAAATCATTCTATCGATGCTGATTAAGATGCTGGCCATTGTTGCATTGGGTCCTTCAGCGGTTGCAGTGATAGTGTTTGAGATATTGTTAAACGGATCTGCAATGTTCAATCATAGTAATATTAGTTTACCTACTCTTGTGGATAAGTTTGTTCGTATTCTATTTGTAACCCCTGATATGCACCGAGTTCATCATTCGCAGAAAAGGTATGAAACAGATAGTAATTATGGTTTTTCTTTGTCTTGCTGGGATCGGATTTTTAAAACCTACAGGCCTTACCCGGAAGATGGGCAGCTAGGAATGAAGATCGGTTTAACTGAATTACAAGCCCCAGAGTCTATTTGTTCACTTAGGGGTATGTTAATCCTACCGTTTAAACGTCCTTCAAAATGATTTTTTACAGTTCCGATTTGAGTTGTGCCCAGAAAGCCCTAATGAGAGGGCTTTTTAGTTTCTTTTCTAAAGTAACGATGCCTACCTCATAAGGTTTGAGTGATGGCGTTATATCTAGGACTTCGACTGTATTCGCAAGCGGACTATTTTCTAAGACTATTTTCGGTACAACACCCACTCCGAAACCTAGACTGACCATACTAACAATCGCCTCGTTGCCTGCTACTTGAGCGTAAATTAAAGGCTTGCAGTTTTGTTCTTTAAACCAGCGATCGACTCGTTTTCGTGCGACCCCCTCTTCTGACAAAATCATGGGTGTTTTGTCATCGAGTATAGGTAAAGTTGAGTGCTTACCCTCGATTCCTTGTTTAGGTGCGATAAAGAGTAAAGGGGAGAGTGCAATGCTTTTGAAGGCCAAGCCTGTAGGCAATGTATCGGGTTTTGCTGCAATTGCAAAATCTTCATCACCTGAAATAACGCGGTTAATGGCTGGATCAGGATCTCCTGTATGGAGTTTGATTTCGATTTTTGGATAGTTTCGTCTGAATTCACTCAATATATTAAATAGGAAGCTGTAGCTAGCAGTGACTGAGCAATACATGCTGATTTCACCTTGCAGTTCACCGGTCCGTTCCATCAGCTGGGTGCGTAAAGTGTCCCATTGAGCAAGAGAGTCGCGTGCATAGGTTAAAAAAATCTCTCCTTCAGGCGTTAAAGCTACGCTTCTGTTATCTCTTTCAAATAAGCAAGAGCCAGCTTCCTCTTCAAGCTGTTTGATGCTGCGACTTAGAGCTGACGGGCTGATATGAGAAGCTTCGCTTGCACGGCCAAAGTGCAGGGTGTCAGCTAATTGAATGAACTGGCGTAGTTGTTTGATATCCATCTATCTATTATTGCGTATAACGAAATATAAGTCATGGTTTATGCTGATTATCGGGATCTTGGCGTTTTAAATTATTAATTGTGTGTTTTTTATACAGCTTTTGTGTTTTGTTATGCTAGTGTTGTGCAGTGCACAATAACTTAATGGGGGCTTAGGATGGCTAAATCATTGAACTTAGCATTACAAGGTGGCGGGGCTCATGGTGCATTTGCTTGGGGTGTATTAGATCGTCTATTAGAAGAGGATTTTAAACCTAAGGCGATTTCAGGAACAAGTGCAGGCGCTATGAATGCAATTCTCTTAGCTCAGGGGTGGCAAAATGGAGGAGCTCTAGGCGCCAAGGCATTATTAGATAAGTTTTGGTTAGAGGTGTCTCTGAACTCACCTTCAGAGTTGCTTGGATCACAACTTCCTGATGCGCAAGTGACCTCTATGACAGGTTGGGTAATGGATGTTTTACGTTACATATCTCCCTATGACCTGAACCCATTGGATATAAACCCATTACGTTACTTACTTGATGAGATTGTTGATTTTGAAGCGCTTAGAGAAAGTAATGCTATTAAGTTATTTATTGCTGCCACAGATGTTGCCAGTGGCAAAATCAGATTGTTTCGAGAGCATGAATTAACAGTAGAGCACGCTTTAGCTTCTGCGTGTTTACCTACATTGCATCAGGCAATAGAAATCGATGGAAAGCACTATTGGGATGGTGGCTTTTCGGGAAATCCAGCGGTTTATCCTCTCATCTATGACTGTCATGAAGATGATATTTTGATGGTTTTATTACAGCCAATACAAGGAAGGGAGTTACCGACTAGCTCACATGCTATTAATCAGCGCATAACTGAATTAGGTTTCCATAGTACTTTTTTACGTGAGATGCGTGCAATTAGCTATACCGTAGAGCAAGCGAAAGAGCAGTATTTTGCGTTAAGTGGAATAGAACGACGCTTTAGGCGCCTACGCTTTCATTTGATTGAATCAGATGAGGTGTTATCTTCATTGGAGCAGTCAAGTAAATACGATACTCGTCAGGCATTTCTGCAGGAATTGAAAGCCTTTGGACGCTTGAAAGCAGAGCATTGGATCGACAGTAACTGGCGAGATATCGGACAGCGCTCGACTTGTGATCTTAAGTCACTTTTTTTATAGATAACCAGTTTTATTATATAGGGTGTATAGATGGCAACAAAGCGTCATATGTTGAAGCTCCTATTGCTTCAAATACGCAATGATGAGCAAGTTTGTAATGAGGAACTGGCAAGCTTCGCGCGTTTCTGTGATGTGAATATAGAGCAAATAGATGTGTTAAACGTATTTGAGACACCGAATTTCTCTGAGTACGTAGCAGATGAATATGATGGCCTACTTGTCGGTGGTGCCAGTGATGCAAATGTTCTAATGCCTGAGAAGTATCCGTTTGTGATGGATTGCCAGTTATTATTAGCCCATTGTGCAGAACAGGCTAAGCCGGTGTTTGCATCTTGTTTTGGATTTCAATTAGCTGTTTTAGCACTCGGTGGCGAAATTCAGCATAAAGAGAATGATTATGAAATGGGTACAGTGCCTATTTCGCTAGAATATAGTGTATGGCAAGACTCCATCTTTCGAGACACTCCGGATAACTTCTACGCCGTCTCCGTACATAAACAGTACGCAGCAAGATTACCTAAATCTTGTATATCTCTGGCGTACACCGACCAGTGTATCCATGCATTTAAAGTGGAAGGGAAGCCTTTTTGGGGATTTCAGTTTCATCCAGAGGTTGATAAAAAAACCTTGGTGGAGCGATTAACGTTCTACAAAAATAAATATACTGAAAATGATAATCACCTAGAGTTAGTGCTTGCTACTGCTGAGGAAACACCGCAATCTAATGCTCTGTTAGGAAAGTTTGTTCAGCGGATTCTAATTGATCAAGAGCACCTTGAAAGTTGAATTTTTTTGATGAAAATAGCTTCCTAGCGCAGTGCGCAGTAGAATACCCTTTTTCTTGCTAACTGGATGACTTAAATAGCAATGAGTGAATCTCAGAATAATGATAATCAGGAACCGATAAAGCCCCGTAGTCGAGGCATTTATTTACTGCCCAATTTGTTTACAACGGGTGCACTATTTTCTGGTTTTTACGCCGTTGTTGCGAGCATGAATGGCCATTTTGAAAATGCAGCAGTGGCTATTTTTGTGGCAATGGTTCTGGATGGTCTGGATGGCCGAGTTGCGCGTATGACTAATACATCCAGTGCTTTTGGTGCAGAGTATGATTCATTAGCGGATATGGTGTCTTTTGGTGTCGCGCCCTCGTTAGTCGTATTTAATTGGGTATTAGATGATATTGGCAAGTTAGGCTGGTTTGCCGCATTTTTATATGTAGCGGGTGCCGCACTGAGGTTGGCTCGCTTTAATACCCAAATTGGCTCAACAGATAAACGTTATTTTATTGGTTTGCCGAGTCCGGCAGCGGCAGCGGCCGTTGCCGGTTTGGTTTGGGCTGCAACGGAATATGAAGTTGATGGTGCTCCATATGCTTATTTAGTGGCAGGTTATGTTGCTTTAGTCGGTGTATTGATGGTGAGTAATGTCCTTTATTACAGTTTTAAGGATGTAAGCTTAAAAGAAAAGGTACCTTTCCTTATTTTAGCTGGAATTGTTTTGGCATTAGCGGTTATTTCTATAAGTCCTCCCGTTATTCTTTGGATAATCTTTCTGGCTTATGCCGTATCAGGTCCCTTGTTATGGGTGATGCGGAAAACCAAGCAGAAGCCGAGTGCATAATTTTTAAAAAACGGCCTTCATATGAAGGCCGTTTTTTTATTTCCCACACCTTCATCAATTTTGTCCTATACCTTTATGTAGATTACATATTAGGAGGGCCGTATTGATGAAGTTCTCTCTCGAAGTAAAAAGAGCGTCACGGATTTTATTTTTAACCGTTATTTTTTTGCTTTCTATCATGTTGTTAATGAGCTCAATATTTATGCTCACCGAGATCTGATTAGTGTCCCGGATACAAAATGAGCCTCGCTGGATTGATGTCATATTGAGTGTGTTGGCAGCTTTCTTCGGGGTTCAAACAAAGCGTAATCATGAACGTGATTCTATGACGGATAGTTATTGGCGATACATAGTTATAGGCCTTGTGTTATTGCTTGCCTTTATTGCTGTGATCTACCTCTTAGTCAAACTTACTTTAGCTTATCTCTAAGCGTTCTTTTCTTGCATATTATTTTTCACTGCTATACTTGCTGTTAACAACCAAGTGGATTGGTCGGAAATGATAGGACGGAGTCTTGGCACAAGAGAGCCTGCCCGAATCCTGTCGCTACCGACGTTGAAATAAGTATTACAACGCCAATAGTGAGAGGATTTAGACAGGTTTTTTTTGTGTGCAAAACACGAGGGGCCTGCAATGGAAAAATTACTGCTAGGAGTGTCCGGGCTGTTTTTGTTTTCTGGACGTGCTCATGCTGATTGGACAGTTAACCTAACTAAAGGGGTAACTGAGATCAGCCGTGAAATCTATGACTTGCATATGGTCATTTTTTGGATTTGCGTAGTCATCGGTTTTATTGTCTTTGGGGTTATGCTTTGGTCAGTTGTTTACCATCGCAAGTCCAGAGGTGCGAAAGCGCATAATTTCCACGAAAGCTTAGTGGTAGAAATCGCTTGGACTGTTGTTCCCTTCATTATACTCATTGCAATGGCTGTTCCTGCCACCGCTACACTGATCAAAATGTATGATAACACTGAAGCTGATCTTGATATTCAAGTGACCGGTTATCAGTGGAAATGGCGTTATCAGTATCTTGCAGAAGATATCGATTTTTTCTCAAGCCTCTCTACTCCTCGCGAACAGATAAATAACACGCAAGAAAAAAGCACGGATTATCTATTGGAAGTGGATAACCCATTGGTCATCCCTGTGGGCAAGAAAGTACGTTTTTTATTAACCGCTAATGATGTTATCCATTCATGGTGGGTGCCTGAATTTGCGGTTAAGAAAGATGCGATACCCGGTTTTATTAATGAGGCTTGGGTGATTGTGGATAAGCCGGGGGTTTACCGAGGTCAATGCGCAGAGTTGTGTGGTAAAGACCACGGCTTTATGCCGATTGTTGTCGAAGTTAAATCTCAAGAAGACTATGAGCAGTGGTTAGCTGAATTTAAAAAGGCTGATGCGCTTAAATCGCAAGCGGCTGAAAAAAGTTGGAATTTGGCTGACTTGATGGCTACAGGCGAACAGGTCTACAGCAAAGCTTGCCTTGCCTGTCATCAAGCCAATGGGGAGGGCGTGCCAAGTATTTTTCCTGCTCTGAAAAATAGCGCTGTCGCTTTAGGTGATGAAGCGTTACATATTGATGTTGTCCTCAATGGTGTATCCGGTACAGCAATGCAAGCTTTTAAAGACCAACTCAGTGCTGTCGAATTAGCGGCTGTGATTACTTACGAACGAAATGCTTGGGGAAATAAAACCGGTGATATTGTTACCCCGGCTCAAATTGCTGAGCTTAAAAAGTAGGAGTGGTTATGAATAGTTCTGTTGCAACAACTCATCACGGTCCTGCTTCAGGTCTGAGCCGTTGGCTCTATACAACGAATCACAAAGATATAGGCACATTATATCTGTGGTTTAGTTTTGTTATGTTTTTGACAGGCGGTTGTATGGCTTTGCTGATTCGTGCAGAGCTTTTTCAGCCCGGTTTACAGCTTATTCAACCCGAATTCTTCAATCAAATGACGACTATGCACGGCCTAATAATGGTGTTTGGTGCCGTTATGCCGGCATTTGTAGGCTTGGCAAATTGGATGATTCCGATGATGGTCGGGGCTCCGGATATGGCTCTGCCGCGAATGAATAATTGGAGCTTTTGGATACTGCCATTTGCTTTTAGCATGATGTTATCGACTCTCTTTATGGAGGGTGGCGCGCCAAATTTTGGTTGGACTTTTTATGCGCCACTTTCAACAACCTATGCTCCGCCCAGCGTGACTTTTTTTATCTTTGCAGTACATATGATGGGGATTAGCTCGATTATGGGGGCTATCAACATTATTGCGACGATCCTAAATTTACGCGCCCCAGGCATGAATATGATGAAGTTACCTCTATTTGTCTGGACGTGGCTGATTACTGCATTTTTGCTAATTGCTGTCATGCCTGTGTTGGCAGGTGTGGTGACTATGATGTTGATGGATATTCATTTTGGGACCAGTTTCTTTAATGCCGCGGGTGGTGGAGATCCCGTATTGTTTCAGCATGTTTTCTGGTTTTTTGGTCATCCTGAAGTTTACATCATGATTTTACCCGCTTTCGGGATCGTCAGTGAAATTATACCTACGTTCGCTCGGAAGAAATTATTTGGTTATCCATCGATGGTTTATGCCACCGCCTCGATCGCTTTTTTATCTTTTATTGTATGGGCGCATCATATGTTTACGGTGGGGATGCCTTTGGTTGGCGAAGTCTTTTTTATGTTCGCTACGATGCTGATTGCGGTGCCTACAGGTGTAAAAGTATTTAACTGGGTCGCAACAATGTTTAGAGGCTCGCTGACTTTTGAAACGCCTATGCTGTTTGCCTTGGCTTTTGTTGTGTTGTTCACAATAGGTGGCTTTTCAGGACTTATGTTGGCGATAGCTCCCGCTGATTTTCAATATCACGATACCTATTTTGTTGTCGCTCATTTCCATTATGTCTTAGTGCCGGGTGCAGTGTTTGCAATTATGGCAGGTGCTTATTATTGGCTACCTAAATGGTGCGGTAATTACTATAGCGAGACGATGGGAAAGGTGCATTTCTGGTGTAGCTTTATTGGAGTGAATATAACCTTCTTCCCAATGCATTTTATTGGACTCGCGGGTATGCCCAGACGTATACCCGATTATGCACTTCAATTTGCAGACTTTAATGCGGTAGCTACTGTTGGCGCATTCATATTTGGATTCTCTCAGCTAATTTTTCTTTATAACGTTCTCCATTGCATACGTAAGGGGCGTAAAGCGTCAGATGAGGTTTGGGAAGGTTCTCATGGTCTTGAATGGACCTTGCCTTCGCCAGCGCCATATCACAGCTTTAGTGAAGCGCCGCAGATTAAATAATTCAAAAGAGGAGTGGATGCTATGTCAATCATCCACAAAAAAACACGAACGGTTAAGTGGCTTGTTGCTAGCTGTGTCCTGATGTTCGGGTTTGGTTTTGCGTTAGTGCCTATCTATGACGTGTTTTGTCGTATCACAGGCTTAAATGGCAAAGTTGATTTAATACCCGCTCAACCATCTAGCGTGATAGATGAATCACGGCAGATTAAGTTACAGCTGGTAGCCGTCAATAATGAAACGATGCCTTGGGAGTTTAAACCTAAAACGGTTGTGACGCGCTTATCACCGGGTGAAATGCATCAAACGGCTTATTTGGCGCGTAACCTGACGGAGCGGATGATGATCGCTCAAGCGGTGCCTTCGGTTTCACCCTCTGAGGCCGCCCCTTTTGTGCAGAAAATCAATTGTTTTTGTTTTGAAAGACAACCGTTAGATGGACGTTCAGAGAAATGGATGCCGCTGGTGGTATCTATAGATCCTAGCCTTCCTAAGCATATAAGCACAATTACGTTGTCGTATACGTTGTTTGATATCACACCGGATACGCCTTCTACCGTTACTTTAAGCGAGAGGGGATCATTATGAGTACCCAAACTTACTATGTTCCTGAACAAAGCCGTTGGCCCATTTTAGCTTCCACTGCCTTATTTCTAATGGCGTTTGGTGCTGGTAGTTTAATTAATAGCTTAAGTGCGGATACGGGGGGTGCAACAGGTCTATTAATGTTGCTAGCCGGCACATTGGGCATGGGTCTGATTATGTTGGGTTGGTTCAGCAATGTAATAAATGAGAGCGATAAAGGGTTGTATAGTCCACAAATGGATCGGTCTTTTCGGTGGGGGATGAGTTGGTTTATCTTTTCTGAAATTATGTTCTTCGCTGCTTTCTTTGGAACCCTTTTCTATATTAGGAACTTGTCAGTACCTTGGCTGGGGGGGGAGGGTGAGAAAGGTGTGTCCAATATGTTATGGCATGGCTTTACGGCTGAGTGGCCGTTGATGAGTACACCAGATCAGCAAGCATTTCCTGGCCCACAAGGGGTGATCGATCCATGGCATATACCACTACTGAACACCATTTTACTTATCTCATCGAGTTTCACCGTTACTTTAGCCCATAAAGCATTAAAGCTTGGGAAACGATCAAGAGTGGTGCTTTGGTTGGCGGTAACAGTGGGGTTAGGGATCGTTTTCTTGTATTTCCAAGCTTATGAGTACGCCGAGGCATACAACGAACTTGGATTAACCTTAAATGCCGGAGTTTACGGGGCTACTTTTTTTATACTGACAGGGTTTCATGGGCTGCATGTCACGCTAGGTACCTTGATGCTTATTATCATTTGGCTGCGTGTGATGAAGGGACATTTTAGTACAGAAAAACACTTTGGTTTTGAAGCGGTTGTTTGGTATTGGCACTTTGTCGATGTGGTTTGGGTAGGGCTCTTTCTTTTTGTTTATATCCTTTGATCATAGGCCGTGAGGAGTGATTTCTCCGGTATAGAAACCGTATAGAAGTACCACAATAATCAGCACGCTAAAGGCAACCCTCAGGAAGAGAGAGTTAACAGTACGGTTAGATTTTCCTTGGTCACGAATAAGAAAGAAAAGGCCGCTAAATAAGCTTAAAACGACAGCGCAGAACAATAGAAGTATCAATAGTTTTAATGACATAAGAAACGTCCCTTGGGTAGGTTTCATAGATGATTAAAGTTCAGGACAATCAAGGCTTCAAGTATATGCTGATTTTTGCTGCTTTTTTGCTGTTACCCCTTATGTTGTTTTTGGGTTTTTGGCAATTAGATCGAGCTAAGGAAAAAACTAAATTGATAGAAAGCTGGGGTTCAGTTGAAGCTTTAACAATACTGCCAAGTAAGTTGGATCTGGTAACAGGAGAATATCGTTCTGCCTTGTTTAAGGGCCATTTTGATATCAAACGGTATTTTCTTCTTGATAATAGAACTCGGGCGGGACGCCCGGGTTATGAAGTGATCGGACTATTTAACTTGTATCAGGGATCAGGAAACTTACTTGTTAATTTAGGTTGGGTTTCTTTAGGTCAGAGTCGAACGGTTATGCCGATCGTTGAATTGCCTAATGGCGAACTTGATATATCAGGGCGCATTAGGCATGTATCTAAGAATGTAACGTTAAAAGATACGGCTATAAATGAGGGGTGGCCTAAAGTTGTACAGCAGCTAGACCCTATAGCGTTATCTGAATGGGTGGGTATGCCGATACATGCTTATGAACTTAAATTAGCAGAGCCGTTAATTGATGGTTTAGATATCAGTTGGCCGGTACTGAAAATGCAACCCGAAAGGCATTTAGGCTACGCTGTTCAATGGTTTGCTATGTCATTTGGACTGATTTGTATGATTGTTTGGAGCCTAAAGCAGATAAAAAGGGAGTCGTATGAATAAATTTACCTTCTGGCTCGTTTGGATTGTTGGTGCGGGTCCCCTGCTGTTAGCCATTCTGATGTATTTGTTTGGTTGGATGATACCGCAAGGACGGGTTCATGAAGGTGAGTTGATTACAGAAGCAAAACTTTCCACTTGGGAGTTGCAGGATGCGCCTTTTAATAAGCAGTTACCACAGTGGAAGATTGTTCTAACAGAAACCGCCACCTGTGGTCACCTTTGTGAAAAGTGGTCTGCGCAATTAGAGAAAGTTCATATAGCGCTAGGGAAAGATCAATCGCGAGTTGTTGTATGGAAGGTTGGTGATGGAGCTGGCTATATATCGACGTCTGAAATTGCAAGTATAGGGAGTGCTGTTTGGATTGCTGATCCAATGAATAACATAGTGTTTAGATACAACCTTGATGTGAATCCTAAACAGTTGCTAAAAGATATGCGCAGGTTATTAAAGGTGTCTAGGGTGGGGTAGCTATGATCAATTGGGCATGCCGGATAGTAAACTTAGCCTTAGTGTTAGCTCTATGTGTTGTGTTACTTGGGGGCTGGACGCGAATAAATAATGCGGGCTTAAGCTGTCCAGACTGGCCAGGTTGTTATGGGCGGATGATTGTTCCCCAGTTAGAGCAAGAGAGAGTAAAGGCTCAAAGTGTATTTCCTGAAACACCATTAGAGCCTAAAAAAGTGTGGCTTGAGATGGGGCATAGGTATCTTGCTGGAACCTTAGGCGTATTGATCGCCCTATTAGGGTTTATCGCTTTTAAAATGAGAAAAACAGTCGGTTATCCCGTAAGAGGGAGTTATCTGCTGCTATTGCTTGTGGTTTTTCAGGCTGTGTTTGGCATGTGGACAGTGACACTAAAATTATTACCGCAAGTAGTTACTATTCATTTATTAGGTGGGGTTTTGACACTTACAGGCTTAGTGCTAATTCGGCAGCGTATTATTCAGATAGTAGAGAAAAATGTACTAGTAAAGGGAGCTGCTAGTAAGTGGATACTCGGTGCTATCTTGGTTCTGTTTATACAAATAGTGTTAGGGGGATGGACGAGTTCTAACTATGCAGGTTACGGCTGTAATGATTGGCTTGTTTGTAATGACACGATGAATTTGCAGCCTGATTTTAAAGAAGGATTTGATGTGTTTGCACCTATAGGGCCAAACTATCAAAGTGGTGTTCTATCAATTGAGGGTCGCGCAGCAATTCAAATAGTGCATAGAGTCGGAGCTGCTGTGGTGCTCGTTTATTGTATGGGGTTAATTGCATACTTAGCAGTCACAACGATGTTGCGTGTACCGCTTGTCGTGTTGGCATTAACGCTCATATGTCAGGTCGCTATTGGAGGGTTGGCCGCTGAGCTATCGATACCTGCAAGCTTGGCAATATTACATCACTTTTGTGCCATATTGCTGCTGTTTGGGTTGTTATGGCTATACTCTAATGTACTTGTATTGAATGAAGGGGATGAGAATGAGTAATCAAAACATTGCCCTGAATAAAATTGAACACGCGAAATGGAATGATTACTTGGCTCTATGTAAGCCAAAAGTAGTTGCCGTGATGCTCTTGACCGCTTTAGTGGGGATGTTGTTATCTACTCCCGCTGTGCCTGACCTCTGGGTTGTAATAATCGGTTTAATAGGTATTGGTCTAGCTTCAGGGTCTGCCGCAGCAGTAAATCATGTGATGGATAGACAGATTGATTTACAGATGGCGCGAACAAAAGGTCGGCCGTTACCTCAGGGAAAGCTAACACCGAAACAAGCACTGATATTTGCGGCTGTTATTGGTGTGATCGGAATTGGTTTGTTAACCGTATATATCAATGTACTAACGGCTTGGCTAACCGTCTTGGCATTGATGGGATATGCCGTTGTTTATACGGTATGGCTTAAAAGAGCGACTCCGCAGAACATAGTGATAGGCGGTATAGCGGGTGCGGCGCCACCGCTATTAGGTTGGACATGTGTTACCGGAACCATTGATCCAAATAGCCTATTACTTGTGCTCATTATATTTGCTTGGACTCCTCCTCATTTTTGGTCCTTATGTATAGCTAGAAAAGCGGATTATGAAAAAGCAGGCATTCCCATGTTACCGGTCACTCATGGAGTAGGATATACACGTATACAAATAACGCTCTATAGCATGCTGATGCTGATAACGACACTGCTCCCCTACATGACGGGTATGAGCGGGTTAGTGTATCTGGTTGGTGTGAGTGTCATCAATGCAAGGTTTATGTATTGGGTATGGAAACTGTGGAAACAGGAAGACGGTGCCCCAATGACCCTATTTCTATATAGCATTAACTACATAATGTTTTTGTTCGTAATATTATTAGTTGACCATTATTTAATGCCTTTGATGTGATGAATCAAAGGTAAAGATTAATACAGTTCCTGAAACCTGTGGAAAAGGAGTAATGCTCAGTAATGAAACAAGAAATAAATTGATGCGGCGCTAAAGGAATGGTGCTGCACCCAAAATAGATGAGGGGTTGCATCATGTTTATACAACATATGATGGGAATACTGCACCACCCGAAAGAGGAGTGGAGCCAGATAAGAAAAGAACATTACAGCATATCGCATATCTTTATACAGCAAGTCAGTATATTGGCAGCGATTCCGGCTGTTGCTATGTTTATAGGAACAACACAAGTCGGTTGGAGTATTGCTGGAAGTGAATATGTAAAGCTTGGCGTAGCGAGTGCATTACCTGCAGCTATCGCCTTTTATTTTGCAATGTGGGTGGCTGTAGGGTTTATCACATATGCAATTCATTGGATGGAAAAAAATTATGGAGGGAATGCAGCACTTGAAGATTGCTTGTCACTAGCGACATATACTGCAACGCCGATGTTTTTATCCGGGCTTGCTGCGTTATATCCATTGCTATGGTTTAACGTATCCATAGGCTTAATTGCCGTTTGCTATTCTGTATATCTTCTATATGTCGGTGTTCCAGTGATAATGAAGATACCAGAAGAACGAGCATTTTTATTTTCAACATCCATACTGACAGTAGGTTTATGTACGTTGGTTGGGGTGCTGGTAGCTTCAGTTGTACTTTGGAGTACGGTTATACCGCTTAACTATATAGCTGCTTAGCCAAACCTTAAAAGTTAAGTATCAGAAAAATCAATTTAGGCGCCTACCTTAAAGGCGCCTTTTTTGTATGTGTTGTACAGGAATTAAGCGTTGCTGGTGCTTTCTTAACCGCTTCTAGCAGGTGATAGATAAAAATGGAGTTTTTTTACAAAAAAGTGATGTTTTTTTGAATTGGCTGTTGACG
>DJLT01000118.1:0-6533 GCA_002435145.1 Neptuniibacter sp. UBA6509
GACCTACTGATTACAAGTCAGTTGCTCTACCAACTGAGCTATACCGGCACTGAGGACGCGAATCTTAGGGATTTTTAGCTAACGAAGCAAGCCCCTTTTTCAAAAAACAGAATAAAAACCTAAAAAAATTTAAATTTTCTAAGATACGACTATTCAACTTAGTAAAAATACCTTTAAATCGATAAATACATATCCAACAATCTATTCTTTGCTTTAAAAAGCTTGTTCTAATAAGGGCTCATCATTCTAGCAAGGTGTATCTAAATACTAATTCTTTTGGAGAGAATAATGCAGGCATATCAAGTAATCACACCCGATGGCATTGACGCTTTACAAAAAGTAGAGATAGACACGCCCACACCAGGTCCTGATGAAGTACTCGTCAAAATGAAAGCCTGCTCATTAAACTATCGCGATATTCTAATCACTATGGGTGGGTATGTAAGAAATGATATTCGGCCCATCACTCCGTTATCTGACGGAGCTGGGGAAGTTGTCGCTGTAGGTTCATCCGTGACTGACTTTCAACCCGGTGATCGTGTACTAGGGAACTTCTTCCAAGATTGGGAAAAAGGACAGATAAATGACGCAGGCCTTAATTCAGCCTTAGGAGGAAGTATAAATGGCGTTCTTGCGGAGTATTTCATACTTAAATCAAAATGTACTGTAAAAATACCTGATTGCTTATCCTATGCAGAAGCGGCCACTCTGCCTTGTGCAGCAACAACGGCTTGGCACGCACTTGTTTCTGTCGGAGAACTAAAACCTAATGATACAGTACTACTCTTGGGTACAGGCGGCGTTTCAATATTTGGATTACAAATAGCAAAAGCCCTAAACGCAAATGTCATCATCACATCTTCAAGCGACGAAAAACTTGCTCAAGCTCGCAGCTTAGGGGCAGACCATACAATCAATTATAAAACGCACCCTAACTGGGAAGAAGAAGTGCTTAGAATCACCGACGGTCAAGGTGTAGATAATGTTTTAGAAGTAGGCGGAGCAGGAACCTTCGAAAAATCGTCAGCCTGCGCAAAAACCAACGGAGTTATCTCAGTTATCGGCATTTTAAGTGGTCTAGAAAGCCCAAGCATGAGCCTCATGACTATTTTCAACCTACTACGTATTCAAGGTATTTATGTCGGTAGTACTGAGATGCTGAAACAATTACTTAATGCCGTCGAAACACACAACATTCGCCCACAGATTGATAAGAGCTTCAGTTTTTCCAATGCACAAGACGCATACCAGTGGATGGCGCAAGCCAAACATTTTGGCAAAGTAGTAATAGAAGCAGACTCATAACCTTCGCCGTAAATTGATAGGCATAAAACATGACCCATACGGTCTAAAATAGATCTCTTTTTTAGACCGTAACCTCTTCCTGGCGCCCTCACTTCTTAGACTTTAGAATCAAAAAAAACAAATTAAAACTGATAAAAAACAAAAATTTAGAAAAAAACAGCACATAAGTAGTAATTATTACGAATATATCTTGCAGAAAAAAATACATGTACTATGGTTGTAAGCATTAATACCTAGGCCGGTACAGAGCATGATTAAAGACAGCCCTAACAGCGATGAAAAACAGAACTTAACTAGCTGCAATATCCAAGAACAACCGTTCAAGGAAAACTACCGCTGCTCAAATAATTTGAAAGAAGCGCTTCAGCGCTCGGAACAACTTCTTCATAAAGCCGAACAACTACAAAAAGAACTCAGTAATAGGTTTTATAGTATCAACTAATTCACTTTTGAGGATTTCTAAAGAAGGTCCTCCAGAAACCATGCCGCGAACTCATTGCGGTTGTGTAGACCCGCCTTAGAGTATATTGAGGTTGCCTGTTTTCTCGCTGTTCTGGCACTTGTATTTCTAATAGTAGCGATTTCCTCAAAACTCAGTCCCTTAAGAAGAAAAAAGCCTATTTCCTTTTCACAAGGAGACAAACACCACTCATTAAATTGCCAATTAATTAACTTTATAAAATCCCTTTTACCTTCATTTAACTGCTCACTGACTTTTTCTAACTGAAGTTTCGCTTTATCAAGCTCTGTCAGAAATTGCTCTTTAGCAGATCGCTCCACCAAGCTCTTTTTTAATAAGTACAATATTCCACATATAGACAACAGAAGAAGCATCAGCTCTAACAATATATGCCATATCAAATTGCCGTCTGTTAACGCTTCATATTCATCTAAAAGATCATGACTCACGATAATCGTAATCAAAATTAGATAACAACAGATCAACCGTGCCTCGATAGTTTTACTCAATCCTTACTCCCAATATATCCCTTAAACTCGCAGAAATTGTTCTCTATTCATAAAAAACAACGTTAAGTAAGTACCAATGGAACATCTGCTCCCTACCTATTCACAGAGAATCAACGGATAATTCATTATAGTCTGCATGGTTATTAAGACCAAAAATATCCGCCATGAAGGCTAATGAATAGTGCCAACCATTAACTAACCCATACACAAATACTCTATGACTGAATGTAGTCCTGCTTCTGATTTTTAAGCTTTGTTTCAGTTTGAAGCGATATCCTATTGCTACAAAACCTTAAAGGGGAGCAGATATGAAACGGTCCAGCTTCAACATCTCTACCTTAGCCTTAGTTTACCTCTACTTGCTAAGCACTCACGTAATTGCTGCTGATATCCAAATTCAAGAAGCTATTTGGACGAGCACTAACGCCACATTGAGCCTCAAAGGAGTCGCACCGGATACAACACGAGTAACCATCAAGAACTCTTTTACAAAAACACTCATCGGTCGAATACGTAGTAAAGCTGACGGCACATGGGAATTAACAAGAACAGGACTAACTAAATCACCATGTAAAGTCACGGCAACCGCTAAAAGAAAAAAGGACTCAGCAACCGTCCTAAATGGCTGCGGGAGCTCGGGAGAACCTAATAACAATGACCAATATGTCACTCTTGCTATCAATGACTTAGGTATGCACTGCGCCGATTTAGACTATCAAATATTCTCTATTTTACCCCCTTACAACGTCCTTCACTCTCAAGTGATAAAAAAGGGGAATAAGTACCAAAACCCTAAAATAATGAATCTAGATAAGGTCGATGTATATTACAAAGCGGCCCCTTCAATATTACACACCACAGAAGGGCCTGTTGAAACAATTACAACTACCAGTAAAAATATTCCTAGCGTGGTTTATAAAAGTAATTTTTGGGAGCAAACAGCCCCCAATAAAGTACTCGGAGGTCAAGCCTACAACCCCTTCTATCACGGGTTAGTCGATATTGAAAATGCTCCCCCTCAAGATAAAGGGTTACCTGCTCCTAATGTAGAGCGACTCTATTTGGGAGACGGTACACTTACTGCACATCAACAAGATATGCCTGGTTTAAATAATGAGCCACAGAAATTCGCAGGTTATGTTCAAGACTTTCCCTTCTTTACTCAATACCCTTTTGGCTATATAGCCAGTGAGCTAAACCGGCATACTGCAGAAGGTATTCCTATCCTTCCTGTCACTGATAATAGCTGGGAAAACCCCTATCCATTAATGAAAGTACTCTCGGTTAAAAAAGGAGAGGATCCAAATGACCCAAACAACGAACTCTCAAGTGTTCGCACCACTCTTCCCGTCGCATCTGAAGCTGACTGTCAAAGCTGCCACGCCAACCAAGAGATCTGCGATGAGGCTGGCAGCACCGTTAGCTTTACATGCAACGGCATAGCCTCAGACTTTGTCGATTTAGAAGACTTTGAACCTCTAACGGATACTACAGGGGTTCCCGGCGCGTCAGATCTTGAGCGAGTATTGAATACATCCAAAATTAATATCCTTTTACTACACGATGCAAAACATGCAACCAATCTTAATAACCAGCGCCCTGTTGTTTGCGCGACCTGTCATTATTCACCCGCATTAGATCTTGCACAAATCGGTCCATCCAACGATGCAGGAAAAGAACAACTCGATCACAATTCAATGTCTAGTGTTATGCACAAACATCATGCAGAAACAGGTGAATTCCCAGAGATGCCACCTCCTATTGATGAATTCGGCAATAAAAGAAGCATCATAGAAGCGCGTGAAGTACTACAAGAAACTTGCTACGCATGTCATCCAGGTAAACGCGCACAATGCATGCGAGGTGCGATGACCAAAAGCGGTACAGTTTGCCAAGATTGTCACGGTAATATGGCACAAATAGGCGATGATTTTACAAATGGGGATGGAAAACGTGTTCCATGGGCCCACGAGCCCGGATGTCAATCATGTCATACAGGCGATGCCACCGATAATCTAGCGAATAGTAGCAATGTTATTAAAGCAGATGACGGTATTAGGTTATTACAAGCGTATCGAAAAGGGGACGTTCGCGCTGAACCGATTATGGCGATTAATAGACGTTTTGCTGAAACCATGGATTCAGATAACAAGAACCACCTTTATCGCTTAAGTAAAGGGCATGGAGGGGTTATGTGTGAAGGCTGCCATGGAAGCACCCATGCAATATGGCCTAACCCTCTAGCACTTTCCAATGACAATCAAAATGCAATTGATCTTCAAGGACACGCAGGAACACTAATCGAATGCGATACTTGCCATAACGAAGGTAGCCTAGGCCTAACATTAAAAGGGCCCCATGGTATGCACCCAGTCAACAATCAAACATGGACAAAAGATCATAAAGAGCTTGCCGAACACAATGGAGGGGCGTGTAAAACATGCCATGGTAAAAATGGAGAAGGCACCGTTCTATCTAAAGCCGCACAGAACCGCGTAGGCCTCTGTAAAGATGAAAAAGGAACGCTTTGTTCTCGTGAAGATCAACGACCAACGATTCCAAAAGGAGCTAAAGTCAGCTGTACGATGTGTCATGGTAACTATATAAACGAGTAACTATATAAACGAGTAACCCACTCAACTATCAATATTTTCCTAGAACTAACCATCCCGTTAGGGGCGGTTAGTTCTATAAACCTCAACAGAACTATGTTGATCCACACTTTAGAGTTCAGAAAGTACTGCCAGCATTCCCTAAGCAAACGCAGAAGCAAATACACTTCTCACTGAGATCTCTCTCATGCTACATTTCTCATAATGTTTTATTATGACACCCAGTTGAACAGCTATACATAAGGTCATTCATGTCAGTGCAGAAATTAAAAACTCTAATCTATTTAACCACACTCACTACCTTAGGAAGTTCCTTGAATACACATGCTGCGTCTTTAAGCTGTGTAGAAAAATATAACCTTTACACCCAAGCACAAATTGACTGGCAAAATGACAGTGCAGACGTCGCGATAAAGCTTCTTCCTGATCATATAGAGCGCATTAATCAATACAAAAATGTCCAACTCATCGCTATAGAGCGCCGTAAACTGGCAGTAAGTATTGCATTTGATAATTTTCCTGAGAAAGTCAGTCACTGGGGAAGTATTAACCAATGGATAGATCTATCCCCTGAACTAGAATCTGAGCTCATACGGCGCAGTCCTGAATTTGAAGCCCTCACCTCTGAGTACCAGCAACTCATATCTAAACCTGCTCAGGGCGCGAATAATGACTTTCATCAGACATTCAGAAAAGCCGTACTATCAGATCCCGATTTTTTGAAACTGATGAGTGATTTCGATGCAAAAAACAGAGAAGTTAATTCTCTTAGTTGTGACGCTTAAAAATGCCGCCGTAGGTTAGGTAACCCACGAGCTAAATGTGACTCAAATGAAGATTAAAAAGCAGGACATAGTATTTGGTCCCCACCAAATAGTGCGATATCAGAAACACTGACTTCGTTTCCAAACAAAATAATCTGCTTATCAGTGATACTATGTAATTTCTTACCCTCAAGTTCATAGATCGCACGGACAACCTTATTACCTAAATGAAGCATATCTTCGGCACGTGAAGCCAAGTATTCATCATCCATTGCCTCAAAGGTCTCTACAATACCCATAACCGTTTTTTTGATAGCACTGCGAGTCATTCCACTCGATAATTCATTCTCAAGAGAGTGATTAAAAGCACTATCTTCTAAAAGAAGCTGATATATCTCGAAGATACCAAGAATCTCACCATCAACGCTTTGCCTAACAACCTTTTCCTTTTCCTCTTTTAGCTGAGTTTTAACCAGTGAGTTAACACGAATCTATTCCATTTGAGTCTGATTAAAGTCAGCCCCACTTTCAAATTTAACGTGTTCTAGAGTAGGCAAGTTCAACAAATGGACTCCTCCTACAGTGATACCTGCTGATCCTTTAAGGCCTTGAATAGAGATATTGTGATTTGATTTTTTCCAAAACGGTCTGATTAGGAATTAGCCAAGATAACTGGGCAGCTATAGCGACTAATAAAGCTTCCAAATGAGGTGCTAGTACGCCTGCTTTTTTTGACTGCACAACTAACCCGCCGAGAGAAACGCCTTGTTTAATCAGTGGAACGGCACAGAAACTTTTAAAACGTAATTCCCCAGTTGAAGGAACAAATTCAAATGCATCTTCCTTCACTGCATTAGCAACATTTACGACTGACTTACTCTCT
>DJLT01000118.1:6859-7223 GCA_002435145.1 Neptuniibacter sp. UBA6509
ACCTCAAAAAATACCCAATCAATCGCATTAAGATTGATAAGTCCTTCATAGATGACTTAGAAAAAAATTCAGAAGATCGGACTCTAGTATCAGGTATGATTTCTCTTGCTAATTCATTATCACTGAAGACAATCGTGGAGGGGGTGGAGAGCGATGGTCAATTGGCGATCATACAACAATATGGTAACCCTATGATCCAGGGCTACCTCTTCAATCGTCCAATGAGAGAAGATAGGTTGTTAATGCTTCTAGAGGAGCAAACGGATCAAAATAAAAATATTCATTCATAAAGTAATCCCCCTAACATTATGAATGTAAAGAGATGGTATGGACTTCCCCTATATCTGAGGGTACTCGGTTAGCT
>DJLT01000002.1 GCA_002435145.1 Neptuniibacter sp. UBA6509
GATTAAGTCGAGACTAATTCAGTTCATACCTGTAACGAGTTCGATTCTGTTGTGTAAAAAACCAAAAGAACTGGTTAGTACAAATCACCTGTGCAACTAATCTTCTTCGTCAATTCTCTCGCCACTATCATCAGAGTAGCATAAGTATTCGACGTTATACTCTCGGTATTTAAAGAAGTCACTTAGCTGAATATCTGATGGCCTGAACGCAGGTTCTGGATAAATATCAACCTCCACAACTTCTTCTGGTGCGTCTATCAGGTTATCTGCGACGTTGAGGATCGTGACCCTATCGCTTTTACCGTGAAGGTCTTCTAAAATGCTATAAAATTCACTGGCGATGTCTTCTTTAGCGTCGTCATCTACTTCATACAATAGTAGCGATAGAGCAAGGTAATAGTGTTCGGCGTCTTCATTCTCAGGAAAAACATACGCCACTAGCTTGTCTATTGCCGTGTTGCCAGTCAGAAGGTCATGAAGTCTCGTATCTTCACTATCATTTATAGTAGTTTTAATTAGCTGATTAACTTTGTGTGGGAATGGTTCTCTTGCATAAGAAAGTAATCGCCACTTAATAATAAGATTCTTGAAGTTGTGATTGCTGCTTATTACGCTGTCTCGAGCTTCTATTATAGCCTGTTGAAATTCAGCTTTCTCTAGCTGAACGATTAGGTCTGATTCTAATTCTATGTAACCGATATCATCATGAAGCACATGTATCTTATGAAGATTTTTTGCAAGAATAAGACGTTCATCCTTCCTTTTCGCAGGTTTCGCTATCGCTAACTCAATTGTCGGCTGGTGTTGTGGAGGTGCATTAAGGTCACATTCTTGAGTTAAAACTACCGCGAAGTTTGCATCTTTAACAATGCCTATTTTAGGGCGATGTTTCTTCCTAGGTAACGCATCCAAAATTGCTTGCTTTTGAGTATCATCAAAAATAGTTAATGGAATGACACAGCCTTGTGTAATCCCATTATCATAAAAACCACTCGGCATCGTTGTGTCCATACTTCCTGAAACGACTTTTTACTACGCGTAACGCGAATTCATCAATTTTCGCTTATCTTGAGTTTCTCTTGATATAGCTTTCGGTTCGAGGTGAGTTTGACCTTGCACCTTTTCGTGCACGACCTTTGCTAGCTCGACTAGCTCCTCATTGTCTATTTTGTTTGTTGTCATCCAAGACAACAAAGTTTTGCCATTTACTAGGACTCGTTTGATTGATTGTAGTGCGTCCGGATACAATGCACTAATTCTATTCACGGTTTCATATGCTGAATTATATAGGCGAACAATACCTTCGCTTGGTTGAGACTCGTTCCTATGATTGTAATAAGTGGCTCTGGAGACGCCTACCATTTTAGCAGCTTGAGTTGAGTTAAAGTTCAGAACGGACTCGATATGTTTTTGAATCTCGCTAATTGATAACGCTTCTTGAGGTTGTGCTGGCTGTTCAAGATCTTTGGTTTGATTTACGACAAACACATATACTCTATGCTTTGTATGAATATCATCGCCTCTTGAAAAGCTTGACTGCTGCTTTATCGAAAGAAATCTGTCTGCATAGGTGTTACCGCTAGCATATGCTCGCTGCTCTACATATGTTTCAGGATTAGGAGATTCTGCTACATATCCATCCATTCTTAATGCTCCTGCTTGATATCAACCCAGTTCCAGTCAGTTTTACAAACATCTTGGTTGATTAGTGAGTGAAAGCTCTCTTTTGCCAAACCATGTGTCTTGACGCAGAGTTGTTCAACTTCTTGACTGCCAAGTCCTATGTCATCCTGTGGCAGTTTACTTGCTTTTGTCCATACCATAGCATAGAAACCTTCTTCCAATACATTCAATGTCGAAGGTAAATCAATAGGCATCGAAAAGGCTCTATTTCTCTCGACTAACTGATTTGGTAGATATTTTATTTCTGGAGTCGAGGGTGACTTTGGAAGCTGTTCAATCTCAATATCTAATCTTGTTCTATTGTCTTTGAGAACCCTTGTGAATCGCGTGCTACCTATTTGTAAAACATCATTGTCAGAGACATTTTTAATTACAGATAGTGGTAATGCTTTATCCCCATGAGCAAAATAGTCTTGCAACTGCCGTTCAGCTTTAGGCGCGATTATATCAACATAATTGAAACTGACTTCAGCAACAGAAAAATCTTGCATGGGTGTAACTGCTTCGGTCATAGCTTTCAAAGCTGAGAATATATTTCCAATGAAATCATTCGATCTTTCGTATCTGCTTGTTCTAAATTCGATTAGATTATTGTCTTTATCTATAACAAGGCAGTTTCTTTGGTCCATGGAGAAGTACGCCTCACGCTCCACCGTTAGGTTTTCTACCCTAGGAGTAGCCCCGGGAGTAATTGATGTGACCGAGTCCTTGGAATTTAACCGCTTTCTGAAAATTGTTTTTTGTAGAGCTTGTCCAACCGCTATTTCTTGCTCAAGGGTTAGATCTAGAAAATTAAATTTAAACTGAGCACAGACATAAACCAAAGGTGCGTCCTGAAATTTTCCATTCATAAACTTTGCAATTCCCAAAAGCTTTTAGTTGATTAGACACTTTTTTAGACACAGTGTAGCAATATAGTTCAATTTACCCAAGAGGAGTTTTAATTGGGAAAGCTGTATATCCTTAAATGCTATGTTAAAACAACAAGGAGCCGAGTCAGATGCATCCGCGATTCTGATATTCAGCCGTCCAATCCTTAAACATTCTCTCATCACACTCCTTACTCCTTTCTTGTCGGGCTAACGCTTTTTTCGACTTGGGCTTTGGTTTCTCTTCGTCGAATGTCACACCTGATAAAGCATCTGCAAACATTTCAGGCTATACATGGCTATAATGCTGCTCAATCATTGCTGCACTCGTTCCACTTTGGCGAGTGATCACGTCCATGCTAGTTTCAGCAAGCAACTGCCAAGCGATATACGTATGCGTCGAAGAGTTGAATGTTCAAAGTCCCCGGAATCTAGTAGTAGCGAGCCTTTCAGTGGTATGGAAGGATCTGGTAGATAGAGAATCTGGTTTGGAGCTTCTCCAGTCAGCCATCTTGCTACAACCGTGAAAG
>DJLT01000077.1 GCA_002435145.1 Neptuniibacter sp. UBA6509
GGCTGTAGGAATGATTGTCAGCCGAGATACCTCAGAGTTAAGAGAAGAAGCGATCGCTTCGGCGGCGACTGAGTCTGTTCTAGAAAATGGGGCAGATGCTATTTTTTCCGCTATTTTTTGGTTCTGTTTACTTGGAATTCCAGGCGTGATTCTTTATCGCCTGAGTAATACCTTGGATGCTATGTGGGGTTATAAAAGTGAACGTTATTTGCAGTTTGGTTGGTGTGCTGCGCGTATGGATGATCTGTTGAATTATGTACCCGCTAGGCTAACCGCTTTGAGTTACTCCCTGCTGGGGGATAGCGAATTAGCATTTAAGGCGTGGCGTCAGCAAGCAAAAACTTGGAAAAGCCCTAATGCCGGACCTGTTATGGCGTCGGGTGCGGGTGCGATCAATGTCTCCTTAGGTGGTGCAGCAATCTATCACGGTGAACTACAGCAGCGCCCAGCCCTAGGTCCGGAAGAGGGAGAGGCTCCTTCTGCGAAAAGTATTGAGGATGCCTGTGAGTTGGTAAACCATGTGTTGGTGTTTTGGATTGCGGTTATCTATTTTGTTACGGCGGTAGTGGTTTCAGTACAGAGTAGCGCTTTGTGAGCCAATTGATTCATGGGGGTGATATAGTCACGGCAAGTGCGCAATACGGTGTGCCGGTTGATGATTGGATCGATCTTTCAACAGGCATCAATCCTTGCTCTTATCCTTTGCCATCATTGGGTGAGCACTGTTTTCAGCAGCTCCCTTATCAAACAGATGCGTTCAAAGATGCAGTGACAGCGTATTATGGCGTTACAGATTTCCTTGCCTGTAATGGCTCTCAGCATGTCATTGAATGTTTGCCCGGTTTTTTGCCTTCGCACCCTGTTTTACTGCCGGATCTTGGTTACCAAGAGCATCGCGATAGCTGGCAAAAGAAGAGTGCTGAATGTTGTTTTTATTCAGCGGATGATTATGACCAATCGGTCAGCGTTATCGAGCAGCGACTCGCTGAAGGTAAGCCGTTTCACTTAGTGGTGATTAATCCAAATAACCCTACAGGGCTAAGCTTTAGCGCAGAAAAATTGATGTATTGGGCTGAACAGATGCCCGAAGGCGGTTATCTAATTATTGATGAAGCCTTTATTGATCTAAAACCGGAACAGAGCCTTCTATCAGATTATGATGCGTTTACACGTTTAAATAATCTGTGGGTGCTGCGCTCATTTGGTAAGTTTTTTGGCCTGGCCGGGGTGCGTTTAGGTTTTCTGTTTGGTCCTTCAGATCTGTTGAAAACCATAAGCGGGCATCTAGGCCCGTGGGCAGTAAACGGGCCAGCCCAAGCGATTGCTGTCAGTGCACTCAATGATAGTTCTTGGCAGCAAACAGCACGGATGCGGATTCAGCAGAACAGTGATGCGATGCTTGAATTGTTTAAGCCTCTTTTTCACAAGGTTTTTTCTCGTGGTGAAGATCTCATCGAGACTGATATATCTAAGATGGGAAACGCAGGGCTTTTTAATAGCGGGTGGATAGAGTCTTCGCTTGCCAACCAACTCTATGATTTTTTTGCTCAGCGTGGTGTCTTAGTTAGAGTGATTGATGGGAATGACTTAGCTCCTCAGCGAGCAGGTTACAGTCTGCTGAGATTGGGCATCGTAGATAAAAATGATGCTGCTGTGACTGAAAAGTTACAGCAAGTTATAAGTGAGTATATTTTAACGTTGGATTGATCTAGAAAAGAGGCTGCAATTAAGTTTCAGCTAGGTAAAATTCAGCAATTATTTTTTATGTTTTTTGGAGATAGCCCAGTGCCTAAAAAAGGTATTATGGTGTGTGGTCACGGTAGCCGTGACAAAGATGCAGAACGTGAGTTTGGCCGAGTAGCGGCAGGATTAAAGAAACGTTTTCCTGATATGCCGGTAGAGTATGGCTTTTTAGAGTTTTCTGCACCTAATATCCATATGGGGCTCAATTCGTTGCTAGAGCAAGGGGTTGAAGATATCTATGCGGTTCCGGGCATGTTGTTTGCGGCCACTCATGCTAAAAATGATATCCCTTCAGTTTTGACAACCTATGCTGAAAAGAATGATGGGGTCGCTGTTCATTATGGTAAAGAGTTAGGCCTGCACCCGGCGATGATCGAGGCTTTCCAAGCGCGTATTTATGAATCACTGGGTCTTGATCCCGAGAACCCTCCAGAAAATTTGTATGACACTATGCTTGTGGTTGTCGGTCGCGGTACTTCAGATACTGAAGCTAATGCTGAAGCGGCAAAGTTAACCCGTATTGTAAATGAAAATATGGGCTTTGGTTGGGCTGATACGGTCTATTCTGGGGTGACCTATCCATCGGTAGGCGTGGGTTTAGAGCGATTAACGAAACTAGATTTTAAGCGTATTGTTGTAGCGCCTTACTTCCTATTTACGGGCCGTCTGATCAAACGTATCTTTGGCTATGTGGATAAAGTTGCGGCTGAAAATCCAGCGTTTGAATTTATTAAAACGCCTTATCTGAATGATCACGAAAAAGTGATTGATGCATTTGAAGTGCGGGTACGTGAAATACTGGATGATAACGCGCCTAGCGGAACTGAAAGTTTAATGGACTCTTTCCAGCGCCGCTTAGCTGCTGGAGAGGTGGATATCCACCATCATCATGCAGAATTTGATCCAAATGAAAATCTGGATAAAAGCACTGAGCATGGACACTCTCATTCACACAGCCATAGCCACTCGCACGATCATAACCACTCTCATGATAACGGGCATGGGCATTCACATGGTGTGTATAAGCATATTGGCCATCCATTAGGCCCACGCACTATGATTGGTGAAGGTGTTTGTTGCTGCTTTATGAGCCAGTTTACGCAAGAAATTTTAGATGAAGAAAAAGAGCGTGTTCTCCTATGTAAGCCGGAGGACGCGTTGGCACATAAGTAAAGAGTTGATCAAATTGCTCTGCTCATTAACGATAGAGTTCTTCGGGTGAGTAGAGCAACTCCAAATGTTGTCTTTCTGATTTTTTAAGCCCTTTCACTACCAGCCCATACGATCGGTCAATAAGTCTCTCTATCTCTTTTTCAGGCATAGTATCTTTAAGAACAACGCTGTTCCAATGCTTTTTGGACATATGGTAACCAGGCATGACCTCAGGGAAAATGTCTCTTAACATTGATGCTTCTTCTGGATCGCATTTCAAATTAATAAATGCATAGCCGGCATATTCGATACCCAACTCTTTACCCGTGTCTCCACTGATGCCGAGTAAGCCAAACATTTTATTTTTAACTTTAAACACAGCAACGTCAGGACCAAAAGGGTAATCTAACTCGGCTTTGGGGCGAGAAAGGCAGTAATTTTTAGCTTGTTCAAAGTCCATTTTACACCTCATCTTGATTATCGTTGATTAGCTGTGAGCTTTTGGATAGTACGCTTACCTAGAGCCAGATTAGTAAATGTTGCGAGGTTTGCGAAGCTGCCTTTAATTTAACAACTGATCGCATGATGGCTCAAATTTTATTGCGATTACAAACTTGTTCTTAGATACTTTCAAATTCATAGCTACTTTCTAGTTAATAGATACTTTCCAATTCATAGGCGCTTTCTAGTTAATAGATGCTTTCTAATTCGTAGAAAGCTCCCTTAAGGGCTTGTTGAATTTAAAATGGACTTAAACATGTTTTTCAGAGCGGGCTGTAAAGGTCAAAAGCTATTTGCAATTGCTGCATTATCGATATTTATTTCTGGGTGCAGTGATGATGAAGTTGGTGATGTTTCACTTGGTTTTTTGACTACCAAAGATATCAAAATCAGTGTGCTGGTGGACCCGATAGTTTCAGGGGTAACTTGCCATGTAGCAAATATTGAAGCTGATCTGGACTTTGCAGATCCCAGTGATGGTTCTATTGCTTGTCGCCAGACAGGGGCTATAACCGCAGAGATGATCAGTAAAATAGACAAATCAAAATCAGGCGAGGTGGTCTTTAAAAAGTCTAAAAGTATTCTTTTTAAGTCACTTAAAATTCGTCGTATTTACGATGGCCAGTCACAAACACTTATGTATGTTTCTTACTCAACTAAAGAGACCTCTGGAAGCTATAAACATAGCTTATCTACAGTCCCTCTATGGGGAACCCAGGCCTACGGCGTAGTGACTAAATAGAATGGGAGCATTATGGTACAGCTCTAACTACCAGTATTTAGGGTAGTTAGAGTTTCTGCTTAGGTTTAGGTAGATGAGCGCTATTAGTAAAATAAGTAGCGAACCGCTGAGTGTTGGAAAAAGCAAGAAATCCCAGTTTGGATACATCATAAATACGATCACTGGATTGGAACCCGCAGGTGGATGGACGGTACGTGTTGCCATCATCACCGCAATAGCTGTTGCTACGGCCATAGCTAAGGCCCACCATGTTGCGCCAAAAAGTGCTAGAAAACTAAGGCCAACGAGCGAACTTAAAAAATGGCCGAGTACTAAATTACGCGGTTGCGAGAAGGGGGCATCTGGAAAACCAAAAACGAGTACACAAGATGCGCCAAAAGATCCCAGTATAAGCGCTACTTGGAAGTTTTGAGCAAGCCCAGCGATTACAGCTATTGTTATGAACCCACCGAACCATGCTAAAAGAATATTCTGCCTACTTGGAAGGGGTGGGAGCTGTGTATTATCTCCCCTAAGTTTATCGAAGAAGTTTTCCATTATTGAGTTTCCCAATGTCTAGTTTTGTTTATTAATAGAGTTGTAGACCGATCTGTCTACTTTGTATGGTAGACAGGTCGGTCTACTTCTGTCAAGGTAGATTGCATTAAGTGACGAATGCTTGGATAGAGCAGAAAAAATTAGGGTATGTTTAAGCCGTGAGCTTAAGCATTAAAATGCCTATTGATATTTATGCTGTAGAGGCGGGTTGATGGAATCAAAGAGAAGTTTGCTTGTTACAGGAGCATTTGAGCTTTTTTATCAGAAAGGGGTTCATGCCGTTGGTATTAATGAAGTTTTACAGTATTCAGGAGTTGCTAAAAAAACGCTGTATCACCACTTTTCAGGTAAAGATGATTTAGTTGTTGCGACTTTAGAGTATAGAGATCAGTGCTTTTATGACTGGTTGGCTAATCGACTTAACCAAGCAGAGGATGGAGAGGGAAAAGTTACGGCGCTTTTTGATGCGTTAGATGACTGGTTTAATGATCGGGTAGAGGAATTGCAGCCTTTTACCGGCTGCTTTTTCATTAATGTCAGCGGTGAGTATGCAGATCCTGATTGCGAGATACATCGACAATGTCGACAGCATAAACAAAGAATAGCCTTACTGATCGCTGAGCAGCTAAGTATGTTTATTCCTGATAACGATTCACGCCAGGTTCTGCTGGATGCTCTTTGTATACTCAAGGAGGGAGCGATTACTCTTGCTCATGTGCAGGGAGATTTTTCAGCCGCTAAAAAGGCTAAGGCTACCGCGTTAATGCTTTTAAAGTAGTTGGCATTTAGACAGTTAAACAGTTAGAAAAGCTGTCGTTAGGCTGAACTAGGGTGTTAATGGTTTAAGATGAAGCTCTGGCTAATTTGATCTATGCAGTTCTAGCTACTTTTCAGCATGGCCCCATCAATGAATAGAAAGCGAGTCTGCTGCCTTTACGCTGACTCGTTTTGCTCGATACTGCTTTCCTGCAGTTTTTCTCTTTCCGCCTTAGAGATATAACGAGGTTTGTTCCCTGGAGGCGCGAGTTTAGCATTCGCTTTTTTAGCTCGTTTCTTTTGGATCTGAATAATTTTCTTCTTACGATTCATTTTGTAGCTCTTACAATTAAGGCCCAAACTAGGCTAATGACACATTATAGGTTTTTGTCAGAGAAAATCGAATATTAAGCACTCTTCATTATGGCCTGAACGACTGCTTATGTTGATAGGAGTGCTTATAAGGAGTCCAGTAACACTTGGAAGCATTCGAAACCCCTCTGTTAAAACCTTTTTTCAGCGAGATAAGCTCGTTTGTAACTTGTCGCTTAAAGTTAAAAGAGCGTAGCCGTAACGATCAATTCTATTTCTCGAGTTGGCGTGTTTTTTTGATTGAGTCATGCATTGAGTCTTATTTATATGATGTTGTTTATTTAGAATTATTTATAAGTCTAGACGTTTAAACCTGTAAGTAGATGAGAGAGTGAAATTCATTAACAATGAACAGTAATGGATATAAGGGTTGAGCGCTTCAGTTGTTTAAAATCAGAGCGTGTTTCTGTACACACTCTGACCTCATTCGTAGTGAGGTTATTTCATGCGTTGTTCTGAAATTATATGATCATAGGAAAATAAGTGATGGGATTCTGTTAGAGGTGCATGGCAGGCCGCACAGGCTGTTAGGTCTTTGCTAGCTCTTTCACCGCTTGGTTTGAATGCAGCAAAATCCCAATCATCATTACCTAAGCCTTTAGGGTATTCCTTGGCGGCTCCTTCTCGGCGTTCCATAACGGCGACTAGAGCGAATTTATTTGCCAGTCGTTCTCCTAAGCTGGAAGTTACAACTTTACCATCTTGATCTTTTTGGGCTTTATAGACTTCACCGATAATGACAGTACCGTAGGGCAGCTGACCGTTTTCCTCTATACCGCTTAAGCCCTTGTCGTTAATGTATAAACGTATGTATTGATCATGATTTTGTGTACGGTTTAAAGACAGATAAGGCGTGAACTTAGTTTTGTATTCAGCGGGAAAATCTACCTTATCACCTGGTCCTGCCCAGCATAATGTTGTAGTCAGTATTCCTGCTAAAAGTGCGGTTGTTTTTTTTATTTTGATCTCCTCACAGTAGTTATTTTTGTAATGTGGTGAATATCGATGTCTATTTGTTAAGATGTATTTTTAGTGCATGTTAATTGGTATAGCAAGTAAAAAAATCAAAATATGAAATATAAAAGTCAAGTTAGTGAGAATTTTTTAGTGTTAGAAAATAAAATACTATTGCATGTTTAGGTAATTATTATGTGCACAACTAGTTGCTAGAAAGGTTATTAATTCTGTACCTAGTCAATTCATAGCATAGGCATTTAGCATTTAGCATTTAGCGTTTTACGATTTCACGTAGAGCTAAGTTTTGAAGATGAAAATGCATTCTGACTAATCCTATCTATAATAATTATGTGGTTGATAGAAGTCGGGTCTAAATAGGTACAGCTAATATCGTTGATTTCTTTATTAACTATTTGATTTAAAAAGATAAAAACATAGTCTTTAGTTGATTTCTTGTGGTTCTTAAGTATTATTTTTGAGGGCTGTGCTTGTTCAAGGGAGGCAATAAAGTTTTTAATTGCTACTAATGTATAGAAAGTTGCAGTATTCGCGGTTTAAGGTTTAAGGTTTAAGGTTTAAGGTCTTAGTTTTAAGGTATAGCTCCTTTTTTAGGCTAAGGAAGGAGTGTGATTAGAAAGGTGATGAAGTATGTCCTGGTTTAGTCGTAGCAAGACTGCTAAAAACTCTTCAGTTGAAGAGCAAGTTATTAAAGTTAAATCAATTAGTAGTCGAGAGATTACAAGTGATAGTCTGTCTTCATTAGCTTTTGAAAATGCATCAACATCATTAGTCATTGCATTTATCTCACCGCATTTAGATTTTGAGGGCACTGTTCGTCAGATCCAGTCTGCAATGCCAACTGCATCGAAGATTGTCGGAATAATGACAGCCGGAGAGCTTAGCTCATGTGGTAGCTCTTTATATCATCAAGCTGATAGTCATTGGGATCATATTGTTATACAAAGTTATAGCAGCGAAATATTCTCGGAAGTGGCTATCCGGTCTATTCCTTTGCACTGTGAGGATATTCGTTCTGGCAATGTGACGATGACTCGCAAAGAGCGCGTGGCAAAATTCTCTCAAGAGTTCAAACGTATAAATGTACCTTTCGATATTAATTACCAAGATACGCTTGCGCTAACATTTTTTGATGGTTTATCTGCCAGTGAAAACTTCTTTATGCAGGGACTTTATGAAAGCGGGCAATTCCCTTGCTATTTTGTGGGAGGCTCAGCTGGAGGAAAACTCGATTTTCAGCAAGCGTTAGTGTTTGACGGGGATCGGGTTGCGCATAACCAAGCTGTTGTGATTTTTGTGAAATTGGCTGCAAATACTCGCTATGGTGTATTGAAGGCTCATAACTTCGAGAAAACATCGACCTCTTTTGTCATTGCAGAATCTGATGTCCATACGCGTGTGGTTAAGTCAGTTATTCCGGATGGTAATCATGAACTCTCTACGATAGTCGATCTGCTATGTGACCACTTTAAGTGTTCCGCTTCTGGCCTTGGAGATGCGCTTAACGGTTATTCATTCGCGGTTGAGATTGGTGGGGAGCTATTTGTTCGTTCAATCGCAGCCATCAATGAAGATGATGGCAGTATTGCTTTCTTCTGTGATTTGGAGTTTGGCGATAGACTCTATCTAGTCAAAGCTAAAGATTTTGTGCAAGCGACGGGACAAGCTTATCGCAACTTTATGCATGGTAAATCAGGGCAGCCTGTTGCTATGTTGGCTAATGACTGTGTATTACGACGGTTGAATAATGCAGTTAATCTCTCTCAGGTTCATGATTTTAAAGATATTACTGTTGCAGGCTTTTCCACCTTTGGTGAATTATTAGGTGTGCATATGAACCAAACGCTCACCGCATTATTCTTTTTTAAAGTAAAGGAAGGTGAGTCGTTTCAGGATGAGTATGCGGATAAATTCCCATATCACTACAGTAACTTCCGCCAGTACTTTCTGAATTCCCGTATTAATAGTTTGGAGCAGATCAACCAGTTACAAAGTAACTTGGTTGAATGTATGGGAGAGTATCGTCCTTTACTTCGCAAGATGGTGGATAGTTTCGGTGAGGTGGCTGGCTATGCTCAGACAACCGGTAGTGTGCTTAATGATATTCAGCAGCGCTTTTTAGGTTTCTCCCAGGATATTGAAACTCAGTCTGATGACAGACAAGAGTTGCATACAAAGGTTGAAGATCTAAGGCAGAATTCTGAAGAGGTCTTGTCCATCTTAAGTGTGATTTCAGGTATTGCTGACCAAACCAATCTGCTTGCATTAAATGCGGCTATTGAGGCAGCCCGTGCTGGTGATGCGGGTAGGGGGTTTGCGGTTGTTGCCGATGAGGTAAGACAGTTATCCCATAATACTCAACACAGTTTGGATGAAACCGGAAAAACGGTTCATGCTGTAACTAGTTCGATTAGTTCAATCCGAGAGACGATTACAGATACTGAAGCCTTTATGACTAGGATTTCTGATAGTTCTAAGACATTAAGTTCTGAAATGGTGAGTCTGGTGGAGTCTTCTTCACGAGCAGATCAGCAAGTTAGAGACAGTATTGAATACATCTCTGATGTTGAGTCTGAAATGGATCATATTGATCGGGAAGTGGAGTCTATAGATCGCTTACGGCAGTTAGACACTAACCGTTAGTTTAAAAAACTTGAGGTTGGCGTAAATACAGTTACGCTGACCTCATACTCGGTTACAAAAAACAACACCTATTGTTTACTCTTATCTACATTAATGAAGTACCTGTTTGAAATGACTCACTTGGCTTTCTTCCCTTTATGGAAACGTTACCAACATTGGCACATGCGCCGAGTGTTATTATTGGGTAATAAAGGGATGTTTCATGTTTGTGTTGGTTACAATCTTTTTTAAAGGGTAAAAATCAATCAGATATAAGAATCTATATAACGGGTGAGTTAAATGAGCTACCTAGTTATGTATCTGATCATCCGTTGGTGAGTATTCATCAAGGAAGACTTTGTTGGAGTACTGTTTCTTCGGAACTATCAACAGAAAGTGTAGGTGATTGTTACATATGCGGGCCTAAAGTGATGATGAAATAGGCAGGGGATCATTTAGGGCTAATCGTTGGAATGTGTTTAAAGAATCATTTTAATAAAGATAGTGATTCACATTATCTAGCGACTATCTCTTAGTTAAACCACAAAGAGTCCGTGCTTTATAAATGCTTGACTCTGATAAATTTTTTATATATGATTCAGTCAGCTTGATATTTCTCCGCTATTTATGCACAACCATTTCGAAGTATTCCTGAATTCCTCGTCCTGTTTTCATAAGTAAAAGTAAAAGATCGTGCAAAACTGGCTCATTAGAGCTCATTATTTATTTAAAATAGGATACGAACATGTCTAATACTACAACTGGTACTGTTAAGTGGTTTAACGAAGAGAAAGGTTTTGGTTTCATCGAGCAGCAGTCTGGTCCAGACGTTTTTGCTCATTTCTCTGCTATCCAGGGTGACGGCTTCAAAACTCTTGCTGAAGGCCAGCAGGTAGAATTTTCTGTTACTCAGGGCCAGAAAGGTCCACAGGCTGAAAACATTCGCCCTGTATAAGACAGAATTACTTTTTTAATTCGTAAGAATTAAAATGAAGAAGAGCATGAATTATTCATGCTCTTTTTATTTTCCCCTCCGCTTTAATTTATCTATCTGAAATACCAAAGCGTTTTATACGCCTGTCTACAGCTACCTCTCTGTTATATAGCTTAACTTCTTTTTGCTTTTACCTTTTATGTGGTTTTTACAGTTTTTGTCATTTCTATTGGCCTCGTGAACCAATGTTTATTGGTGTTTAGGTCTTAATTAGAGCCATATATTAGGAGTAAACTATTTTGCTGAGGAATCTTAGTGAAAATCTATGTGTATCAAAGTTTGAAGGTATAAACTATGATCAATGGGCTTGTTATGAGCCTCTTATGACTGAGCACAAGTCAAAACGGCAAACGTGGAAGCGTATTACTGGATTAATGTCTGCCGAATCAATGGACTCATTTTTGGCAAAAAACTATCCTGCAGAGCATGCCACCAATCAGTTCTGTGACATTATTAATTAAGTCTTTACTAGATTAAGTGAACTTGAATCAATGGATAAGCCTTTCATTCTAGAACGTATAAGTATTTTTGCGGGTAAACCAATTGACCCGGCTTCTGATTATCAAGTAAAAATGCTATTACGCGATAAGTTTAATATACAGCTTCCTCAACGTCGTACTCTAAATGAGTCTTTAGCTGCTGTCGCAAGTGACCATGAAGTCATTGGTTTAATTCTTAAGTACCGCGATAGCTAATTCATCCAGATCTTGATCCTCTTTTAAAAGTATCAATTTTTCAATATGATGCGCGGTACTGTATGGAGCCTTCATTATGAATAAAAGTTTACTGACTAATTTTTTAGCATTTTTAGTATTTTCTGCGGGTCTTATTGCTGAAGATGTTGTGTTACGCACTATAGGCTTATTTGCTTTGTCTGGTGCGCTCACTAACTGGTTAGCTGTCCATATGTTATTTGAGAAAGTGCCTGGATTGTATGGCTCAGGTGTTATCCCAGCTAGGTTTGAGGACTTTAAGCTTGGGATCAAATCGTTGCTCATGGAACAGTTTTTTACTGAAGAAAATATTGAGCGTTTTCTAGGTAGTGAAAATGGCCAGCAAGCAGACCTGCATTTAGCGCCTGTTATTGAAAAAGTGGATTTTTCACCCACGTTTGATTCTTTGATTGATGTTATCCAGGCCTCTTCGTTTGGCGGAATGTTGGCAATGGTTGGTGGTACTGATGCTTTAGAACCACTTAGAGAACCGTTCATTCAGAAAATGAAATTCTCTATTGAAGAGATGACTCGGGATGAACATTTCATCAAAATGCTACGTGATGAATTAGAAAGCCCTGATGTGATGGCAGAGATGCGTGTCAAGGTTGAATCAATCGTTCAGCAGCGCTTGAATGAGTTAACCCCTCAGTTGGTTAAAGAGATTGTGCAGCGAATGATCAAGGAACACTTAGGTTGGTTAGTTGTTTGGGGCGGCGTATTTGGTGGATTAATAGGTTTGCTCTCAGCAATGCTAGGCTTATAGAAATAATATCTTAGGATTGATTAGGGCTGCTCATTGAGTGGCCTTTTTTATTTATATAATGAAATTTGTAACCTTAAAATAATGCTCTTATAGTTAAGAGGTTAAGTATATTTTATTAGGTAATCATAGGTGCGATTTTATGCATAATCTGAAGAAGTTTTATATCAACGGTCAATGGGTTGAGCCAAGTGGTTCAGATGTTTGTAATGTGCATAATCCTGCGACAGATGAAATTGCCTCTCAGATATGTCTTGGTGACCAGGTTGATGTTGATAGGGCGGTCGATGCAGCGGTTATTGCCTTCGATTCCTTTAGTAAAACTGATAAAGCAGAGCGCGTAGCGTTGCTTGAGCGAATTATTAAATGCTACGAAGAGCGCGCGGAAGAGCTAGCGATTGCGACAACTGAAGAGATGGGCGCGCCTATAGTTTTTTCCCGCCAAGAGCAGGTAGGGGCAGGTCTTATGCATGTAAAAGTTGCTCTGAGTGTTCTTAAAAAGACCGATTTTAGTGAAGCGGTTGGTACGGCGACTATCGTTAAAGAGCCGGTGGGTGTGTGCGGTATGATTACCCCCTGGAATTGGCCGCTGAACCAGATTACGTGCAAGGTCGCTCCTGCACTCGCGGCGGGTTGTACTATGGTACTTAAGCCAAGTGAACTTGCCCCTCGTACCGCGCATATTTTTGCTGAAATTCTACACGAAGCGGGTGTTCCAGCAGGTGTTTTTAATTTAGTTGATGGTGATGGTCCTGTTGTAGGGGCGGCATTAAGTGCGCACCCTAAAATAGATTTAATCTCTTTCACCGGTTCGACTCAGGCAGGCAAGCAGGTTTCCATCGCAGCGGCTGCAAATCTTAAAAAGGTATCTTTAGAGCTGGGAGGTAAGTCTGCTGCAATTGTTCTGGATGATGCAGACTTCAATAAGGTGATCAAGCATAGCGTCAAGGGTGTGATGGGTAATACAGGGCAGTCCTGTAATGCGAAAACGCGTTTGCTCGTTCCTAAAGCTCGCTTAGCTGAAACGATTGAAATTGCACGTGCCGCAGCTGAATCGATACAGGTAGGTGATCCTATGGTGGAGGGGGCTCAGATGGGGCCTGTTGTGTCAAAATTACAGTGGGATAGAGTACAAGCGCTTATTCAGAAAGGTGTTGATGAAGGGGCTGTTCTTGTTGCCGGTGGTACAGGGCTTCCAGATAATTTAGGGGCAGGTTGTTACGTCAAGCCTACGGTTTTTGCGGAAGTAACACCGCAAATGACAATTGCTCGTGAAGAGATCTTTGGTCCTGTTGTAAGCATTATGACTTATGACTCGGAAGAGGAGGCGATTACGATTGCTAATAACAGCATCTATGGACTCTCTGGTGGTGTCTATTCAGCTGACCTTGAACGTGCCAAAGCCGTTGCGGCGCAGATGCGTACCGGTATGGTGCATATTAATGGTGCGCCAGTTGATGCGAGGGTGCCTTTTGGCGGCTATAAACAGTCAGGTAATGGCCGTGAATGGGGGCGTTACGGAATGGAAGAGTTTATGGAGACTAAAGCGCTGTTGGGGAGTATCCCAAGAGATTGATGCTTGCTTATACCATATGAAAAAACGCACCTGATGAGGTGCGTTTTTGTATTTAATTTAGGGTGTGTTAGTGGCTTTATTAAATCCTGGTAGGCGCTTTAGGGGGGTAGTTAAAAGCGCTAGGGCGAGGATGATTGTTAAAGCTGCAA
The DNA here is from genome assembly GCA_002435145.1 of Neptuniibacter sp. UBA6509. GTDB lineage: Bacteria > Pseudomonadota > Gammaproteobacteria > Pseudomonadales > Balneatricaceae > Neptuniibacter. The sequence continues at coordinate 13,596 of DJLT01000077.1, forward strand.
TAATTTCACCACTTGTTAAGCCTCTTCCCATCCAGATTGATTGCTCCAGCATCACAAGTACAGGCAGTCCGAAATGCCAACCACCGAGTTCAATAGTATCCAAACTGTGAGCAGCGTATTGGTATAGGAACATCGGAGCCGCCGTACAAATAACACTAATCCAAATGATGGCGAACCAAGCATCCGAAGAGGGTATGTTTGTTTGGATTAGCTTGAGGTCAAAAGCCAAGCTGATGATCAGAAGGCTTAGCATCACTGCGCCTGATAGTAGAAGAATCCAAACGGACCGCCATAAAAGAGGCATTCCTTTTCCTACTGTTTTTATTAAAAAGGGATTGGCGGTAAATAATAAGCAGCTGAGAATATAAATATAAAGCCAAGGTTCTCCTTTGGCTTGATTGAGTGCCTCAAGGCTTCCACCCACAGCAATATATATGGCTGCCACTGACCCTAAAAGCATACTAAGCACTATTTGAGCAGATGCGCGTTGCTGTCGTAAGAAGCTTACTAGAACCGGTGTGAGAGGGGCTATTGTGAATAAAACGGCTAACACAACGGGAGATTGCGTCTTAGCGGCGGTAAACGTCGATATAAAATACAGTGCTAACGGGGCGGCTAGAAGTAGCAAGCGCCACCATTCATCTTTTTGTGGAAGCTTAGGTAGTTTCGTATTACGGGCTATATAGATAACTCCTAACGCGGCACCTGCTATCCAAAATCGGCAGAGTACAGTCATGAGTGGGTCAACTTTATCTGCAAGCCAGCTAGCCAGCGGATAGGAACTGCTAATGACAACTAAGTAGAGAGCTGTGGCTGATCGCGCTTTTGAAAGTGAGGTCATAGTTCATCAATTCTGGAGTGAGGCTAGATCATCCTTGAATTGAGGCTATAATTAAATTTCATTTTATTAATTGAAGTATTCGTTTTATGCATATAAATCTGCAGAGCTTAGATCTTAATTTATTAAGGCTGTTTGCCTGCTTGTGGAAAACTCAGTCTGTAACTAAGGCCGCAGATTTAATGAACCTATCACAGCCTGCAACCAGTCATGCTTTAAAGCGCTTAAGGTCGCAGCTAGGTGACCCACTTTTTTCGTCTCAGGATGGAAAAATGCTTCCGAGTGTTAGGGCTCAGCAGTTAGCGGAACCTATTTTAAGTGCACTTAAGCTATTGGATGAGGCGGTAGGTGACAGTAGTAGTTTTGACCCCTGTGTGGATGAGCGGGTTTTTCGTATTGCCTCTAACCCACATTTTGAACTGGTGGTTTTGCCTCAGTTAATTAGGCTGTCTAGGGAGAATCACTGGAAAGTTGGTTTTGAGATGAAGCTTCAGCCTGATAATCCACGGGAAGCCTTGCTAGCAGGTCAGCTGGATCTGATCACAGGTATTTCAAATTGGCCTGGAGAGCCGTTAGATCTTCGACGAAGCTGTTGGGGAGAGGAGCGGTTTGGGGTTTTAGCTAAGCGTGATCATCCGCTGCTTCAAGGGGAGTATGTTGATTTAGCCGCTTTTTCACGTCAAGCTCAGCTGCGTATAACGATGTTGGGTGATGGGCAAGGTTATCTTGATTCATATTTAGAAAGCCAAGGCTTGTCCAGAGAGGTCGCTTTGACTGTAAATGGTTTTGGGGCAACGACACGTATTTTAGAAGAAAGTGATTGGGTCGTAGCGGTTTCAGAGCGTGTTGCAGAACACTATGTTACCGATGAGCTTAATTGGTTACCTCTAGAAAACCCTAACCACCTAATACAACTTACTGCATACTGGCACCCGTTGCAGGGGGTTGATGCAGGTATTCGTTGGTTACTCGATCAACTCAATCTGTGTCTACAATAAGTATGCACAGGGTGGCTTACCTTCAATTCAAAGATGGAGACTTTTATGTTTAATGGCAGATGTCTAGCGTTAGCGCTGTTAGTAATCATGGGGATATCTTTACCGTATGATGCATCGGCTTCTGATGAGCGTATTCAGAAATCTATAGCGTCTGATATTCGAACGGCAGAAGAAAAGCTTAGAGATTCTCGGCGTAAGCCATTAGAGACACTTCAGTTTTTTGGTCTTAAAGAAGATATGAAAGTATTGGAGTTATTCCCTGGAGGTGGTTGGTATACCAAAATTTTAGGTAATGTCTTAAAAGGGACAGGTGAGCTGCATTTAGCGATGGGTCTGAACTTTATGTCTGATGAGGTTAAGGCGTGGGGGCAGGGGCATCTGAATTATGTCAGTGAGGATAACCATGTGTGGCAGCGCTCTAAAATGCATCGGTTTATTCGCTATTATGACAAAATTGAGTTTGGTCTGGCTGATTTAGATATGGTTCTGACTTTTAGGAATATGCACAATATGACGCCTCAAAGTCGGATGTTGTTGAACCGGGAAGTTTATAAATCGCTTAAGCCTGGCGGTATTTATGGTGTGATTGATCATACAAGACGGCATATGGAGCCTTATGCTGTTGAGCGCTGGCGTAGAGTAGACCCTGTGAGAATCATTAAAGAGGCGCTTGATGCTGGCTTTGAGTTGGAGGCTTGGTCTGATCTCCACGCGAGAGCTGAAGATGGGCTTATTTATGATTCGGTACATCCAGCTATCGATAAATACAGTGATAGATTCACACTCAAATTTAGAAAACCCACTCGCTAAATTTTGCATGTCTGGTTTAGGTTATGTTTGGCTTTATTAAAAGAGGAAAAACATTGAAGCTACCTTTACGTTTAGAAGTGCTACAAAAGATGATTGCTTATCCTTATGGGCATGTATGGGATTGTTGCTGCGATCATGGTTATTTGGGATATTCAATTCTGAACGACCCGTCTATTCAAGGTGTTGTGCATTTTCTTGATGTGGTTGAGCCAATAGTTACCAATGTTAAAAGGGACCTAGAGAATTCAAGCTTTGATAATGAGCGTTGGAAGACACATTGTTTAGATTTGAAATCGTTAGTTTTACCGTTATCAGATAAAAAACAGTTACTGATTATTGCAGGGGTCGGTGGTGATTTAACGATAGATTTTGTTGAGGCTGTACTACGTAATAACCCAAATACTGAGGTGGAATTTTTACTGTGCCCCATTCGACAGCTTTATAAAGTGCGTGTCGAGCTTGATAAATTAGGTCTTAGTTTAGTTGAGGAGCGGATCGTAAAAGATAATGGCCGCTGTTACGAAATTATTTATTTATCAACAGGGAATAAGAGGAAACTTCATCCTGTAGGCGATCTTATGTGGGATTTAACACAGGATGATCATAGAGAATATCTTAATCAAAATATTCAACACTACCAGCGTGTGGAGAAACAGTTGAATGGCGCAGCATCACCTGCTTTAGCTGCCTATCTTGAAATAAAAAAATTAAGGGCTGCAAAGCAGCCCTAGTTATTATCTTTATTACTTAAAAGTACTTGTAGTTTGATGCTAGGATTTTACTTTCCACTCAATTTTTTCATTCGCGCGAATAGGCACTACATTATCTTCACCTAGTGGATAAGTTGCTGGAACATCCCAACTTTCTTTGACTAGGGTGATAGTGTCTTGGTTACGCGGAAGATTGTAAAAATCGGGTCCGTTAAAACTCGCAAAGCCTTCTAACTTATCCAGCGCTCCAGCTTCATCAAATACCTCTGCGTACAATTCAATTGCCGCGTGTGCTGTATAGGAACCGGCACAGCCGCATGCTGCTTCTTTAGCATGCTTCATGTGGGGCGCAGAATCCGTACCTAGGAAGAACTTCTTGCTTCCTGAGGTTGCTGCTTTTATCAGAGCTTCTTGGTGAATATTTCTTTTTAGAATGGGTAGGCAGTAGTAGTGGGGGCGAATCCCGCCTGCAAGCATATGGTTACGGTTAAAAAGTAGATGGTGAGCGGTGATGGTTGCCGCTACATTGTCACCGGCAGCTGCAACGAATTCAGCGGCATCTTTTGTTGTTATATGTTCTAGAACAATTTTTAAGTTTGGAAAATCATTAACTACATCTTTTAAGATTGAATCAATAAAGATTTTTTCACGATCAAAAATATCGATAGATGAATCGGTTACTTCGCCATGAACCAATAAAAGCATCCCCGCTTCCTGCATAGCTTCAAGAACAGGGTATATATTTTTGACAGATGTTACGCCTGAATCTGAATTGGTTGTTGCGCCAGCTGGGTATAGTTTTGCAGCAAAAATTTTGCCTGTAGCTTTTGCCTTGGTGATCTCTTCAGGCTGAGTATTGTCTGTCAGATAAAGAACCATAAGTGGCTCAAAATTACCTTGAGGCTGTTGAGCCATTATACGCTGGTGGTAGCCAAGCGTTTCTTCTGTATTGGTAACCGGTGGAACCAAATTGGGCATAATAATAGCGCGGCCCATATAGCGGCTTACGTCGCGAACTGTGTCTTTTAGTTGTACGCCATCTCGTAGGTGTATGTGCCAATCATCAGGGCGTTTAATCGTAATGGAAGTCATAGGTAAGCTCGCAAATCAATTCACTAAAATAGGGCTTATTATTTCATGGATAGGGCTGAAATGCTCAGCCGTATTAGAAATAGTACGAAATAATTATAGGGTTTTGTAAGGTCTTTATGTGCTTCAAGGTAATGTTCTACTCAACTAATAGAAGTTATTATATTAAACTATTTGAATGTAAGTCTGCTTGTTTTTTGTGGTTATTATGAAGTATCGAACGAAGTATGTATTAACAGTCGCCGTTGTGGGGATGTTGTTTCTATTTGGCCTGGCTGCATTAACATCCAGTCTCTTGCGCAGTATTACCTCAGAAGAGGTGGAGCATCGTGCCAAAGTGATCAATGACATGGTGAGTATTTTATTGCATCCAAGCATTGAAAGTGGCGAGTTTGCTCAGCTGAAAAAGCATGTGTCTTCTCTTATGGCGACGAACGAGTTGGTGTATCTGTATATCTACGCAGAAGATGGAACGTTGCTTGTTTCAGAAGGGATACATGATCATGATCACGATCATCAGCAACCATTGTTTTCTGAGAACTATGGTGGTTACCTTGATCAAGCTATTATGCTTTCGAACAGTGAAAATCAAGAATTTAATATTCACTATGGCGTTAAAGCCAGTGATCTTCTTGCATTGATTAAAAAGGCGGATCAAAAGGTATACACATTAGTCAGTTTAGAAGTATTGCTGATGATAATCGGGTCATACTTTGCGTTGAAGGTAGTATCACGCCAATTATCTCATCTTAGAAAAGCCAGTCATCATATAGCGAATGGGCGCTTCTCTTATCGGATACCTGCAGAAAGTTGCGGTGATCTGGTTGAAACGGCTGCAGCTTTTAATTATATGTGCAGTCGCTTAGAGCATTATGAATATATTCAGGATAAAAAGCATTTAAGGCTTAAAGAGCTTTCGCGAGCGGTTGAGCAAAGCCCTGTAGGGGTTGTGATGACAGATAGCGAGGGTGTTATTACTTATGCTAATCCGCGTTTTTATGCAGTTTCTGGGTATAAACAAGAAGAGGTGATCGGTGAAAACCCTAGGTTGCTCCAATCTGGATTGACCGAGACTCAAGAGTATTCTGAGCTTTGGGAAACAATCTCTAGCGGTGAAACTTGGCAGGGAGAGCTTCGAAATAAAAGGAAAGACGGCACACTCTATTGGGATAAAACCATCATCTCGCCTGTTAGTTCTGATGATGGGGAAGTTACGCATTATATTTCTGTTAAAGAAGATGTGACGGCATACAAGAAAATAGAGGAGCGAATGAGGGTCGCTACGACTGTTTTTGATGCGGCTTCTGAGGCGATCATGGTGACTGATCTTGAGGGAGTTATTACGATGGTAAACCCTGCCTTTTCTGAAATTACAGGTTTTAATTCTCAGGAGGTCTTAGGAGAAAGCCCGAGAATACTTAATTCAGGTCACCATGATGAACATTTTTATAAAGAGATGTTTGAAGAGTTAAAGCGGAGTAATCGTTGGGAAGGAGAGATCTGGAATCGACGTAAGTCAGGGGAGGTGTATCCTCAGTGGCAAACGATAGCGATGGTTCGTGATGAGGACGGTGAGCCTTTAGAATTTATTGCGCTGTTTTCTGATATTAGTAAGAGGAAACAAAAAGAGGATGAGATTCGTTATCGAGCTAACTACGATCCTTTGACGGGTATCCCGAACCGTAGCCTATTTAATGAACGTTTGGAGCAAGCGTTGCTTCTCTCTAAACGTAATAAAGTCGGCATGGCTTTGCTTTATCTCGATCTAGATGGATTTAAGCAGGTTAATGATAGTTATGGTCATCTTTTAGGTGATCAGGTGTTGAAGCATGTGGCGTCAAAGTTACAGGACTGTGTGCGGGAGTCTGATTCTGTAGGGCGTTTAGGCGGTGATGAGTTTGTTATTTGTTTGCCGAGCATAAAAAACTCCACTTGTGTGGTGAACGTTGCGGATAAAGTTATTCAGTCCCTTTCGCCCGCATTAGATCTTGGTGGTAAAAGGGTTCATATTGGGGCGAGCATCGGTATTGCAGTTTATCCTGCTGATGGTGAATCTTCCCAAGAGTTGTATGAACATGCAGATATAGCGATGTATCGTGCTAAGCATCGAGGGAAAAATCAATATTGTTTTTATGAAGACTGTGTATTAGCTAAAAGTTGAGGCGCATTAAGTTTGAAAACTTAGTCAGAGTGTATGCCGTTATTGTATTGGTTATTCATCAACCCAGATTGTTCGGACTGGATCACCAAAGTCATCATATATGACCTTTTCCTTCGGTGTTTTTAATCGGGTTGAGTTTTTAGAGGGGGAAGCCTTTTTCTTGCGGCGTGAATCTATCGCAGAGAGTAAGCCGTGAACTGGGGTGCGTTCTTGGGGTGAGGGACGGTCTAGGCTTGATTTATGCTGGTTGTAACGGCCATCAATTAGTGCAGATTCACCCATTTCTACTTGTTCTATTTCACCACCTTTTTTCAGAAACTGGGCGACCTCAGCATTAAGCTGATCTCGAAGTTCTGATTTAGATGTTCTTTTCTTAAACATGGGTGCTTGTCCACAAGAATTCTTGCCTAATTTTAAACCTAATTCTTATTGCTGGCGAGTTTCTCTGTAATTTATCTACAGATAAGGCTTAAGGGCTAGTTTGAAAGCGTTTGTTTGGGGGGGAGATGCGTATTTGTTAAGACGTTGTGTGAATCACGCGGTTGCCATAATAAGGGGATAAATCAAAAGGTTTCACTAGCGAAAAATAGGCGCAAAAGGTAGCATAGGAAACTGAATTTTAGACGATAAGCTGCATATATTCGATGAGTTATCAGGTTTTGGCGCGTAAATGGCGCCCCGCACGATTCCAAGAGATGGTAGGGCAAGAACATGTGTTAAAAGCGCTTGTTAATGCTCTAGATGATGATCGGCTTCACCATGCCTATTTGTTTACTGGTACACGTGGTGTGGGTAAAACCTCGATTGCTCGCCTTTTTGCAAAATCACTTAACTGTGAAACAGGCGTTTCTTCAACACCCTGTGGGCAATGTTCAGCGTGTACAGAGATTGCTGAAGGGCGTTTTGTCGATCTGATAGAGGTGGATGCGGCTTCTCGAACTAAGGTTGAGGATACACGTGAGCTGATGGAAAATGTGCAGTATGCACCGACCCATGGCCGCTACAAAGTATATCTAATAGATGAAGTTCATATGCTATCAACGCACTCTTTTAATGCGTTGCTGAAAACATTGGAGGAGCCACCTCCGCATGTGAAGTTCCTTCTTGCGACAACCGATCCACAAAAGCTTCCTATTACGATTTTGTCACGTTGTCTGCAATTTAATCTGAAAAATCTAATACCAGAACGAATTGTTAAGCATCTAACGTTTGTTCTAGGCGAAGAAAACATCGCGTTTGAAGAGCCTGCACTATGGTTGTTAGCTCGCTCGGCGGATGGTTCGATGCGTGATGCAATGAGCCTTACCGATCAGGCGATAGCGTTTGGAGCGGGGGCTATCAATGAAGCTGATGTCCGTGCAATGCTTGGCACAATTGATCAGCGCCTAGTCTACCAAATGCTTTATTGCTTAGCTGCGGGTGATGCGAAGGCATTGATGGCTGCTGTGACTGACTTAGCTCAATTTTCACCAGATTATAATACCGTCCTCGGTGATCTGATTAGTGTTTTACATCGTATTGCTTTGGCTCAGGCTATTCCTGATGCTGTGGATAACAGTATGGGGGATGTGGTTCAAATCAAAGAGTTGTCGGGTCAACTGACAGCTGAAGATATACAACTATATTATCAAGTGGCGTTAATGGGACGTAAGGATATTCCTTTTGTTCCAGACCCTCGTGAAGGGCTTGAGATGGTACTTTTAAGAATGCTTGCATTTAGACCTGCGGGTGCAGCGTCTCGGTCCGTTGAGCTGAGTAACACTGCAGCCCCTTCTGCTATAAGCGATCAAGCCAATTCGGAGCCTCAAGCAAAAATAGAACAGGGTCCTGTATCTACTGTTGCAGATGTACATCCTTCAGGCGTTTCCAGTACAACTACTGCTAATCCTAGTCATGAGGTTTCTGCATCAGCGGTTCAACCAGAAGTACCTCGATCGCAAGAGGTGACGCAATTACAAGAGCTTCAATTACAACATCCCCAGGAAACATCGACCGAGTCTCAGGCTGCAGCGCATTTTAACTCCAATGCTTCTGAAAACCCTGGTTTGGTGCCATCAAGTACACACTCAGGTCAAGAACAGCCGAGTGTTATGCCTGTTTATGAATCGGAAGCTCCACTGCAGTATGGTGAGCCAGAAGGGCACTTTAGCGGGGTAGCCCCAGCAAAAAAGTCTGAGGCTGAAAGCCTTGGAGGGAATCCCCCTCCATGGGACCTTGATGATCCGGTTGAGAGTAATAACGGACAGACGATTTCTCATGATGCTCAGGATGAACTCGCGGTACCTGCTGCGGTTGCTGATGAAATTTTTGAGATCGCAAAAAGTGATGTAGCAGTAGATGAATGCCCTAGGGATTTGCCTTCAATACAGCCACCTCACTGGGTTCATATCAGTCGCAGTATCGGTCTAAGCGGAATGACCGAAAGCCTTGCCACTCACCTTTCGTTAGAACAGGTAAGCTCGGATGGCGTAGTTTTACACTACACAAAAGATCAAAAAACGATGCTAAATGATATTCAACAGCAGCGTATTAGTGAGGCGTTATCAGCATACTGCAATGTTTCAGTCGATGTAGCATTTATCCAGGCAGAACAACAGCAAGAAACGCCCGCACAGTATTTGAACCGTAAGCGTGAAGAGCGACATTCTGCTGCTATCGCGTCAATTCGTAATGATGAAACGGTAAAGTTATTACAGCAGCATTTTGGTGCGCAGATCGAATTGTCATCTGTGGTACCTATCGATTAATGAAAGAGGAGAGAAAATGATGAAGGGTGGAATGGGCAATTTAATGAAGCAAGCCCAGCAGATGCAGGAAAACTTGCAGAAAGCTCAGGAGCAGATTGCACTTGCGGAACAGACCGGTGAGTCCGGCGCTGGCCTTGTTAAAGTTGTAATGAATGGGCGTCATGATGTTAAAAGTATTAATATCGATGACAGCTTGATGGAAGAAGAAAAAGAGATCGTAGAAGATTTAGTAGCCGCGGCAGTTAATGATGCGGTTAGAAAAATTGAAGCTTACACTCAGGAAAAAATGGCTGATGTAACCGGTGGTATGGGTATGCCTCCTGGTTTTAATATGCCGTTTTAATCTATGTCGTTTAGTCCTTTAATTCAGCAGTTAATAACGGCTTTACGCTGTTTGCCGGGTGTAGGCCCCAAATCTGCTCAGCGTATGGCATTTCACCTTTTAGAACGAGATTCTGAAGGGGCGTTATCTTTATCTGACATACTCGCTAAAGCGGTTTCAGATATTGGGCGATGTAAACAGTGTCGTACATTATCTGAGCAAGAGCTCTGTGATATTTGTCAGTCTGAGAGCCGTGATAAATCTACGCTATGTGTGATCGAGTCACCAGTAGATGTTTTAGCTGTGGAACAAACTGGCGGTTATAACGGCGTGTATTTTGTGCTTTCTGGACATCTTTCACCTATTGATGGTGTAGGGCCTGAGGATCTTGGTATTGATCAGTTGCTCGAGCTTGTTCAGAACACGGAAGTGAAAGAGATTATATTGGCAACGAACCCTACTGTAGAGGGTGAGGCTACGGCTCATTTTATTGCGGCGCAGTTGAAAGACCAAGATATCAAGGTATCACGCATAGCGCATGGTGTACCTGTTGGTGGTGAACTAGAGTTCGTTGATGGCGGTACTTTAGCACACGCTATGGCGGGTAGACGCTCTCTTCTTTGAGGATTTAAAGTTGTCGGATTACGATTGGAAAACATTAGAATCTTCTGCAGATCAGCCTATTTGGATATCTTCTGAGGAAGCACTTAGAGAGTATTGTCTGCATTGGCGTACTCTACCGCTCATTGCTTTAGATACAGAGTTTTTACGTGTAGAAACGTTTTACCCTATCGCAGGTTTGATTCAGGTTGCTGATGAAAAGCAGTGTTATTTAATCGATCCTCTAGAGATATCAGATTTCTCTGCGTTAGCTGAATTATTTGAAGATCAGTCTGTCATTAAATTAATGCATGCAGCAACCGAAGATCTTGAGCTATTTCTTAAAGTACTCGGAGTACTTCCACGGCCTGTCTTTGATACACAAATAGGTGCGGGACTGCTGAATTGGGGCTTTTCAATGGGTCTTCAGCGGATGTTAGAGCAGAAGCTTGATGTCCACATGGCAAAACATGAAACTACCTCAGATTGGTTGAAACGGCCCCTCACAGAGAGCCAGGAGCGTTATGCCGCTTTAGATGTTGCTTATCTGCCAGCTATCTATGAATTACAGAAGAAAGAATTTATAGATAGGGATACGTATACTTGGGCCGAGCAAGAAAACCAAGCGATGCTTGATAATGCCTTAGTTGATGATGTCGAGGGTTATGAGTATTACCTACGATTCACCCAGATGTGGCGTTGCCCTGAGCATAAGTTAGCTGCACTAAGAGATTTAACCGCTTGGCGTGAACGTATTGCGCGTGAACGAGATGTGCCTAGAAACCGCATTTTGCGTAACCAAGCTTTGTTGCAAATTATTGAAAATTGGCCGCGCAGTTTAGGTGAATTATCTAAATTAGATGAGATTAAGAAGCGGATTTTGCGTACTGATGGTGAAACTATATTAGGTTTCCTTCAGGGTGGTGCCAGTAGTGCTGAGCAATCCTCACCTAAGGCTATTCCTAAGCCGCTGCACTTTTTCTGGAATAAACATCTAAAGAAATTGAAAGCTATTTCTCGTAAGGAAGCTGAGGCTAACAATATCGCTCCTGAGATACTGTTAAGACGTAAAGAGTTGGAAGTACTTATACGTTCGGGTGTAGATCATGGTGAATATAGGCTGCCTATTCAGATGAGTAAGTGGCGACAGGAACTGATTGGACCTGCGCTGTTGGCTGAGCTGGAAAAAATTGATTGTCTAAGAAATTGATTGTCTAAGAAATTGATAGTTTAAGAAATTGATAGTTTAAGAAATTCAGATTAAAGAAATTAAGGTGCTAGTTCATGAAAATTTGTTCAGTTTATCTGAGTACTCGTAAGGACGAAATGTATTTATATGTTGATAAACGAGATCAGCTAAACAAAGTGCCGGACGCGCTAAGAGAGATGTTTGGTACACCTAAATTGGTGATGGATATCCCTTTGACTGCTGACCGTAAGTTGGCGCGGGTTGATACCGAGAAGGTTTTGGCTGGTATTGAAGATCAGGGATATTATTTGCAAATGCCGCCGCCTAAAGATGATTACATGTTAGATCTACACAAAGATCGCCCTGAAAGTGGTGTGCGATAAGTGTCGTCACAAGAAGTTTTTTGGCGTAGCAAAAGCTTAGATCAGATGAGCTCCCGTGAATGGGAGTCGCTCTGTGACGGCTGTGCTTTGTGTTGCTTACACAAGCTTGAGGATGAAGACACCAAAGAGGTCTTCTATACAACGGTTGTTTGTAACTTATTAGATTTTGATACCTGTCGTTGTACTAAGTATGAAGAGCGTTGCTCGCTTGTTCCTGATTGCGTAAAACTAACCCCTAAGGATGTTGATGCGTTTCATTGGCTCCCACCTAGTTGTGCGTATCGTTTGGTGCATGAAGGAAAAGACCTGCCTGAATGGCATCCATTAGTTAGTGGTGATCAGGCCACAGTGATCCAGTCTGGTGCTTCAGTGCTTAGCTGGTATGAGGTAAAAGATAACGAGATTGATGAAGAGGATTTTGTCGATTACGTTATTGAATAAATAGAAAGCGCCTAGGGCGCTTTTTTATTGCATGAGGCTAATTTGCGGAGAAGTTTCTTCTAGCATAAAGTGCATATGATCAGTTGGAGATGAATGTTTTGAGTCAGCCTGATCAGTTTGACCACCTACCTATACTCGAAAATTTTAATGCGGTTACTGCATTCGATTTTGTACCTGATGTTATCTGGATTTTTGATTTGGATCGGCATGGCTTCTGGTGGGGCAATACACGAGCGTTAGAATTTTGGGGGCTGGATAACCTTCAAGCACTAATTGATAAAGATCTATCTGCTGATACTGAAGGTGCTCGTAAGCGTACAGAGCATACGTTCTATAAAGCCGCTTCGCAGGGGCTAACTTCAGACCCTTGGACAACTTATCCCAACGGTCAGGCTAAAACGCTCCTAATGCGACATAAAGCCGTGCTTTTAGGTCCAGAACGTCACCGTGGAATTATTGCTTTCATTAGTGAGCCGGTCGATTTAGGTAAGCAGCCTGAACATCTGCTTTTTTCTGAAGCTATTCGATATACATCTGTGGCCGTAACGAGTTTTGATATGTCGGGTAGACCATTGTTTGAAAATCCTGCAGCGGCCTCGCTCTATGGTTACGTCGATGATCAAGAAGGTGGTGTTTCTATTTTTGAGCGTCGTTTTCATGATGGTGCAGAAGGGCTCGAACGTCTTTCGCAGGGGCGAAAGCATGAGGATGGGAAGCATGAGCATTTGATGGTTACCAGCAAAGGTGTGAGGCGGCATGTTGTTGATATCCGTACAAGCCGGCATCCGCTTACAGGCGAGTATCTTCTACTAGTTTCTGAATATGATGTGACGCAGTTACATAACGCGGTGCAGCAAGCTGAAAAGGCAAAAGATCGATTAAACAAACTAGCTCATTATGATGCTTTAACAGGATTGCCGAGCTTGAGGCTGTGTCGTGACCGTATGGAGCAGCTTATCGCTCGATCGCAGCGTGAGCGGAAGTCAGCGGTCATAATGTTTGTTGATTTGGATGGTTTTAAATCAGTAAATGATAATTTTGGCCATGATGCTGGAGATCAGGTGTTGATCGAATCCGGCAAGCGTTTAGTAGAGCAGATCAGAGCTGTTGATACTGTAGGGCGCATAGGAGGGGATGAATTTATTATTCTGATGTCTGATATTAGCTCTATAGCGGATGCTGAATCTGTGGCGGCTAAGATTATATCTGCAATGGATGAGTCTTTTGTGATTACTGACATTCGGGATAAGTCTCAGAGTGTACAAATCAGCAGTAGCATAGGCATTTCATTGCTGGATATTGAGGGGCCCTTTAAGGATGCTGAGCAGCTATTACGCGAGGCTGACCATGCAATGTATAAAGTAAAGCGAAGTGGAAAGCGAGGCTATCATTTCGCGCGTTAGTGTCTAAGCAATATGCGATCAAAGATTAGTAAATCTAAATTTAAGAGTGCTAATTGTCATTATCAGAAGCCCTATATTTGGCGGTAATTTGTATTCTCTTAAACTTTGGATCTTCTTGCATAATTCAATGTGAAGAGTATTTCCTGTCAGTTCCTGAGAATTTAATACCGGCTTTAAGTACTTAGCGAGTATGAGGTGAAAGATAATGATATTGATGGTGAGGGTTTTGCCGATTACGTTATAGAGTAACAAGTTTAAAATATCTCCTTTCTTTGTTTGAATGTATTCCTAGGTTTTATTTTTCAATTTTATTTACAGCTGCAAACAATGCAGCTATGTTCAATAGATAGAGGGATTTTTTAGTGAAAGGGATAGTTTTTTCTGCTTGTTGTTAGGCTTCACGGCCTAAGGTGCTTTGTTTGAATAAAAATACGCTCCCACAAGGTGCTGCAGCCTTTGGTATGAGGGGTAAGTTAGTTCTTCTCTTTGTCTTAATAAAAGTTTTTCCTCTCATTCTCATCGCTTGGGTGGCTTGGAACCAGTCATCTAAACTAGCTGAAATGCTAGGGTTTAGGTATGAAAGTTTAGCGGAGCTTTCTCGTGAGAGTTTGTCAGAGACAGGAGAACTAGCTGTTAATGATGCTGTGAAGGCACTTGATGAGAGAGCGCGTAACGAAATAGAACGTATAACAACGGATACGGCCAAATCTATAGCTCGTTTTTTGCATGCACGTGATCAAGATATTAGATTAGCCGCTGCATTAGTGCCTGATGAAGCTACCTATCAGACTTTTATTGCACATCGTCAATCTAAGCTAATGAACAGGGCTGATTGGGAGTTAAAGCCTGATGGTAGTGGTTGGGTCACTAAAGATAATAAGCAGCCAGGTGTTCCGGTTGTTTCATCGTTAGAAGCTAATGCTAAATCTTTCCATTCTTACCCTGCTGATACTAATGTCGACTTAAAAGATTCCTCGTTATATTTGGAGATGACCTTTATTGATTTGGAGGGCGTAGAGCGTTTAAAAGTCGTCAAATCTGAGCTTTTCACATCTGAGCTTAAAGATATCTCTGTAAAAGAAAATACCTTCATCAAAGCTGAATCTTATTTCCCTGCATTAAAAAAACTTAAGCCAGGCGATATCTATGTCTCTGATGTAATTGGGGCTTATGTTCCTTCTAGGATTATCGGGAAATATACACCTAAATCAGCTAAAAAAGCTGGCATTGAATTTGAGCCAGAAAAAGGGGCTTATGCGGGTAAAGAGAACCCCCTAGGAAGGCGCTTTCAGGGCATTATTCGTTGGGCAATGCCTGTGACCCGTAATGGTGTGAAGGTGGGTTATGTATCTTTGGCGCTGGATCATCGCCATGTGATGGCTTTTACCGATCATATAATGCCTACGGAGCAGCGGTATACGAATACGCCTGATGCTTCGGAGGGTAATTATGCGTTTATCTGGGATTATAAAGGCCGGAATATCGCTCATCCTAGGCACTATTTTATTGTGGGGTATGACCCTGAAACAGGGCAGCCGCAGGTCCCTTGGCTAGAGCAAAGTGTCTATGATGATTGGCAAGCTTCGGGCCTTTCTTATGCAGAATTTGAGCAGCAAGCAGCTACTTTTCGTGATCAAAGCTTAGAGCGTAAACCAGCTAAAGATTTAATGAAAACCGGGAATCGTGCTTTAGATTGTCGATACTTAAACTTTGCCCCTCAGTGTACAGGCTGGTTTGATTTGACTGAAAAAGGGGGATCCGGTTCGTTTACCATATATTGGAGCGGCTTATGGAAGCTCACGACAGCAGCCCCAATTCCTTATTTTACTGGTCAATATGGAAATAGTGTGAGGGGATTTGGGTTTGTAACGGTTGGAGCTAACGTGAATGATTTTCACTTAGCTGCAGTGGCATCCCGAAAAAGAATTGATAATAAGATTGACCTGATTGATGGGAAGATTCAGGAGGAGGCGTTAAAGGGACGATCAGTAATTGTAAGTAATTTGAGAGAGATGGCGGAAAGGCTTACCGCTTCTACGTTGTTAATGATTGTGATTGTCATAATTATAGCAACTTGGATAGCATCTTATCTTACGCAAAGAATTACAGCTCTTATTGCGGGTATTGCGTTATTTAAGCAGGGTGATAGGCAGTATAGATTTAAAACAACTGAAAAAGATGAGATGGGCTCTTTGGCGAATGCTTTCGATGAGATGGCTGATGAGGTGGAGGGTCATCTTGTCCAGTTAGAGGATGAGGTTAAGCACAGGAAGAGTACAGAAGGAGAGTTGCGGCGCGTTCAGGAGGGATTAGAAGAGAGCGTAGCTGAGCGAACTCAGGAATTACTCGTTCAGATTGAAGAGCGCGTAAAAGCTGAGGAAGTAGTGAGGCATATAGCGCATCATGATGCGCTAACAGGTTTGGCAAACAGGCGAGGTTTTCAGGACCAGTTAACTGAAGCATTAAAGCGTGCTGATCGTAATTCTAAGAAAGTCTCTTTAATGTTATTTGACCTAGATGGCTTTAAAGAGGTGAATGACACTTTAGGTCACGGGGTTGGTGATGAATTGCTTTGTGCTGTGGCTGCTTTACTTGAGGCGAATATTCGTGAGCAGGATATTGTTGCGCGCTTAGGGGGAGATGAGTTTGCAGTAGTTATGACCGATCTCGATAAGTCTGAGGGTGTTGTGAATACTGTACTGAGAGTGATTGATACTCTAAGTCAGCCTATACCGTTATCTGGTCATATGATTCGTACAGGGACAAGTGTTGGGATAACAGTGTACCCGGAAGATTCGGGTGACCCTGAGCAGCTTATGTTACATGCAGATTTAGCCATGTATCAAGCCAAGGAGAGTGGCGGGCAATGCTATAAGTTTTTTGAATGTCTTATGCATGACGATATCGTATTAAAGAAAAAAATAGAAAATGATCTGCATAGGGCAATACAAGAAGGTGAATTTTGTCTCTATTTCCAGCCTAGATATGACTATCAGTCATCAAAAGTTGAAGGTGTAGAAGCCTTGATACGCTGGAATCATCCAGAAAAAGGGGTGTTGTTACCGGGTGAGTTTTTACCTGTAGCGCAGCGATCAGGTTTACTACCTAGTATCGAGCGCTGGGTAATATATGAGGCATGCCATAAGGCGCTTAAATGGCAGTCATTAGGATTAAGTTTTGGTCGTGTGGCTATAAATGTATGCGCGACGGAGCTTCAGCAACCGGATTTTTATGATCGTGTTAAAGATGTTTTGGATCGATCAGGTCTAGAGCCCTCATTGTTTGAAATCGAGATTACAGAGCGTGCATTAATTGGTCATTATGGTGATGTTGTAAGTAATTTACAGAAACTGCGTGAGTTGAATGTTAGTGTGGCACTGGATGATCTAGGAGCTGAGCATTCGTCGTTGCAGCGTTTAATTGAGTGCCCTATAGATGTCATAAAAATAGATCGAT
Organism: Neptuniibacter sp. UBA6509; assembly: GCA_002435145.1. Classification (GTDB taxonomy): domain Bacteria; phylum Pseudomonadota; class Gammaproteobacteria; order Pseudomonadales; family Balneatricaceae; genus Neptuniibacter. The sequence goes on from DJLT01000077.1 coordinate 30,743, forward strand.
TTTTTGTTGAACGTATAGGAGAGGTTAAATCTGAGGCTGTAATTGCTGCCTTGCTCACTATGGCTAAAGCGACAGGTATACGTGTGGTTGCTGAAGGTGTCGAAACGGATAAGCAGTTAGATTTCTTATGTCGTTCTGATTGTGCGGTTATTCAGGGGTACTTGCACGCGAAGCCAATGCCTTCTGATGAACTTGAAGACTATTTGGCAAAGAATTAACTTTAGGAGCAAGCAAATTCGCTTTTTGACGTTGCTAGTGGAATTGTTTATCCACCGCTATTATCGAGCTTTAATTCAGCGGTGGAGTGAGAACATGCTGTTACCTTAACTTCTAGAATGCTCTCGTCGGATGGTATTAGCAGTGCCGCTATTTTTTCAGCGCTAAGGGGTTTGTGAAAGAAATAGCCTTGGAAAACTTCACAGCCAAGTTGGAGTAAAGTGTTTAATTGTTCCTTGGTTTCAACACCTTCTGCGATGGTATCTAAATTTAGGTTTTTGGCTAGATTGATTATGGTGGCGCATATTTCACTATCTTCTTCTTTACTATCACACTCTTCAATAAAGGATTGGTCTATTTTTAGAATGTCTAAAGGTAACCTTTTTAGGTAGTTTAAGGAGGAATAGCCTGTCCCAAAATCATCGATAGATATACTGATATCTAGTGCTTTTAATTCTTCGAGTACTTTTATACAGCTTTCTATATCTTGTATTAATACTCCCTCAGTTATCTCTATCTCTAGTAATGTTCCAGAAATTGAGTAAAGGGTAAGCTGCTGCTTTATGAAGGGTAGAAGCTCATCGGATATCAGGTGTTTTCCTGAAATGTTAACAGCAACAGGCACTGGTGTTAGTCCTTGAGCCATCCATTGATGAAGCTGATTCAAGGCTTGGTTTATGACGACCTCACCTAATTGGATAATAAGATTGCTCTCTTCTGCAATAGGGATGAATTCTGCTGGTGGTATTAGCCCTTTTTCAGGGTGCTGCCAGCGAATTAAGGCTTCAAGGGCGATGACATTTTCTTGGCTACGGAATACCTTTGGCTGGTAGACAAGATGAAACTGTTGTTCAGCAATGCCAATTTTCATTAAACGTTCATAATTGATCGCTTTTGTAGCATTTTCAGCCATGTAGGGTTGAAAGATTTGATAGTTGTCTCGGCCGTTTTCTTTTGCGGTATACATCGCTATATCAGCTTCTTGGATAAGGTTGTCGGTTTCAACCTTTCCGTTAACTGATAGTGAAATTCCTATGCTAGTGGGGATATTAAATTGCTTTTGGCTAATCTCCACAGGCATTCTCATAATCTCCAAAATATTCCTGGCTTTGTTGCTTATTATCTCGTTATTGATCTCTCCTTTTATAACGACAACAAATTCGTCACCACCCCAGCGTGCGATGAGGTCCTCTGTTCTAGATACCTTAGTTAATCTGTTAGCAACTTCGCATAAAAGCTCGTCTCCTGCTTTGTGCCCGAGCGTATCATTAATCTTTTTAAACTTATCTAGATCTAGGAAAAACAGAGCGACGGTTTCACTATGTAATTTCGCCATACGTATCGCTTCTGATAGGGATTTCATCATAAACGTACGATTAGATAAACTCGTTAAAGGGTCTTTATAAGCAAGAAATTTAAGTCGTGATTGAAGCTTTTGTTCACGGGTAACATCACGAATATGTAATGTGAATTCTATAGGAGCATCATCCTTCATGCGTGTACTGGTTATAGTGACTTCAGCAGGGAAAGGGTGAGCAGATATACGCTTAATTTGTATCGCATTGCGTCTATCTAGAAGAAGACCACTAGCCGAGCTGAACGAGTGGCGTAAGCTGTATTCGACAGACTGTCTATCGTCATCAAGTACAAAATATTGAGTGAATTTTTTTCCAACGACCTGCTTTTTTAAGCACCCTAAAGTACGTTCAGCCGAAGGGTTAAACTCGATGATTTTGCCTTCCCAATCGATTGATATAATACAATCCATAGACGAATCAAGAATAGCACTTTTGCGCTTCTCGCTGGCTTGAAACTGATCAATTGCAAAGTCTTTTTGTGACATCTCATGGTTAATACGCGTTATAACCTGATTGTATTTTTGTGCGATTTGCCCCACTTCTGTAAAGGGTTCTTCATTTACGGGGGAGGTGAAATTACCTAAGTTTTGTTGTTGCTCCATCTCTCCTAGTAGATCGATCAGTTCTGTCGAAGCACGGTGCTCGGCGATATTCAGTCCCTGTTTTTCATCCTCTTCAGATACTCTTAAAGGGACAAAGCTATTTACAATACGCAGTAAAATATAGCTGATAGTAAAGCTATAAAGGCCAATAGAAATGATACCTGTAAGTTGACTAATCAGTTGCTGGGAAGAGGTTAAACCCGTATCTAACTGTTCAGGATTAGCAAAGAATGCGACGGCTAAAGTTCCCCAGATACCGGCCATAAGATGTGCGGGTATAACCGCGAGAGCATCATCTATACGCTTTCTTTCCAGCCACAGTGTTCCGTAATACACTACTATGCCGGATACCATGCCGATAAAAGCTGCTGATAAAGGAGAGACCGCATAGCAAGAGGCTGTGATGCCTACTAAGCCTGCAATAATACCATTAAGGATGTAACCAACATCGATAAAGCGTTTATCAAAATAATGTAAGCAGGATGCAATGAGCCCTCCCCAGATAGCTGCAAGGAAGGTGTTTAGTAAGATTTTAGGAACTTGGTCATTGATCTGTAATACGCTGCCACCATTAAAGCCAAACCAGCCAAACCATATTAAAAGTGTACCCATAGTTGCCATAGGTAGGTTGCTACCAGATGGAAACCTGCTTCTGCGATCATAGCGACCTAAGCGGGGACCTATAATCAAAACGGCTGCTAAAGCCACCCATCCGCCTACAGAATGAACAACAGTGGAGCCTGCAAAATCTATAAAACCAATGGATTCTAACCAGCCTTGTTGCTCGCCTTGGTAAATGCTTGCCCATGCCCAATGTCCAGTAATGGGATAAATCACTACGCTGAGTATTGCTGTGACATATATGTACCCCATAAAGGTCATTCTTTCTGCCGTTGCACCAGAAGTGAGCGTTGCGGCAGTACTACAGAACATCATTTGAAATAAGAAAAAGCATATTTCATAGGCTGAATTATCTAAGCCAAAGAGAAACTTATCACCACCTATAAGCCCAAATTGACTATTACCGAACATTAGTCCGAAGCCTAATAACCAGAAGAGAGATGTTGAAAGGATAAAGTCTGCAATGTTTTTAGCTGCAACGTTAATGCTGTTCTTACTGCGTGTGCGGCCACTTTCAAGGCACAAAAAACCTGCTTGCATCAGGAATACCAGCAGAGCAGATACAATTAGCCACAAATTATTAAGCATTTCTGTTACTCCTCAAGTGCAAGGTGGGTGAGCTTTTAGAAATGTACGCTCTAAACCTCGGTTTTTTGAGGTGACGACTAGTATGTGCAATGCAAAAAGCATGCCTTGGATTGGTATGGTCGTTATTTTGCTTTTTGTGCGAGGAGGGATGGGGCAAGGTTGGCCAAAAAAAACCGCAAACAGTTAACTGCTTGCGGTTTTTTGTATTAAGCCCTAAGGCTTAAAAATATTTTACTTCTGGTTGTCTAGCTGAGCTTTGATTAGGTCACCAATTGTAGTTGGGCCTGATACTTCAACTTCAGCGTTGCGTACAGCAGAGATAGCTGCTTTTTCTTCAGCCTGTTCTTTCGCTTTGATAGACAGGTTGATTACGCGGTTGCGACGATCCATAGTGATGATCTTAGCTTCAACAGCATCACCAACGTTCAATACTGTAGATGCATCATCGATACGGTCAACAGAGATCTCAGATACTTTCAGAGTACCTTCGATACCTTCAGCAAGCTCGATGATAGCCGCTTTAGCTTCAACGGAAAGTACTTTACCGTTTACGATAGCGCCTTTGTCGTTTGCTGCAGCGTATTCAGCGAAAGGATCGCTTTCAAGCTGTTTGATACCAAGAGAGATACGCTCTTTCTCTGCATCGATAGAAAGGATAACTGCTTCAACTTCTTCGCCTTTCTTGAACTGGCGTAGAGCTGCTTCAGCATCAGCTTCCCAAGTGATGTCAGACATGTGAACTAGGCCGTCAAGCTCGTCCTGTAGACCAACGAAGATACCAAAGTCAGTGATAGTTTTGATAGTACCAGTAACTTTGTCGTTCGCAGCAAACTGCTCAGCGAAAGTAACCCAAGGATTAGCAGTACACTGCTTGATACCAAGAGAAATACGACGACGCTCTTCGTCAACATCAAGAATCATAACTTCCACTTCATCACCAATGTTTACAACTTTTGATGGGTGGATGTTTTTGTTAGTCCAAGACATTTCAGAAACGTGTACTAGACCTTCTACGCCGTCTTCAATAGAAGCGAAGCAACCGTAGTCTGTAAGGTTAGTGATACGAGCCTGGCACTTAGCACCAGATGGGTAACGCTCTTTGATAAGCGCCCATGGGTCCATAGATAGCTGCTTAAGACCAAGAGAGATACGACCAGATTCTTTGTCGAACTTGATGATCTTAACTGTGATTTCATCACCTGGGTTCAGCATCTCAGATGGGTGAGAAATACGCTTCCACGCCATGTCAGTGATGTGAAGTAGGCCGTCAACGCCGCCTAGATCGATGAATGCACCGTAGTTAGTTAGGTTCTTAACGAAACCTTTAACTTCCTGACCTTCTTCCAGAGTAGCTAGCAACTCATCGCGTTGAGCGCTGTTAGCTTCCTGTAGAACCGCACGGCGAGAAACAACAATGTTGTTACGCTTAGGATCTAGTTTGATCAGTTTGAATTCAAGCTCTTTACCTTCCAGGTGATCAACATCACGTACTGGACGAACATCAACCAAAGAACCAGGTAGGAAGCCCTGGATATTGTTGATGCTAACAGTGAAGCCGCCTTTAACTTTGCCGCTGATGTAACCTTTAACAGTTTCTTCAGCTTCAAATTTAGTCTGCAGAACTTCCCAAGCTTCAGCGCGTTTCGCTTTTTCACGAGACAGACGAGTCTCACCAAAGCCATCTTCAACCGCTTCTAGTGCAACTTTAACGTCGTCACCGATTTTGATTTCTAGTTCGTTAGCATCGTTAAGGAACTGAGAACGCGGGATGATTGCTTCAGATTTAAGACCAGCATGTACAGTAACCCAGTCGCTGTCGATATCGACAACTTCACCAATTACAAGTTTACCTGGAGTCATGTCTAGTGATTGAAGGGATTCTTCAAACAGATCAGCAAAGCTTTCGCTCATTGAAAATGTCCTATAAGTAAGGGCTACATTCCACATTTATGGAAGAGTGGAGAGTGCAGCGCTTCAGCCTGTAATGCCAGTTTAACAGGGTCAGTTTAAGTAATTTTAAAGAGGGTGTTTTGACTGGCGTAGCACCCAATTCAATATAATTTGAGCGCGCATTATACAGTATCTTAGTAAGATATTACAGGTGTTTATTGTATTGAAGGTAAAAGATTACTCTGCGGTTGTATCACTCACATGGGGGTGTCGTAATCGCTAAGTCGTGCATAGAGAGCGGTTTGGCATGGCTTTATCACAGTATCTAGGTCTGTTTTTAAGCTAGATGAGAGGATGCTGCTGTCTTGTTTTCGGAAAAAAGTAGTAATGAGTCTCTCTTCACGAGGGGAGTTAGCAGCAATATCAATACCGTCACCAACGCAAAAAGAAAAAGCGGGCATGTAGTCTTTTACAAGAGCTTCGCGTTCTATATCGGAAAGAATCAGTCGCTTACCACCGATGAATTTCTTGTACTCGTTACCGGCAGATGCGGACATGGCTTCAATTTGTAAGTTAGAGAACCTGCGGGCGTCAGGCATATCTATAAGTAATTTTTTTAATTGTTGTTCTACGGCGGCGACTTCTTCAGTAATGGTTAGCGGTGCGAAATGCTCATTAAGCTTTTTATACTCTTGTAGAGCATTTATTTCGGCCTTAAGTGATGAAATTTGTGCTTGGAGTACTTCTTGCTCCGCTATGAGTTGTTCATTGTCGTCCATTAACCCTTTAATGACTTTTTGAGTGGGAGTGGTTTTTTTTTCAGCAAATGTGGCCGGAAGCTGTTTTGCACCAAGAGCCCCGGTGGTTTCGGAGTGTGTGTTGAGAGGAATGACAGAGAAACCAAACTTTTCAAGATCCTTAAGATTATCTGCATGCTGCCCTTGAAGTTCATTATAAGCAAGATATCCACCACCACTTAAAAGTATGAGTATAAGTGGGATGATAATACTTAAAATAATGATCTTTTTGGTCTGCATCTAGAATACATCTCTCTTTAGAAAAAGCTTAAATGCCTGGGTCTCTTATATAGAGGCCCCTTATTTAGGGGTCACTTGCTCTCTTCTGTTTGTGCCGCAGAGTACTGTAACTGCATTAACGTTGCATCTAACAAAATGCGGCCGCTTTCAATTAACATAGCTTCTGACTCTGGATTAATCGGACGCCCTTGGCTGTCCTTTTTGAGTTCGTCATCTAACTCTGAAAGTTTTGTAATAGGTTCTAGTTTCTTTTGTAAACGGCGTTGATTCTCTGTTTCTATTTGCCACGCTTCTGCGCTGTCTCGTTCCTCTTTGAGTAACGCTTCTTGTAGAGGAATAAGACTGCTTTCTTTACGTATTTCATTTAGTCGTTCAACTTGTTTACGCATAAAAATGAAATCAGGGTCAGTCATTGTGCGTGCTTTATGTCGCTCGTTAATTTTGTCCATAAATTGTTGGGTGCTTGGGTAAATTCCGTGTGGTGCGGACCTGACTTTATCCCATGCAAGTGCATGGTCAAGCGCGCTTTCACCAATGATTTCTGGATCGTATAGGGTTGGGAAATAGATGTCTGGAAGGACTCCTTTGTTCTGAGTGCTTTCACCAGAAATTCGATAAAATTTCGCATGTGTCAGTTTAAGCTGGCCGTGGTTTAGGGGAAGAAGCGTTTGTACAGTGCCTTTACCAAATGTTTGTCCGCCAATTACGATGCCGCGGTTATAGTCTTGTATTGCTCCTGCAAAAATTTCTGAAGCTGAAGCGGATAAACGGTTGACCAATACTGACATTGGGCCGGTGTAGGTGACTTGAGGGTTTCTATCACGGTAGCGTTCTACGCGGCCTGAAGAATCTTTAACTTGAACTGTTGGGCCTTGCTGAATGAAAAGCCCTACCGTATCGTTTGCTTCTCGTAAAGAGCCGCCGCCGTTGTTGCGTAGATCTATTATTAGTCCGTCAATACTTTCTTCTTGTAGTTCATTGATAAGCTTTTCAACGTCTCTTGATGTGCTTTTGTAATCTTCATCACCGCGTTGCAGTGCTGCAAAATCGATATAGAAAGCAGGGATTTCGATAACGCCTATACGGAAGTTTCGGCCAAGGTGGTTAACATCAAGAATACGCTTTTGGGCAGATTGTTCTTCAAGTTTGACCTTGTTACGCACAATCTTAACTATTTTAGAGGGGATCTCTTCCTGTTCTGAACTTTTGATTTCAAGTCGAACAGTGGTGCCTTTTGCGCCGCGAATAAGTTGCACTACGTCATCCAAACGCCATCCAATAACATCCTCAATTTCGCCATCGTCTCCTTGGCCTACGCCAATTATCCTATCTGTTGCTTTTAGCAACCCTGTTTTGTCTGCAGGGCCCGCGGGCACGAGGCGTACAATCTGAGTAAATTCGTTTTCACTTTTAAGAACTGCGCCAATACCTTCAAGAGATAGGCTCATGTTAATTTTAAAGTTTTCGGACTTTCTCGGTGAGAAGTACTGCGTATGGGGGTCGTACTGTTTTGTAAATGAGTTTGCAAACGTTTGGAAAGCGTCTTCACTGTTAACTTGTAAAGAACGTTTTAGTTGGTTGTTGTAGCGCTTTATCAGTATATCGCGTGCTTCTTGGTCTGATTTGTCAGCCAGTTTTAGATTAAGTAGGGCGCTTTTTAGTCGGCGATCCCAGAGCGCATTCATCTCGGTTTCGCTGGATATCCAAGGTGCGTTTTCGCGATCAGCGTCAAGGCTTTCGTTTATGCTGAAATCAAACTCTTTACCCGTTTCAAGTTCGTCTATCGTAAAACCAAGGCGGCCTTCCAGACGTTCTTCAAAGCGATTAAAAATCAGGAATGCTGAGTCTAAATCCCCATTTTTAATGCTGTCATCTAATGTAAGCCGGTATTTTTCAAATTCATCAATATCGCTTTTATAAAAATAACTTCTTGATGGATCAAGATCTTTTAAATATTGATCAAAAATTTGGCTCGATAAAGTGTCATCAAGTGGAATTCGGTTATAGTGTCCAAGCTTTAAAGACTCTGTTATTTCAAGCAGGGTTTGTTTATGAACAGGTTCTGATTCCAGCGGTGTTGTTAACGCAAAGGCTGTGGCAGGAATTAATAAAGAAAATGCGGTAATGAAGAGTGGCTTTAGCAGCGATGTATGCATAATGTATATCTTGATTTTCTCAGCTTTGGATTCAGTTGTGACCATGTTTGTGGGCTATTAGTTCCCAAACAAAGTTAGTTGAGTGTAGTCATGCTGAGCAGTGTTGTAAAATCAATTGCTTATAATCTATTCCTTTATTCTAAGTTAGGATGAAAATATGAAACGTGCCTTAGGTTTATCTGGCTTAATTTTGATGTCAGTTGTGTTGAGTGGTTGTGGTGATGATGCAGCGAAAGAAAAGTTCAGAAGTGAATTAATTGAGAAGGCGCTGAATGATGATGTTAAGAAAGCTGGTGAGGCTTTTTTAAAGGAAAACACTCTGCTTGAAGGGGTTGTAACTACTAAGAGTGGTTTGCAATATAAGGCATTGAAAGCTGGCGAAGGAGAAAAGCCAACGTTAACTGATATCGTAACAGTCCATTATGAAGGAACGACAATAGATGGGCAGGTATTTGATAGCTCCTATCAGCGCGGTAAGCCCGCTAACTTTCCATTAAATAAAGTTATTAAAGGATGGACTGAGGGGTTATCTTTAATGAATAAGGGAAGTGAGTGGATGTTGTATATACCTTCTGAACTAGCGTATGGGGCAACAAGTCCATCGCCAATGATTCCTGCTAATTCAGCGCTAGTGTTTAAAGTTGAATTGATTGATTTTAATGCTGAGAAGTGAATAGGGTTTTAGATGTCTGATTTATTGAATGATCTTAAAGTTTTTTTACAGCAATCTCCCACCCCTTATCATGCAGTTAAGCAGATGAGCGCTCGTTTAGATTCTGCAGGTTATAAATGTCTTGATGAAGGTGATGCATGGGATATTGCTGAGGCAGGGCGTTATTACACATTGAGAAATGGTTCTTCCATTGTTGCTTGGGCTATGCCTGAGGGAAAATCGTTGCTGGAATCAGGCATAAGGATGGTCGGTGCTCATACGGATTCACCTTGCTTGAAGGTTAAACCTCAGCCTGAAATACACAAGCATGGTTATCATCAACTTGGTGTGGAGGTTTATGGTGGTGTACTTCTAAATCCTTGGTTTGATCGTGACCTCTCAATGGCAGGCCGAGTCAGTTATTTGGATGTAAATGCGAAAAGGCAGCAAGCACTAATCGATTTTGAAAGGCCTGTCGCAGTGGTTCCTAGTCTTGCGATACATCTTGATCGTGAGGCTAACAAAAGCCGAACAATCAACGCACAAACTTATCTGCCTCTGATTATTGGGCAGGGTGAGGAAAAGTGTGATTTCAAGCAACTGCTATCTGATGAGTTGGAGCGAAAGGGCGTAGCCGACATTGATAAGGTCCTTGATTACGAAATATCACTATATGATAGCCAGCCTCCTTCTTTAGTTGGTTTATCTGAAGAGTTTATAACTTCAGCTCGTTTGGATAATTTGTTGAGTTGTTTTATCGGTCTGCAGGCTCTTTTAAATGCAGATCCTACAGAGGGTGCGCTACTCGTTTGTAATGATCATGAGGAAGTTGGCAGTATGAGTGCTTCGGGTGCTCAAGGACCTATGTTAAGCCAGGTGATCGAACGTTTGGTCCCTGATGTTGAAGCGCGTGCGCAGATGCTTAACCGCTCAATGATGATATCAGCGGATAATGCTCATGGAATACATCCTAATTTTCCTGAAAAGCATGATGCCAACCATGGGCCTCTTATTAACTCAGGACCTGTCATTAAATTAAATGCAAATCAGCGCTATGCAACCAATAGTGAAACAAGTGGATTATTCAGGGACTTGGCAGAGCAAGTGGATGTTCCGGTACAGTCTTTTGTGGTTCGCAGTGATATGGCGTGTGGAAGTACGATTGGCCCCATTACGGCAGCTGAGTTGGGTGTAAAAACACTCGACGTAGGTGTGCCGCAATTTGCAATGCATTCAATACGTGAGTTAGCGGGTGCCAAAGATGTTGAGGCTCTTACCAAGGTTCTACAGCGTTTTTATTGTGAATCTAAAGTGTAACGAACTGGTTTGAAGTATGAATGTAGCTAGAGAAGGCTGCATTCATTTTTCTCTATTGAGTTTAAATCTGCAGCTTACGAAATAGTTTAGTTAATGGTTTTGCTTATTAAGTTTGTTTATTGCGTCTATCGATAATGTCCGGGAGCTAGGGAACCTGCGATTAGGTCCCGTATTTTAGGTGGTTGAACTGTCTGAATGGATTTCGGCTATTTTTAGGCGTTTTTACCCCGTTCTGGAATGTCTATATGCTCTTTTTTACAGCATATAGACGGACTTACCCTAAGCCCTCATCATCTGATCCACCCGAACCCTATTAGCCAGAGCTAGAAGCATCGCTAATTTATTATCATTCTTCTTCAGCCCTCGATACCGAGCTTTAGTAAATCCAAACTGGCATTTAATTATCCTGAACGGATGTTCTACTTTTGCCCTGATGCTGGCTTTCATATACTCAATGCTTATCGGTGCTTTATTGATACGAGGATGGCGTTTTAATGCGCTAACTTTGCTGGGACGTTCGGCGATATACCAATCAGCCTCAACGTCTTGCAGCTCTGACCTCTTATCTGCACCTCGATAACCCTCATCAACAAATATAAAGCGCTCTTCACCATGTAACAGTCTGCAGGCTTGGTTTAGGTCATGCTCATTGGCAGAAGTGGGTAGAGTATCTAAATGACCAAGGCATTGATCCAAAAACAATAGTTGTGGAAATAACTGAAGGGTTATTCTTAGAGGCTAATGACAATAATTTATCTGCACTTTTATATTTTCGTGATGCAGGTATTCAGGTCTCATTAGATGACTTTGGAGAGGGTTACTCATCCTTAGCATACATTCAGAAATACGATATCGACTATCTGTAAATTGATAAAGAATTCGTACAAAATTTGCTTGCTTCAACAGATTCTAAAGTGTTGTGCGAATCTATTATTGTAATGGCTCATAAGTTGGTAATTGAGGCAATAGCTGAAGGGGTTGAAACTGAAAAGCAAATCAGACGTTAGCTTCTATGGGGTGTGATTTTGTCCAAGGCTATCTTCATTCAAAGCCCATCCCATTAAATGAATTTATAAAGTTACAACTCTGGGTAAAGCTATTCGCTGTTAGGTCGGCTAGCACAAACCAAACATCGCTATCCTTCACCTTTCCCCAAAATCCTGTCCTATAAACTAAAGTTTATGCGCATAAGCTGCTGTTTAAATTGGAAAAATCATAACTTAAGTTTATCGCTATTATCAGTAATTTCTTCTGTAATTAGCTTGTCATTTACATAAGGAGAATATCAATGCTGAAGTTCACCAAACCTCGTTTGCTACTTATAAGCATCACTCTAGGCTTGTGCAGTACATTTGCAATTGCCAGTGATAGTGATCTTTGTCTAAGCGGTGAAACGAAAAAAGAAATCACATCGCAGCTCACTGACAACGGCTATGAAGTACGTAAGATAAAAACCGAAGATGGTTTTTATGAAGCATATGCGATTAAAGATGGTATTAAGTATGAAGTTTATATGGATAAATCTTTAGAGATCGTTCGTGTAAAAGAAGATTAGTCTGCACGGGAGGTAAGTTATGAAATCTATCTATGTTTGGGATTTAGGCGTACGTTTATTTCACTGGAGTTTAGTGGTTGCTTTTTTTGCAAATGCTTTTTTGATTGATGATGATAGCGACCTGCATAACTATGTAGGATATTTTGTTCTCGGATTCCTGACCTTCCGTCTTTTGTGGGGCTTTATTGGAACGAACTACTCGCGCTTTAATAGTTTTCCTGTATGTTTTGAAAGTTGTTTCAAACAGTTACAAGATATAGCGTTACAACGCAATCATATACATATCGGGCATACTCCGTTAGGTGCTGTAATGATATATAATCTATTGCTATCTATAGCATTAATCGGATTGTCAGGGTATTTGATGACGACTGATTGGCTATGGGGGGCTGAGTGGGTAGAAGAATTGCATGAAGGATTTGTTACTTGGGCTGAAATCTCAATTGTTCTTCATATTCTTGCTGTTATTTTCGAGTCAAAGCGCAGCTCAGTTAACCTACCTCATGCAATGTTAACGGGTGTTAAAGAAATACCTGACCCTTGAGGAAAACCATGTTAAGTACAGATCGTATTTCACACCCTTTTTTTATTTTAGCGATAATATTGCTGCAATCGGTCTGTGCTATATTTTTTATCTTTGATGTAGTTGGTGATCTTTCTAACTATGAACTATCTAATGCAGAAAAACTCCATCTTGCTGCTGAATCAGTAGCATCAATTGCCCTTATAGTTGCGATTCTTTTAGAAATTAGTGTACTGCGAAATATTTTATTACGTAAAGCTCACCTAGAAGATCAACTAACCCGCTCGCAGAAAAATTTACATGAAATTGTTGAGTATCAATTGCGAGAATGGAAACTTACGCCTGCAGAATTTGATGTTGCTATGTTCGTGTTTAAAGGCCTTAATCCACCAGAAATTGCAGAACTTAGGGGGACATCCGAGGGTACTATCAAAGCTCAATTAAGTGCTGTTTATCGCAAGGCCGACGTACAGAATCGCGCAGAGTTATTAGTATCAATAATAGATAATATATATTTAAATTAAGTGGTTAATTAGTCGGCTTTGGGCACAGACTGTGTGAAAACGAACAAAACCCTTCCCGGAGTTTACTCAGGCTTAAGTTGGGAAAATGGTCAGCGAACGCATCAAGGTTCCGCTGATATGTCACCCCACATTCAAGGCCTGGGTCGATCACAGGTCACGTTGTTTCCTGAAGTTCTCGACGACTTCATTTTTCCGTACAAAGCCTATAGGTTTGCAGTAGATAAATTAGGCGCTAATCTGGCTTTGCCTGAAAGTAAGTCCCTAAAATGACTCATTATGGCGATCTGAATGGATAATTTCTCCTTCATGCTTGAAGGCTGATCCTCAAACCGAGTTTTTACACGGTCTGGGCACATAGCAGAAGTAGGCTAAGCTCAGTTATCGACAAAGCGGTCATTGCTTATAAATGCGATAGCAATTTTTACCTGCCGCTTTTGCATGGTACATAGCGTCATCAGCCTCGCGTAGCAGCTCTTTAAGGTTTAATCCGTTTTTCTCATAAAAGGTCACCCCAATACTTACGGATATATTAACTGGGTTCATTGAGTTCCCTTTTGATGTAACTATGGCCTCGTTTACAGTACTAATAATACGCCCTACTAATGGGATGGCATCGTTTGGTGATGATAGATTTGTTAACACTGCTAAAAACTCATCTCCCCCTTGTCTAGCAATGATGTCAGCTTCTCTTATTGCATCTTTCATCCTTTTAGATGCGCATATCAGCACTTCATCACCTACATCGTGACCAAAGGTGTCATTAATTTGTTTAAAACCATCTAAGTCTATAAAGAGTACTGCTATAACTGAGTTGTCACGAATACTACGTTGCTGCTCTTTCAAAAAGAGTTCTTTAAAAAGGTACCGATTAGGCAGTTGAGTGAGACTGTCATGTTTTGCAGAATGCTCAAGTTGCTCCGTTAATTTATGCCTTTCTGTTATGTCGTGCCCGTAGCCAACTACGCCGGTGATGGTGCCGTCATCATTTTTCAATGGAGTTTTTGTGATTTCGAGTAAGACTTGTTGCTTTGATACTGGTGAAGTTACCCATGTTTCATTTTTCGAAGGCACACCAGAAGTTATTACTTCCTCTTCAATGGGTAAAACTTCATCGCATAGCTGTTGAGGAAATACGCTATAGCTATTTTTTCCAATGATATCTTCCTCATCTTTCCCTGCTAATAATGCAAAGCTTTGATTACAAGCGATGATATTACTGTCGAGATCTTTAAGACATATTGGATCTTGTATAGCATCTAGAATCTGTTTTTGGATACCTTGCAAGCGAAGTATCTCTTTGCGTGCTCGCACCCTTGCTGTTGTGTCTACCCAAGTTGCATGGCAGCGATCAGACTCTGCGCCACTGCTATTAACAATAGATATATTCAACAGTACATCTCGGGAGGAACCATCCGCCTGAGCTAACAGCAAGTGTTTATTTTCAACTTTATCATACCCACTTGTTAATAGTTGAGTATGGATTGCTTCAGCTTCTTTTAGGGAATCGGCATGATAAATATCAAGTACATCCATGCCGATGAGGTGATTAAACTTCCAACCTAAACTCTTGGCTAAGGTCTCGTTGCAGTTAATAATTTTTCTGGTTTTAAGGTCGAATGTTGCGTGATAAATAGGAGAGTTGTGATAAAGATCTTTATACGAAGCCTCACTATGAGTCAGTTTCTGATATAACGCTGCTCTATCTAGGTTGTAATGAATAATTCGTTCTAATGTAAAATCATTCAGTTCTGATTTTGGCAGACAATCATCGGCACCTTTATGAATAATGTCCAAAAGAGTTTGTTTATCATCTAGTGAGGTAATAACGATAACAGGGCAAACTGCTTTGATCTTCTCGAGCTGCCCAAGGGTACTTGTTACTACGCTGTCCCTCAGTGACAAATCAATAAACACCAAGTCATAGGGGGACTTGTTTAGTAACTCTAAACCTACGAATAGTGAATCATAATTATCTACAACAGCATTATGAAAAGAAGTTAGTTCCAGAATCGAAATAAATAAATCAACGTGGTCTGGGTTATCTTCAAGTAAAAGTATTTTGATTGGGGTATCACTCATACTACTGTCCCGGCTGGCTCAATACATGATGTTGGTCAAGCTTCCAATAGTCGATCATTTCTTCTAATACGTCACCGTACATGCCTAATTCCGTGGGCTTTAGAATATAGCTGTTAGCTTTCAAGTCTAATGCCTTTTTAATGTCCTTATTTGAGTTAGATGTAGTGAACATCACCACTGGGCATTTAAGTAAATTTGTTGATGACTTTATTTTGGTTAGAATTTCATGACCATCGTACTTGGGAATTTTCAGATCCAGTAAAACAAGCCATGGTAAAGGCTTTTCATTGTTTTCCAACAGAGCGATATAACTCATAGCCTCTTCACCATCGGATAGGCGTACAACCTCAATATCACAGTAGTTGTTGATATGAAATTCAGCGAGTTCAGCATGATCATCATCATCTTCTACCAGTAAAATATATTGGTTCATATTGCCTCCGCAGATTTTTCCGGCGATAAGTTAGTAATTAGTTCTTTGGGGAATGATAACCAGAAAGTTGCTCCATTTCCGGGTGATGATTCAACCCAAATTTTACCACCATGATTAGTCATAACTTTTTTCGATACTGTAAGCCCAATTCCTGTACCTTCAAAATTTGAATCTAAACGGTAGAATAAACCAAATATTTTTTCTTGATACTCGGTAGGAATACCTTGTCCATTATCTGCGAAATACAAAAAATGGTGTTTGGGGTCATCTTTTATACCCACTTTAATCGAGGTTCCATTATTCCCCGAACCATATTTTAGGGCATTAGAGAGTAAGTTTTCAAAAACTTGTAGAACTCTGCTTTCATTTGCAAAAATTGTAGGAAGGTTTCCTTCAATTTCCATAGTAGCACTAGAGCGCTTCATGCGTTCGGCTTGGCTGCTATAGAAAGCCCTAAACAGTTCATTGAGATCAATGCTTGTTTTATCCGAATCAGTACGCCCAACTCGGCTAAGTTCTAGTAAATCGTTAACCAATTGGCTCATTCGCCTGTTCGAGTTAACTACGCGATCAAGTTTTTCGATTGCCTGCTCAAATTTACCTTGTTTAGCTAGTTTTTGGATGATTCCAATAAATCCCATACTGGTAACTATGGGAGATTTTAGATCATGAGAAACCGTGTATACGAACTGTTCCAGCTCATCATTTGAGCGTTCCAGTTCTTGTTTCTTATGTTCGAGTTCAATATTGCTTTCTTTGTAACTCGTAGCCGCTTTAGTAAGCTCACCAATCTCGTCCATTTGTTCATAATGTGGAATTTCCACATTCAAAGAACCTTTTGTAAGTTTATTAAAAGCATTGGTTATACGCTTAATCGGAAGCGTAATACTTCTGCTGATAGCCAAAGAGAGAAAACCTACACCTATTATGAAAATAAAACTTGAGCTAATTAGAGCATAAACGGTATTTTCAATGCTCTTAAAAACGTTAGTTTTAGTTTGTTGTGTTTGAGCTTTAATTAGAGCTGCATATTGTTTTGTTTGGTATAGGGTTTCATAGGCTTCAGCAGCCATCACTACATTCACTAAGAAAAGATAGCCCCGTGTCCGCTGCACAGCTTCGTAATAACTATTCTCATATTTGATTAACGCTGACGTTATAGCTCTATGCTCAGCGGACTTAGTAGGGTCTTCAGATTTAATTAGCGCCATCAATTTTTCAGTTTCTGCAATGCTGATGGATGCTTGTTTAATTCTTTCAGAATTCAGTGTATCGAAATAACGATATGCATTTTTTTCGATCTTCAGGAATGAAATCAGCATTTGGTTATAGAGTAGTTTAGTGTTTTCTTCTTTTTCGTTTGTAGAGGAAGATGCTATCAATTGTTCGATGAGCGTTTGTGCTTTATTTGCATTGGAGCGAAGTGTTGTAATTACCAGAGTATTTTGTAATTGGCGTTGTTGACGTACTTCTTGAAAAGTTTTGAAATAGTTTTCTAAGTGTTGTTCTGTTGTGAATAACCTCTGATTTGCTACAGTATTGTTATGTAGGGCTTGGGATTTTAGTTGTTTGATCATTCCTTGATATATTTCAGCAACTCGATCTCCTGCGCTGTCATGCCCTTCGTAGATATATATCAGAGCTTGCCGTTGCATCTCGGACATTTGAACTGAGAAGTTAACGTTTTCGATCGTGCCGTCGGTGAAGGCAGAGTAATCTTGGAATTCTGTTTTTAGTTTATTTAAGGAAAAGAATGCAACAACTGCAATGAGTAGAGCAACGGCACCTAAAAGAATATAGCCAGAGTATATACGTGATTTTAGGCCAAGTGCCTTTATTAAAAAATCGATCATTTGCAGCGCCTCTTAAGCCAAGACAAACTCATTCCACTTCTGCAATGTATATTCATAAGTGTCCATTACCGTGTTCCAGACGGCTACATTCTCAAAGCGTTTGACGTATGAACCACCGTTTCTAATGCTTCCTTCAGGTACTGATATCTTTCCGTCCGTCCCGTACAGAGCTTCTTGTGCGGGTTTTCCTTGATACCAGTAATCCCATTCTGCAGCTGACATATGCTTTTTGGAACGCTCTGGATTTGAGATGTAATAACCTTGCCTTGCAATGAAAGCACCGGGTTCACCTGATAACCACCAGTTCATAAATTGATAAGCGGCATCTTGTCGTTCACCTACAGATTTACGAGATAAACACATAACACCATGCCAAGCTCTATAGCCTTCTTTAGGCGCAGCATAAATACAAGGAAAGCCTTGGCCATTCAGTGCACTAACACCGGGAGAGAACATGCTTTGTAGGTGTACTTCCTTGGAAGCCATCAATTCCACAGAATGAGGAACGGAAGTCCATACGCCCCTGAAATGCCCTTTTCGTTTCTTTGCAATAATGATGTCAAATAGCTGATCCACTTCCGCACGAGTCATATTCCCCATATTTTTGAATGTCATTAAACCTTGGGCTTTAACCGCAAGAGCGAGGTCAAATAGACCGATTGTGGGTGCGTTGACTATCGCGACTTTTCCATGGTGCTTTTCATCCAGTAGCCAGCCCCAACTCTCTGTTTCATATGGAATTCCTTTGGGGATGATATCGGAGTTATATCCATAAGAGTCGGTGTTATGGACATAAGGCATAAAACTAATATGATTAGTTTGTGCAGAACTCAAGCTACCGTCTGGCTGAGCGTAAAGCAGCTTATAGGGAGCGTCTCCTAGCCCTAAGTGAGCGTTTGGGGAAATACGCCCCGTCTTACAAAGATTGTTTACTTCATCCCAGTAGGTCAGTTTTTTCGTATCAATTGCCTGTATGGCGTTGGCTTGCCATAAAACTTTTATACTGTTCGACCACTGTTCATAGAGATCAAATGAATCAGGATCAGTAGAGGCTCTGAGAAGCACCTCTGCACTACCGCCCGGATAAAATTCAATATTAATACCAAGATCTTTTTCAGCTTTTTGACGTATTTGCTCTTGAAGGGTTACGTGCGTGCCAACCACTTTAATGGTTGGTTTGGCGTTGTAAGCTTTTACAATTGACGGAAAAGCAATGCTAGCTGTAACAGCTATGCCGACATCTCTGCTGGCTCTGAGAAAGACTCTACGATCCATATATACAGCTCCTAGTCATATAAAGAATCCTTTCTATTTTTCAGGTGAGCATAGCGCTTGACCTGATGAAACACTATGTTTTAGATCAATATTAAGAATATGGAAGATGGACTGTTGGGTTTATATGGTTTTTGTTGAGTATTAGCACCTTTTATCAAGCTAAAAGGCATCTGCTATTGACACAGGCTGACCTCAAAAAAATAAATGGATGATCCTCCTAACCACCGAAGAAGGGCAGTCAGGAGGTGAGTTAAAGTATCTTATTCATAACTATCCATGACCAAGCATCCGGCACAAGTCCGACTCCCAATCTGTCTGCCACTTTCAGAATTTTCAACCGCACAATACCAATTGAGATGCCCAGCCCTCGGTTTCGCCAGAGGTGGGCAGCGAGGGACAACTTGGGCCCCTCTGGTGGCAATTTGTGAGTGGGAAATTCGGTGCTAATTCAGCTTTTGGTTTTGGCTGATTTTGGCGGTATCATATTGGCGATTTTTGCCGTTTTGAGCGCACCGAATTCTATCGATAATTTGTATTCACTTACTGCCATAACCGCCGATTTTGGTCTCAATCTCAATCAAGTAATAGAGATCTATCCATTTAATTGTCTAAATTACAATATTCTCTCTATTTCTTCAGCGCATATAGGCTTGCTATACAGGTAACCTTGACCTTCATTGCATTTGGAGTCTTTTAAATATGCTTCTTGGGTTTTGTTTTCAATTCCTTCTGCAATGACAGTCAGCCCTAAACTTCTACCCATGCTGATTATCGCATTGACTATTGCTTTATCGTCATTGTCATCAGGAATATTTTGAACAAAGCTCATGTCAATTTTCAGTTTGCTTATAGGCAGTTTCTTCAGGTAGCTTAATGATGAATAGCCAGTGCCAAAATCATCTACTGACAACATTATTCCCATTTTTCTGAGTTGTTCCAATTGGGCAATGGCACTGTCTGTCTTTTTCATAATAGCCCCTTCTGTCACTTCTAGCTCAAGACGAGATGGTGGTAGGCCGCTTTCTATTAATGCAGATGAAACAATATCTACCAATTCATTTTTATTAATCTGAACACTGGATATATTCACGGCAATACGACCAAATTCAAGTCCCTTATCCATCCATTCCTTACCTTGGCGGCATGCTTCATTTATCACCCATTCACCTATTTGATTGATTAGCCCAGATTCTTCTGCCAGAGTGATAAACTTGTTTGGTGGAACTATCCCTAATGTAGAGTGATTCCATCTTACTAAGGACTCTAATCCAGCGATATGTTGCGACGATAGGTTAAATTGAGGCTGATAGAAAAGAAGAAACTCATTTTTCTCTATAGCGTTGCGTAACTCATTTTCCATGATTACACGTTCGAAAGCCTTCTTCGTTAAGTCTCTTGTATAAAATTGGAATGTATTACGACCTTCTTCTTTTGCTCGATACATTGCTGCATCAGCATTACGAATGAGGTTGACAGGATTATCTCCGTCCATCGGAAACAGGCTCACACCAACACTCGCTGAAACTTGAATACTATGACCCTCAATCTCAAACTTTGAGGAGATTATGGTCATTATCTTCTCTATAGCACCAATGATGTGATCAGTATTATCGATATCTTCAAATAGAATGATAAATTCATCACCACCAATGCGAGCTACAGTATCTTCCTTTCTGGTAATCGATTTCAAACCGGTAGCTATGTATTTTAGTAAGTTATCACCGGCGTGATGCCCGAAACTATCATTAATGTTCTTAAAGTTATCTAAGTCTATAAAAAGAATTGCCAATTTAGAATTGCGACGATTAGCATGCTTCAATGCTGCTTCTAGTTTTGAATTAAAACTAACTCGGTTTGGAAGACCAGTTAAAGCATCATGAAAAGCGAGGTGATCGAGCCTTTCCTGCGATTCTTTAATTGATGTTATATCACTAAAAACAGCAACATAATGTATTACCTCGCCTTTTTTATTTTTAACTTCGCTTATCGTTAGCCACTCTGGATAAATTGTATTATCTTTTCTTTTGTTCCAGACCTCTCCTCGCCATCTCCCAGTATTTTGTACGGTATTCCACATCTGTCTATAAAAATCATCATCATGTTTTCCAGAGCTGAGTATGCGAGTATTTTTACCAACTACTTCTTCTTTTAGGTATCCAGTAATTTCCGAAAATGATTGGTTAACATCTAAGATATCTGAGGCTTTATCAGTTATAATTACACCTTCTGTAGTACTTTCAAATACAATTGCTGATTGCCTCAACCTCGCTTCATTCTGTGCTCGTTGAGTGATGTCATGGGCGACACCAAGCACTCCAATGATTTGCCCATCGCTACCGTATATTGGAGTTTTGATTGTTTCTAGTAATACATCCTTTCCATCAGTAGCAAAATTAACCCACTCCTCATTTTTTGATTGGCAGCCAGAAGCTATAACCTTTTTGTCCATTGCGCGAAACAAATTTGCCAATGTCTCATCTACATAATCATAATCCGTTTGTCCCCTTATTTCAGACTCAGGTGCCCCAAAAAACTTTGCAAATTGATGATTACACATCAGGTAAACGCCATTAATATCTTTGAGCCACATCAAATCAGGGCTGGCATCAAAAAGTCCTTTTAATTGCGCAGTAGATGAAACAAGCTGTTCTTCTATGTCATGTTTCCTTTCGATGAAATTTATTAAATATCCCAAGAAAATTGTCATGGGAGGATAGATAATGAAGAAAGGAATAGAGAGGTTTTTAATAACTGCCCACATGATTTCGTTTGGAAGTGCAAATAACCCAAACAAGGCGATAAAATGGCTGAAAAGTCCAAAAATAAATAAATTAACGACAGTTACAGGCAAATAGTTTGCTTTACGCAAATAGTATGCAGTTAGGCCTGAAACGGTACTTAACAGCACGACAAGCATACCAGCGATAGCTCCACTTCCTCCGAGCCATAGACGATATCCACCTGCCAGTATTCCTGCAGGTATTGCTGTCAATGGTCCACCAAATAAGCCGGCTACAGATACTAAAACTGAACGTGGGTCAATAATAACTCCAGTAGAGAAATGTACAGGCATACTCATCCCTACAATGGCGATGAAACCAAATAGTATTCCCTGTAACAGACTGCTTCGTGGGTTGTTTTTACCAACGGCCCGAAATACAAAGGTAAGAAGCATCGTAAATGCGAGTAAAAGCGCAATGAGCTTTATAAGTTCAATCCACATTGGGAGCCTAATGTTTATAAAGTTTTATTTATAGTGAAGCGAAACCGAAATTTGTTAATGGTCAAAGTCGTCAATATAGCAGAGTTATCATTCTAATCTATGTTCTTAGTCAGGAGGCGAGTTAAAGCATCTTAATTATCTCTATTTATCACAAAGCACCCTGTAAAAGTTCGACTTCTAAGCTGTCTGCCGCGCTACCGATTTTTCTGAGGCGGGCCGAGAGAGGCAGCTTGGGTCCCTCAGGTGGCAATTGTTGAGTGGGAAATTCGGTGCTAATTCAGCTTTTAGTTTTGGCTGATTTTGGTGGTGCCTAATTGGCAACTGCTGACGTTTTTCGATGCAACGAATGCCTCCTGATCCCCGTAGTTGGCCTCCACTTTTAGAGTGAGGTGCTTCACGGTGAAATGGCTATCGAGCGCCGAACCTGGATAGAGCTGTAAGTTCATCTAATGAAAGAAAGCGTTCATCCCGCAACTTTTTCTTTGTGTCTAAAGAGATATATAGTTGATACGAATCGTTATGTCATACAGGCACTGTATATGCACAGTTTTATCTTATTTATCGTAGTACATTAATTAAACATAACTTGATTTATTTAAGTAATTTTCCATTCTGAGTGCGTTTTGGCAGGAAGTTGATGTATTAGGGAAATGGGATGGACTCCCC
>DJLT01000055.1:0-4533 GCA_002435145.1 Neptuniibacter sp. UBA6509
AATTGCCTATTAAACCTTAAAGAAGCCTGTTAAAATCCCGCGCAGTTTTAAGGGTCTCAAAGAAGACACTCAAGACAGTTCTATGCACTTTAACTCGGTTCAAACCTATTCTTATTTTCTTCGGCCAAAAGAAGTTCTAAAGGACTCAGGCAACATACGAAGAGCAGTAACATGCTGGTTACTTTATAGAATAGGAAAGTACCTATCTGCCTGAAAAATGGGGTGACTATTATGGCTGAACATGACGAAAACTTTCGCGATTCTTCTGGTTTCGCTTGGATCATTATTAACTTAGCTGCTATCGCTTGGATTACTATGCCAGCGAGCATCGCACTTAGCCGCGTTACTCTGTAAGCGATTTAAGTAGCACACAAAAGCAGTAAAAATTGAGCTGTTTTTATCTCCTGTAACCAACAGTAGAGATAAAACAGTTCAAGATTGGCCAAGCAGCCAAACTCACAGGCCTCTGTGTTGAAAGCGTTCGTTATTACGAACAACGAGGCCTAATACCCCTCCTATACTCCGGTGGCCAGATCTATTCTAAAACCGTTACTTAATAACTACGTTTTATTAATCGCTGTAACGAGCCGGGGTTACATTGCAAAAAATCTCCGAAGTACTCGTACTTCAAGACGCACCCAATACGCTATCTGTTTTAATAAAGCCGCACATAGAGAAAATAAGTTTGGAAAGAATAAACTTTTAAAAATTCCAAATATACTTAGAGCAACTTTCAAACGTAGTCAGCGGCAAAGGTGGCTCCTTAGACCCACAAACAATAGGTTTCTATAAAAAAACCTGATAATTCAAACAAGAAATCGCTAAAAAACACAATAGTAACAGCCTTTTATTAGCTATTTCCGCTATAATCACTAGACCGTAGCCAAACAACTTACCCGGCCTCAAATAACACAATGAGCCATCAAACTTCCCCACAAATTGCCCCTGAACAGAGGGCATTAATCGACCTTTCAATAAGAGCACGCGGTGGTATTGTTCTTTATCCGGCCGTATGGCTCATAACGGCTCTATGGGGCAACATCTCAGAACTAAATCCCATTACTTTTTTTGTAGTCTCTTCGGCACTCCTTGTCATATCAATACTCAGAACCATTCATTACCTGTTATTACATAAAGGCGTTAATCTTAATTTCAAATTTATGAACTACTCACTGGTTGCACTGATTCTAGCAGTGGCCTTTTTGTGGGGCGGTTTATCTGCATGGATCATATTTCATAGCCCCTACCTTGTTTTAAAGTACCCCTATATGGTTATTTTGGCCGCGTTGGGTATTGGTGGTACAGGTGTATTAAGCATCTCTCGTATCATCGGTATTACCTATCCCTTCTTAGTTTTTTTACCTAGCATTTTCAGCGCGCTTATTATCGGTGGTACCGAAAACCTTATTATGAGCTCATTAGCCTTCCTATCTATGGTTTATATCCTGGAAGCCTCAAGAGCAACACGCCAAGACTATCAAGACGCAATTAATAATCAATTTTTAGCCGAGGAGCGCGCACGCAGCTTACAAGAGGTCAGTATTACAGACCCTCTGACAGGCTTAAAAAATCGCCACTTTTTTAATGGCCAAATCGCTAATGATTGGAATAGTTGCTGCCGGACAAAACTACCTCTTTCAGTCCTTATGCTCGATTTAGATCATTTCAAGAAACTAAATGATCAGTATGGGCATTTAGCTGGTGATGAATGCCTTAAACTCGTCGGCGAGATGCTAAACAAAGAGATTCCCCGTTCGACAGATACTGCCGCTCGCTACGGAGGGGAAGAGTTCGTTATCATTCTCCCACATACCAATGTCACTCACGCCTCTTTACTTGCTGGTAAACTTGTAAAAGCGATCGCTCAACTAAACTTCCATGTAGATAAAAAGCACATTCCTATAAAGTGTTCAATTGGCGTAGCTTGTGTCACGCCACACCATTCAGAGAGTTTCAGAACGCTTCTGATGGCCGCTGATAAAGCGCTCTATCAAGCAAAGGATCAGGGACGAAATCGCTTTTGTGTAGCCGAATAATCAAAGGCCTTATTAGTATTTAAAGTCATACTCGGCACAACAACTGGCCTTATTTAGAGTAAGATAAAAGCTTCATAACAAGCCCTACCTATTGAGTCCTTCCCATTTAAACTCTTTCACTGGAGAACACTGTAAAGCCATGGATAATTTAACCGCTATCGCTATGTTACTTGGCTATTGGCTAACTATTGGGCTTTTAGCACAGTGGTGCGCGAAGAAAGCACTCCCAACCCGTATTGCTTTTATTTTAGGAGCAATCACCTGTATGGCTGTGGCAGGTATCGTGCTCGGCGCTTCAAGTATCTACCACGGTAAACTGATGCTGGTGAGTAATAGTCTTGATATGACTGCGCTGATATTTTTCGGTCTGGCGATAATGGGTGGTTGGCGCTGTACCGATAAAGTGAGAAAAGCCAATAATTCAAATGTATAACTCTATGACAAATTCAGATGCAGATATTTTAGGTTTTGAAAAAGTGGGGGCTACACCCCAATCCACTCAGACCAAAAAATCCGAAAGCCCTGAACAGAAAGTTACACGTACAGCGGTAGAGGTCGCACTGCTCTATAAAGGTAAAGAGATTTACCTTCGGAACCTCACACTCAATAACGACGGCCTATTAGTAGGTAAAGTGTCTGGCTTTTCCAATATCTGCGCCAGAGAATTTGAAGGCATTAAGCTTGGTCAAACGCTGTCATTTAGATATCAACATATACAGCACTCGACGGGGCATAATGCTTAGAAACAAAAAAACCTGCTACAGCAGGTTTTTTTTATTTCTAAGCGTAGCGTCTAGCTACTTGCTACGATATTACAGCGTAATCGTCTCAACACCTTCAGGTGTGCCCATCAAAACGATATCAGCACCGCGGTTTGCAAACAAACCATTCGTTACCACACCCACAATGTTATTAATGTGTGTTTCTAACTCTTTCGCATGCATGATCTCCATATCATGAACATCAAGAATCAGGTTACCGTTATCTGTAGTAAAACCTTCACGCCATACAGGCATTCCATCTAATTTAACCAACTCACGTGCTACTTGTGAGCGTGCCATCGGAATCACCTCTACAGGTAGTGGGAACTCGCCAAGAACACCTACTTTTTTAGTGCTATCAACAATACAAACAAACTCTTTAGCCACCGCAGCAACAATTTTTTCACGTGTTAATGCGCCACCACCACCTTTTACAAGGTTAAGGCAAGAATCAAACTCATCAGCACCATCAATGTAAACTTCCATTTCAGAGACTGAGTTCAGATCAAAAACCTGAATGCCATGTCCTTCAAGACGCTCAGCTGTTGCTTCAGAGCTTGCGACTGCGCCATCAAACATATGTTTAATCTCAGCGAGCGCATCGATGAAAAAGTTTGCAGTAGAGCCTGTGCCTACCCCCACAATACTCTCTTTATTCAATTTAGGTTTGATGTATTCCACAGCAGCATCGGCAACTGCTTTTTTCATCTCATCCTGCGTCATGATCGGCACCTGTGCTTAACGACTCATAAAAGAGGCCGTTTTTGCTAAAAATTATTGAAATCTGCACAAATTATACGCTGCATAGCGCCCATCGTGTAGACGCAATACCGCTTTGCCTTTACCATTTCTCTCCTATTTGAATTTTCAGACGAAGTAATTCCTATGCCAGACCGTTATATAAAGAAAATATTAGAAGCACGCGTTTACGATGTAGCCGTCGAAACACCGCTGGATGAAGCAAAAAGCCTGTCTGAACGTCTGAAAAATCGAATTTTACTTAAGCGTGAAGATAAGCAACCTGTGTTCTCGTTTAAAATTCGCGGTGCTTACAACAAAATGCTACAACTCAGCGATGAGCAACGCGCTTGTGGTGTTGTCGCAGCATCTGCCGGTAACCATGCTCAAGGCTTAGCAATGTCTGCAAAGCACTTGGGCGTGAAAGCCACTATTGTGATGCCTAAGACCACACCGGATGTAAAAGTAAACAATGTTCGCCGTTTAGGCGGCAAAGTTGTACTCCATGGTGATGCTTACGACGATGCAGCCGCTTACGCTAAAAAGCTAGTTAAAGAAAAAGGGATGACTTACGTTCATCCTTTTGATGATCCTGATGTAATTGCAGGCCAAGGCACGGTCGCAATGGAGATCCTGCGCCAAGAATCTGGCCCTATCGATTCTATCTTTGTACCGGTAGGCGGTGGCGGGCTTGTTGCGGGTATAGCGGCATACGTTAAATACCTGCGACCTGAAACCAAGATCATCGGTGTTGAATCAGAAGACTCGGCCTGCTTAAAGGCAGCCTTAGACGCTGGTAAACGTGTCACCCTTGACCAAGTCGGTATTTTTGCTGATGGCGTAGCCGTGGCTATCATCGGCGAGAACACGTTTGAAGTCGCGAAAAAGTACGTAGATGAAGTGATCACTGTCTCAACCGATGAGATCTGCGCAGCGATTAAAGATATCTATGATGATACTCGTTCTATCTGTGAACCCGCTGGTGCATTAGGTGTTGC
>DJLT01000055.1:4913-12141 GCA_002435145.1 Neptuniibacter sp. UBA6509
TCTGGCGCTAATGTTAACTTTGACCGTTTACGCCATATTGCTGAACGTACGGAACTGGGCGAGAAACGCGAAGCGATCATTGCGGCCCGTATTCCTGAAAAACCGGGCAGTTTTAAAAAGTTCTGTTCCGCGCTAGGGAAGCGCAATATCACAGAATTTAACTACCGTTACAGCGATGATAGCAACGCAATTGTATTTGCCGGCATTCAATTAACACCCGATGAGAATGCCCGTGAGGAACTTGTATCTGAGCTTCGCGATAAAGCCTATGAAGTTGAAGACTTAAGCGAAAACGAGATCG
Source organism: Neptuniibacter sp. UBA6509 (assembly GCA_002435145.1). GTDB lineage: Bacteria > Pseudomonadota > Gammaproteobacteria > Pseudomonadales > Balneatricaceae > Neptuniibacter. Next base: position 5,215 of record DJLT01000055.1, read on the forward strand.
CAAAGATCCATGTTCGCTATATGGTGGGTGGCCATGCCCCCAAAACCTTAGATGATGAAGTAATCTATCGTTTTGAGTTCCCAGAGCGCCCCGGCGCCTTAATGAATTTCCTCAGCAAACTAGGTGGAAAGTGGAATATATCCATGTTCCATTACCGTAACCATGGTGCTGCTTATGGCCGCGTTTTGGTAGGTATGCAAGTACCTGAAGAGGAACGTGATCAAGTAGGTACTTTCTTAAGCGAAATTGGTTACAACTACTGGGAAGAAACCGACAACGCTGCTTATCAGTTGTTTTTAGGGTAAAAATTACTGATAGTGATGAGTATAAGGAGCGCTTCTAGCAAAGCGCTCCTTATCAATTAAACAACATCCTCATTCACCATCAATACAACCATCCGCATTGATGGTTATAGATCGATTATCAATAAACAAGGTCAAACTCACCGCTGACAGCTGATGATAAGGCGTCAATAGAACTTTATAATCCTCAGCAAAAAGTTCCTTTTCTATTCTTTTCAGATAGTAATATCCGTCATGGGAATACACTTTGTCACCTATAATCGGATGCCCAAGATGCGCTAACTGAACACGTATCTGGTGCTTACGACCGGTATACAGTTCACACTCGATAAGTGAACGGTCACCTTGTCTAGCTAAGACTTTAAAGCCTGTTTTACTTAGCTTTGGTTTAAGAAAAAGCTCTGGTGTTTGAGGATCAACCACATAGACTTGGCTGCGAATTGCACTGCCTTGTTTTTCGGACAGCTCACATTCAAACAGTTTTTCATCCCATTCAGGTAAACCTTTCACCCATGCATGGTAGATTTTTTTTTGAATTAACGTCTTTATCTGGGGCTTCCATTTTCTATCCGCATCGCTGTTTTTAGCCACCATCATGACCCCGGATGTTTCCGCATCTAAACGGTGTAAAAGTTGAGCTTTATAATATGGGGTTTCTCTACGAATAAGGGAGATCAAACTGTTATATAAGTTACGTGTAGTCCGACTGACGGGCAGTAACGAGGGCTTATAGACCGCCATCAATTCACTGTTCTCCCACAGTACCTTCCACCCGACATCCACCTCAGCTTCACGATGCTCCGGGAATCGAATTTGAATATAATCACCCTTATTTACCCGCTGTTCGGGAGTCGCAATCTGCCCATTCAGACACACATAACCTTGTAAGAAATATTCATCTATCGACTGACAATACCTATCAATTAAACGCGGCTCTAAAAACGCAAATACACTCAAGTCATCAACCGCGTCGAACACCTCAAACCGCAGTTCAAATCCTGCCTGAATCAAACCTAACCCCATACTCATTAACTCTTATCTGTTGAAACTCTTATTTATTCGAGCGCTTATTAACTGCTGTTCTTATTAACTGATAAGGCATCAGCAATGTAGGTTTCCAATAACTCAATCCACTGCCCGGAGACATCTTTGTGTGTAACTGCACTGTAATTAACTTTCGGCCCTTTCCCTTTTAACGGTCTATATACTGTACCAGCAATACAGCTTTGCTTTAATGACTCGGCAATCGTTGCAACACCCTGTCGCGCTGCGACTAGCCCGATGGCAGTAGAGCGCGGCGCAGTTTCAATAATGCCTTTGGGGCTAAAACCAGCATTATGACAGTGGCCTAAAATATCATCGTACATAATTGGGTTAGTCGATCGGGGAAAGAGGATCAACGTATCGTTTTTCAAATCAGCCAGATCAATCTCTCTGTTTCCAACTAAAAAGTGATCATCTGGCAAAATAACGCCTATGTTATCGGGCTGAATAGGCAATACTTTCAGTTCAGGGCTATTGGGACAATGAAGAATAAACGCAGCATCCAACTGCTTATTTGTTACCCGCGTAATAAGCTTATCGGATGTATCCTCCACGAACTCAAATTCACAGCCATGCAGCTTACTTTGCAAATGGCGAATAATACCAGGCAGGAAGCTGGACATCGCCGCACTGGAAAACCCCACTCGAAGAAATACCGAGCGCCCCTCAGCCACTGAACGTGTTTGCAGCGCTAAGTCAGAAAAACCATCCAACAAATGCGGCCCTTTATCCTGCAGATACTTACCCGCATCAGTCAGTTTAATTTGTCGCTTTTGGCGATCAAATAACTGACATTTCAATGCATCCTCCATCTGAGACATTTGCCGACTAAGCGCGGGCTGGGCTATATGCAAACGTTCAGCCGCTTTTCTGAAACTAAGTTCTTCAGCAATCACTAAAAAATTACGCAAGTGACGTATTTCAAAACCAAACTGATAGCTATTATTTATCATATGATCGCCAAACTATATTAGACCGGTATCAGTTTAAAGAATAATAATAGACATTCAACGTTTTAAAGAATGATCTTTTTCTAGAGGAAATGAACATGCCCTTGGTTAACATATCTATTCTCAAAGGGAAGCCTGCAGAATACGCTATCGCCGTTGCTGACAGTATTAATAGCGCCGTTATAGAAACAATGGATTTCCCGGACGATGATCGCTATCAAGTGATCCATGAATTAGAGCCGCACTGTTTACAATTGCAGGAAAGAACTGAAGATAGGGTCATCATGCACCTAACAATGCGCGCGGGACGTTCGAATAAAGCGAAGCAGGCTTTCTATGCAAAAGTAGTGGAGAATTTAGCGGAACGCCCCGGTATAAAACCAGAAAACGTATTGATCAGTATCGTAGAAAACCACGACATCGATTGGTCATTCCGTGATGGAGTCGCGCAGTTCGTTGTTTAACAACTAACCTTTATGGCATCTCAGGGGAATGATCAAACTTATTACCAAAAAAGGCCTGAAGGCTAAAAAGTAATAATGAGGTTAAGCCCCATGCTAAGCCGGTGACAACTCCCAAATCAACAATACCACGCCAAGGCTGTTCAAGTTGATGCACTAATAACACCATCCCGATAATACCTAACGTCAGGCAGTAAGTGACGATCATTCGTTTGCGTACTATCGAAAAAAATCCCATACAGAATAGAGGCGCTAAAACGACCCTTAACGGCGAAGCATTCTGTGAGAGATACAAAAGGCGCGCTGCAACACGCGGAGACCAAGCTTGCTGAAAACCACGATACCCTTCAGCAAAGCCCATGAAAGCAATACTCACAGCCAATGCAAGCCAATGGTACCAATCCAGTGGGTAAGAAAACGTTTCTAAGCCAATTGTACTCAAACGATAGATTGCACTACCTAATAAAAGGCTAATTCCAGTAATGCCCCACAGCGCTGCTATATAACCTAACACCTAGACTCTCTTTTTCTAAAAATTCATATAAGCGTAGGATTATACCTATTGTGGCCACAACTACCCAATTTAGGACAAAAAAAACCACCGCAAGCGGTGGTTAATGCACTAATCAACAGATTAGGGTGTAGAGGCTATAAGTTAGCCTCCGGACTTTCGGGCTGACAATCGTTAGTAACCCTTCAACTGATCGATATATTCTGGCAAGAATAGTGAGATCTGCGGAACATAAGTAATAAGCATAAGGAAGCCAAGTAATAGACAGAGCCATGGCAAGCAGGCCTTGATGACCCATATCATGTTCTGCCCGGTTATCCCGGCGGTGACAAAGAGGTTAAGTCCCACAGGCGGGGTCAACATCCCGATCTCCATATTAACCACCATGATAATACCTAAGTGAATGGGGTCGATACCCAACTGCATCGCAATAGGGAACAAGATAGGCGCCATGATCAACAAGATTGCTGACGGCTCCATAAAGTTACCCGCTATCAATAGCAGAATGTTCACAACAATCAGGAAGCCCCACGCAGGTAAACCCCATGCCATAATCTGTTCGGCAATAGTGTGAGGGATACGCTCTGTTGTCAGAACATGTGCAAACAACATCGCATTAGCAATAATGAATAGCAGCATCATAGATACTTTCGATGCGTCTAAAAGCACTTTTCTAACTTCAGGGTCAGTAATTGACTTAGGAATAGCCATTAGCATCTGGAAACCATTACGCACTGCAGCGGTAACTACGTTTTCACCCGCTTTCTGCCATGGAATACCTTTCATTGGACCAATATCACGGTAACCCATCACTGCAATGAAATAGCCGTAAACCGCAGCAACCGCAGCCGCTTCAGTTGGTGAAGCCACACCACCGTATATAGAACCTAATACGATAATGATGAGCATCAGACCGCCCAAAGCGATTAAACCTGATTTTGCTAACGCTTTGAAACCTGGGAATGGCTGAGACGGCAATCCTTTAACACGCGCAACGATATAGATCGCAATCATTAAGATCAGACCCATCATTAAGCCAGGAATGAAACCCGCCATGAACATACGTGACGCCGATACTTCAGTCGCAGCAGCATAAACCAGCATTACGATAGAAGGAGGAATCAAGATACCCAGCGTACCGGCATTTGCGATAACACCCGCCGCAAAAGACTGTGGATAACCTGAACGCACCATACCGGCAATACAGATCGTACCGATAGCCGCTACCGTCGCAGGCGAAGAACCTGATACCGCAGCAAATAGCATACACGCCATTACCGACGCCATCGCTAAACCACCTCTGATATGCCCTACGGTATCAACCGCAAAGTTAATCAAACGTTTTGCTACCCCCCCGGTAGACAAAAACGCAGAGGACAGAATAAAGAATGGAATCGCTAACAGTGTGTAGTGTTCCGAAGTTGCTTCAAATAACTTAAGCGAAATAGACGCTAGAGAATCATTTGAGAACAGTAAAATGGTCGTTACAGAAGATAAGCCCAACGCGATTGCGATAGGCATACCAATAATCATGCACCCAAAAAGAGTGATAAACAGTACGGCGATAGTCATTATTTATCCCCCTGCTTTGGAGTCTTATTAGGATCAATATCAACAGAGTTTGTCGGAGCATCTCCCAACGCGGTCTCTTTAAGATCTTTCGCGATCTCCATAGATTCCTCTGCTTCATCTGCAAAATGGAAACCGTCAGCTTGCTTGGTTATCACTTTCCAACCCAACTGTAGGAAACGAATAATCAGCAGTACAAAGCCGATCACCAAAATAGTCATTGGGATCCACTTAGGAACAGGAAGATCTTCCAGCTCAATGCCGATCATTTTCATTTTACTGAGATAGATCCAAGAGCCGTAAAGGAAAAGTCCGCAATAGACTAAGCACAAAGCAACAGCCACAAGCGTCATAAAACGATGCGTACCTTCAGGAAGCATTTTGACGAATACGTCAACGCCGATGTGTGCACCCACTTTAACGCCATAAGAGGCACCAAAGAGAACAAACCAAGCGGCAAGAAGTAGGGTCACTTCCTGTGCCCAGTGAATACCGGCATTAAAACCGAAGCGTGCGATTACTTCAGCAAATACCAGTAAGGTCATTGAAACTAGAAGTACAGACAAAAAGCCCTCTTCCAGTTTAGTCACGAGATTACGTACCATAACGGCCCCCGTAGCGACTCACGTCGTTAACTTAATTATTGTTTAAGAAACATTCACAGGACAGCTTCATCATTTCTTATGATGCTGACTGAAGCTCTTCTCTGAATGCGGGAGAGATAGATACCAGGTAAGGCGAAAGCCCTACCCGGTAGAAAGTCACAACAAGATTAGTTGTTTGACGCTTGAGCAGCTTTAATTAGATCAGCACCAACCTGATCTTCAAACTGTTTCCATACAGGCTTCATCGCTTCAACCCACTGAGCACGTTCTGCATCAGTCAGTGAAAGAACTTCAGAACGCTTAGAATCAACAATCAGCTGTTTATCAGACGCTGCTTTTTCAGCAGCAATGCCGTTACCGTGAAGAATCGCTTCATCAAGTGCCTTTTTCACTTCAACCTTCAGGTCTTCATCAAGCTCCATCCAGAACTCAGCAGACGTTACCACTAGGTAATCTAGAACACCGTGGTTAGATTCTGTGATGAATGGCTGTACTTCAAAGAATTTTTTAGAATAGATGTTAGACCAAGTATTTTCCTGACCATCGATGGCTTTTGTCTGAAGCAGTGTAAATACTTCAGAGAAAGGCTTCTTCAGAGGTACCGCATCAACCGCTTCAAACTGCGCCTGTAGCACATCGGAAGTCATAATACGGAACTTCTTACCTTCAGCATCAGCAGGCACTTTCAGTGGATTACTTGCAGAAAGCTGCTTCATACCATTATGTAAGTAACCTAGGCCTACCAAGCCTTTGCTCTCAAGCGAAGTCAGTAGTTTCTGACCTTCTGGACCATTCTGGAACCGTTCTACCGCTGCCATATCTTTAAATAGGAAAGGTAGATCAAAGATCTGAAGGGACTTGGTATATTTCTGGAATTTAGATAGTGAAGGTGCAGCCATCTGCACATCACCTAGAAGCATTGCCTCTAGTACTTTGTTATCGCCAAACAGCTGAGAGTTAGGAAATACCTTAACTTCAACTTTACCTGCAAGACGTTCATCTACAAGCTCTTTAAACTTAACCGCCATCTGACCTTTTGGCGTGTTCTCCGCTACAACGTGTGAGAATTTGATCTCAACCGGGGCAGCGCTGGCAGCTTGAGCACCAAGTGTCAAAGCTAGGGAAGTTACTGCAGCAGTCAGTAAACGCATGTGGCATCTCCTGTTATTGGACTTTAATTTATCGTTTTTGTTTTTAAATTCAGTTCTTCTGCTCGTACACAGACCTGTCTGAATCCGTACCTAGACAAAGCAATAAGAGGGCCAACCACAAAAAACTGGAGAAAAACTACCTATAACCTACTGAAGAGAAAGGAATAATTAATATTAATGGATTTATTAGAGCACTATTCCTATCTTTATAAAGTGGCGGATTCCCACACATTCAAACAAAACTTGAGGGGGGATTTTGACCCTTTAGACAAATTCAAAGTGAATTGTAAAAACAGCTTTCGCCATTTATTTGATCTATATCGGCATGTAACTC
>DJLT01000055.1:12251-13718 GCA_002435145.1 Neptuniibacter sp. UBA6509
AACCACAAAAAACTGGAGAAAAACAACCTATAACCTACTGAACAGAAAGGAATAATTAATATTATTGGATTTATTAGAGCACTGTTTCTATCTTTACAAAGTGGCGGATTCCCACACATTCAAACAAAACTTGAGGGGGATTTTGACCCTTTAGACAAATTCAAAGTGAATTGTAAAAACAGCTTTCGCCATTTATTTGATCTATATCGGCATGTAACTCGGAGTTAAGGGTATACGAATAAAGAACTTAACCTTATTATGGTTTTATATAACAACTATAATTGCCAAACCTATACAGAGCGGGAGCAAAGGTGTGAAATTAGATGGCCTTTCAATTCAAACAAAAGTAAATCTGTCATTAGCAGCCGTTTTTCTAATTATTTTAATTAGCTCACTCACCGCTATTTATAAGAGCGAATCAAGCTTAGTCTCTGAAGTCGTGACCAAAAGCACGCTGGATATTGCAGATTCTTACTTTGACAGTATCAATATACTCATGCTCAGCGGCGCGATGTCGAACCGAGAAACACTGCAAAACAAAATTGTAGCTAACCCTGATGTTTTAGAAGCTCGCATCATTCGTGGTGATTTAGTCAGCAGCGTTTATGGTCCTGGGACTGCCGATTCAAAGGTCACTGATGAACTTGATCAAAGAGCGATGAATGGGGAGCAGGTGATTGAAGAGGTTAATGACGAACAAGGCCACCGCCTTGTCATTGTCACTCCGATGAAATCCCTTCCAGATTACAAAGGCACCAACTGCCTCCTTTGCCATCAAACCAAAGAAGGCGATGTACTCGGTGCTGTTCGTGTTACTTACTCCTTCGAAAATTTAGACAATACTATTAGTAAAAACCTTATTAGTGTTGCCATAACTGAACTGATTCTATTTATCGTCGGCCTCGTTCTTATTAGCTTACTATTGGGCCATTTAGTTGTTAAACCTGTACGTAAAATGGGTAAAACAATTAACACAATCCATGAAAACTCGAATTTGAAGCTACGTATTGATGTTAACTCAAAAGATGAAATTGGCATGATGTCCAATTCACTCAATATCATGCTTGAAGATTTCCATTCCAGCCTGAGCAAGGTCAGTAGTACAATTCATCAGCTGAGTACATCTAGCACATCAATTAACGATATTGCAGATATGGCTAATACCGCGGTTAATAATCAGCAGATGCAAACCAGCGCTGTCGCTTCAGCAATGGAACAGATGGAGGCCTCTACCCGCAGTGTCGAAGCAAGTGCAGAGAATACAGTTTCAGCCTCTGACCTAGCACTTGAGCAAAGCCAAGAAGGTACGGTCATTACAGATCAGGCGATTGGTGCAATTGAGGAATTAAAGAACAACATTGATAAAGCTCTTAATGTTATCAATAAACTCGATGAACAAAGCCAAAGCGTTGGAACCGTATTGGAAGTAATCCAAAAAATTGCGGAACAGACCAACTTACTCGCACT
>DJLT01000055.1:14091-21618 GCA_002435145.1 Neptuniibacter sp. UBA6509
GTTGTAGCCGACGAAGTACGTACCCTCGCCAGCAAAACGCGTAACTCTACTGAGGAGATCAATACGATTATTGAAGAACTTCAGAGAGACGCTCGTGATGCTGTAGCCGTTATGGATCAAGCTCATAGCAGTGCCGAAGCAGGCGTAAGTAAAGTACAAGAAACCTCTGACGCTTTAACTAAGATTTCTGAAGAAGTACGTATGATCAATGATATGAATCACATGGTATCTTCATCGGTTAAAGAGCAAACAGAGATGGCAAGTAGTGTTGAAGCCAGCGTACATGAAATTGCTAGTACCGCTGAACATACCTCTTCACGCGCTGGGAAATTAAATAGCGTGGCACATGAGTTGAATACGTTAGCCGGACAGCTGGAATCAATGGTTCAGAAGTTTAAGCTTTAACCTTCATAACGAAAACGCCCATTCCTGTTCAATTTTAAGATCATCGAACAGGAATGGGAGCGCTATTCATACCCGTCTACTTAAAGTCTTTTTTATCCAAACCGTACTTTTTCATTTTATCGTATAGCGTTTTTCTTGGAAGGCCTAGGCTAATCAAAGTTTCCTTGATCGATCCCCCACAACGCGCAAGCTCCGCTTGAATCAACATACTTTCAAATTGATCCACTTTATCAGGAAGGGTTGAAGCCCCTCGCGTACTCGCATCAGTAATCGGTTTGTTCTCAAAATCAAATGTGCAACTTTCACCCAACAGCACATAACGCTCAGCTAAATTACGTAGTTCACGTACATTTCCTGGCCAATCATGTGTAGCTACTAAGCTGTGCATTCGCTCAGGTGATAACATCGGTACTTCACGGCCATATTGAGAGGACGCGATTAATGCAAAGTGTTGGAAGAGCATGGCTATATCTTCACGGCGCTCACGAAGGGCCGGAATATCAACACGTACAACATTTAAGCGATAATACAGATCTTCTCGAAAATCACCGTGTGCGGCGGCTTCTTTCAGATCTACTTTTGTCGCGGCAATAACTCTAATATTAAGAGGGATGCTCTCATTAGAACCTAAACGTTCGATGGCTCTTTCTTCGAGTACTCGCAAGAGCTTAATTTGTAAGGTCATAGGCATGCTCTCGATCTCATCCAGAAAGAGCGTCCCATTATTTGCGTGCTCAAACTTACCAATACGGCGTGCCTTAGCATCAGTAAACGAGCCTTTTTCATGACCAAAAAGTTCAGATTCAATTAAATTCTCAGGTACAGCTCCACAGTTAATCGCTACAAAGTTTTGATCTCTACGATTACTGTGTTCATGAATATAGCGGGCCATCAAGTCCTTACCCGTGCCCGTCTCGCCCAATATCAAAATATCAGCGGGTGTATCTGCTACCGCATGAACCAACCCTCGGACCTGAGCAATAATAGCGGTGTTACCAATAATCCTAGGACCGGGTGCGCTTTGCGCCTCCAACTCTTGTTTTAAGCGACGGTTCTCGATGATCAAATTACGTTTTTCAACCGCACGCCTAACAACATCTAATAGCAATTCAGAGGAGAATGGTTTTTCAATAAAATCATAAGCGCCATCTCGCATCGCCCCAACAGCCATAGAGATATCTCCGTGGCCGGTAATAAGAATCACTGGAAGGGTAGAATCTAAGGCCACTACCTTTTTCATCAACTCTAAACCGTCAATCCCAGGCAGGTTAATATCAGTAATTAACACGCCAGGCCAATCAGCGGTAATAATATTTAAAGCTTGCTCTGCTGTTTCCAGTGTAGTGACATCATACCCACCCAACTCCAGCGTTTGTCCTGCAGCGAGGCGAATGTGCTCCTCATCATCTACGAGAATAAGAGGCAGTAGATCTTGATCACTCATACAGATTCCAATATCGATTCATAACAACACTATCCCACTACATTATCAGGGGCGCGCGCAATGGGTAAGCTAATCTTAAACACAGCGCCCTGAGATGGGTGGTTTTCAACCGATAAACGCCCCCCCATACTTTCAATGATCCGATAAGAGATAGATAAACCTAACCCCAAACCTTGTCCGGCCTGTTTAGTGGTATAAAACGGTTCAAACACTCGCCCTAAATCATGTTCTGGGATACCAGGACCATAGTCCCTCACTAACAGTACTACCCACTGTTTATCTGTGTGCAGATCGATGTTTACAATAGGTGTTTCTTGCTCTTCCATCGCCTGAAGCGCATTACTGATCAAGTTAACCAACACCTGCTCAAGGCGCACAGTATCTCCAAGCACGTAACAACGCTCTAGATTCTTAGGCCAGTTAACTTGTGCTTTCACTTTGTGTAATCGACCGTACATAATCGACATGGCACCGTCATGCACATTTTGCAGACAAACCGGCTCAGACGCACCAGACGTTTTGCGTGAAAACTCTTTCAAGGGATGAATAATCTTAGCCATACGTTCAGTCAAATGACTAATCTCATACAAATTTTTCTTAACCGGCTCCATTCGATCCAAAGCCATAAACGCTTGTGCATTATCTGCATAGGTTCTTATCGCAGTTAACGGCTGATTGAGCTCATGGTTGATACCTGCTGACATTTGGCCTAAAACCGCCAACTTCGCCGTTTGAATCAACTCATTTTGTGTATCCTTATGCTTATCCACTTCCTCTAACAACTTCATATTTGCATCAGTTAGATCTGCTGTACGCTTTTCTACACGATGCTCTAGAAGTTCACGCGCACGTTTCAGCTCCCCTTCATACTGCTTACGCTGCGTAATGTCATGAATGGTTACAATAAAGCGTTTAATAGAACCGTAATCCATATGACCAATAATAAGCTCGATTGGGAAAGCGGAGCCGTCTTGGCGCAAACCACCCGCTTCCATAAACAGTTCATCTTGCTGATCCGCATCAGCCGCCGTCAGATGACTCCAACAGAGCGCACGATCCGGCTGGGTAAGCAGCTTGCTTATGTATTCGTATTGAACATCCTTTTCATCATAACCAAACAGTTTCTCAGCCATGATATTCATACTCTCAATCCGACCTTGCCTGTCTAAAGTGATCAGCCCCGCACGGGTATTATCAATAATCGCACGAACACGCGCTTCGTTTGCTTCAAGCGCATTTGTTTCAAGCAGTTTAAAGCGCGCCCTCTCACGCTTAATACGCTGCCGAGTCAATAAGACCATCACCAGCAAAACTAATGCAATAAAGATAAAACCAATCGTCAAAGCGGTATAGAACATCCGCCCTTTAACGGACTTAGTACTTGCCAATACGACGACCGTTAAACCGCTATCTTCAAGCTCTCTGCTTTGTAATAGAAACTGTCGCGTACTGATACCATCTAATGCTGGATTATCAATCCGGTCGCCATCTACAAGCGTAACCAGCGTACCTCCCTCCGCACGTTTCGATGTTTTCACAATATCTAGGGAGACTAACTCGTGATTGCCGTACCTTAAGCTTTCAGCAATTCGCTGGATGTCATTTTGCGCTAGGGGCCTGAGCGTACGGAACTTCCAGTCTTTACGCGTGGAGATAAAAATCACACCGTCTTCATCGGTCACTAAGATATCTAAATCGGGGTCTGTCCAATCTGACTCAATCTCATTTAAGTCAATTTTAACCACCACCACGCCGACGATATCCTGCTGCTTATAGATAGGGTATGAAAAGTAATACCCTCGACGCTTAGACACTGTCCCTAAAGCGAAATAGCGCCCGGCTTTACCTGCCATAGCCTCTTTGAAGTAAGGCCGAAATGCATAATTTTTGCCAACAAATGAACGTTCCTCGGACCAATTACTGGCAGCAATGGCGGTGCCTTCTACATCCATTAAATAAACATCTGCAGCATTAATCGACTCATTAACATGTTGCAAATATGAACTTGCAGTTCCATTCAAACTTTCATCATTAGGCTGGGTCAGTGCGTTGATAAGTATGGAATGAGAAGACAACAAACCAGGTAAATCTTTATACCGATCCAGCTTTTGCTGAAGACTCAGCAAATAGCGGTTTAAATCTGCATTTGAACGTTGCTGAAGTTGATCATACCCCTGAGAACGACTCACCAGGGTTGTTTGCCCAACCACAATGAAGAAGGCACAAGCTAAAACAATAAAGAACAGTGCACGATAACTGCGCCATTTTTCTGAAGATGCATAAGGCATATATTTAAGGCCAATTTGGTTTGAAGGCTAACATTTACTATTCTTTTTTCTACTTTGTAACTATAAATACTTAATTCGTACACCTAAGCGCATTATACTAGAGTCTAATACTTATAAACGACGGAGCAAAACTTTCACATGCTAAAGCGTACCAAAATTGTTGCTACTTTGGGTCCATCCACCGACAAACCCGGTGTTTTAGAAGATATCCTTCGTAACGGCGTAAACACTGTACGCCTTAATTTTTCCCATGGTAGTGCCGATGACCATCGCAGAAGAGCAAGTGAAGTAAGACAAGCCTCTCGTAAACTAGGTTTATCTATTGCCGTTCTTGGCGACCTTCAGGGACCAAAAATCCGTATCGCTCGCTTTAAAAATGATCGCATCAAACTTGCTCTAGGTGACAAGTTTACTTTAGACGCAGAACTTGGAAACCAAGATGGAGATGAGCATCAAGTCGGTATCGACTATAAAGCGCTTCCACAAGACAGTGCTGTCGGCGATATCCTCCTTCTTGATGATGGCCGCGTGCAGTTAAAAGTTACAGAAGTAAAAGGCAATCAAATCCACACAGAAGTCATCATTGGTGGTCCTCTATCAAATAACAAAGGGATCAACCGTCAAGGCGGTGGCCTTTCTGCTGCAGCTTTAACAGATAAAGATCGCAGAGATATCAAAGTCGCGGGTGAGATCGATATGGATTATATTGCCGTATCGTTCCCACGGTGCGCAGAAGATCTTCATGAAGCTCGACGATTATTAGATGCGGTAGGTAGCCGCGCTGAGATTATTGCTAAAGTAGAACGTGCAGAAACCGTCGCAAATAATGAAGCCTTAGACAAAATCATTCTGGCCTGCGATGGCATTATGGTTGCCCGTGGTGATCTAGGTGTAGAGATCGGTGATGCTGAACTGATCGGCGTACAAAAACATATTATTAAGCGCTCACGCGAATTAAATCGTTTCGTTATCACGGCAACGCAGATGATGGAATCGATGATTGAAAACCCGATGCCCACTCGTGCAGAAGTCTTCGATGTAGCAAATGCGATTCTGGATGGCACTGACGCAGTCATGCTATCTGCAGAGACCGCGGCAGGACAGCATCCTGTTGAAGTCGTCACATCAATGACATCTATCTGTCAAGGTGCTGAAAAACATCAGCTGGAACGACCACCATCCCCAAATATGGAAAAAAAGCTGGAGCGTTTTGATGAAACAATTGCCCGCTCTGCTATGTATACAGCCAACCACCTCATTGGAGTTAAAGCGATTATCTGCCTAACTGAATCCGGATCCACCCCACTATGGATGTCTCGTATTCGCTCAGGGTTACCTATTTTTGCTCTGACTCGAAATGAACGCACAATGCGCCGAACCGCATTGTATCGTGGAGTAGAGCCAATCTTTTTTGATTCAACCCAGATAGATAAGGGCAAGCTAAATAACGAGGTTCTTGCCGGTTTAAAAGCACGCAATTTGCTGCAAGCTGGGGATCTAGTGATTTTGACTCGCGGGGAATCACTGGGCAAAAATGGGGGAACTAACTCCATGCAGGTTTTAAGCGTAGCCTAAATAGCGCATGAAAAAAGCAGATATGTTATTACTTCTGCTTTTTTTTGAATTTTTTATCCAAAAACGGGTCAAAATTCGGAACAATTCGTTTCATTGCAGCATTTTACCGTCTGCTCAATTATACTGAGCATCCTTCAATGAGTGACTTTAAGGACTAACGTTTGTCTTCCACACATTTCTCTTCCGCATTACAGCAGAAGCTACATTGGCTAAAAAGTAATGGCCATACCGATCTGTTAACAAAACTTCAGCACGGATTAGAAAAAGAAGGGCTTCGCGTGAACAGTGACTGTACACTTGCGCAAACCCCACATCCGAATGCCTTAGGGTCGGCCCTAACTCATGAATACATTACAACTGACTACTCAGAAGCGTTATTAGAGTTCATTACGCCTGTTTTTGAGCGGTCATCTGATGCGCTCAATTTCCTAGCAGATCTGCACCGCTATACGTACAAAAATCTAGATAATGAACAAGTATGGCCAGCGAGCATGCCTTGCATATTGCCAGAAGAAGCCGATATACCCATTGCTAGATATGGTGATTCCAATGTCGGTAAGATGAAATATATTTATCGGGTCGGTCTAGAAAACCGTTACGGTAAAATCATGCAGACCATCGCCGGAATCCACTATAATTTCTCACTTCCAGAAAGTCTTTGGACAGTCCTACAAAGCCATAGTGAGTCAAAGAAATCGCTACAGGAGTTCCGTTCCGCTTCCTATTTCAGCTTAATCAGGAATTTCCGTCGTTACTCTTGGTTGCTCATGTACCTTTTTGGCGCGTCACCTGCACTTTGTTCATCATTCCTTAAAGGAAAAGATCACAAACTAGAAACACTGTCAGAAGGTACTCTCTACCTTCCTTACGCAACGTCATTGCGCATGAGCGACCTAGGCTATTCAAACAAAGCTCAAGCAAGCCTAAACATCTGCTTCAACCATCTAAATACATACGCTAGCTCTTTAAATCGTGCTATTCGTACACCCTATACACCGTATGAAGAGATGGGGGTTAAAGAGAACGGGAAGTATAAACAGCTCAATACCAATATTCTGCAGATTGAAAATGAGTATTACAGTGATATCCGCCCTAAGCGTGTTACCGATTCAGGTGAGAAGCCCGTTCACGCTCTAATCGCACGCGGCGTTGAATACATAGAAGTGCGTAATACCGACATTAACCCATTCTTACCCCTCGGTATCGATCAGAGCCAAGCAGACTTCTTGGATATCTTTTTAACAACCTGTCTATTAATGGAAGAGAAAGAGATTAGCCCTGAAGAGTGCGATCAGATCAATGAAAACCATCAGCGCGTTGTAACTCGCGGCCGCGAGCCAGGGCTAACCCTGCTAAAAAATGATGACGAAGAGAAAAGTCTTGTTGAATGGGGAACTGAATTATTAACAGAGATGTCGCATACCGCTGCGCTGGTGGATGAGGCCCATTCCAGTAAACGATTCGCCGAGACAATCGCCTCACAGCAAGCTAAATTAGCTGACCCAGCGTTAACGCCGTCTGCCCAAGTTCTTAAAGTAATGAAGACTGAGAATTTGAGCTACGGTGAATTTGTGATGCAGCAAGCCGAGCAGCATAAAAGCACATTACTCTCAGAGCCTATGAACCCAGAAATGCTTGATAAGCTTAAAGCTATGCAGAGTCATTCATTAAAAGAACAACGTAGTATTGAAGCGTCTGATAAGACCGACTTTGATACTTACTTAGCTGACTACATGGCAAGTTAGAGTCTAATCTTTCTAAGATCCAAACAATAAAAAAGCAGACCAAAGTCCACTGCTGTCCCATAGTTTGAGG
>DJLT01000026.1 GCA_002435145.1 Neptuniibacter sp. UBA6509
CTCTGTGAGTTTTCAGTCGGGTAAGGACAGTGTGTTACCACACCATCCTCCCCTAAGAACCGTACTTGAGAGTCACCCCTCATACGGCTCAAGCCTCTCAACGGCCTTAATATGACCGAGCCTCACTACAGGGAAATCGATCGGTGGCGGCGCTTCAGGTAAGCGTTCCATATCGGATCATAGGGATTCACTGCACTACGTATTTTAATGTGCCTTACGATCAGAACTGTCGCTGCTGAAAACAACCGCAACCGTTGACTTATGCCATTAACCCGATCATCAGACGCAAACACCCAGTGCCTTGTCCCTTCGACGTGGAAGTATTTTTTCTTTACCCATTTTGCACCTTTCATGGCGTGCCTTCGCACAGCCCATCGCCACAGAATTTGCCAAATTTGATGGTCTATCCATGTAAAACGGGCCTTAGACACAATATGGCGATGATACATCGCCCAACCTCGAATCACCGGATTGAGATTCAGAATCAGATTCGCCTGTGTCGCTGACTTGTTTCCATTCACTATTTTCTGGATCTTATCTAAAAGCGCCTTCACGCTTTTACGGGCAGGGGTAATCAGTAGTTTGCCCGAATACTTACGTATATTTTGGCCCAGGAAATCGAAACCTTGTGCAATATGCGTGATCCTAGTCTTTTCGTCTGAGAGCTCCAGACCCCGCGCCCTCAAGAACGCCTCAATTGCCGGGCGAACTTGATGCTGCAAGACCTCTTTCGAAGCTCCCGTCACGATGAAGTCATCAGCATATCTCACGACGTGGATTTTAAACGGGCGTCGTGGCGTATCCTTCGGGGATACGCTTATATTGACTGCCCGCTCCAGTCCATCCAACGTCAAATTCGCCAACACAGGGGAGATGATTCCGCCTTGCGGCGTACCGGCCTCGGTAGCGAATAAGGTTCCTTTCTCTACATACCCTGCTTCAAGCCATTTACGCAGCACAACTTTATCCATAGTGATGTTTCGGAGCAGCCAATCGTGACTAATGTTGTCGAAACAGCCACGAATGTCGCCCTCCAACACCCATGTAGCGGATGTTCGCTTTGCGAGTGCATTGAAACAATGTGCAATGGCGTCTGCGGTTGAACGCTCAGGTCTGAAACCATAGGAGTTCGGGTCTGCTCGGGTTTCCGCAACAGGTTCCAGTGCTAGCTTCCATAAGGATTGCATCGCTCTGTCTCGCATTGTCGGTATCCCTAGAGGACGCTTCTTTCCATTGCTCTTAGGTATGTAGATACGTCTTAGCGGTTGCGGTTGATAACCGCGATGCTTCAACGTCAGTGCTCCTTTTAATTTGGCGGCCGGAGTCGACCATATCTTGCCGTCGATCCCCGGTGTTCTTTTACCTCGATTTTCTGTCACTCCTTTTACAGCAAGCATTTTGCTGTAAAAGGAGCGGGTTAGCAGGCGCTGCAAGGCTTTCACTTTGCCCCACCTACCTTCCTGTGTTGCCTTAGCGATACGCACTTGGAGTCGCCTCACGTTCTTCTCTATATGACACCAGTCTGTCCGGAGCCATACAGGTTCCGCGTGCGAAGGTGCACCAATATCAAAAATAGGCGTTTTTTCGCTGTTTTCTGATACTGTCATCTGCTTTCCCTCGTTAAACAATTTTACAAGTTATCTCGCCATGAAAGACCTCGTGGAAGTCTGCTCACTTTCGCGCCGGATGATGTTTCAATCCGTATTCCCTCGATTACAGAGAGACCTTCGCTTTTTCCACATTCCTTTACCCGCAGCGTTAACAACGTTCCTCACGGTTCGCCTGCCGATTATGGCGACACTGCGGGCTTACCCTGTTCCACATGTATTTCAGAGCGGGGCGGACCTCTCTATTTCGCCGGCGGTATAACATTCACGATGAGCTATTGGCTAGAGCCCATACTTGCCCGCACACCTTTTGGTTCAAGCCTATCAGCATCTTTGGCTTGTCTGGCATGACGACGTTTATAAGAGATTCACATTTGTTGGTCGTAGCCGCTCGTCCCTAGCCCCTGTCCGCCTTGATGCTGGCAGATTATGTCTTACCTCACGGATCGACATACCGAAATGTCGGCGGTTACATTGTCCCCGAAGCTTCGCACGGTGCTGTTACCGGCTCCGCACGTCCGGGTAGGGAACGGTTGGTGAAACAACCGGTTTCGTCAGGTAACGTACCCTGCGAAACAGAAATACATGCGACTTTCAGGTCGCACAGCCAAAATGCCACTGATTCCCTTTTTTGGTTTGGTGCATCTCTGGATCACGCTCACCTGCCTTGTTCTTGGTGGAACTTGGGGCTTCGATAATAGTGGCGTCCATCAACGTACCCTCCTTAACGATGATCCCAGCCTCCGTCAGCCAAGCGTTAACGTCTTCAAAAATATGACGGGCTAAATCATGACGCTCCAGCAAATGCCTGAAATTCATGATGGTTGTGTGGTCAGGTATAGGCTTGTTTAACGATAGTCCTGTGAAAAGCCTCATCGAGGCTATTTCATACAAAGCATCTTCCATGGCTGGATCGCTCAAGCTATACCACTGCTGAATGCAATGAATACGGAGCATCGTGGGTAAAAGATAAGGTCTACGACCGTTACCTGCTTTTGGATAGTGGGGTTCAATGATAGCTTCAAGACGTTTCCATGGGATCAGCTTATCCATCCTGCCTAGAAACTTCTCTTTACGTGTCTGGCGGCGTTTGTGCTGATACTCACTATCGGCAAAGGATAATTGCTGTTCCATCTTCAATCTCTTCAGGTTTTGATTAGCCTGAATTATCTCATGTGGAGGGACTTAATAGCATCTTCTTTAGAGGAAGCAGGAAAGAGAGATTTAGCCGTTTTGAGCGCACCTTTTTGATGTTTGCTTCGAACGGTTTTTTTGTGGATGTATGCGATTTTGCTATCGCGGAAACCGCTGAATCTGATTTTGCAGATTTACCCGACGTCTTGTTGCTCTTAAGTGCGCCAGTTACGTCGATTTTGGCATCAATCAACTACTGCATCTCATCAATAACGGCATCATCAGGCAGGTTCGATATAGCAGGGGTTTACCTGCTTCCTTTTTAACGACTACCTCATTGAGCAGTGCAGCTAACATGAATCTAGGAGTGTTCAGGAATTTGTTGCGGTAGAACGTGCGGAGTGGAACAGAAGAGAAGGTACCGATGGGGAAAGCGGATTTAATATCGTTGTATGCGATCCATCGTTCAGAGAACTTACCTGTGGCAGAGTTCTTGATAATCTGAAAGTCGAGATTGGATGATGTATCGATAGCGATCTTGTAAGAGATCTTAGAGGTGTTGGTTAGTGATGGGCAGGTGGATGTCTCGATTGGGTTAAACGTTTGTTTGAATTTTGGTATGAAAATCTCCTTACATGTCTATTCATAGTAAGGTGGTTAGATTTTCGAATTTTTGGCTTTCTATCTTTTTTTAGCAAATGTTAACTATACTCAATATATATTCTTGTGAGGGGTAGAAATGAATAGAGGAGTTTCTATTAAAAAGCAGGTTTTAGCAGTAACATTTATATCCTTCATCATCGGGTTTGTTAGTCTAATTGCTGTTGTTGAAATAGTTGAATCCCATGCGAGAAGACAGGTAGCTTTGGATGTTGAACGTGATATGAGAATTGCTTGGGATCAGCTCGAGCGATTAGGCAGCCATTTCCATATCAAAAATGGTGTACTTCATCTTGATAATCACTCGCTATCGGGGCGGCTGGATATAGTCGATAGAATCACAGAATTAGTCGGAGGGACGGCGACTATTTTTAGCGGTGATTTAAGGGTAGCTACGTCAATCAATCTTACCAATGGAAGACGTGCTACTGGAACGCGACTCGCAAAAAAATGAAGCCTATACAAGTATCTTTGAGAATAAAAAACCTTTCAGGGGGTTTGTGGATATTATAGGAGTGAATTATTTTACAGCTTACGATCCCATATTGGATTCTGAGAAAAACGTGATTGGAATCCTTTATGTGGGAAGAGAAACCGAGAGTTATTTCAGTCCCATTCAAAAAGTAGAACTTAGCATTTCTTTAATTGTGCTGATTTCCGCGATTCTTGGTGCTTTTCTAACCTTTCTAAGTAGCCGATTAATTATCTCTAAAGCGCATATTGACAGTCTTACCCGAGTGCTGAATAGGAAAGTGGGTGAAGAGTCTTTACAAAAAGCGTTAGTGCGTACTTTTGAAAATAGAAATAAATTATCTATTGCGTTTATCGATTTAGATGGATTCAAAGCTGTAAATGATAAATTTGGCTATGTCGTAGGTGATGAAGTTTTAAAGTCGATCGCTAAAGTACTCAAGTGTGTAGTTAGAAAGTCTGATCATTTAGTTAGATGGGGAGGAGACGAATTTTTAATGATTTTTGAGGAGACATCTAAGGATGAGGCTTATGAAATATTGAAAAGAGTTATAGAAGATCAATCTATCCTTCCAAAGCTTCCTGATGATTCAATTCAAACGCTTAGTATTGGGATTGCGGGTGTAGATAGGCATGATGAGCTAATAGATATCGATCAGTTAGTTACTGCAGCTGACTACATGATGTATCAATCGAAAAATGGTGGAAGGAACCAGATTTCAATGTAAGGTTTTTAACGTTTAAATGTCGGTAGCTATCAGTAACATTGTTTTTTCTCGATGGTTAGTGGATAGGTGATTTAAGTAATTGTATATATTTATTTGTGTGATCCAGGAAGCTAGGGGTTATTGTCAAACATGATAGATGGAGAAGCTAAGCAATTAGCTCACAAAAAGTTCTGGAGTGCTTGGGTACCCCTGTCCTTTGTTGGATTTATAGTCATTTATTTAGCTCTTTATTTGCTGAATGATTTTCAAAATAAGAAAACTGCTGCAGAAATAAAGGTTACCCTTCAGCAAGCTGAAAAATATATCAATGAATATTTTCATTCGGTACACAATGATTTACAGCTTTTGGTCAACAATCCGATTACTGAAGATTTTATTGATTCACAAGCTTCAATAGTGGAACCGAATGCTATTCAATCTATGTTCAAAAGTATGGCCCAGAGTCATGATAGTTATGATCAAATAAGATTGCTTTCCAAGGATGGAATGGAGTTAATAAGAGTTGATAATAAAGATGGTGTTGTGTTTGTTACAAGCAAAGAAGACCTCCAAAACAAGTCTGATAGATACTATTTCAAAGAAAGCTTGTCACTCCGACAAGGTGAAGTTTATATCTCAAGGCTTGACTTGAATGTTGAAAACAAGGTGATAGAAGTCCCTTATGAACCGGTGATCAGATTTGTTTCGCCTATAGTAGATAGTAAGCGAAATGTTGTAGCTTATATTGTGATTAATCTTCTGGGAAATGAAGTTTTATCATACTTGCATGAGATTATAGAAGCTCAAGGTAAAGCTTATTTAGTACTGAATTCTGACGGATATCAGCTGCATACAAGCAATGAAAAAGAGTCAGCTTGGGGTTTTATGTTTGGTGCCAAGGAAAACTTTGCCATTAGAAACCCTAATATTTGGTCAAAGATTCTAAGTGCCGATTATGGTGAGTTTGAAAGTGATTTGGGTCGTATTCATTATAGAGTTATCAATAAACAAGTTACTAATATTAGAAATAGGTTAGAAGGCACGCTGAATTCATGGTCTGTTATTGTTATTAGCAATGAGAGCTGGGTGAGCTCAGAGTTTTTTAATGATCATTTGAGCTATTTATCTCCATTACTGCTCGTATTTCCATTTGGGGCTGTGTTGTTGTGGTTTTGGGCTAAAGCTTCTGCTGGTCGAAGTTTGGCTGAGGAACGTCTGAGAAATATAAATGTTGAACTTGAAAATAAGGTGAGTGTTAGAACTAAGGAGTTAGAGCTGACGCGAGAAGCTACAATTTTGAGTTTAGCCACGCTAGCTGAAACTAGGGATAATGAAACAGGCCAACATATTAGGCGAACACAACGATATGCTAAATTGCTGGCTAAGGAGCTACAAGCTCATCCGGATTTTGTAAATGTTATTACAGATGATTTTATAAATGAAATTTTCAGATCTGCACCGCTTCATGATATAGGAAAAGTAGGGATTCCTGATCAAATATTATTGAAGCCAGGTAAGCTTACAGAAGAAGAATTTAAGGTGATGCAGCAGCATACGGTGCTTGGAAGTAATGCACTGGAAGAGGCTATTATAACCATTTCTGTGACAAATCCATCTAGCAAGGCAATGACATTTCTACACTTAGCTAGGGATATAGCTCATTATCATCATGAGCGTTGGGATGGGAGCGGTTATCCTAAAGGCCTTGCAGGTGAATCAATTCCACTATGTGCTCGAATTATGGCCGTCGTTGATGTGTATGATGCCCTAGTGTCAAAACGTGTCTATAAAGACGCATTTACCAAGGGGAAAGCTGAGAAGATTATACTTCATGAAAGTGCTGGACACTTTGATCCAAGGGTTATTAAAGCGTTTGAATCAATCCGGGATCAGTTCTGGAAAATTAGACGAAACTTTTCAGATATAGAGTAGTTTTATAATGGATTTGTAAACCTGTGCCCCTTGTTCGAGTGAGCTAATTTAGTGAGTTATGTGCTCTTGTATCCACGTACTTTATCTATGATCTTATGATTTCACAGTTGCTGAAAGTTAATTTTTGAATTATTAACGTGTACATTAAAAGTGTATGAGGTTTAATGATTGTATTCTCCTGATTATGGTGTGAGATAATGAAGCAAGAATCAATCCCGGTCATTGATCAGACTTTTATGGGCATAGAAGTTGATGTGGGGAGAGCTGCCCATACAGTGACAAAAGCTCTGGACTACGTTGGAATTGATGACAAAAGCCATGGTCGTCGTGTAGGGTTGATTTCGCATCGGTTGGCACATGGTTTGGGCTGGAATAAAGAGCGTAGACATTTCGCGTTGATTGCAGGAATGCTCCATGACTGCGGAGTTTCATCTACGTCAGTTCACAAGAAACTGATTGCTGAATTGGAGTGGGATGGGGCAGAAGAACATTGTATTAGAGGCCAGTACTTCCTAAATAGCTTTGATCCTTTCAAAAGATATTCAGACACAATTAGGCACCATCATACCCGTTGGGAGCATTTGCCACCATCCTTGGATGAATCAGTAAAAGAATATTCAAACCTAATTTATCTTGCAGACCGATTAGATGTGATTTATGCATCTTACATTTCAGAAAACCCATTACATCTAGTGTTATTAGAAAAAAATAATATTCTGGATAAGCTACGTCCGTACATTGGTACATTGTTTTCAGAATCCAACTTTCACGCGTTGGAGATTGCTGCAAAAAGAGACAGTTTTTGGCTAGACCTCAGGGATGAATATTTGGATGATTCAATTTTTGAGGTTTTATCATCAGGTGATTATAAAATCTCTTTGGCCTTTGAAGATATCGAGGCGTTAGGGGAGTTAATTTCTCAGATTGTTGATGCTAAAAGCCCATTTACTCATTATCACAGTATTAGAGTGGCTGATATAGCATTTAGAATGGCGGATTTATTGGGGCTAGATGATTTCACTAAAAGGATTCTTCGTATTACGGGTTTACTTCATGATGTTGGTAAATTAAGAACTCCTGATGAGATTCTCGAAAAACCAGGAGGCTTGTCTCCAGAAGAGCTCGCGCAGATGCATAGCCACCCCCATGATAGCAAGCGTGTATTAAAAGGATTGTTCCCTGATACACCAATTGCGAAATGGGCTTCTCAGCATCATGAAAAGCTGGATGGAAGTGGTTATCCATATGGTTGGTCAAATGAACAGATCGATTTGCCAACACGCATTCTTTCAATTTCAGATATATTTCAAGCACTCAGCCAGAAGAGACCATATAGAGGGCGTCTGACAGTAAAAGAAGTACTCACTATTATGGATGATATGGTCAGTGGTGGGCAGTTAGATAGAGATGTATACAGCGTTTTGAAAGATAACCAAAATGATTTCTATGAGCTGGCTATTAAAGAAGGAACAGAAAATTTTAGCCGATTCTAAGGCTGGCCTGTAATTAAATTAAAAATTTTAACTATTTAATTTGCCGTGACATAATTCCAATTATTTTGATCAAACACCCCTCAATTTCACAGGCTTAGCCCGTGATTTCACCATATCTTCATTACCTTCCTGCTTATGATTCATCTCTTGTGCTTTTCGAATTCTCTCAGCAAGCGAAGTTAGCTTATCTCTTTGTTCAGCAGCTTTCTCTTCAGGCGTGCTTTGAGTTGCCAAACGAGAACGATCTAACCGTGTTCCTAACACAGTAAACGAACGAAGAGTGCAGTGTGGTGAAGGCGAATCTGTATCAGTATCCATCTCAGCAATCCATGCGTAGTAGATGTATAGAAAGGGGGAATAAAGGAAAGTAGTTGGAGTGAAAGGATTCGAACCTACGACCCTCTGGTCCCAAACCAGATGGGCTACCAGGCTGCGCTACACTCCGAATGAAGTACTAATACAGTAG
>DJLT01000072.1:0-32227 GCA_002435145.1 Neptuniibacter sp. UBA6509
CCCTAACTATGGGACAGCAGTGGCTTTTTAGCTGCTTTTTTCGTTTTTTCATCAAAGTTCTAGGGAAACTGGTCGATACTATTAAGTCTAAACGTCACGCCAGGCAAATATGTAACTCAACCTGCATCTATCTGTCATTAGATCGTTGAAAAGGGTAATTATAAAATGGTGTACGTCTCAGCCCCTGTTTTAGGACTTATATGTTGCAATACACTGTTTACGCCGACCTCAACTGCCCTTTTTGCTATGCCCTGCATGAGCAACTTGCTCAGTTTGGTCTTTTACAACAGGTCGATTGGTGTCTTGTAGAGCATGCTCCTGATATTGCCATTTATAATAAAACCGCTGAAAGCCAGGCAGAACTCGCCAGTGAAGTTTTTGTAGTACGTAGTCGCGCTCCGAGTATTGATGTAGCTCTGCCAAAAAAGAGAAGCGATAGCCGCTTTGCTAGCCTCTGTGTCATTCAAGCCGCCGAAATAGATCAGCAAAAATCAATCAAGCTTCGTCATCTACTCTATCGAGCCCTTTGGGTCGACGGATTAGATATCTCTGATATCTCTGTTATTTATGATTGCCTCGTCGCTGCTGAACTCCCAGCAGAGGTCAGCATAGAGGAAAAACAGGAAGATACACTATCGCTCTGGCAACATAACTGGGAGAACGGCGACTTTAACCTCAGAATACCTGTTATCTGCAGCTCTGATGGAAGGACATCGTTAGGCCTACCAAGTCCTGATGACCTAAAAGCATTTTTCAAAGGTGAAGATATAAGCTCACATGAGCTAAATATGGAAAGCTGCCCACAACCCGTTCAGCAAACAATCGCTATCTACAACGATCATAAAACGGAAACCATTTGGCCCATCATCGCGACTCTACGTAACGACTACAATATATTATTACCATCTAGCCTGAATGAACTTAAAACATTACTCCATGAAGATCCGCCTGCGCTGCTGTTATTAAGTACAGAACAACAATGGGATGAGATGTTTGCTCTATGCAAAGAGATAAAGAGCAATCCGGAAGAGCTGCCACTTCCGATCGCATTTATCAGCCAAGAAACAGATGATCGATTAGAGCTAGGTGCTTATAATTCTGGAGCATCAGACTTTTTAACCCTAAATCGCGCCCCCTCTATTTTACAATCTCGTATCCAGCTATTGATGCAGATGAAACACTCTCAGGATCAACTAGCGCGCTCTGCACGGATTGATGGTTTAACCCAAGTAAACAATCGCAGAGAGTTTGAACGCAGCATAGAGACTGAATGGCGAAGAGCACAGCGTTCTAAGCGTAAATTAGTGCTTATTATGCTTGATATAGACCATTTCAAAGTATTTAACGACCTTTATGGTCATCTAGCTGGTGACGGCTGCTTACGTACTGTTGCACAAACCATTAAAAGCACAGTTCAGCGAGCAGAAGATAGTGTTTACCGCTACGGCGGAGAAGAGTTTGCTGTAATACTGCCCGAAAGCGACCTTAAAGGGGCACAGGTACTCGCCGAGAAAATTCGTACGAATGTTGAAGCACTGCAGATAAAGCATGATGGATCAGAAAGTGCAGAGGTTGTAACCGTAAGCTTAGGGATTGCAAGCTATAGCCCCTCAGAAGAGCTCTGCCCGAACGAATTAATCGAACAGGCAGACCAAGCGCTCTACAAAGCAAAACACCAAGGGCGTAACCAAGTCGCTATATAGTTAACACCTATAACGCAGGCATTGTAATAAAGCCGGGAAGCCCCTTAATACGATCAATCCATGCCCGAATATTAGGATAGCTTTCTAAAGATACTCCACCTTCGTGAGAGATACCCACATAAGGCATTACGGCACAATCCGCGATGGTCGGTCGATCCAGAGCTAACCAGTCATGCTGTGCTAACTGCGTTTCGAGTATTGGCAAAATCCGATCCGCCGTAGCAAGCGCTGTAGCTTTATCCAGCTCAAAACCAAATTTGTCTACTAAACGCGCAGCACCTGGACCATGCTGAATTTCATTGGCTGCAGTAGATAACCACTGCATCACCTCAGCTTGTGCGATGGGCTCTTTAGGAAACCAGCTTTCATCCGCATATTGACCCGCTAAATACACCAAGATCGCCTGCGAATCCCAAAGCTTTACCTCGCCATCACAAAGAACAGGCAACTGGCCCAGCGGGTTAATCCCTATAACCGGTTCCTGCTTATGTTCACCCGCCATGAAATCTACAGGAATAAGCTCTAGCTTAATCCCAGTCAGTGCAGCGAATAACCGAACTTTGTAGCAGTTACCTGATACTTCAAGATCATATAACTTCATTTAATATCTCCTTGTTTAATTAACCCGAGTTCCAGTAGTTGAGCTTCACTAAAACGAGGTGTCAGGTGCTGAGGGCAGTTCCAATCAAAAGCATCCAATTCAATTTCCACTACCGATTCAATTTTCACTCTTGAATCCTTTTTACTCAGCGCTTTATCAAAAACAGCCACTAGATCTGTAGATAGATCATTTAAAAAATATGTCCGCGCGCGCCCCAGTATTTTTAAGCGACGTTTGTTAGGGTAATCCACCAAAAAGAGAGACACTTTATTGTTATGGTTAATATTTCCTAAGCTCTGATACTGAGCATTGCCGGAAAAGTTCGCAAAGGCTATTCGCTTAGCAGAAATAACATGTAAAAAACCTTTTTCGCCGCCGCGATGCTGAATATAAGGCCAGCCACTTTCAGAAATCGAACTCATATAAAAGCTATCACGATCGGCAATAAAATTGCTCTCACGCTCACCAAGTTGATCAAAATCAGGCATCCGCTCAACCAATTGCTGCATTCGTTCTGAACTTCCAAAGTGCATCTGCATGGATTTAACCGCTGGCGTAAAAGTTAATTCACTAAAGCGATGTGTCATTGACTTCCTCCCCTCTCACAATTGCACGAAAAACTAGAACCCATTATGGAGAAAGCAACTAAAGCAATAAACATGCAAAACTGACTTTGAATAATGCAAATTATGCATTAATCTTGAAGAATGAATAAACTCAAAGCGATGGCTATTTTTGTCAAAATAGTTGATTCAGGCAGTCTTGTTGGCGCCGCTGATAAACTGACAATGTCACAATCCTCGGTGGTCAGGGCCTTAGCCTCTCTAGAAGATGAACTCGGTGTGCAACTTCTCTATCGCACCACCCGGCGCCTGACCTTAACGGAGGAAGGCCGTGACTATGCCCAACGCTGTAGGCAGATTCTATTGGAAGTAGAAGATGCAGAAAATGCGCTCACCCAACGCCAAAGTACCCCTCGTGGAAAAATACGCATCACTGCTCCGGTCACTTTTGGGCGCTTGCATTTAGGGCCGATTATTAATGAGTTTCTAGCCACCTATCCGGAAACCGAAGTTGAGTTATTACTGCTGGACCGTGTCGTAGACCTAATTGAAGAGGGCATGGATATTGCGCTGCGTATTGGTCCTCTCCCTGACTCAATGCTGATCGCTAAACCGATAAGCCATGTTCACTATAAAGTGTGTGCCAGCCCAAGCTATATTAAAAAAGAGAGCATACCGCTAGAGCCTTCTGAGCTATTACAACATCGCTGTATACGACTTACCGCACTCAAATCACATGCAGAGTGGTCATTTAAAAGTAATGGGAAGGTGAATAAAGTAGCGATCTCTGGGGCATTAAAAACTAATCACATTGAAACCGCTTTAGATGCCTGCGTGCAGGGGCTCGGCTTCTGTCAGTTTTTAAGTTATCAGGTTGATCCTAGAATCGAATCCGGTGAGTTAGTCCCCGTTTTAGAGGATTTTGAAAATACGCCAGTGCCCGTAAACTTAGTCTACCCTTATTCACGGTTACTCTCCTCACGTAGCCGCCACTTTATCGAGTGGGCGGCTCCTAGACTTGCCAAACGGCTACAGTCAACGCTAAAAAGTCACAAATAAAATCATGATCAGTCAGGATGCTTATACCTAATTTTGATCTTGGCCCTGATAAATCCCCAATGGCGAGAAACGCTCAATTAAGCCTTCACGGCCCAGCTTTTCCATCAACGCCATATTCCGCTCAGGGATCTCTTCAGGTGTTTTATAATGCACTAACACCCTGCTCATCTGTCCTTCTCTGATAATATGAATCGTTGGGAAAGGCGCTCTATTGGTCCAATTAGTGATGTCATCAGGATTAACACCTGAAAAGCAGTATTGAGGGTGAAAACTAGCTAATTGAAAAACACCTTCTAAACCCGCCGACTCAAGTGCACTCTGGCACATATCTAATAGATCAAGGAATGCCTCAAACTCAACAGCCGTGTCTGTAAAATTCACCAAACTGGTCGACAACTCTGACTCATCACTTTTTTGTATAATTTGTAATTCTGCTAAAAAGTCTTGAGTGGCTTCTTCTAAAGAAGCAGCATGTGAGGCCACATAACGAATGGACTGATTACGTACCTCAGGTGCTGCAAACGGACATAAATTTAAACCAACAACAATCGCTTCAACCCATTGTTGAGTTAATTCGACAGCTTGTTCTGCAGGAAAGGCAAATTTTTGTATACTCATAACCGGCATACTACCCCAGGCTATCGGTAGGAGATACTGATGCGTGTTAAGATAACCTCAATTTTTAGTGTTTAGCTCAGGACAACCGTCAGTGCCAATAAAAGCCGCCCTTACTCAGCAAAGCTTCAATACTCGTTGGATCTCTCTTAGGCGCCCATATCAACAAGCGGCTCCCCAAGAGTGGCGCTCTTGGCTAACGGATAGCGGGTCACTCACACAACGCCTCGTTCAATTGAGTAAAGGGGACTTTCGCGTAGAAGTTGTTCGTCAAGGTTGGTACCGGCCTACCCGCTCTGAAGCCAAAGCACTCAATATGGACCACCGCCAAGTGGCACTCATACGAGAAGTTCAGTTAATAGGAAAAGGGCAAGCTTGGGTTTTCGCACGCTCAATCATTCCTGCTCAAACACTCACCGGCTCACAACGTCAGCTCAAGATGCTTGGCACACGATCGTTGGGATCTCGGCTATTTTCAGACCCAAGTATGCGACGAGGACCCTTAGAGATCAGTAAACTACGCCTAACCAATAAACGTGAAGTTTGGGCGAGGCGCTCTGTGTTTTTTTTATCCGACAAGCCGCTTCTTGTCTCAGAGGTTTTCCTGCCACAGCTTCTACAGGTAAACTAAGCATCTGTTTTTAATTTCTGAATCCCTCTATCGTGTATTTGGGGACTCTAGCCACCAGCGCAGATAAATAACATGCCTTCTGAAACTCAACGCACTCCTATTTCCACCGCCGATAAAGTTCGAGCTTTTGGCCGCCTGATGCGCGTCGAGAAGCCTATTGGCACCTACCTGCTTCTATGGCCAGCTTATTGGGCTTTATGGATCGCTGCTGAAGGTATTCCTAGCTACGACATACTCTTTATCTTCACCTTAGGCGTTTTTCTAACCCGTTCAGCAGGCTGTGTGATCAACGATTATGCGGATAGGAAAATTGATGGGCATGTAAAACGCACCGCTATGCGGCCTATCCCTGCGGGTTTAGTCTCACCGAAAGAGGCGCTGATTCTTTTTGCAGCATTAATGCTCTGTGCATTTGTATTGGTGCTCTTTACAAACCTAACAACGATTATACTATCAGTGGGTGGCCTTGTACTCGCGGCATGCTACCCATTTATGAAACGCTATACACATCTTCCCCAAGCTGTCTTAGGGGCTGCATTTGCATGGTCGATCCCTATGGCCTTTACCGCCGTAACAGAGACCGTTCCGGCTTATGCTTGGTTGATCTATATCGCAACGATTTTATGGACCATTGCCTATGACACGATGTACGCGATGGTCGATAGAGATGATGATCTTCGTATCGGTGTAAAATCCACCGCGATTCTTTTTGGCGATGCCGATAAATTAATCATCGGTATATTGCAGGTTTCAACGCTTATTACATTAGCGCTTGTCGGTAAACAGGTTGATTTAGGCTGGGCCTATTATGCGGGATTACTCTGTGCGGGTGGTTTCTTCATCTACCAGCAATTTATTATTCGACACCGAGAACGCGAGGCGTGCTTCAAAGCTTTTTTAAACAACCATTATGCCGGTTTAGTTATTTTTATTGGGCTTGCGAGTCAGTATTTGATCGAAAACGGTTACTTTTTTAAGTAATAACGGGCTATTTAACACCCTCTGTCATATTTGTGTAACACTATTATCATCTAATAGCCCCGTTGATTAATTGAACTAGAAAGGGCAATAACACGATGTCTGCTTCCAAAAGCGTTCTTATCGTTGACGATGAATCTGCTATCCGCGAAATGATCGCGGTTGCGCTAGAAATGGCTGGTTATAGCTGTTCTGAGGCTGCAAACGCCAACGATGCTCATAGCCTGATCGTAGACAATAAGCCAGATATGGTTTTATTAGATTGGATGATGCCCGGTACAAGCGGTCTAGAATTTGCTCGTCGTCTTCGAAAAGACGAGTCAACTGCTGATATACCCATCATCATGTTAACGGCTAAAGGCGATGAAGATTGTAAAATCAAAGGGCTTGAAGCTGGCGTCGATGACTATATTACTAAGCCCTTTTCTCCCCGTGAGCTTGTTGCTCGCTTAAAAACAGTGCTTCGCCGTACAACACCAAAAGGGGTCGAAGAACCCGTAACGGTAGACGGGCTAACGCTGGACCCTATTTCACATCGCGTTGTATCCGATCTTAATCCTATTGACTTAGGCCCTACTGAGTTTCGCCTGCTGCAATTTTTTATGACTCACCAAGATCGCGCTTATTCTCGCGGCCAATTACTTGATATGGTTTGGGGTGGGAATGTTTATGTTGAAGAACGCACGGTAGATGTACATATTCGTCGTTTAAGGAAAGCACTAGGTGATCGACACGACTATTTAGTGCAAACTGTACGCGGCACTGGTTATCGCTTTTCTACCAGCGTTGCCTAATACTTCGTATATTAAGGATTAACTATGCAAAGAAATCGCCACTCAATGCTAACCAGCCTACTGCTGGTGGGTGGTATATCTTTAATTATTGGGTTCATTAGCGGTTACCCTGGTTGGGTAATCAGCATTACTCTTTTTTGTTGGGCCCTTGTTCAAATTCGCCAATTTAATAAGCTGGTCCATTGGTTTCATACCCGAGATGAAGAGCTAGAACCCCCTGAAGCATCTGGAC
Organism: Neptuniibacter sp. UBA6509; assembly: GCA_002435145.1. Lineage (GTDB taxonomy): Bacteria > Pseudomonadota > Gammaproteobacteria > Pseudomonadales > Balneatricaceae > Neptuniibacter. The sequence goes on from DJLT01000072.1 coordinate 7,177, forward strand.
ATTGGGGTGAGTTGTTTGACGAATTCTCTCGCCTCCAGCGCCGCCAAGCCTCTCGAGAAGCATTACTTCGTAATGTGATTACTCGTTTCCAAGATTCAACATCAGCCTTACAAGACGCTATCATTATTATTGATAGGAATAACAATTTGGAGTGGTGGAACCGTTCAGCAAACCAACTTCTAGGGCTTGATGATGCGGCGGACCGCGGTAAGCCTGTAATGAACTTACTCCGAGACCCTCGTTTTGTTCGTTACTATAAGCGCGGACAATATTCTGATCCCATTACGCTCACCTCGCCTACGCGTGATGATATAAAGATCCAATATCATATCACTCGATTTGGTGAAGCTGACCGATTACTAGTAGCCCGAGACGTCTCGCGGTTAATGCGCCTTGAGCAAACTCGTCAGGACTTTGTCGCAAATGCTTCACACGAGCTTCGTACCCCGCTCACAGTTATTAGGGGCTACCTTGAAACCTTTCTCGATCAAGAACTACCTAAGCCTCTGAGTCGTGGTTTAGACTCAATGCAGCAACAAGCACGCCGAATGGAAAATCTAGTTTCAGATCTTTTATTGTTATCAAGACTCGAAGCTAGCTTACATATTTCTGATGAGCAGCCTATCCAGATACATAGCGTTATTCAGCATATTATGGAAGGAGCCGAGCAGCTTGGACGTGACAAAGGCCATCAATTTAACGTGGATATAGCACCCAATTATGACCTTGCAGGCCAAGAGATTGAACTCCACAGTGCTTTTTCCAACTTAGTGTATAACGCCGTGCGATATACACCCGCGAATGGAATAATTAAAGTACGCTGGTGGGTAGATGAGCAAGGCGGGCATTTTTCAGTTAAAGATAATGGTCCTGGAATAGAGTCTATACACCTACCTCGCCTGACCGAACGTTTCTATCGTGTTGATGAAAGCCGTTCTTCCGCAAGTGGGGGTACAGGTTTAGGCTTAGCCATAGTAAAGCATGTTTTAGCACGGCATAACGGACAGTTAACGATTAAGAGTAAGGTTGGAAAAGGAAGTACATTTGCATGCCACTTCCCTTTGGAAATCGTTACACAATTCGAGCTTGATGAAAGCTCGGTTGAATCCTTGAAATAACCCGAAAAAACTTAGGACAGATAACATCGTTGAAATCGTTACCTGTCCTTGGAGCCTTCGAAAAAACCTAAACTTATTGCGTGCTTTCCAACACAACAATTAGGCTATCTTCGTAGGCTTCCTCCTTACTTCTCTATTCTTTTCTGATCAAGATCTATTTCAATGGATGAGTGCTCTTCAACCCAATAAATAGTCGCCCCCACAACGGCCGCAGGCATTAAGATCAAATTGATTAAAGGGATCATCATCCCTAATTGAATCAACCCACCAAAACCTATCGAAGTCAGTCTATCCCCTTTCAACATCAGCTTCATGTTTTTGAAACTAACCTTATTGTTATCCATTGGGTAATCGCAATATTGAATCGCCATCATCCATGCGCCGAATAACAGCCATAAGAAAGGTGCGATAATATTGATCACAGGAATAAACGATAACAGCAGCAGAAAGAATACTCGTGGCAGATAATAAGCCAGTTTAGACAATTCTCTTCCGATTGCTCTCGGAATCAGTGCCATCACCGCTTGCCAGCCTTCATCTGTAATCAGATCTCCTCGTAACCGCTTCTCTACCTTCTCTGAAAGAAAACCATTAAAAGGGGCCGCTATGATATTCGCAACAATAGAGAAACCGTAGTAGACCACCACAATCACTAGAACGGCCATGAGTGGCCATAATAAATAATGCAGAAACGACAACCACTCCCAATCAGGCAGGAAAGCACCGATCATATAATCGACCCAACCACCGAAATTACTGAGCAATAGCCAGATAGCGCCGACAAATAAAACAATATTGATAAGCAGGGGTACTAAAACAAAAGGGCGAATTTCTGGATCAGGTAGCATCTGCAGCCCACGCAGTAAATACCCACCGCCTCTTACTGGATTACCTTTCATAATTACCTTTAATAAATCAAAAACAAAGCTATTTTAATGACAACTGCGCCAATCATCATGGTTAAACCCGCACGATTGACGTTAAATTCACGTTTTGTCATTAACATTGTTGGCTTCCAAAACTCGATCAATGACTTGTAATCCTTAGTTCTACCGGCATAAATAGCCAACGAGATAAGAAACACTAACAAACCACCCCAAAATAAAAACTGTTCTAACATTGCCAGATACATCACATTCGCCTTTACTTATTGCCATCAGAGATGAACTAGGTTTAATTTTACCTGTCTCTTAGATAGCTCTTCGATATTTTTATTAAGAGTGCTAGCCTACCAAAAAACAATGTTGTCGGCTGCACTGTATTAGTCATATTCAACAGTGATGATGCAGCCACTGGAGTCGTAAATGAAAGCAATACAGATCCGTGAGTTTGGTTCCAACGATTCATTACTCTACACCGAACTTGCCGAACCCAAACTTAACCCCGGTGAAGTACTGGTTAAAAATAAAGTGGCGGGGGTTAACCCTATCGATTGGAAAACCTGCAGCGGTGGCGGTGCCGCCCCTTTTATTGGTGATCTACCCTTTATACCGGGTTGGGAGTTTGCGGGTACCGTAGAGCAAGTAGCAGAAGATGTAACCGACTTTTCCATTGGAGATGAAGTCTTCGGTTTAATCCGCTTCCCCGAACGCGCAGGCTGCTTCGCCAGCTACGTAGCCGCTCCGGCTGAGCAAATTAGCTTGCGTCCTGAAGGGATGTCTATAGAAACAGCTGCCGGACTTGGTCTTGCCGGTTTAACCGCTTGGCAGGCTCTATTTGATAAAGGAAACCTTCAGGCATCACAACAAGTAGTCGTTCTAGCCGGGGCAGGCGGTGTAGGCCATATCGCCATTCAGCTAGCTAAATGGATGGGCGCCAAAGTTATAACAACAGCGTCAGAAGAAAACCACGCCTATCTCTTATCGATTGGCGCTGATATCGTGATTGATTATCACAACCAAGAGATCACTGATCACGTAAATAATGTTGATCTTGTGATTGATGGTATCGGAGGTGATGTAGGTATCGACGCGCTGCGTTGTGTTAAACCTGGGGGGCGTTTAGTCACCCTACCTTCAGTGACTAAAGACGAAGTCATTGCTGCGGGTAAAGCCATGAAAGTTACAGTTGAGCCTATTCGTGTTGAACCAAACAGTGAACAACTAGAGAGACTCGCAGGACTATGTGTCGATAGAAAGCTTCAGCTACGTATTGCGGATAGCATCCCTATTGAAGAGCTTGGGAAAGCATTTGATGCCAGCCGCACGGGACGCGTTAAAGGAAAAATAATCGTCACCATATAAACAACGATCAGGGGCTTAAAAACTGAGCCCCTGATACATATACATCGCAGTCACTTTATCCATACTCTTAGTAATTTTTTCTGATGAGCGAGCTATAAGCCCTAACATAGCCTTAGTCGCCTCTTGATCAGAAAGCTCTTTAAAACGTTTAAAGTCGCGCTGAATTTTACCCAGTTCACCTTTAATCTGTTCATTATTAAGCTGGCTACTTTCTAATTCAGTTCTTTTTTGTTCAAACAACTCAAGTGTACTGACAAATGCTTCAGCATAGCGCTCATCAAATCCCCATGCACGTAGTGCATAGAGACTACTCACCCGCTGAGAAAGCATACGAACATGACCTGCTGTACTCACTAAAGGGCCAAAATGGGAGTCTGTGTTCTCAACAATTTGAATCGTCACTAAATTCCATAATTTAAGAAGTAGCTCAGTCTGTTCACGCACTTTCTCAGCATTTTCTTTAGATGGCGTTTCTAGATATAGCCCCTTAACTCTCTTCCACTGCTCATTTGCACTCCGAAGAGGCTCCCTAACAGCATCCGTTTTGACATAAGCGTTAATCTCTTTTTGAGCGGCTTCGTATTCAGTAATCGCAACGCCCAAATCTTGCTCTGCTTTTCTGGCACGCACAGATAAACCGACCAACATGTAATTTTTCAACATGACTTGAGTCAGTTTACCTTGGTTTGTGGAGCTATTAATGAAGGCTTCTGTAGACGTTATTTCAGCTGCAGCACCTCCGCTAATCATTAATAAGCTTAATGTGATATACCGAAATAACTTCATCCTTAGCTCCCTTTGTTAAACACAAGTTTCAGCCAACAAATTATCAATTTGATCAAGCAACTGATTCTCCGACCAAGGCTTTGTTAAATAAGCTGATATACCTGCTTCGAGCGCCTCATTACGATGTTTTTCAGTCGAGCGTGACGTAATCATAATTACCGGGATCTCGCTGGTTTCATCTCGATTGCTGAGCACTGTCGATAATTCAACCCCCCCCATACGAGGCATCTCCATATCCGTAATAACAAGATCCGGTTGACGCTTACGAATCTGGTTCAATGCATCCAAACCATCAATCGCAGTCATCACTTCGTATCCCGTATCTTTCAATAAAGTTTCAAGCGTTTTGCGTGCACTTAACGAATCGTCAACCACCAGTAATCTAGGCAGCTCTAGCTCAGTATCTAGATCCACTAATAGCGGTTTCTCGTAAAGAGATGAGCGTAGATAACGAATTCGACTGGGCAGATCCACAATCGGTGCAGCTTCACCGTTTGCCAAAATAGTTAGACCCGGCAGACCTGGAATATCGGGTATAAAATCACCCATCTGCTTAAAGGCTAATTCTCTATGGGCAATAATCTCTTTCACGAGTAACGCTACACGCTCGCCTTGCCCCATATTGATAATCAAAACGGGGTGAATAGCGCCCGATTCTAAATAGTCATAACCACGTTCATCTAATAGGTTCTCCAACATATAAACCGGATAGGTTTCGTTCTCATGTTGGAAGGTAAACGTGCCTCCCTCATTCTTCAGCTGCCCATCCAGTGAGATCAAACTCTGTTCAACACCGTGCCCGGCTAGAGCAAAAACCTGTTTGCCACAACGCACCAATAAAGTACGAATCATTAGAGAACTTGCAGGCATAGAAAGATGAAGCAATGTTCCTTCACGCGGGCGAGACTCAATATTTAACGTGCCCTGCAGTCGTAGAATCTGTTGATAGACAACATCCATTCCAATCCCACGTCCGGATAACTGACTAACTTCACCCCGAGTAGAAAAGCCAGGTATCAGAATCAGACGGTTAATCTCATCATCTGACAGTTCAACATCTGACTCTATTAATTCTTTTTCTGCAGCTACGGCAAGCACCCGCTGAGCATTAATACCATCACCATCATCTTCACATTTCACATCGATAAGGGAATCCTGCATCGAGAATGTTAGGGTAATAGTGCCCTCAGCAGGTTTACCACGCTGCTGACGTAAACGCGCCGTTTCTAGACCATGATCCACTGCATTGCGAATAATATGCATCAACGGGTCAGCCAACTGGTTCAATATATGGCTATCAACCTGCGTATCTTCACCTTTCACAATCAAGTGCGCTTGCTTATCTGTGGCCCGACATGCCTGTCGCAAAATACGCTGTAAACGGGAGGTAATGGTTTTAACTGGAACCAACCGTGTACTTAATACATTGGTTAATGTTTCTTTCTGAAGGCCTGACTGAGCCATATGCAAAGAACTTAAACTTTGAATATGCCCTTCCATCTCTTGCTGTACTTCTCGTACATCGGCTACAGCTTCATGTACGCGCGAAATCGTCGTGTGAATTTCGTTGTAGCGATCCATCTCTAATGGGTCAAAATCTTCAGAATTCTCATCTAACTGGGATTGCACATTCATCTGTTCATGGAACTGCTGTTCCAATTCAAACAATACTCGCTGCAATATACGATGACGCTCACGATTACTTCGGGTAAACCCACGAAGCTGTGTAACCTCTTCATCAAGCTGAGTGTTTAATGTGCTAGATTCACCTGCCAAACGAAACAGGTTATCCAATACAGTGCGGGGTACACGGAAAACGGGGGATTCATTACGCGCTGTATCAGCGGAAACCTCTTCGCTCTCTATAGCAGCTTCTGCAGGAACGCCGCTTTCTACAGATCTATCAGGCGTAGGTGCACCGCTAGAGTCATTGCTGGCATCAAGCGCATCTAGACCATCGGTTTTTAATCGATAATCCCAATCCATTATCAGCTGAAGCACCTGCACTGCATTATCCGGCGCTGATGCGCCTTCTGTTACGGTTTCTGACATAGCGGCTAAGCAATCAGCGGCTTCTAATAATTCAGCCTGTAAACGCCCAGTCGGCAATTTATCCGCATCCGCTAGATACTCCATAACGTCTTCAAGGCGATGAGCAAGATTTGCTAATCCCTTGATGCCCGCCATATTCGCTAGCCCTTTAAGGGTATGCACAGAACGCTTGGCACTTCGAAGGGCTTCTTCATCAGAGTCAGTAAACGTTTTTTGTAGCTGATTAAGGAAATCATCACACAACGTCGGTAGCTCATTATGTAGCATATCCAACAACTGAGGATCTATCTCGCTGGATTCCTGTAGCTCTACATCCTCAGGTTCAGCCGTTTCCTGTTCAATATCTTCAGCACTTTGCAAAGAAGCAAGTGCTAACAAACCCATAATAAATGAGCCTTGCTCAGCATTGGGTTTACAAGGCAGCTGCGTATCTAAATATTGGTCAAGTAGTGTCTGCTGGCGCTCGTAAATACTGATATCAACAAAATACTCTTCTAGCCCACTTAGGCAGGCTTGTAGCGACTCAATAATCTCAACAGACAGATCAATATCATTGTCTGAAAGGTAATTTAAGTTAAGAATAAGTCCGTTAACTAATACTTTAACACCAACTAAGTTAATCGTTTCTAACGCACGAATGACCGTACTTAAAATTTCAGCTGATTCATTCAAAAGAGAACGATCTACAGCTGGCTCGTGCCACCGTCCTGATAACGCAGAAACAGACTGCGACAGCATCGTTAGTACAGCAGGCTCAATTTGAGGGCCTTCTTGCTGTAGTAGCGTAAAATCGATAGAACAGAAAGCAGGAGGCTCCGGTAATGCTAATTTAGGCGCTTCGTCCTCTATCTGGCGAAGGGTATCTGAAGACGTATCTGTTACCTCATCAGTAGATCCCTCAACCTCAATAACCTCTTTAATGAGCTCGACAGGTTCAATATCTGTTTCAGCATTAGCAGAGGTATCAGCGACAGCATTATCCAGAAGTGGCAGCGAATCTAAACGCTCAATATCTTCAATTAGAAGATCGTATAGAAACTCCGTATCTTCTTCAGCTACAGGTTCCGGCCAACGGCTATCAGACATCAACGCCAATACAGTTTTCACTGGAGTTTCTGCTGGCTGCGATAAAAAAGTTAAAATCGCGTGGTTCAGCTCATTAGCAAATGAAGCATTGTCTACCTCTTCTAGCTGGGCTAATAACTCCCCATAGAGAGCAAGTAGATCAGAGATACCCGACCAATCATTTTCGGAATGGATATCGATCTCTTCATAAAACTGTTCAGTATGCTCTTCAGTAAACGTAGGTAATGAATCACCTATTTGCTCGAGCAATAAGAATAGATTTGGAAATGCCTTTAAGACTGATGCTGAAGGCTTTAGCGCCACCAACGACTCTTCAGCTTCCTCTGATTGAGCCGCTAACGGTGGTTCATCTACGTTAACGGCCTTATCTGTACGACCAACGCTGCTCAGTTGACCACAATCAGCCTCAAGCAATTCAAGTAGAAGCTCACCATCTTCATCAGGCAAAGGCTCTGGCCATTGGCTATTGTTAAGACAACTCACCAACTCCATCGCAGCTAACTCAGGAGATGTATTAAACAACTGAGTTAACTGTAGAGATAGTCGCTGTATAACCGGTATCACCTTATTTAACTGATCCTCTTCTAATGATTCTAGAAGCTCGGCATATAACGCCAAGTAATCAGATAAACCAGGGTAATCATGCTCGCTAAACTGATCGACATACTCGTACAGTTCAGCCACAAGATCGGTTAGCGGCAACTCCATTTCCAGACAAAGTGCTTGCTTTGCTGTTAGCCACTCAATGGCTAGTTTAGGATCAAACATTGATCTCTATCCCATTTAAGAAGTGGCCAGTTTGAATACACTAACAGATCTTTGTAGCTCTTCTGCTGCATCTACTAGCTCATCAGAAAGCTCTGTCTGTTGGCGCATCTCAGCATTGGTTGCTTGTGTTGTTTCATTAATGCTGTTCGCACGTGTTCGAAGATCTTCGGCAACTTTTGCCTGTTTAACCGAGCTATGTGCAATACGGACTACGGAGTCTACAAGCGTTTGAGTAGTTGTACGCGTTTCACCCATACGTTCACCCGCTTCCTCTGCTAGACGTGTACCCTCAACAACGTCAGTAATTACGTTGTTGATTACGTTAATCGTATCAGCCGTTTCCAACTGGATATTATTAACCAATGATTCAATCTCAGATGTTGCTTCACGGGAGTTCTCAGATAAACGTTGTACCTCATCTACTACCACCATCAAGCCACGACCCGCTTCACCTGCTGAGGCAGCATGCATACTCGCATTCAGTGAAAGTACGTGTGTACGCTCTGAGATGTTGTTGATCAAATTAACGATACCACCGATCTCTTGTGAACGTTCACCCAATCGCTTGATACGTTTTTCTGCTTCATGAATGGTCTGGCGAATTTTGTTGATACTATCGATAGTCTGGGATACTGAATCCATCGCCGTTTCAGAAGTTTTAATCGCTTTCTGAGACGCATTGTTTGAGATCACTGCTAATTTAGAGATCAACTCCATCGCTTTAATAGCAGAATCCAAGCCATCGAGTGTTTGACCAATCTCCTCTTTCTCTCGCTCTGCATAGCTAAGTACCGTTTCTGACTGAGATTTAACCTGAACTGATGCGCTGTTAACTCGACCTGATACGCTACTTACTTCCTGCAGTACCGATTCAATAGACGTTACCAATTGGTTAATAGAGTCAGATATAGCACCGGTCACATCTTCTGCAACAGGAACTCGAACGGTTAGATCTCGTTGTGAAATCTGGAATACGTTTTGGATAAGAGAAATAATTGAAGCATTCAGTCGCTTATTCTCTTCCTCTTTAACCTGTAGAGCGCTCTCTTTCTCTTCAAGCATGCTATCCAATACGCCTGAAAGCTGTCCTAGCTCATCTTTACTATCTAATTCACATCGCGCATCAACTTCACCTTCACGAACACGGTCAATCGTATTCTGAACCCTGCTGAGTGGATCGGTCACACCGAATTTAACGATCGACATAGAAATCGCTAAAGCCACAATCATGAAAGCCATTGAGATGAAGAAGTAAGTTGCCATCTCTGTCGTATCATCTACGAGTAATTGGTCATTCTTTATTTTATAGCTGCCAGCTAATGCGGTGACCTGCTCAATCTTAGGTGATAATTTATCGATAATAGATTGAAGGTTTGCAAACTGGGCTTCTTTCCGGTCAATGGCTTCTGCAAGTTCAGCGACTAACGCAGTAATTTTAATGATGTTATTTCCAGCTGATTCACGACTAGCAGACAGGGACTTCACTTTACTTGAATCTAGATGTGCCGTTTCGATCTGTTTTTGAATTTTGTATAGGTCTTCTTGGATAATTTCTAGCTCGACGGTTTTACCGTCATGGGCAATATAATCATCAATATTAATCTGTAAAATTTCTAACTGATCACGAACCCAGTTTCGGTTTAGCCACAATACAAGTGGTTCAGTTTCAGCTATCAGCGTTCTAATCTCTGAAGCCAGCCCCTCATCCCCTTTACTCAAACCAATCTGAATAGATGTTTCTGAAGCATCATAGAAAGTATCTTGATACTGATCCATAATGGACTGGAACTGCTGTACCAACTCTTTATCTTCATCGGTACGCAGATAACCCTGTAAACTCGATATATCAGTTTCTACCGTTGCCATAACATCGTTATACATCGACAGCTGATCCATCTCCCTTGCAACCTGAAAGCTTTTCTCTTGGAAACGAGCCTCAGATACGTTCGCTTGAATATCACTTACTAAAAGTAAAAAGTTATTCAATTGCTGAGAACGTTGCTTAGCTTCCTCTTGAAGAACAATAGTTTGATAATAAGATGCACCCATAAAGACTAAGCCTACGCATAGCAGTCCCAATGCGATTGCAAACTTAATTGGTATCCGTACGTTCTTAAACTCCCAAAACGATTGCATAGGTTTAATTCTCCATTCCTTTAAAACTGTTTCTTTAAGGCTAGAAATAGACGCCGATGATCAATTTCAAACCATTTATTATTTTTATGGCCGTACACATTGGAAACTGTATTTTTAATTATTTCCGGTAACCCGACAGCATGTTCATTCAGCTGTTCTGGGTCGGTAATACTTTGCGGTGCATCCTTTAATAGGATGCCCACCGTATTAGGGTGGTCATCAATCAGTAATACCCACTCCTGAACCTCTTCCTTTTCATTAAGAACCTGTAAATACTTATTCAAATCATAAATAGGTACAGTTTCTCCCCGATGGTTCATAAAACCCGAGAACCAATCAGGCGTAGACGGTATTGCGCAGATCGAAGGTAACTTAACAACTTCTGCGCGGGTTTGTTCTGAGATCAGTAACGGGTAACTACCAACCTCAAAACCATGTCTGATCTGACTAATATCTAAGGTATTCTCTTGATCGATTGTTATCTCTTGAGAATCCATCACTTTACTCTTTAAGCCAGTGCATTAATTTGTACAAGAAGGTCATCTTCAGTAAATGGCTTAGCAATCATCGCTGTAGCCCCCTGAAGTTGTGCCCAAACTTTATCAGCCTCTTCCTTCTTACTTGATACAATTACAACTGGAATATCTTTTGTATCGTCATTTGAAGTAATTTGACGGCATGCAGAAAAGCCATCCATCTCAGGCATAACAATATCCATAAAAATCAAATCCGGCTGCTCACTCTTTGCCTTTTCCAGACCTTGCTTGCCATCACTCGCAACAACTACCTCAACACCACAAGAAGCAAGGACGGTACAAATATGTTTTTGCTGAACAGGATCATCTTCCACTACTAGAACTTTTTTCACCAACGTACTCCACTCACATTAAGCTTTTTGAAACTCATCAACCCAATTAGATACTCTGTTGATTACCTTTTGAAACTCTTCGGGCTCTATAGGCTTCGTCAAATAGGTAGAACAACCTGACATTATTCCTTTCACCTCATCCATAGGGGAGGTTTTTGATGTCAGCATAATAATTGGCGTTTTCTTAAATTCAGGACGCTTACGCATCTCGGTACAAGTTTCAAAACCATCAATACCGGGCATAACAACATCAAGAAAAATAAAATCATAACTATGACTAGCAATCTTCTCTAAAGCTTCCTCTCCAGTTGCTGCAAAATGAACATGCACAGGTAATGGCAGCTGTTGTAACTCTTTATTCAGTGCTTGCTGCATAATCTCATTGTCATCTACAACCAACACTTGGAAGCTCGTGCGACCAGAAGGTGGGAGCTCTTGCTCTACTTTCTCTACTGGTTTTTCATACTTACTAAACTTGTTTTCATCCTCATCAACACTACTCACTTCCATCTCTTCATTTTCACGGGTCATCTTATCTAATGCCCGCAATACACGAGAAGAAACTAAGGGGTAACCTAGATGGGTGTAGCTTTTATCTTTTGGCTTGCCTCTACCGACTAAAATCAACCGTGAATGGTAGCCTGACGGGAGGTCTTCCAGCTCTAGGTGCTCATTAAGATCAAAGCCAAAAACCAACATTAAATCAGGAAGGTCTGAAAAATCCGGTTCAACAAGCGTATATCGCGTTTGTTTAGAAAGCTTGAAGATTTTTTCCAGCTTTACACGCTGATCATCAGGAAAACCGACGGAACCTATCTGCATATACACCTCAATAACCTTGTAAATAACAAGGAAATGAAAGAATGATGAAAGAAAGGGTGACATAGAGATATGTCTAATTTTAAAAGCACTACATTACGAGTAAATGACACTATATGAGAGTTATATAGATATCTTTTAAACGCAGCGGTAGCGTTGCGACAACGTGCTGCACTAGCACTAACAGAGTAAAACTTAGCGTTCATAAATTAGTAAAACTGTCGCGCAAAGTTAATTATTGCGATCAGTTTCAATCCCTACTATTTTTATAGTTATTTTTTATTTTTTTTATAAGTGACGTCCCACGTCACTATTAACTACATATAACTGTACAGCCTTTATGCTAACAAATAACTAAAGTTGTACAGAAACAGCAGCTTATCTTATATCAGAAAATTATATATAAGGGAAAACAAAAAAAGCGAACATAATGATGTTCGCTTTAATTATCTATTACTTAGAGCAGAAAAACTGCTGTTGCCGCATCAGTAATCGGCACCCTTCTCCACGAATATCTCGCCCCCAACAACTCTCCCTTGCCCAGGTTTTATCATCCTCTGAACGCTCTTCGTTGTAGGCAGGAACGTTTTCACAGAAAGACTCCTCAGGCGACGCATGGGCTAAACAAGCGTTAAGAAATTTCCCATGTTTTACCGTGCAGGTAAAACCAGAACATTGATCAAAACTGGTTAACGTTTCTTCTAAACACGCCTGCTGACCTTCAGCTTTTCCTAAAGCCAAACCGCGCTTTTCATACTCTTCCACTTCTTGAGCTAATTCTGCATTCCAACCCGGTAGCCAAGAATCTTGCGTTAACCAAGCGCCAAAAATACCTATGATAATGACGAGAATAACGCCCCATACCAACTTCTTAATCATTAATTGATCCTTGTGGCGGACGCCAGAGTAAACCTTTCATACATAAAAGAAGCCCAACAACTGAAAGTAACATTGACCCATTAACAAGCAATGGGTAACGCGCCATCAAAGGTATAAATGGATGCTTTTGCTCTAGATCACATTCATTCAACAGATAATTGAAAGAGCCATTATTAGCAAGGCAAGCCTCAACAGCCGATTGATCAATAAAGAAAAACGTCATTAGAACCAACGAAGGGACAACAAGAAGGAACAAACCCACCTTTAACATAACTTACTCGCTACTACTGATACCTAAATTACTATAACCATCATTGTGAGCAAGCTCTCTAAGCTCAGCTAAGGCTTCTCTTCTAGGTAGATCATCTTGAACAATTTCTATAATGTCAGCATGAAAATCATCTTCTTGCTGCATCAGGTCATGAGTATTTATAAAGCGTACCAACTCATCATCTGAAATCTGATCATCTGCATTCATTTCGATAAATGTAGCTACCGCTTCCCTAGACATATTCGAAACATTAAACACTTCACCTGCATCTGCAGATAAAACCGTATTGAGTGTGGAATATAACGACACTATGGCATCAAGTGCTGGGGAGGCACCGTACATATCAAACTCTTCTAAGTTCGGCATGTTTGCTTCCACTTTATCAAGCTGAACTTCAAAGTTCATTTTTGCGCCAGTATTATTAAGATGGTCCCAAACAGCATCAAGAATTTGACGCATCTTATTGGTATCACCAAATTCCATAATCCGGGAGAATAAAGCAAAGTTAGGGAACATTCGTTCAGACATCGCCACACAATAAGCAGCTAACTGCCAATCTTTAAGATCGTAGAACTCTTTATCAACCCGCGGATCAGACATTTAATTCACCCAGTCTATTGGAAAGGCCGTATTGTACCAATTTTAAGTAGTTTTGCAGTGAATAATGTCAATCACAGTAGCCTAAGCGTTCACGTTTTATCTCCTAAATAAAAAACATATATGCTAGAAAAGCGACAATTCTCCCTCGGGGATGCTCTGAGTTGTAGAAGCTTGTTATACTTTAGGAAGGGCGCTTACTAATCCTCTCTTTGAGGATGTTTATAATTCTTCCTTAAGTGCACCTGAAATACACTAGAGAGGTGGGTAGTTGAATTCGTTTAATCTGCTTAAGTCCATTGCTGAAGCCCATGCAAACTTAAGAAAATCAGAACAGAAAGTCGCTAATTTTGTATTAGAACACCCAAATGAGGTGATCCATATGCGTATTGTCGACTTAGCCTCTGAAGCGAATGTCAGCGAACCTACAGTCGTCAGGTTCTGTCGTGCTCTACATTACGATGGGTTTCAGGATTTCAAACTGACCCTTGCTCAAGGTTTGGCAAGCAATACCAATTTCGAACAGTTCTCACTGAATACAAAAGATACTGTTATGGAGTTCAAAGAGAAGATCGTTGACTCCATGATTGGCAACCTGCTTAACATAAAAGAGCAGCTCGATACTGAAACTCTCGAATCGGCCATTGATAGCTTAGCCAATGCCAGAAGGGTAGAGTTTTATGGTTTTGGCGCATCGGCTCCGGTTTGCACTGATGCGGCACACAAGTTTCACCGTTTAAAGGTTTCAAGTACATCTTATTCAGATCCACATATGCAAGCCATATCAGCTGTATCTTTGGATGAACGGGATGTTGTGGTTGCTATATCACAAACGGGCCGTACTAAAGACCTTTTACATACGGTTCAATTAGTTAGAGACACAGGAACCACTGTCATTAGTCTATGTCCAAGTAACACCCCATTATCTGAAGCCGCAACAATTCCAATTCATATCGATTTAGAGGAAGACAAAGATTTGAGTACGCTTATGTCCTCTCGAGTTCTTCATTTAGTCGTTATTGACATACTCGCAGTGGGTGTAGCTATGAAATTAGGCCCTGGTTTAATCGACCACCTTAAAACAATTAAGCGTAGCCTTCGTTCTCTCAGGCAAAATGATAAACGCCTTCCGCACCGCCGCGCTTCCGACTTAACCGGTGAATAGTCCTCAACAAAGATATACGTCCGATCTTCATATCAATTGTTGAAAGATCGGGCACTACTCTACTAAACCCACTTAAAGATAAGCCTACTTACAAAATTCTATCTATCATTCAAAATATGATCACCACGACCTAAAGCCCCGGTCGTTCTGCAAATTTTCATCCAGACGGTTTTGCAAGTCATCCATCCAATTTAATCGATCAAGACGATCCTGAAGCTCATCTATGCTCCTATCCAGTCTTGCAGAATCGTCTTCTCTTTCTCTTTTCCTGCGCGCCAAAACATCCCATAACCCTCCGACATCATCTTGGCACTCACAACGTCCTGGAACGCCCCAATTGACGCCACCACTCGCTTCTTTCCATGAGCCATCAAGACTTATGATGAGTTCCTCCAAATCTTCAACATCATTGTCAAACTCATTATCTAAGCAGCGACTATAACGTCTTACTCTCTCAACAAATTTCTTACCGTCATAAGAATCAGCATTAACACTTGGAAGATCCGGCATCTCACAGTCATAATCATAAAAATCGAAGTCACGAATCTTAGCCTGTACATTTCGGAGATATTGTTTTTCCCGCGCTTTCGCCGCCTCAATCCGTACCAGTGCATCATTTCTATTAGCCTGCTCCTGTTTTTTCACCGTAATATCCTGGGTATCATCAACGGGAGGAATTATTGGCTGATTAACAGCAAACTCTTTTATACCTTGTGGCTTTTTATCGAGTAAAGCAGGCGCTTTTGCAGGGGAATGAACAATGTTTTGAGAATTACTCTCATCATCTCGTTCTTGAAGAAGTGATCCATGAATATAGCCACCCGTTTGCTCACTTAACTGAATGAGGTACCAATTAGTATTATCAATTTTTCCAAGAACAGCCACGACATCATTACGAGATAAGGTACCCATTTTTTTGTGATCGGTACTGGGTCCTAATCTGACATTGGCTTTAGACTTCGCGACAATTTTCATCTCCTTATCCATAAGCTCAAACGTATAATGCTCCTCCGCTTTCTCCCTGACAGCGACACGAACAACCGCGTCATTATGCATAACCACAAGCTTTTGAGACCAAGCAGGATCCGCTCCAAACATTGTTAACACCTGAGCTTTAGTTTCTATTGGTAGCACAAACGATGACAATAGATTAGCCACGACAAAAGCCGTTATCGGCCATCGGTAGATACTCTCTTGATTCAACCCAGAAAAAACAAAACGCGCTAA
The DNA here is from genome assembly GCA_002435145.1 of Neptuniibacter sp. UBA6509. GTDB lineage: Bacteria > Pseudomonadota > Gammaproteobacteria > Pseudomonadales > Balneatricaceae > Neptuniibacter. The sequence goes on from DJLT01000072.1 coordinate 23,192, forward strand.
AAATGCGATGACGCCTATGTAGACCAGCATAATAGTTGCAAGAGTCATCAGCCCTTCTGTTAAATATGTGGTTATCCCCATATCCTTAATAACCGGCACCGTAAATCCCAATATAAAGCCGCAGGCTGCTGCTGGAAGAGCGAAAAAAAACGCTAGATACTTTTCCCTTGATCATCACTCATTTAATACACCCTTTTTTACACATCGACATCCTTGATAAACGTACAAATAATACTCAATTTTTATCGAATATATAAAGAAAAAAGCATCAAATATGCAAATTACTGCGCTGCCAAACAATAGGGATAAGCAGGCGTTTGAAGACTCCCTGATCTAAGCGTATTTACCAGATACTGGTAAGCAGGACCTTACGGTTTTGTCACTTTTTTTACATCTTTTCGTCATCTCTTTGAAACAGCCCCTCCCTAAGATAAGCCATCGAAATCATTCAAATTCAGCCTAAATTGTTTGAAATTTAGCCAAAGCTATTATAAAACTAATATTAGGTTGTTTAAAAAAAGAGCATAAGTTTGTTTATCAAACCATTATGTTCACTCACCAGTGCCCTTCTAATAGGTACATTTTCTCCGTACTAGTTGGGCCTTCTGACCGTTAGGATAAGATCAGGAGCTTATAATGCTGAGCAAAACAGAAGACCTAAACGAAACTCAAACTGAAGTATTCGACCTCATTGTAGGTTTTGAAGAAAAAGAACAACTCTCTCGCAAAAAGCTAGCTTCAAGGAGAGCATTAAAAACACGCCGGGCGATAGAACAACGCTTCGAAGAGAAAGAGCTTGCTGCCAATATAGAAGAATGTTGGTTAGAAAATTAAAACGATAAGAAAACGCCAGTCGATAGACTGGCGTTTTTTAAATACCTAAGAGCGATCGCCCTTAGTAAATAGCACTTAGGCTCAGTACTCTGGATACAAGATATTCAGTGGTATAGAACGGCTGCCTTCAACAACAATCGCACAATGCTTACGTTTTAGCTTGCGAGGTTCTGTTACACCACAAGAGTGAGCAATCATCTCGACTTCATAAACTAAGTGATTGTGATAATTTGCTACACGATCAGCTTTGACCTCTGGAACAAGCCCCCTTTGAAGATCAGGATCATGTGTCGTAATACCTGTCGGACAAGTGTTTTTATTACACTGTAGAGCCTGGATACAACCCAAAGCAAACATAAAGCCTCGGCCTGTCACCGCGAAATCAGCCCCCATACAAATGGCTGCAGCAACATCAGTCGGATTAATAAGTTTGCCCGAAGCGATGACGCGTACACGTTTTCGTAAATCATGTGACATCAATTTATTAACGACGATAGGTAAACTCTCACGCAACGGTAAACCTACACTATCCATTAGCGGCATCGGCGCTGCGCCTGTCCCCCCATCACAACCATCAAGGGTGATGAAATCTGGCGCATACTCAACACCTCGCTCTGTCACTTTCTCACAGAATTCGTCTAACCATTCAGAGTCACCTAAAACCATTTTAAAGCCACAAGGTTTACCGGTAACGGTACGAACATGCTCGATCATATCAAGCAATTCATCAATAGAGGCTATATCAGGATGTCTGTTCGGGCTAAGAGAGTCTTCGCCTATTGGAATACCACGTACTGCTGCAATTTCAGGCGTCACTTTCTCCGCAGGAAGAATCCCCCCTTTACCAGGTTTAGCACCTTGACTGAGCTTGATTTCAAACATTTTAACTTGAGGAAGCGCGCCTTTTTCTTTTAGCTTTTCATCACAAAGTTTGCCATCAGCGTCCCTAAGTCCGTATTTAGCCGTGCCTATTTGATAAACAATATCGCACCCGGCTTCTAAGTGAAAAGGAGATACCCCTCCTTCTCCGGTGTTCATCCAGCAACCTGCTTTTTTAGCACCTTGTGCCAAAGCTTGCACTGCCGGCTTCGACATTGCACCGTAGCTCATACCCGATATATTAAAGAAGGAAGCTGCATCATAGGGTTCACGACAATAAGGCCCAATGCGCAAACTTTGGGTTTTAACGGCATCTTCTTTTAAGGTAGGAAAAGGACAATTCAAGAAATAATAAGTGCCCGGTATTCTCAAATCACGTGAAGAACCAAAAGCGATCGTGCTATCAACGTTTTTAGCCGCGCGATATACCCAAGAGCGCTGCGCTCGGTTAAACGGCATCTCCTCTCGATCCATCGCAAAGAAATATTGACGAAAAAACTCTCCCACATGCTCAAAAAAATACCTAAAGCGGCCAATTAAAGGATAATTTCGCCTTATCGTCTGGGCAGTTTGATGTTTATCTATCTGGTAAATAACCAAAGCAACCACTGAAGCGATTACAAATAGCAGAAGAAATGCAATACCAACAAAAGCAATAAAGTTAATCGCAAAGCTAGTAACAGAATCATTCATGCAATAGGCCTCCTATAAGACTATGCATTGCACCTTAAATGGCACTTTTACTTATTTTTTATGATCTTATCACTCAAGAGTAAATAGATAAGCGCAAAATATCTAATAATGTCAGACTTAATCAGCTATTTTCGAACAAAAACATATAAATATAGCTTTATCACGGCACAATCGTTCCCTTCTTCCCAAAATAAGCATTCAACAATAGCCTATTTAACATCTTAAATTTGCAAAAACCCTTTGCCTAGAGGTATTGTACGTCGCTCTAAATCTAAGTTAGTACTTTTTGACTAATTTCAGATGAATAAATTACGCCAAAATGATGAATAACAGCTCCATTCTACATTGCCAGATAGCGCTTGTTTTTAGCTAAAGTGCCCTCATCTAACTATATTGAATGTAGAATGAAGCAACAGTAGCTCTTGAGACGCGTTAACTAAACGCTGTCTGAAATATTGTTTTGAACTCTGATTATTGCAACTATTTAAGTGGAAGACCTATTCATGACCAATTTGCCTGACGTTACCAGTAACCAAAACCCTGAGATTCACGGCTCTTTGGATTGGGTAGGCATGAACGGAATAACCGTCCCATTGCAATTCGAAGACAGTAAGCTGGGTGTCAATGATATAGAAGCCCGTGTAAATACCTACGTTAACTTGGTTAACCCCAAAGTTAAGGGTATTCATATGTCCCGCTTATACTTAGCATTAAGTAACTTTTTTGAAAACCAAACACTTAATGTGCCAGCACTAACCGACTTTTTATCTCATCTTTTAGACAGCCATCACGATATCAGTACTCAGGTATTCCTTAATTTCGAATTTGATTTCTTAATTAAGCGCGATGCTCTTAAAAGTGATAATAACGGCTGGAAAAACTATAAAACGACCCTGCGCGCTACGCTGAAAAATGATGAAGTTGTTTTGGAACTCGCAACACGTGTTCCTTACTCTTCTACGTGCCCATGCTCTGCAGCCTTAGCTCGTCAGCTGTTACAACAAGCATTTAGTGCTGATTTTGAAGGTAAAGAAGGCATCAATGTCGAAGATGTAGAAAAATGGTTACTCTCTGAGAAAGGCTCTTTTGCTACTCCTCATAGTCAACGTAGCCAAGCAACTGCGTGGGTTAAGTTAACGAAAGATATGGGCGCTTTCCCTCTGACTGATCTAATCGATCAAGTTGAAGATGCACTGAAAACACCCGTACAAACAGCGGTAAAACGTGCGGATGAACAGGAGTTTGCCCGTTTAAATGGTCACAACTTAATGTTCTGCGAAGATGCTGCTCGCCGTGTTAAACAGGCATTACAGAATCAGCCTCTTTATTCTGATTTCTGGCTTAAAGTAGAACACTTTGAAAGCCTACACGCTCATGATGCAGTGGCATTGGCATCTAAAGGAATCGAAGGCGGCTACAGCCCGGCAGATTATAGTTAAACTCAACAGCTATATAAAAAACGCCGCTACGGTTTAACCGCGCGGCGTTTTTTTATGCCTAATTTAATATTATTCAACGGTTACAGACTTAGCCAAGTTACGTGGTTGATCAACATCAGTGCCTTTTAACACAGCAACATGATATGAAAATAGCTGTAACGGAATGGTATAGAGAACCGGCTGCATCACCTCATCACACTCAGGCATATTCAATAAATACGTTGCTTCCTCTTTACTGACTCGATCAGAGCCTGCAAAAACGAACAATTCTCCACCACGTGCTTTCACTTCCTGAAGATTTGCTTTGAGTTTATCGAGCATATCGTTTTGAGGAGCCACAGCAACTACAGGCATATCCTTATCAACTAAAGCGAGAGGGCCATGTTTTAGTTCGCCTGCGGGGTAAGATTCCGCATGAATGTAGGAGATCTCTTTTAACTTAAGCGCGCCTTCTTTAGCGATCGGATACAAAGTACCACGGCCTAAGAATAAAGCGTGGTTCTTCTCTGCAAACGCTTGGGACATGTTTTCAATATCTGAATCCATACCTAATGCATTCTCAACTTGTAGAGGTAACGCTCTTAATGCTTGAATAATCCGAGCTTCCGTATCAGCCGTCATATTGTTTCTACGGCCTAACGCAATCGTCGTTAACATTAGCGCAACAAGCTGTGTAGTAAATGCCTTTGTGGACGCAACACCGATCTCAGGGCCCGCATTAGTCATCAAACATAGATCTGATTCACGTACTAAGGTGCTTCCAGGCACGTTGCAGATAACAAGTGAGGCCAACACGCGAGACTTAACTTCACGAAGAGCGGCTAAGGTATCGGCTGTTTCACCTGATTGAGAGATCGTTAAGAACAAAGTGCCCTCAGCAATCACTACAGGTCGATAGCGGTACTCACTTGCCACCTCAATCATACAAGGGATGCCGACTAGATCTTCAATCCAATATTTAGCAACAAGGCCAGCATGGAAGCTTGTTCCGCAAGCAATAATCTGTACCTGTTTTACTTGATCAAAAACGGCTGCCGCTTGGCTACCAAAGCACTGCTCTAGTAATTTATCACCGCTAATCCTGCCTTCAAGACAAGCGCTAATAACCTCAGGCTGTTCGTAGATCTCTTTAAGCATATAATGCTTAAATTCGCCTTTATCCGCTGCGCTAATACCGTGTTCAAATTGCGTAACTTCACGCTCAACAGCTTCGCCATTATGATCAAAAACAGTAATTTCAGAAGCGGTTAACGTTGCAACATCACCATCTTCTAAAAACATAAAGCGGTCAGTTACTTGCAGTAAAGCAAGCTGATCAGAAGCAATAAAATTCTCACCGATGCCCACACCAATAACTAAAGGGCTACCTTTTCGTGCGGTTACTAACTGCTCAGGATGGTCCTTATGAATCACCCCAAGTGCATATGCACCTTCTAACTGTTTGATAATACTGGCTACAGCATTTTGCAATACAGGTTCGGTTTTCAACTGCTTAGCAAGTAAATGAGCGATCACTTCAGTGTCAGTATCAGAAGAAAATACATAGCCATCACTCTGAAGCATCTCTTTGAGCGCTTCAAAGTTTTCAATAATGCCATTATGCACAATAGCTAAAAGATCAGACGACATGTGCGGATGTGCATTACGTTCATGAGGGACACCATGTGTCGCCCAACGCGTGTGCGCAATACCTGTTGTACCTATCAGCGGGTTATCTTGTAATGCATCCGCTAACGACTGTACTTTACCATTGCGACGGCAACGCTCCACTTGTGATCCGGTATAAAGTGCGACACCCGCAGAGTCATATCCTCGGTATTCAAGACGGCGCAAGCCTTCCACTAAAATATCTTGTACAGGGCGTGCAGCAACGGCACCTACAATTCCACACATATTAGTTTCCTTTCTCTTTTTTCTGCGGACGCGGCCAATTCTTAATTGAGGTTTGTTTCGCCCTTGTAACAGCTAATGCAGCTGGATCAATATCTTTGCTAATTGTAGAGCCTGCACCAACCGTTGCCATTTTGCCTACTTTGACTGGGGCAACGAGAGCTGTATTTGAACCAATGAATGCATTATCGTCGATTTCAGTCGTTGATTTATTAACACCATCGTAATTACAGGTAATAGTACCCGCACCTACATTTACATCTTTACCTAAAATTGCATCACCAACGTAAGACAGGTGATTAATTTTAGATCCCTCTCCAACAATCGCTTTTTTGGTTTCAACAAAGTTACCGATTTTCGCTTTGTTAGCCAGCTGAGTACCTGGACGTAGACGCGCAAAGGGACCTATATCACATGATTCAGCAACCACCGCATCTTCAATAACCGTATTAGCTTTTATATGTGTGCCAGCACCAATCGTACAATTTTTTAGATAGCAGTTAGGCTCAATAATAACGTTATCTCCCAGCGTTACATCGCCTTCCAGTACAACATTCACATCGATCAGTAGATCCAGTCCAATATTTACATTGCCTCTCACATCTATACGAGAAGGGTCTGCAAGCGTAGCGCCATTAACCATCAACCACTCAGCACGTTGCAGTTGATACCAACGCTCTAGTTCAGCCAGCTGAACACGATTGTTAACGCCCTGCACTTCCTCTTCGGCTTCTGGCTGTATTGCACTGATCTGCACACCACCCTGAGCAGCCATGGCAATAATATCTGTCAGATAATATTCACCTTGGGCATTCTCAGAGGAAAGCTGAGGTAACCAGTCGGCTAAATATTGGCTTTTAACCGCTAATATTCCAGTGTTCACTTCAGTGATAAGATGCTGCTCAGCTGTTGCATCCTTATGTTCCACAATAGCGATAACCTGATCATCACTATTTCTAACAATACGGCCATATCCTGTCGGATCTTTAAGATTTACCGTTAATAGTGCCAGATCTCCTGTGGCGGCAATGTTAACCATCTCTTGCATAGTCGCAGCTTGAGTTAAGGGAACATCTCCATAGAGAATCAACACCACACTATCTTCGGCAACATTAGGCATTGCCTGAGCCACAGCATGACCTGTACCTTTCTGTTCAGCCTGCAAAGCAAAATTAAGTGTCTGACCTTCTAGCGATTGGCGAAGTAGGTCTGCTCCATGACCAATCACAACATGTGTATCAACATCAGCCATCTGCGTAGCTGTATCGATTACATGTTGAACCATCGGCTTTCCACCGACTTTATGAAGTACTTTTGGCAGGTTTGATTTCATACGGCTGCCCTGTCCGGCAGCTAAAATGACAACGTCGACTGACATAATGTAAAACTATCCTTGTGGCCTTGCGCCTAGATTAATAATTACCGCTTTATTATTGACGCACTTTAAAGTAAAAATAGTTTCATACAATCCCTTTTGTCACAAACTTTATGACAATTATGAATAATGAAATATTTGAACTACTCGGCTTAACAGCCCGTGAAACTGAGATCTATAGGGCCCTTCTCTCTTTAGGAGCAAGTTCCATTCGCGCAATTGCTGATAAATCTGACATTAATCGTGGCAGCACATACGAAAGTCTCAAAGAGATGCAACGTAAAGGGATCGTTACGTACCTTCCTAAAGGTAAACGTCGCCTATTTTCTCCAGTCGACCCAGATTACTTATTACAACTTGCTGAAGAGCGCCGTTCAGGAATAGAACAAGCGATAGACACACTTAAACAGAGTATTATTCCTGAACTTCAGCACTTAAAGCCTGACTTTAATACTGCTAATGTTCAATTCTATGAGGGTGATGAGGGTATAGAACATGTACTTAAAGATATTCTAGGGACTGTTGATAATTCTGAGGAACAAAGCTATTCAGTCTTCTCCTCTAAGCCGATTAGGCAACACCTTTATCGACCTTTCCCCAACTTCACTAATCAACGTATACAGCGTGGTATAAGCGTACAGGTAATAGCAATTGGCGATGGCGGTGAGGATGCAGAGTTATCAGAACGTAAGTGGATAAAAACTGAGGGTAAAGTCGATGCTGCGTATATTGCTATCTATCCTCCCAAATGCGCCATTATCTCTCTGGCATCTGAGAATTATCCCACCGCGGTAGTGATAAATTCAGCTGAAGTTGCAGCAGCTCAAAAGATTATCTTTAATACGCTTTGGCGGCTTTTATAATAAGTAGGCTCTCCGCTAATGTCTTATCCTTCTCTGTATTGGCTACAGATTAATAAATAATTTTCCATAAACGAAAAAGGCAACCCGAAGGTTGCCTTTTATATCGTCGATTGTAAAAAGGGTCTTAGCGACCAAGCTTTTTACGAATCTCCTGTAGAGTACGAAGCTGAGCTGCTGCTTCTGCAAGCTGAGATGCCGCTTTCGAGTATTCGAACTCGGAAGTTTTATCAGCCATTGCTTGTTCAGCATGATTCTGAGCTTCTTGCGCTGCTGCTTCATCAAGGTCTGCTGCATGCAGAGCAGTGTCTGCAAGAATAGTTACCTTGTGAGGTTGAACCTCGAAGAAGCCACCGGATACATAAAAGATATCCTGTTCGCCACCCTGTTTACGTAATTCGACAGGTCCTGGTTTCAGTTCCGTCAGAAGCGGAGCGTGACCTGGGTAAACACCCAAGTCACCCAGGCTACCTGTTACGGATACGAATTCGATCAGGCCAGAGAAGATTTCGTTCTCAGCACTAACGATGTCGCAATGAACAGTCATAGCCATATTTATACCTCGTAAAGGTTAGCTAAAAGCATTTACATGCTTTTAGCTTTTTCGATCGCTTCGTCCATACCGCCGACCATGTAGAACGCTTGTTCTGGTAGGTCGTCGTACTGTCCTTCAAGGATGCCTTTAAAGCCGCTGATTGTATCTTTAAGAGATACGTACTTACCTGGAGAACCAGTGAATACTTCAGCAACGAAGAATGGCTGAGATAGGAAACGCTGGATCTTACGAGCACGCGTTACAACCTGCTTGTCTTCTTCAGACAACTCATCCATACCCAAGATAGCAATGATATCTTTCAGCTCTTTATAACGCTGAAGAACACCCTGTACCTGACGAGCAATATCATAATGCTCCTGGCCGATAACCAATGGATCAAGCTGACGTGAAGTCGAATCCAGTGGGTCAACCGCTGGGTAGATACCCAATTCTGCGATTTGACGAGACAGTACTACTGTCGCATCAAGATGCGAGAAGGTTGTTGCTGGAGACGGGTCAGTCAAGTCATCC
>DJLT01000072.1:32535-58984 GCA_002435145.1 Neptuniibacter sp. UBA6509
CAAGTCATCCGCAGGTACGTATACAGCCTGGATAGATGTGATAGAACCTTTCTTAGTAGAAGTGATACGTTCCTGAAGAACGCCCATCTCTTCCGCTAGTGTTGGCTGGTAACCTACCGCTGAAGGCATACGGCCTAGCAGTGCAGATACCTCTGTTCCCGCAAGAGTGTAACGGTAGATGTTGTCTACGAACAACAGTACGTCACGACCTTCGTCACGGAAAGCTTCCGCCATAGTAAGACCAGTCAACGCTACGCGAAGACGGTTACCTGGAGGCTCATTCATCTGGCCGTATACTAGAGATACTTTATCCAATACGTTGGATTCTTTCATCTCATAGTAGAAGTCGTTACCCTCACGAGTACGCTCACCTACACCAGCAAATACAGAGAAACCTGAGTGCTCGATCGCGATGTTACGGATCAGCTCCATCATGTTTACTGTTTTACCTACACCAGCACCACCAAACAGACCAACTTTACCACCTTTCGCAAACGGGCAAACCAAGTCAATTACCTTGATACCAGTTTCTAGTAGGTCGTTAGACGCTGACTGTTCTTCATAAGAAGGGGCTTTACGGTGGATAGGCATACGCGCCTCTTCACCAATATCGCCACATTCATCAATTGGGTTACCAAGTACGTCCATGATACGACCTAGAGTCGCTGTACCAACAGGTACAGAAACTGGCGCACCAGTATTTTCAACTTCCCAGCCGCGGCTTACGCCTTCAGTCTGACCCATTGCAATTGCACGTACAACACCGTCGCCCAGCTGCTGCTGAACTTCTAATGTCAGGCCGGTTTTACCGACGGTTAACGCGTCGTAAACCTTCGGTACTGATGCGCGTGGGAATTCCACGTCTACAACAGCGCCGATAATCTGAACAATAGTTCCGCTACTCATGTTCGGATCCTCTTAAAATTTAACCTGTTTACTGCATTAAACAGCCGCAGCACCACTAACGATCTCAGAAATTTCCTGAGTAATCGCCGCTTGACGAGCTTTGTTATAAATCATTTCAAGCTCGCCGATCATATCGCCGGCATTATCAGTTGCATTCTTCATTGCCAGCATTCGTGCTGCCTGTTCACAGGCATTGTTCTCAACCACGGCCTGATAGACCAAGGACTCTATGTAACGAACCAGCAAGCCGTTTAACAGCTCTTTAGCATCCGGTTCATACAAGTAATCCCAGTGATGATTGAGACCTTCATTGTCATCTTCTGCCTTAAGTGGAAGCAGTTGTTCAACTTTTGGCGCCTGGGTCATTGTATTAACGAATTCGTTAGATACAACGTACAATTTATCCAGTTTGCCTTCGTCGTAAGCATCAAGCATGACCTTCACTGCACCAATTAGGTCAGCCACTTCAGGGGCATCACCTAACTGAGCTTTAGCAGCAACTACATTTCCGCCGAAATTCTTAAAGAACGTCGCAGATTTGCTACCTAGTGAACAAATATCAATTTCGATATTTTGATCATGGAACTCTTTCATGCTTTTAACAGCTACTTTGAACGCATTCACGTTCAAACCACCACACAAGCCACGGTCGGTTGCAACAACAATAAAACCAACGCGTTTAGTCTCACGATCCTGCATGTACAGATGTTTGTACTCAGGATTAGACTTGGCTAGGTGCTGAATTACACCACGGATACTCCGGGCGTACGGCCGAGATGACTCCATGCGATCCTGTGCTTTACGCATCTTAGAAGCAGCAACCATTTCCATAGCGCTGGTAATCTTCCGCGTGCTCTGCACACTCGCAATCTTTGTCTTAATCTCTTTTCCGACTGCCATAGTTCCGCCTATTAACCTTGACTTAGTGTTAGATCTGCATGAATCGCTTCATGCAGATCACTCACTCGTAACGAGCTCTTACCAAGTTTGGGTAGACTTGAACTTTTCAATACCAGCTTTGAACTGTGCAGCAATCTCATCAGAGTAGCTGCCAGACTTGTTGATATCAGTCATCAGATCAGCGTATTCGCTGTTGAAGAAAGAGATCAACGCAGATTCAAAGTCTAGGATCTTGTTCAGATCTACACCAGATAGGTAACCTTCGTTGGCAGCAAACAGACTCAGACCCATGTCAGCAATAGACATTGGGGAGTACTGCTTCTGCTTCATTAGCTCAGTTACAGCCTGACCATGCTCAAGCTGAGCACGAGTCGCGTCATCAAGGTCAGAAGCGAACTGTGCGAACGCTGCTAGCTCACGGTACTGAGCCAATGCTAGACGAACACCGCCACCTAGCTTCTTGATGATTTTAGTCTGAGCCGCACCACCTACTCGAGATACCGATAGACCAGCGTTGATAGCTGGACGTACACCTGAGTTGAACAAGTCAGATTCTAGGAAGATCTGACCATCAGTGATGGAGATTACGTTAGTTGGTACGAACGCAGAAACGTCACCGCCCTGTGTTTCGATTACAGGTAGAGATGTTAGGGAACCAGTCTGGCCCTTAACTTCACCATTGGTGAATTTCTCAACGTAGTCAGCGTTAACACGCGATGCACGCTCAAGTAGACGAGAGTGCAAGTAGAATACGTCACCTGGGTATGCTTCACGACCTGGTGGACGACGGAGCAATAGAGAGATCTGACGGTAAGCCCATGCCTGTTTAGTCAGGTCATCGTATACGATCAGAGCGTCTTCACCGCGGTCACGGAAGTATTCACCCATTGTACAACCAGCGTATGGAGCCAAGAACTGCATTGCTGCAGGATCAGCGGCACCAGCAGCAACAACAATGGTGTGATCCATTGCGCCGTGCTCTTCAAGCTTACGTACAACGTTAGCGATAGTAGACTGTTTCTGGCCTACTGCAACGTAGATACATTTAACGCCTGTACCTTTCTGGTTGATGATAGCGTCGATTGCAATCGCAGATTTACCAATCTGACGGTCTCCGATGATCAGCTCACGCTGACCACGGCCAACCGGCACCATGGAATCGATTGCTTTCAGACCAGTCTGAACTGGCTGATCTACGCCCTGACGTTCGATTACACCAGGTGCAACCTTTTCTACAGCGTCAGTTAATTTAGTATCGATTGGGCCTTTGCCATCGATCGGGTTACCCAGAGCGTCTACTACACGACCCTGCAGTTCCGGACCAATTGGCACTTCCAAGATACGTCCAGTACAACGTGCAGTAGCACCTTCTACTAGGTCCTGGTAGTCACCCAATACAACAGCACCTACGGAATCACGCTCAAGGTTAAGAGCCATACCATAGATACCGCCAGGGAATTCGATCATTTCCCCGTACATTACGTCAGCAAGACCGTGGATCGTAATGATACCATCGGAAACGCTTACTACAGTGCCCTCATTACGGGCTTCTGAAGTCACATCGATATTTTCAATGCGCTTCTTGAGAATCTCACTGATCTCAGAAGGATTCAGTTGCTGCATGCTTTATTCCCCTCAGGAATTCATCGCTTCGGCCAACTTCGCAAGTCGAGCACGAACGGAGCCGTCGATCACTAAGTCGTCTGTGCGAACTACCACACCACCCAGAATAGTTTTATCTACCTGTGCAGTCAGTGTTACATCACGACCTAGTTTGGTTTTCAGTGCCTGTGCAAGTTTTTCCTGCTGGGCATCTAGCAGTTCAAACGCAGTTGTCACTTCAATATCTAGTGACTTCTCTTGATCAGCTTTCAGTGTATTAAACTGTTGAGCGATCTCAGGCAATAATGCCAAACGTTTGTTCCCAGCTAGAAGCTTAAGGAAATTCTTGCCCGCTTCATCTGCATCTTCACAAATGCTAACCATAAGGTCAGCTTTCTGAGAATCTGTCAGTGCAGGGTTGTTCAGTACACTCGCTACTTTTTCATCTTCAACTGCAGCTGCAGCTAAAGAGAGAAGAGCAGACCACTGATCAAGGTTACCCTTATCCATTGCAAACTCGAAAGCTGCTTTGGTATAAGGCCGAGCGACAGTGTTGACTTCAGCCATCGTTAAACCTCGCTTTAAAGCTCAGCGGCCAGTTTTTCAACAAGCTTAGCATGTGCCTTTTCATCAATAGATGCTTCTAGAATCTTCTCTGCACCCGCTAGGGCTAGAGTAGCAACCTGACCACGTAAAGTTTCACGTGCCTGGTTAACTTCCTGTTCTAGTTCAGCTGTAGCTGCCGCTTTAACACGACCTGCTTCTTCAACAGCTTTATCTTTAGCTTCTTCGATGATCTGGTTAGCGCGCTTGTTAGCCTGTTCAATGATGGCGGCTGCTTCTTCTTTGCCTTTACGCATATTTTCAGTGGCTTTTTCTTGAGCCAACTGTAAATCACGCTCAGCACGATCAGCAGCGTCCAAACCTTCTGCAATCTTCTTTTTGCGCTCTGCTAGTGCGGCCGTAATAGGTGGCCATACATATTTCATGCAGAAAACAACAAAAATAAAGAAAGCGATGGCCTGACCAATGATGGTTAGATTGATATTCACGCCATTACCTCTCGCGGTTGATTAAGTTAATCGACAAGTCAGTCTTACGACTTGTAGTTACTTACGCAACAGCGAACAGTACGTACAAACCAAGACCAACACCGATCATAGGTACAGCATCTACTAGACCCATTACGATGAAGAACTGCGTACGTAGAAGAGGAATCAGTTCAGGCTGACGAGCAGCACCTTCTAGGAATTTACCACCTAGGATACCGATACCAACCGCAGCACCTACGCTGCCTAGACCCAACATCAGCGCACCAGCGATGTACAGCAATGCCATTTCCATCAGTTTTATCTCCACTTAAGTTTAAAATTTAAAAAAATCTTTTATTTACTGCTTTTCTTCTTTATGAACAATCACCCTTAATGGTGATCATATGCCATAGCCATATAAACAATCGTTAGGACCATGAATATGAACGCCTGTAGGGTAATTACCAAAATATGGAAAATTGCCCAAGGTACAGAAAGTACCCATTGCGCCCAGAACGGTAGTAAAGCGATCAGGATGAAGATCATTTCACCAGCGTACATATTACCGAACAGTCGAAGAGCCAAAGAGATTGGCTTAGCGAACAGGCCGACAAGTTCTAGGAACAAGTTGAACGGAAGCATCCATTTACCAAGAGGCTGGAAAGATAGTTCAGCTAAGAAACCACCCAAGCCTTTCTGCTTGATGCTATAGAATACAATCAGTGCAAATACGCTAAGAGCCATACCTGCTGTTGCATTGATATCTGTTGTAGGTACAACCTTCATGTAAGGAATACCCATCTCTGATGCAATGAAAGGAATCCAATCTACAGGAATCAAATCCATTGTGTTCATCAGGAAGATCCATACAAAAATCGTAAGTGATAGCGGCGCTATCATTGGATTTTTATGATGGAAAATGCTTTTAACGTTGTCATCAACGAATTCAATAATCGTTTCAACAAAGTTCTGTGTACTTCCAGGCACGCCAGAAGTCGCAGATTTCGCAACTTTACTAAACAACCAAGTAAACAATACACCTAGAACAATAGACCAACCCATTGTATCTACGTTGATTGCCCAGAAGCCCATATCAGCTGCTTCAGCACCATGTGCAAATGTCCAAGTACCACCCTCACCTACCACTGAGCCATCGTAGCGTGAAACGCCTTCAGGCAATTTACCAAATGTTAAATTGGTTAAGTGGTGGGAAATATATTCTGAGGAGGTGAGAGTTCCGCCTTCACTAGCCATTCTCAGTTTCTCTCGTTCAAAGTTTTAGGAATCGATTATTTAGTTTCATCTGAGCGAACCACGCTGTGATCTGCATCAAGATGAATGTGCCAAATAGGGAAAATGGATTCAGAGGATGAATCAAGATAAACACAGCAGCAAATGCCAGTATGCTTATTCCCATTTTCCATATTTGGCTCACATACATTTCGGCTAACGCTCTTCCCGCAGATTGTTTATCGCGAAAAGTTAACGCACGGTGCGCAAAATAGAGATTAGGTAATATATATAAACCACCACCTAATAATGCTGACCAAGCTGTCATCTTACTATCAAGTAACAATGCAGTTGCAACAACTACACATAAAACAGCTTGTAATAGGAATATTCTAAAAATTTGTTTTCGGGTTTTTCGACTATGGACACCTTGTTTCTGGTTTGAGTTGTCCATTGTCATTAAATACAACCTTTAAACACAATTCCTAACATTGCCCTATTTGGGAGCACACATAGCCCAAAAGCGTGCCGATTATATGAGCTTAGAGCGGTTGAGACAACCGCCATATTACGCATTTGCACTAATGTCGTAGCATTATGTGCGTTATGTCAGTTTTATTAGGTGCCAAAGTAGTAATTCTTGCCGTTATTTAAGGACTTCTAATATAGAATCTAATGTTTCAGCATCGTCATAATTGATAGTAATTTTGCCTTTTCCTTTGGCATTTTCAGAAATAGCGACGTTGGTTGCAAAGCGAATTGAAAGCTCTCCAGCAAGCTCATTAAGCCTTACATTTTCTACTGGCTTTTTCTTTTCAACCGCAGGTTCGTTCTCTTGCTGTAGCTTTTTAACCAAAGCTTCAGTTTGACGTACAGACAAACCTTGGCCGGATATCTCATGAGCAGCCATAATCTGTTTTTCTGACTCAAGAGAGAGTAATGCACGTGCATGACCCATCTCTAGATCACCGTACTCAAGCATTTTTTTGACT
The DNA here is from genome assembly GCA_002435145.1 of Neptuniibacter sp. UBA6509. Classification (GTDB taxonomy): domain Bacteria; phylum Pseudomonadota; class Gammaproteobacteria; order Pseudomonadales; family Balneatricaceae; genus Neptuniibacter. Next base: position 39,197 of record DJLT01000072.1, read on the forward strand.
TCATCTGTCAAATTCATTAAACGCAAAAGGTTAGTTACTGCCGAACGAGATTTGCCAACTGCATCAGCGACTTCCTGCTGAGTAAGCTCAAACTCTTCCTGTAACCGCTGAAGAGATATAGCTTCTTCAATCGGGTTTAAATTTTCACGCTGAATATTTTCAATCAGGGCCATGGCAATGGCCGCTTCATCAGGCACATCTTTGACGATCGCTGGAATTTCGAATAATTCAGCCATCTGTGTTGCACGCCAACGACGTTCACCCGCGATAATCTCATATCGATCTGAATCAATAGGGCGAACAACGATTGGTTGCATCACCCCTTGCGCTTTAATTGAATTAGCTAACTCTTCAAGCGCTTGAGGTTCAATATCGCGACGTGGTTGATAACGACCACGCTGAATTACATCTACAGGCAACAACCGGTATCCATCGATTGCTTCCGCTTCCGGTGTCGATACTTTCTCTTCAACGTCATTAACGCTCGACAATAGAGCATCTAGACCTTTTCCCAGTCCACGTTTTTTAGCCATCGATTATGCTTCCTGTGATTTTTCTTTTTCTTCTAATTTTGTACGGCGAATGAGCTCTCCTGCTAATGCAAGGTATGCAACAGCACCACGCGAATTTTTATCGTATAGCAACGCGGGTAAGCCGTGGCTAGGTGCCTCGGCGAGTCTAATATTTCTTGGAATTACGGTGCGATAGACCTTATCACCAAAATACTCAACTAGATGTGAAGATACATCCTTTGTCAGACTCATACGCGGATCAAACATTGTACGTAAGATCCCTTCAATTTTAAGAGCGGGGTTCAATCGTTTATTAATTTTATCGATCGTGCCAATCAATGCAGATATACCTTCAAGGGCATAATATTCACACTGCATCGGAATAATGACACCTGCGGAAGAGGCTAACGCGTTCACAGTCAATAAATTTAATGAGGGTGGATTATCGATCAAAACAAAATCGTAATCATCCGCCACTTCCATAAGCGCCATTTTCAGGCGAAACTCACGTCGCGGAATTTGTAACAGTTCAACTTCTGCTGCGGTTAGATCGCCATTAGACCCAATAAGATCATAACCACCCACCGTATCCCGATTGATCGCCTCACTGATATGAACTTTGTCAGTTAAAACTTCATATACCGTATTTTCAAGAGCGTGTTTATCAATACCACTACCCATACTGGCATTGCCCTGAGGATCAAGATCCACCAGCAACACCCGTTTTTTGGTAGCAGCCAATGAAGCTGCCAGATTAACGCAGGTAGTTGTTTTCCCTACGCCTCCTTTCTGGTTTGTGATCGTTAAGATCTTTGCCACGCCTAGCGTCTCCCTAAAACGAGTAGGTGTCTTTCCCCTTCAGTCTCTGGTACTTGCAAACGATGACAAGTTTTTAATTCGAAACCTTCAGGTAAAGCTGATAATTCATCTTCAGGATACAGACCTTTCATAGCAAGAAAAACACCTTCTTGATGACAAAGCTGCTGTGTCCAGTTGATCATATCGCTAATTGATGCAAAAGCTCTGGATATAACTTGATCAAAAGGTTCAAAATCACAATTTTCAACTCGATTATTCACGATTGTGAGGTTATCGAGCAACAGCTCTGTTTTAACCTGAAGCTGAAAGCGTGTTTTCTTGCCATTACTATCCAAAGTAGTAACCGGCAGATCTGGATAGCATATAGCCAAAGGAATACCCGGAAGACCTGGGCCGCTACCCACATCAATAATTCTCTTACCTTTGACAAACGGTACAATACTTAAGCTATCAATCAAATGACGATTTACCATCTCCAGCGGATCTCTCACTGCTGTTAGATTGTACGCCTTGTTCCATTTGATTAATAAATTTAGATAACGAATCAATTGCTCAACTTTTGACTCATCAATATCTAAACCTAATTTTTTAATACCTTTCAGCAGAGCAGACTCTAATGCTTCTTGAGTAACATGGTTCATGAAGTAGTGGCCTGCCCTGTTTTACTTAACTGATGTTTTTTCAAATAAACCAACAGTAGCGAAATCGCTGCCGGTGTCATTCCTTGGATTCTTGATGCCTGAGAGATTGTCTCAGGGCGGATCTCTTTTAGCTTCGCTTTTAATTCGTTTGATAAACCGCCCACTTGATCATAGTCAAATGCATCAGGCAGTGCGGTATTCTCTTGACGACGCATCTGCTCAATTTCATCTTTCTGTCGATCAATATATCCCGCGTATTTATTGTGAATCTCAACTTGCTCAGAAACTTGATTATTTTTAACCGATTCACCCTTCAAATCAGCAATATCTCGATAAGATAATTCTGGACGCTTCAGTAGATCAGCTAAATTATATTCACGCGAAAGAGGAGTCTTCAATTTCGGAGCGAGTTCATTCGCCTCAGCAGATCCAGGTTGAATCCAAGTCTCTTTTAAACGCTGCTGTTCACGTTCAATCGATTCTTTCTTTTCACAAAATGCTTGCCAACGTTCATCCCCCACTAAACCTAGCTCTCTACCTTTTTCCGTTAAACGTAGATCCGCATTGTCTTCACGTAGAATCAAACGATATTCAGCACGGCTGGTAAACATACGATAAGGTTCAGATGTACCTAAAGTGATCAAGTCATCAACTAAAACACCGATATACGCTTCGTCTCTGCGTGGGTACCACTGTTCTTTATCGAGCGCACGTAAAGCCGCATTCGCTCCCGCTAATAAACCTTGAGCACCCGCTTCTTCATAACCCGTTGTTCCGTTAATCTGACCGGCAAAGTAGAGACCATCCATATATTTGGTTTCTAGTGTGTGTTTCAGATCCTGCGGATTGAAGAAATCGTACTCTATGGCATAGCCAGGTCGAACAATATGCGCATTTTCAAAACCACGGATTGATTGTACAGCCGCTAATTGAACATCAAAGGGTAAACTCGTTGATATCCCATTTGGATAAAGCTCATAAGTTGTTAAACCTTCAGGTTCAACGAATACTTGATGTTGGTCTTTATCGGCAAAACGCATGATCTTATCTTCAATCGAAGGACAGTAGCGTGGTCCCACTCCCTCAATAACACCCGTATACATGGGTGATCTATCAAGACCACTACGTAATATGTCGTGGGTCTTTTCATTCGTATAAGTGATATAGCAACTTATCTGCTTAGGATGATCACTTAACTGACCCATATATGACATAACAGGTGTTGGTGTATCACCTGGCTGTTCTTGCATTAATGAGAAATCAACGCTTCGCGCATCAATTCTTGGTGGCGTTCCGGTTTTGAGTCGATCAACTCTAAACGGAAGTTCACGCAAACGTTTTGCTAATGCAATTGATGGAGGATCGCCTGCACGACCTCCTGAATGATTTTCTAAACCTATATGGATGACTCCACCGAGGAAAGTCCCTGCCGTTAATACAACAGATTTAGCTTTAAAACGTATCCCCGTTTGAGTAACAACACCTTTGACTGAATCACCTTCAATGATTAAGTCATCAGCCGATTGCTGAAAAATATCAAGATTTGGCTGACTCTCTAATATTTCTCTAACGGCAGCTTTATAGAGTATTCGATCTGCTTGAGCACGTGTGGCTCTTACAGCAGGTCCTTTACGTGAATTCAATATTCTAAATTGAATTCCTCCCTTATCTGTCGCACGTGCCATAGCGCCATCTAATGCATCAATCTCTTTAACCAAGTGACTTTTGCCTATGCCCCCAATAGCAGGGTTACATGACATCTGTCCTAAGGTTTCAATGTTATGGGTTAACAATAAAGTTTTTGCACCTGTACGAGCAGAAGCTAAAGCTGCTTCTGTTCCTGCATGACCGCCACCAATAACAATGACATCAAAGTGGGTTGGAAAATCCACTGTTGTAATACCTCTAAAAAGAATGCTGTTAGATCTGATTAAGACTTTTAAGCACGTATGGAAAATAAGAGTTCTGAAATGGCCGCTGATTATACATTTACTTAGCGGTATTAGGAATGATCATTTTTTATACAATACTGTTTAGCTTCTTTTTAAGTAAAGAATTATATTATTTAAAGTATATATATATATGTTTTCTTATAATTATAGTTATTATTAAGTAAGCAGTTTTCTGGTGATAATCAGCTTTTATTCTTTATTATCATGATGTTAGAGCAATGATAAGTACGCATAAATAGTGGATATATAGTCTGCATACCCTCCGTGTAAGTTGTGGATATATAGGTTACTTATACACAGCCCTATCTATTCACAGAGTTATACCCTAGTTACGTTCCTACACCTATACAGTTTATGCACAGTGTTTGTAGATAACTTTTAAGGCTATAAAGGATATTCTATTTTGATCGTTGCGCAATCAGATATATGTAAACGGTAAGTTATTGTTACTTAATGGTAATTCCTAGTTACTAACGTACTTGTACCCAAAAAATAATAAGTCAGTGACTATATTTCGTTTAGTTCTTTTGTGGATAAGCTGATAATAACTTTTGACTTACTTGTGGGAAGCTAGGGGATTGATCTGAATAGTTTGTGTAAGGATAAATGACAGTTTAAAGCCGTGTTTGCAAAGAAATTTCCAGCTACTTGAATAGTGATTACTTACTTATAAGGAAATTGATGAAAACTATCGCCTGTTTCGGCTTGAATGGTTCAGGTAGCCGTTTTCTTAACTACACTTACAGAGCGATTTAATTTCATTGCGAGCTATTTTCGATAGGTAACCTGCACGTTTGTAATCGTTATCTTGAACTGATCTGTAAACCTGAGGTGCTGCGGATTTTTCTGTAGCTTCCCTAGTTATATTTTTAGGGTGTGCTTAATGTATTTACGGTTTGCCATTTTTATCAGTATTTTTACTGTCCAAGTACATGCAGTTGAAAACATTAGGGTGATCCCTCCTCAATCTAATTATGATGCCAGCCATAATTACTTCTCAGAACTTTTACAGTTATCTCTGGATCTAACATCAGAAGAATATGGTGCCGTTGAGATTGTATATAGTACGCAGATGGAACAAGGGCGAGCCCTCTTTGAGTTAAAGAGAGGGCGTGAAATAGATGTATATTGGGCCGGCACAACGATAGAAAGGGAGAAGGAACTTACACCCATTAGAGTGCCTTTAGTGAAGGGATTACTTGGGTTTAGGGTAAGTTTGATCAGAAGTGATCGAATAAATGATTTTCAAAAGGTAAAGACCTTATCCCAATTACAAAAGATGAGGGCCTGCCAAGGATTGCATTGGCCTGATTCGGATATTTTAGAATACTCAGGTATTCCTGTTAAAAGGGGGCCTATATATGAGCTCCTTTTCAGGCAATTAGATGCGGGTAGGTGTGATTTCTTCCCTAGAGGTCTTCATGAGGCCTTCTCTGAAATTAAAGCCCGACAGCATAAATACGCAGATATGCAGCTGTATTCGGACCTTATTATCTACTATCCATTTCCCATGTATTTTTTTGTTGGGCCTAACGATCACCAGCTTGCTAGTAGAATTGAGAAGGGCTTAAATAGAGCGATTGATAATGGTACTTTTTTACATCATATGAAGACGCACCCGGTGACATCTCATTTGTTCCCATTAGATCAGTGGTCTAATAAAGATATTATTAAGCTGACCAACCCTTTTTTAGCAAAGGACACCCCAACACATAATGCTCGTTATTGGTTTCTACCAAATCAGTAGTATATTTTAAGTTGCTAGTTGCTTACTCAGCAGGTGGGTTTGGCTCGATAATGATAGCCAAAGGCATGATAATCATTAAGCAAAAGCCCTCTGTTTCTGCCTTCTGCAGTTCTAGTTTACCTTTAAGCTGGTTTGAAACGATATTGTAAACGATAGACATCCCTAGGCCGCTGCCCCCATTGCCACGTCTAGTGGTAAAAAATGGCTCAAATATTTTTTTACTTTCCTCTTCTGATAGGCCTCGTCCATTATCGCTATAGGTCAGCAGTAAGTTTTGTTGATCTGTTTTTGCTGAAATTGATATGGTTCCACCCTCTTCTTCTTCGAAACCATGAATCGCTGAGTTATTGATTAGGTTGCTTAGAACATAATGTAATGCACCGGGATAACTGTCTAATTCGATATCCTCAGGGATATCTAAATTAAAATTCACCCGGCGGTTTTTGAATTGAGGGTAGATCGTTTGGATGGATGATTTTAGGTATTTATAAAGATTAAAGTGTTGAATTGCATCGTCACTTTGATCCGTTGCTATCAATTTAAAGCTGGTTATTAATTTACTGGCTTTGACTATATTCGTTTCAAAGAGTGCACTGGATTCATCTAGATCATCTAAAAAAGTATTCAGATCTGTTTGTGTCAAAGTACCTTCTTCAAATTTTTTTCGGATCTCATGGCTATTATCTTGCTGATAGCTAGAAGCGGTACGGCAAACGCCTATAGGCGTGTTTATTTCATGAGCAACACCGGCCACCATATTGCCCAATGCCGCCATTTTTTCTGTTTCAACAAGTAAGTCTTGTGCAGAGCGTAGATTGTTCATCGAACTTTCTAACTGTTGTGTGCGTTCAGACACTCTTTGCTCGAGTGTTTCTTTGTATTGAAGCTCACTTTCCAGCAAAGCATCTCTCTGTTCTACAAGCGATTGAAGATGCTTTTTATTTTCATGAAGTTCTTTATAGGTTTTATGCAGACTGATGCGCATATGGTTGATTGTACTGACTACCGCATCGATTTCGTCAAGCTTATCCTCTTCAACTTTTTTACTGAGATTGAGGGGGATTGTTAGTTTTTCAAAATCTAACTCTTTCAAATAGGAGGAAATACTGCTCAAGTGGCGGGTAATATAAAACCAGATGAGAAACAGTATGAAGCCGGAAACTAGAAATGTCTTAATTGCATTACTGACAAGAATGATGCCTGCTTTATCAAGTAAGCGATTGTAAATGTTATCAATACTGGCGGTGACGCGAAGTACTCCAATATCTTGAGGAGCAATACCTGGTGCACTGTAGTTAAGGGGAAAATCTATTGTTTTTGTGGCGGAAGAACGTGCCTCACCTTGTTCCCAACTGATCTCATCTTCAATAAGAATGGAAACATATTCAATATCGGGGAGCTGACTCAATCCAGCTAGTTGGGTTTCAATTTGAGAATCGTCTAAGGACCATATACTGAGGGTTATGGTTTGTAAGTATGAGTTTTCAATATTATTAAACTGTTGCTCAATTCGGCTTATATCAGCACGGTAATCTAATGCTAATTGTATGCTGGTACTCAAAACCGTAAAGCAAGAACTAAAGGCTAAAATGAAGATAACAAATCGTTTACCTAAACGACCTGATATTATTTTTGAGTGAATTTTATCTCTTAATATAGACATGGCCATCCTAATATTAGTCAGGGTAGCTTTCACAGATATTCAGGATATCATCTAAATTTTCCTGAAAGAGCTCTATAAGTTTAGGATCAAATTGTTTCTCTTTTTCTGAGTCTAAGTAATCTAGTGTTTTCTCTATAGGCCAGCCCTCCTTATAGCAGCGCTTACTATTTAACGCGTCAAAAACATCCGCGATTGCGGTGATTCGACCACAGAGAGGGATCTCTTCACCTTTTAATTTTTTAGGATAGCCAGATCCATCCCACTTTTCATGGTGGCTCCCTGCAATTTGAGCAGCTAGTTGAAATATAGGTTTATCAAAATTTACAAGCATACACTCGCCAATCTCTGCATGGGTTTGCATTATTTCCCATTCTTTTGGATCAAGAGGCCCTGGTTTATTAAGAATGGCGTCAGGAATCGCAATCTTACCAAGGTCATGTAGAGGCGATGCAAGTTTGATATTTTCTATAAAAAAGTCACTAGCGCCATAAGCCGCAGCAAGTATTGTTGAAATTTCGGCAACACGTTTTACATGCGCTCCGGTCTCTTTAGAGCGCTTTTCAACTGCTTCACCTAGAATGTAGATCAGCTCTCCTTGGGTCTCTTGAATCTCTTCTTTAAGTAATAGAGTGTGGTAGGTTGATATGACATCGGCACTGAAGATCTCTAGTAAGTGCTTAGCGTGTTCATCTATGTTGCTTCGATGTTTTATATACAAAAGACTTTCAGCACCACTCATACCTGAATGATATGCAATATAACCATCCTGAGTATGAATGGACCTTTTTTCTTCCAATGCTTTATTAAAAATAGTTTGCAGATCTTGAGGTAATTCCTTTTCATTGTATTGAAAAGGAGATTTACAGCTCTTTTCTTCGTTTAACAGAGGTTGCATGCTTCCGGTTGCTGCCAATACAGTAAATATAGGCATATCTTTGTAGATACGTCGTGTACTGCAATAAATAGAGTCTGGCTCAAAGTTAAGCAAAGAGATTAGTTGGTCCAAAATAGCCGAAGCAAGTAAGCTCAAAGAGTTAACTTGGTTTATTTGCCCAATAGCCCCTATCACTGTTTCTAAAGACCTACGCTGCTGGTCAATTGTTCTAATATCTCTATATGAGCGTAATGAAGTATAGATAAGGGTTTTTAGCTTAGTACCAGTTAGTTCGGTTTTATCTTTATAGTCGTTGATATCATATTCTTGTATCACGCGTTCTTCAGGGGCTTGGCCGGGTTGGCCTGTACGAAGAACGATACGCGTCATATCATTTTTAAGTTCTTCACGGGTAACTTGGATAAGCTTCAAACCAGCATCATCCGTTTCCATGACTACATCGATCAATGCAAGGGCTATTTCTATGCCCTCTTCTTTTAGAACAGCGGTCGCTTCCGCGGCTGAATGAGCTTCAATTAACTCTATGGGCCGGTTATCAAAAGTCACACTTTTTAATACAAGTTGTGTGATTCTATGAACGCTGTCTTCGTCATCAACAATTAAAACTTTCCACGGAGGTAAGTTATTACTGGGAGCTTCAGGTTTTTCAGCAGCGAACTGTAGTGTGTTTGTCATCTATCTTTCCTAGCACAACTCGAATCGAAAACTTTTTAAGTGTAGCTCAGTTACTTAGTTTTCGAAGTGATAGATTTGAATTACTCCTGTTTTTTATAGCTTAGTATAAATACTTGTTTTATTTACCTATACAGAATGAACTGAATATACGGCCGAGTAGATCGTCAGAGGAAAAAGCGCCCGTTATTTCGTTCAATGTTTGCTGCGCTTGACGCAGATCTTCAGCCAAAAGCTCCCCCGCGCCATTTGTTTCTAATTGCTCATAGCCAATACTCAATAATGAATGAGCGCGTTCTAATGCATCTAGGTGACGCCGTCTTGCCATAAAGCCACCCTCTGTTGTCGCACTAAAGCCCATGCACTGTTTTAAGTGATCTCTTAAAAGCTCTATGCCGTCCTGAGATTTTGCAGCGAGAGTAATTGTCGTATGGTCATGAGCTTCACGTACCCCGATCGTTTCACCACTTAGATCTGCTTTGTTTCTAATGACGGTAATTCTGCTTGAATCTGGGAGCTGGTGGACAAATTCAGGCCAAATTTTCTCGGGATCATCGGTAGCAATACTTTGGCTGTCGACCATTAAAAGAACCAAGTCGGCTTTGTTAATTTCCTGCCACGCACGGTCTATGCCTATACGCTCGACTTCATCGGGTGAATCGCGTAATCCTGCTGTATCGATAATATGTAGAGGCATGCCATCAATATGAATATGCTCTCTTAAAACATCTCGAGTTGTTCCCGCAATATCTGTAACAATTGCAGTTTCACGCCCTGCCAATGCATTAAGTAAACTAGATTTACCCGCATTTGGCCTGCCTGCGATCACGACATTCATCCCTTCGCGCAGTAAACTTCCCTGCTTCGCTTCAGCTTGTACATCGTTAACTTTGGTAAGAATGCACCCTAGATCATTTAATACCTTCCCATCTGCGAGAAAGTCTATCTCTTCCTCAGGGAAATCAATGGCTGCTTCAACATAGATACGCAGGTGGATGAGTGCTTCAACAAGTTCATGAATACGGTTGGAAAATTCTCCCTGTAATGAGCGAATGGCACAACGTGCAGCCTGTTCTGAAGAACTGTCTATCAGATCTGCGATTGCTTCTGCTTGTGCTAGATCGAGCTTGTCATTTAAAAAGGCTCTTTCAGAAAACTCACCGGGTTTTGCTAAACGTGCCCCCAGCTCAATCGCTCTTTTTAGGATAAGGTCAACAATGATGGGCCCGCCGTGGCCTTGAAGTTCGAGTACATCTTCACCGGTAAAGGAGTTAGGGCCAGGGAAATAGAGAGCGATACCTTGATCTATCTCCTGCTCATTATGATCAAAAAATGGACCGTAGTAAGCGTATCTTGGTTTTAACTCCGTCTTCAATACTTGATCGGCGATCTCTTTAACTTTAGGGCCTGAAATACGCACGATACCGACTCCACCACGACCGGGTGGTGTTGCCTGTGCTGTTATGGTGTCTTGTATGGTTAATGACATAGGGATCTCTTCAGGCCTTAACTAAATGAATAGAGTGGAGTTTATCATTTTGTGCTTTAAGGATCAGGCACAAAAAAGCCGCTAGTTAAGTAGCGGCTTTTTAAGAGTAGTTTTATCTCATGTAGAAATAAGTTTACTCGTTTTCGATCTGCTTATTGATCACATACTGCTGAGCAATAGACAGAATGTTGTTCACTACCCAGTATAGAGTCAGACCCGCTGGGAACCATAGGAAGAAGAATGTGAACATGATCGGAAGCATCTTCATAATCTTCGCCTGCATTGGGTCCGGAGGCGTTGGGTTAAGCATCTGTTGAATGAACATACTTGCACCCATAATAATAGGTAGGATGAAGTATGGATCTTTAACAGATAAATCCGCTAGGTATAAGAATTCAGCATGGCGAAGATCAACTGACTCCATCAATACCCAGTAAAGGGCGATGAAGATAGGCATCTGTGCAACGATAGGTAAGCAACCACCAAGAGGATTGATCTTCTCTTTTTGGTAAAGCTTCATCATCTCTTGAGACATTTTCTGGCGATCATCACCATAAAGCTCTTTAAGACGCGTCATCTCTGGACCAAATTTACGCATTTTAGCCATTGATTTAAAGGCTTTTGCGTTAAGTTGGAACAGGGCTGCTTTAACAATTATTGTTATACCAATGATCGCAAGACCCCAGTTACCGACTAGGCCATAGACCCATTTAAGTAACATATAAAGAGGAGAAGCAATCCACCACAGTACGCCATAATCAACAGTAAGGTCTAGATCCTGGTCAGCAAGTTCCATGATCTCTTGGTCTTTAGGTCCAGCAAAGAAGTTAGCTGTAACTGTTTTGCTCTCTCCTGCTGGAACACTGAAATCAGGTGAAAGGAAGCCAACAATATAATTACCGTTCAGTTTACGAGACTGGTAGTTATATTCTGCACCCTTTTCAGGAATCCAAGCACTTAGGAAGTAATGCTGTGACATCGCAACCCAACCATCTTTACTCGATTCTTTAAATGGGCTGTCATCAATATCGTCAAAGTCATACTTCTGGTAGTTGTTTTCTAGTGTAGAGAAAACAGGACCTAAATATGACTGCATGCCCATTTCTGTCGTGGAAGTAGGATCATCGCTACGGTCTCGTTTGATCTGGCCAAACAAGTTAGCTTTCCATGTTTCAGAAGACTGGTTATTAACGATGAACTCAAGTCCAACTTCGTAAGAACCTTTACTGAAAGTGTAGCGTTTCGTAATTTGAACGCTGTCTTCAGTTGTGTAGGTTAGATCAACAGAAATTGATTCTTGGCCGTCTAGGTCAAATTCACTTTGTGCTGATGTATACGTAGGACGTCCATTAGGACTTGCATCAGGACCATTTCTGCCGACTAAACCACTTTGAGATACATAAGTGCGGTTTGAAGTTTGTTCAAGTAAAACGAATGGCAGCTCTGAACCTAAAGATGCTTTATAGTCAGGTAAAGAGACCTGAATAATGTCGCCGCCTTTAGTATCAATAACTACATTCAATACGTCAGTTTTAACATCGATAAGAGATGCTTGCTGAGCTTGAACGGCTGTCGCAGGTAGATCACCTTTCTGTGCAGAATCATCTGCTGCTGGTAGATCTGTAGCAACGGGCTGAGTTTCATAAGCAGAAACAGATGTTGTTGCTTGCTGAGCTTCTGCTGGCTGACCGTAGTCTTGGTTCCATTGTAGCACCAGCATATAGCTGATCAGACAGAGTGCTCCAATGAGAATAATGCGCTGTACATCCATGGGTTTAAGGACCAAATCAGGTTTTCTTTAACTTTCTCGATTTATTATTTAATCTCGACCAGCACTTTTTCATCAGCTTATGAACATCTTGGTTTTCTATCTCCCCTAAGCCCTTACGAGCAAGGATGATAATGTCCACAGCGGGTAAATTATGTTGATTAAGACGAAATGATTCGCGAATGATACGCCGAACACGGTTTCGTTTCACCGCTAGACGAACATTTTTTTTAGAAATAACAAAACCAATACGAGCTTGGCCTAGATTATTAGGGCGAGAAAGTATGAGGAGAGGCTGGTCTGGTACCTTCAACTGTACGTCGTCAAACACACTTTGAAAGTCCCTACCGGTTAACAGACGTAACCGGCGTGGGTAACTGAATTCGGTCATTCAAATAAACCAGACCGTTCTGTCAGCCATTAAGCTGACAGGCGTTTACGGCCTTTAGCGCGACGACGGTTAATAACCGCACGTCCAGCTACTGTAGCCATACGTGAACGAAATCCGTGAGTACGTTTACGCTTTAATACGCTTGGTTGAAATGTTCTTTTCATCGGACAATCCTGCGAACGCGTTTGATAATTGAAATACGCAGCAAAAGAGCCACGCGAAAAAATAGAGGCGAAATTCTAGTGAATTTGTTGGGTGTGTTCAATCTATTTTTACTAATAATCACTGTTTTTTCATAAAAATTGCGTTTTAAGTGTGAATTCATGGCCGAATTACGTCCTATTTTACTTAGCGCTAGTCGCTTAAGTGCAGTGTTTTGGTTTTTAGTGCAGTTTTTACTTCCGGCATTGGAGCATCACTATGAGTCATTAATAGCTGTATTCCCTACGCGTAAAATAGTTTCTCATTTGCCTATATTTCTATGCAGTATTCTTTCTATGGGTTAATAGGTAAGTGAATACAGCGTAACAGATGCATTTTGAGTGAATATGTTATTAAAAACGCCTTTTCTGTGGATAACCAATGCAAAGCTACTAAAGCTTGCGTTTCTAGGACTGTATAACTCTGGGGATTAAAAGTGAGTTAGTTGTTAGTCATTGGTTTTTGAGGAACGAATAACTCTCGCCAAGGCCACGACCTATAAGGGTTGTATCAGGCTGATAAACTTGAGTTTTTAGTGAAAAAAAGATTATTGCTTTGTGGATAAGTGATTCAGAAGTCGTTAGAATCTCTATATAACTCTGCTGCTTCTTTAATATAGCTATTCAATAGCTTTTTAATATTCCTTCAGAGTCATTACTAATAATCATAATTACAGGATAAGAGAAGGGCCTCTCCCCTATGTCGACGGATCTTTGGGCGCGTTGTTTAAACAGCCTTCAGAATGAGTTTCCGGTTCAGCAATACAATACTTGGATCCGACCTTTAAAGGTGGGCCCGGATAGTGCTGAGCGGTTAGTTCTGGTTGCGCCAAACCGTTTTGTCCGTGATTGGGTGAATGACAAGTTCCTTTCTCGTATTCGCCAAGTTGTCTGTGATGTCAGCGGCGACATATCGACTGAAGTTGCTTTAGAAGTTGCAAACAACCGAGGTGTTGCGCCTCGCCCTAGAACTGCAGCAGTCGCTAGACGCCCTGCTCCTTCACCTATAGTGAGAGAGCCACAGCCCGTTTTTACACCGACTCAGGAACCCGTCGCTGTTCAAGCTGAGGCTGCTCCAGCACCTGTAGTTGAAGCGCCAAGAGAAAATATTTTTCAGCCGGGTATCCAAGATCCTGAGCCTTCTCAGATCCAGATGCCGATGCATATGCCTACTCCTCCTTCGCAGCCCGTTATAGAGCGTACTGTGGATGTTGAAGGTGGCTTGAAGCACCCGCAATCAAACCTGAACCAATCGTTTACTTTTGAAAGTTTTGTACAAGGTAAATCGAACCAGCTAGCGTTAGCGGCTGCAAGGCAGGTAGGTGATAACCCTGGCGTATCTTACAACCCCCTCTTTATTTATGGTGGTGTAGGCTTAGGTAAAACCCATTTGATGCATGCGGTTGGTAACGAGATGTTAAAGCGTAACCCTAACGCTAAGATCGTTTACCTTCACTCTGAACGTTTCGTTGCGGATATGGTGAAAGCGCTACAGTTAAATGCGATTAACGATTTCAAACGTTACTATCGCTCTGTTGATGCGTTATTGATTGATGATATTCAATTCTTCGCTGGTAAAGAGCGTTCACAAGAAGAGTTTTTCCATACGTTTAATGCCCTGTTAGAGGGTGGTCAGCAGATGATCCTGACCAGTGATCGCTATCCTAAAGAGATTAATGGTGTTGAAGAACGCTTGAAGTCTCGCTTTGGTTGGGGACTCACTGTTGCTATTGAACCGCCAGAATTAGAAACACGTGTTGCTATTTTGATGAAGAAAGCAGATGAAGCGCGTGTACGTTTACCTGATGATTCCGCCTTCTTCCTTGCGCAGAAGATACGCTCCAATGTACGTGAGCTTGAAGGTGCTTTAAAGCGTGTTATTGCCAATGCTCATTTCACGGGCAGTGCAATTACAACACCTTTTATTAAAGAATCTCTTAAAGACCTACTGGCATTGCAGGATAAACAGGTTAGTATTGATAATATTCAACGAGTTGTAGCTGATTATTATAAAATTAAGGTTTCTGATCTGCTGTCTAAAAGACGCAGTCGTTCTGTAGCTAGACCTCGCCAAGTGGCGATGAGTTTATCTAAAGAGCTTACCAACCATAGCTTGCCAGAAATTGGTGACGCTTTTGGTGGTAGAGATCACACTACGGTGCTCCATGCTTGTCGTAAGATAAAAGAGCTTCGTGAGAGTGATTCGGATATTAGAGAAGATTATAAGAATTTACTGCGTCATTTAACGGCGTAAATATACCGGGCTAGACCGGCCATATATTAAAGGTAGGTGGGTAAACGATGAAATTTGTCATTTCACGTGAAGCGCTAATAAAGCCGCTGCAATTGGTTGCAGGTGTGGTTGAGCGTAGACAGACATTGCCAGTGCTATCCAATATTTTATTGGTAGCTGAAGGAGATCAGCTGTCCATGACGGGTACAGACCTAGAGGTCGAGCTCGTTGGACGCGTGACACTGGATGAGCCTGCAGAAGCCGGTTCTGTCACAGTGCCCGCACGTAAGCTGATGGATATCTGTAAATCGCTGCCAGATACAGCAAGGATTGAACTGACGCTAACCGGTCAGAAAATGGTAATTAAAGCAGGACGCAGTCGCTTTAGCCTATCTACCCTGCCTGCAGCAGAATTTCCAAATGTTGAAGACAGTCCAGAAACACTTGAGTTATGTATGGTTCAGCAGCAGCTGCGTAACCTAATCGACTCAACTGGCTTCTCGATGGCTCAGCAGGATGTTCGTTACTATTTGAACGGTATGCTGCTTGAGATTGCCGAAGGTCAGCTGCGTGCTGTATCTACAGATGGGCATCGTCTTGCAACGAGCGTTACAGGTGTAGAAGCTCAAGAAGGTCTACAGCATCAAATCATCGTGCCGCGTAAAGGTATTTTGGAGCTGGCTCGCCTGCTGCAGAATGGTGAAGATGAATTAAGACTTGTAATCGGCGCAAGCCATATCCGTGCACATGTAGGTGACTTTACGTTTACCTCTAAGCTCGTTGATGGCAAATTCCCGGATTATGAGCGCGTTATCCCGAAAAATGGCGACAAGATTCTACTTAGCGACCGTATGGAGCTACGTCAGGTACTTAGCCGTATTGCGATCCTATCGAACGAAAAATACCGTGGTGTGCGTTTAGCGCTTTCTCCAGGTTATCTGCAAGTTATGGCAAATAACCCTGAGCAGGAAGAAGCTGAAGAGACCTTAGCGGTTGATTACGACGGTGAAAGCTTAGAAGTTGGCTTTAACGTGAATTACCTATTAGATTGCCTATCAATTCTTAACTCTGATGTTGTGCGTCTAACTCTCTCAGATTCCAACTCCAGTGCGCTGGTAGAAGGGTTTGACGAAGAAGGTAGTGTTTACGTTGTTATGCCAATGCGTATGTAAGGCATAGCTTAGCTAGTGTTACATGCATGTGATTCAAAACTTGGGGGCTTATCACAGCCCCCATACTTTTTCCCCGCCTGATGTCCATATCTAAAATACAGATTCAGCACGTCCGAAATATTAGCTCAATCAGTTTTGAGCCCTCTCCCGCTATCAATATTATTTGTGGCGAAAATGGCAGTGGTAAAACCAGTATTTTAGAAGCGATCAATATTCTGGGTCTGACACGTTCTTTTCGGACCAAAAAAACACGCCATTTAGTTCAGAATGATCAATCCTCATCGATCGTATTCGGCACCATTGATCCTATGGTGCAGGGCCTAAAGCAATCCTTAGGCGTTGAGAGGCCTGTTGAGGGCGATGTTCGAATGCGCTATGAGGGCGCAGATATCGATCTTTCTACCTTGGCTGAGCTCATTCCTCTACAGGTTATTAACTCCGATACCTTTATGCTTTTAGAGGGATCTCCAGCGGTAAGGCGTCAATTTCTTGATTGGGGCGTGTTTCATGCAGATAAAGCGTTTATTCAGCTGTGGAGAGGCTTCAGAAGAGTATTAAAACAGCGAAACACATTGCTGAAATGTGGTAGGATTGACAATAAGTTACGCCAGGTTTGGGATCGGGAATTTATCGGTTTTTCAGATCAGCTAACCCGCTTAAGAAAAGAGTATCTGAGTTTACTGAAACCTGAGTTTGATCAAGTGGTTTCACAGCTATTAGCAGGTATGAAAATTGAGTTGGGGTTTAGCACTGGCTGGGATAAAAAGCGTCCACTTGATGAGGTTTTAGCGAGCAGTTTTGAACGCGATCTTCGTCAAGGATTTACTGGCAGCGGGCCTCAACGTGCAGACTTACGTTTGAAGGTGGATGGTCATAATGCTGCAGAGCGTTTATCCCGTGGACAAAAGAAATTAGTCGTCAGTGCCCTTAAGCTTGCGCAAGGCGCACTGTTTCAGCGGATGAACAGCCGCCCATGTATTTATCTAATAGATGACCTACCGTCAGAGTTAGATCAAGTACACGGAGAATTGTTCTGTAAAGTGTTAGAGCAAAGCTCTAACCAATGTTTTATAACTTGTGTTGATGACCGTGCGCTAAAGTCGCATTGGGATCCACAAACGGATATAGCCACATTTCGTATTGCAGAAGGTAGCCTTTGCTAACTCGCATACGGATGCGTTAGGAGACTTGGATGAGCGGCGAAGATAATCAAGATTATGATTCCTCGAGTATTAAGGTACTAAAAGGCCTTGATGCAGTAAGGAAACGCCCAGGCATGTACATTGGTGATACAGACGACGGTACCGGTCTGCATCATATGGTATTTGAGGTTGTCGATAACTCAATCGATGAAGCTTTGGCAGGTTTCTGTAGTGAAATCAAAGTGGTTATCCACCCAGATGAAAGTGTAACGGTTTCAGATAACGGCCGTGGTATCCCAACGGATATCCACGAAGAAGAAGGTGTATCTGCCGCTGAAGTTATCATGACTGTACTGCATGCCGGCGGTAAGTTTGATGACAACACTTATAAAGTGTCAGGTGGTCTTCATGGTGTAGGTGTTTCAGTTGTAAACGCCCTATCCTCTAAACTGAAGATGACTATCCGTCGTAATGGCGAAGTACATGAACAGGTTTACCATCATGGTGATCCCCAGTCTCCATTAACGGTTGTTGGTGAAACTGAAACCAGTGGCACAATGGTGCGTTTCTGGCCTTCAGAAGATACATTTACAAATAATCGTTCTTTCAAATTTGAGATACTGGCTAAGCGTCTACGTGAGCTGTCATTCCTTAACTCCGGTGTACGTATTGTTCTTAAAGATGAGCGTTCAGCGAGTGAAGAGATCTTTGAGTACGAAGGTGGTCTAAGCTCTTTTGTAGATTACCTAAATACCAATAAAACGACGGTTAACAAAGTTTTCCATTTTACAGCTGATCATGAAACCGGTGTGGCTGTAGAAGTCGCTATGCAGTGGAATGATAGCTACCAGGAAAGTATCCACTGTTTTACCAACAACATCCCACAGCGCGATGGCGGTACTCACCTTTCAGGCTTCCGTGCGGCGTTAACACGCTCTTTGAATACTTACATAGAGTCTGAAAGCCTGAACAAAGGCGGTAAAGTCAGCACAACAGGTGATGACAGCCGTGAAGGCTTAACGGCGATTGTATCGGTGAAAGTACCCGATCCTAAGTTCTCCTCCCAGACCAAAGATAAGTTGGTTTCATCAGAAGTTAAATCTGCTGTTGAACAAACAATGGGTGAACTGCTGAGCGACTACCTGCGTGAGAATCCGCAAGAAGCCAAAGCCGTTGTAACCAAAATGATCGATGCGGCACGTGCCCGTGAAGCGGCGCGTAAAGCCCGTGAAATGACACGTCGTAAAGGCGCACTCGATATTGCAGGCCTTCCCGGTAAACTTGCTGACTGTCAGGAAAAAGATCCTGCACTGTCTGAAATATACCTAGTGGAGGGTGATTCTGCGGGTGGATCGGCTAAACAGGGCCGTTCACGTAAAACGCAGGCGATCTTACCGCTTAAAGGTAAAATTCTTAACGTTGAGAAAGCACGCTTCGATAAGATGCTTAGCTCAGCAGAAGTTGGCACACTGATCACCGCACTAGGTTGTGGTATCGGTCGTGAAGAGTACAACCCGGACAAACTGCGTTATCACCACATCATCATCATGACCGATGCCGACGTGGATGGATCGCACATCCGTACCCTGCTTCTGACTTTCTTCTTCCGTCAAATGCCAGAACTGATCGAGCGTGGCTACATCTATATTGCTCAGCCTCCGCTTTATAAGATCAAAAAAGGCAAGCAAGAACAGTACTTGAAAGATGACGAAGCCCTAGACTCATACTTGCTACAGGGCGCGCTGGACGGCACGACACTGCATGTAAATGCAGAGGCCCCTGGTATTGGTGGTGCCGAGCTTGAAACGCTGGTACATGACTATCGCGGTGTGATTCGTACAATTAACCGCATGTCACGTGTGTACCCATATGCACTGCTTAAATCCTTATTAGACGTACCTGCAGCTTTTCCTCGTGAAAATATGACCGATCAAGCGGCGGTTGCTGAATGGTGTGACGCGTTTGATGATGCACTAGCAGGTTATTCTGATAAGGCGGTTAGCTTCCAGTGCCTTGTTGAAGAAGACAAAGAGCACAGTAACTATGTTGCTAAAGTTGTGATGCTTCAGCACGGCGTATCACACGACTATGTTCTAAATGAAGAGTTCTTCGCTTCACGTGAATACACGTCGATCACTAAAATGGCGGCTACCCTTTCTGGTTTATTGGAAGAAGGTGCTTACCTTAAACGTGGTGAACGTACACGTGAGACAACTGACTTTGAAGAAGGCATCAACTGGCTTCTTGATCTATCCCGTCGCGGCCATTACATCCAGCGATACAAAGGACTGGGTGAGATGAACCCAGAGCAGCTTTGGGATACGACAATGGATCCAGAATCACGCCGTATGCTACAAGTAACCATTGAAGATGCAATTACAGCAGATCAGCTTTTCACCACCCTAATGGGTGACGAAGTTGAACCGCGCCGTAACTTCATTGAAGCGAACGCACTGCAAGTAGCCAACTTGGATGTGTGATTTGTAAGTATT
>DJLT01000129.1 GCA_002435145.1 Neptuniibacter sp. UBA6509
TTACATCCTCTGTCCCGGGGGTTAGTGCGTTGTAGCTGATGGCAACGGCCTTAAGCTGCATGGCTATATATGGCATGGTTCCGGCAACAGCTATAACTGTTACTAAGACAGCTAGGGCTTGGCTTTTCCCGTAGCGAGAAGAGATGAAGTCGGCAATAGTTGTAATGTTCTGTTGCTTACTTATTAAGACCATCTTTTCCATAAGGCGCCAGCCAAAGGTAAATACGATAACGGGACCTAAATAAGTAGCTAAAAATTCCCAGCCGCTTGTGCTGGCTCTGCCGACGCTCCCGTAAAATGTCCAGGACGAGCAATAAACTGCAAGGGATAGGGAGTAAATGATAGGGCGGCTGGCAATGCGCGAATTGCTCTGCGCGCTTTTGTCTCCATAGTAGGCGATCGCAAACAGTAGACCTAAGTAGGCGAATGATATGAGAATTATCGACCAGCCAGAAAGCATTTAGAGTATTCCTTGGTTAGAGCTTCGATCTCATAGTTTACTGTTTTTTTTCGCGAACCCAAAAAATACCTCAAATTAGGCAAAAGGCACTGTAAATGTAGAGCAACTGGCTTGCTACTTTTGTATAAAGCATGAAAGGGTTGGTTTTTAAGTTAATTGTCTGAATGCCCCTAACTATCAGTGTTTAAGCGTTTTTTTGGTTGAATTTGGTTTTGTTTGAGTCGACTAAAGTTTAGCTTTGTTTGGTGGCGCTGTCTGATAACCTCTAGCAGTCTTAAATTTTCACCAATTTCTCAATAACAAAAATAAGGATGGTGTTATGTCAATTAGTAATGATCAGGCGCAAGCCTACTGGCGCGAAAATTTGCGCATCATTATGACTCACCTTGCGATTTGGTTCGTAGTTTCCTACGGCGCCGCAATCCTGTTCGTTGAACAGCTTAACGAGATTCCGTTCTTCGGTTTCCCACTAGGTTTTTGGTTCGGCCAGCAGGGGTCAATCTTCGTATTCGTCATCTTGATCTGGACTTACGTGTTCAGCATGAACAAGCTTGACGAGAAGTATGACGTTCACGAATAACAATAATAATTTCTATTAGGACGGCATTGCTATGAGTCTCGACGTTTTAACTTTTCTCTTTGTAGGTGGCTCCTTTGCGTTGTATATCGGTATTGCGATATGGGCGCGTGCAGGATCTACTAAAGAATTCTACGTAGCAGGCGGTGGTGTACCACCAATTGCAAACGGTATGGCGACGGCAGCTGACTGGATGTCTGCGGCTTCGTTTATTTCACTGGCTGGTTTGGTTTCCTTTGTCGGTCGTGATGGTTCAGCTTATTTGATGGGTTGGACAGGTGGCTATGTACTATTAGCATTAACGCTAGCACCTTACCTACGTAAGTTTGGTAAGTTCACAGTGCCTGACTTCATCGGTGATCGTTATTACTCTCAGACTGCGCGTGTAATCGCTGTAGTTTGTACTATCGTAATCTCTTTCACATACGTAGCTGGTCAAATGCGTGGTGTCGGTATCGTATTCTCTCGTTACCTACACGTAGATATCGATACTGGTGTTTACATCGGTATGACTATCGTATTCTTCTACGCTGTACTAGGTGGTATGAAAGGTATCACTTATACGCAGGTAGCACAGTACGTTGTATTGATTCTTGCATTTACAGTTCCTGCATTCTTCCTATCTGCTCAGGTTACGGGTCATATCCTTCCTCAGATTGGTTTAGGTGCAACGCTTGATAGCGGTATGTCTGTATTGGCTACCTTGGACCAACTTTCAGTTGATCTGGGCTTCAATCAGTATACAAGTGGTAAGAAATCGACTATCGATCTGTTCTTCCTAACTGTTGCTCTGATGTGTGGTACAGCTGGTCTTCCTCACGTTATCGTACGTTTCTTCACTGTACCTCGTGTAAAAGACGCGCGTCTTTCAGCTGGTTATGCATTGATCTTCATTGCATTGCTATACACTGCGGTTCCTGGTGTTGCTGGTTTTGGTCGTGTAAATCTAATTCAGACTATCAACGGTGCTGATGGTACTGGTACGGCTTACTCTGAAATGCCTGACTGGTTCAAGCAGTGGGAAAATACAGGTCTACTAGGTTGGGCTGACCGTAACGGTGATGGCAAAGTTCAGTATGCTTCTGGTGCAGCGTTCACAGCGAAAAAAGGTAAGCCTATTTTCTCTGACGAACGTGGTGAGCACGGACAGCGTATGACGACTAACCCTACTCCTGGTGCTGAGTTTGATGCTGCTAAACAGCCGTTTGCCAATGAAGTTTACGTAGATCGTGACATCATGGTATTGGCTAACCCAGATATTGCACAGCTTCCTAACTGGGTAATTGCTCTAGTAGCAGCTGGTGCGGTAGCAGCAGCGCTATCAACTGCAGCAGGTCTGTTGTTGGTAATCTCTACTGCAATCTCACATGACTTGATGAAGAAGACTATCAATCCAAATATCAACGATAAGCAGGAGCTGATGTTTGCTCGTCTAGCTGCGATTGTTGCTATCGTGATTGCGGGTTACTTCGGTATCAACCCTCCCGGCTTTGTGGCACAGGTTGTTGCATTGGCATTTGGTTTGGCATGTGCATCTGTATTCCCAGCTATTATCATGGGTATTTTCTGGACTCGTCATAACTCACAGGGTGCGATCGCAGGTATGCTAGTAGGTCTAGTAACTACTATGGCTTACATGTACTACTTCGCTTTCGGTGGCGGTTCTCCTGATGAATACTTCATGGGTATTTCTCCAGGTGGTTTCGGTACTGTTGGTGCGATTCTACACGTTGTGGTTGGTTATGTGGTTTCTAGCATGACTCCACCACCACCACAGGAAATTCAGGATGTCGTAGCTGATCTACGTATCCCACGTGGCGCTGGTGAAGCTCACGATCATTAAGATCGAGTAATAAGCTTAAGAAAAGGCGCCCAGCGTAAGTTGGAGCGCCTTTTTTGTTTAAAAATAATAAGGATTATTAAAATGCCTGATTCTTTCAAAATGACAAACCTCCCATTCAGTTTGCTGGATGAAAAGGAGCAGAAGCTTCTGAAGTCCAGCTTAGATATTGGCTATTACCAGCAAGGCGAGATGATAATGACCGCTGGTGAAGAGCCAGAAGGCGTTTTTATTATTTTGAAAGGAAAGGTGGGTGAGAGTGAGGTTGTAAAAGAGGATGAGGTGAGTCAGGAGCATGTTTTCGTTCATTACACTAACGAAGACTATTTCGGCGGTTGGTCTGCTATTCGGGGTAAAGCTATACACAATTTTATAGCCGAAGAGGAGACTATTTGCCATGTTCTTCCAACAGGAACGTTGATGGATTTAATGGCCTCTAATAGTCTTTTTGCTGACTATTTTCAGCAGAATCTTTCTGCAAAGACCGAGATTGTTCAGCAGCATGGTAAAGCTCAGGATATGGCTGAGTTTATGTTGGCGAAAGTCTCTGATGGGTTAGTGCGTGAGCCCCTGGTCATTCAGGAGGGGACATCTATACGTGAGGCGACTTTGCTCATGCGTGAGCATAAGGCGGATTGTATTCTCGTTAAGCGTGGCAACCGATACGGGATGGTGACAGGGACAGATCTGCTGGATGCTGTGATTGTAAATCAGATGGCGATGGATACAGAGTTAGCTGAGATTGCCAGTTATCGTCTTATTACCGTCAATACTGATGATTATCTATTTAATGCGCTGATTATTATGACGCAACAGCATATTGAGCGAGTTGTTGTCATGAAGGGCTCGGAAATGGGTGGTATTGTAGAGCTGACAGATGTTTTGAGTTATTTCTCAAGTCATTCTCATGTTATTGGTTTACGAATAGAGCGTGCTCAAACTGTTGAAGACCTTAAGGAGGCTGCTCAAGGTCTTGATGATCTGATTAAGGCGCTTGTCTCTAATGGTGTGAAGATCCGCTTTGCCATGGACCTCTTGGCTGCGATGAATGGGCGCATAATCGCTAAGCTATTTAATATCATCATCCCTTCTGATATGCAGCCGCATGTCTGTTTGTTGGTGATGGGTTCAGAGGGGCGTGGTGAACAAATCATGAAGACTGATCAGGATAATGCCATTATCCATCGTGACGGTTTGGTTTGGCCTGAAATGCAAGAAACGCTAAATCACTTTAGTGAGACTTTGATCGGATTTGGTTTTCCTCCATGTCCGGGTAATATTATGGTTTCTAATCCTGACTGGGTTCGTTCGCTGGGTGCATGGACTCAGATGTTACAGAATTGGTCAGAGAAGAGTGATGGCGATTCCCAGATGAATCTTGCAATAGCGCTAGATGCTAAGCCAGTAGCAGGTAACCCTGCTATCTTTAAGGCTAGTCGCAACTGGTTTATGCGCCATCTTCGCAATAATGATGTTTTCTTTTCTCATTTTGCAAAAGCGTCAATTGAGTTTGATACGCCGCTTACGTTCTTTGGTAATTTAAAAGACAAGGGGCAGCTGGATATTAAGAAGGGCGGTATTTTTCCGATTGTTCATGGTATTCGAACCATTGCGCTTGAGTATAGAGTGAAAGCGACAAATACCTTTGAGCGTATAGAAGCTCTAGTAGAGTTGGGACAGCTTAAAGATAAGCACGGTAAAGAGATTACAGAAGCGTTGAGTTTGTTTATTGGATTGAGGCTGAATCAGCAAATTGAGCGTATAGAGTGTAGTGATACAGGTCATGATCAAACGCCTAACCTTATTGAGCTGCAATCACTAGATAAATTAGAACGCGATCTGCTTCGAGATGCATTGCATATTGTCAAAGGGTTTAAAAAGCATCTTGAGCTTAGATATCACCTTGGAGGGTAGTGCATGATAATACCCAGAGCAGTCAGAAGAATAAAAGAAAAATATGACCATAAGGCGGGGCCTTATGCGCATCTTTTTGAGTCCTATACTGGTGATGAAGTTGTTTCGTTGGATTGTGAAACGACGAGTTTGGATGTAAAGCAGGGAGAGATCGTCTCTATAGGTGCAGTCAAAATTCGTGGTAGAAAGGTGCTTGCAAGCGAACGCCTTGATATAAAGCTTAAGCCACCTAAATCTTTGACTGGAGATTCTATAAAGATTCACAAGATAAGGGAAAGTGACCTAGCTGAAGGTATCGATATTGAAGATGCATTGCAGCAGGTGCTTGAGTTTGTTGGAAATAGGCCCATTCTGGGTTACTACGTAAATTATGATATCCGCATGTTGGATAAATTTATTCGTCCTGAATTTGGCTTCGGTCTGCCGAATAAAGCAATAGAGCTGTCACATGTTTATCACGATATTATTAAGTGGAAAGCCGTAGGTGGGAATGTCGATCTTCGTTTTGATACGATTTCGAAACAGCTAGATATACCGATGTTAGAAAGGCATACAGCAATAGGTGATGCGTTGACTGTAGCGTTAATGTATGTGCGTTTGAAATACGGTGATCCGCCAGAAGCTCATTATTAATCGCAGACGTCAAAAGAATAACGGGCCTAATGGCCCGTTTTTTGCTTTATTTAGTATGTAAAAGGTGGGTAATAGTAAAAATAGACAAAATTATGACATTATTATCCAGAATCCCCTTGATGAAGCTTATAGGGTGATTATAATGTCAATAAATTGCCGTTTGGTGTTGGTATGATTGAAAGAGCAGATATAAATAGCGTTCTGATGCAGATGCGGACAATTAAAGCGCAGGTTCAAGCGCCGTCTTCAGAGATGCCGGTCTCTTCGCCAATAGAGGTTCCGGGTACTAAGGCGCCTGAGCGTACTGCTTTTAGTGATATTCTGAAAAATGCAGTAGATGGTGTCAATGAAACGCAGGCTGACGCCAAAAAAATGGCAGTGGCGTATGAGAAAGGTGATCCTACAATTGACCTGCCACAGGTCATGATCGCTGCTGAAAAAGCTTCCGTATCTTTTCAGGCTATGACTCAAGTGAGAAATCGCTTGGTGAGTGCTTACGAAGATATTATGAAAATGCCTATCTAATAAAAAATAGAATACAGGATGAATGGCTGTGGCAAATGGTGCTGAAACACTAAGCGGAAACCCGATGCAGGGCTTTAACAAGCTGAGTATCGTAAGACAGATCGGCTTAATGGTTGGCTTAGCAGCAAGTGTTGCTATTGGTTTTGCAGTTGTTTTGTGGTCTCAAAAGGCTGAGCAACGTGTTCTATTTAGTAATCTCTCTTTCTCTGATGCTAATCAAATTATTGAGCAGCTAAAGCTTTATAACGTTCCTTACAATTTTGATGCAGATGGTCGTGCCATACTCGTACCAGATGAGTATGTTCATCAGGCGCGCTTGAAATTAGCATCTGAAGGTTTTACCGCTGATAAAACAGTGGGTTTTGAAATTTTAGATAAAGAACAGAGCCTTGGTACCAGTCAGTTTATGGAAACTACGCGTTATAGGCGTGGTCTTGAGGGTGAGCTAGCTCGAACGATTGCGAGTATGACCTCTGTTCGTAATGCTCGGGTACATCTAGGTATTCCTAAAGATACCGTGTTTATTCGGGATACACGAAAGCCAACCGCTTCTGTTTTTTTAGAGCTTTTTTCCGGTCGTCAGCTTGAAAGGGACCAAGTCGCATCTATCGCAAATCTAGTGGCTTCAAGTATTCCATCGCTTGATGTTAAAGATGTCACCGTTGTTGATCAGCGCGGTCGCCTGCTTAATATGCGTGACAAAGATGTGAATGTGGTGTTGGCCGCTAAGCAATTGGAATATACACGTAGTCTTGAAGGGACTATGTTGAATCGTGTAAATAGCATTCTACAGCCTGTTGTGGGTATGGGACGCTTCCGTGCTGAAGTCTCAGCAGATGTTGATTTTACGGCAGTTGAGCAGACTGATGAGCTTTATAATCCAGATTTGCCAGCCTTGCGTAGTGAACAGACTATGGATGAGTCAAGGGTTGGTGGTGCCGCGCCGGTTGGTGTTCCAGGGGCGCTTTCTAATCAGCCGCCAGGGCCGAGCAGTGTGCCAGAGGAAGCTGCTTCAGGAGAAGGAGTTGTTGAAACCGCAGCGGGGCCCGGTTCTGCGCGTAAACAGGCCACTCGTAACTATGAGTTAGATAGAACCATTAGTTATACCAAACATCAGCAAGGACGTATTCGCCGTGTAACGGTGGCTGTCGTTGTTGATGACTTGTCTAGTATTAACGCTGAAAGCGGTGAGGTTTTGAAAACGCCGTGGGATCAAAATGAGTTAGAGCGTTTACGAATTCTTGTGCAGGATGCTGTGGGTTATTCTGCTTTGCGTGGCGATAGTGTCAATGTAGTGAATACTCCATTTGTTGCTGAAGCACCGATTGTTACAGAAGATATACCTATCTGGAAAGAGGATTGGGTATGGGATGTGGCGAAGCAGGCGATGGCGGTAATCTTTGTTCTTGTGCTTGTGTTCGGCATTTTACGTCCTATTCTTCGGAATCTTGCTGTTGCGGGTACTGCCGGTAACGTTGCGGGTTTAGGTGCTGCGGGTGAGGTAAGTGCTGAACTTGCTGGTTTAGATGGTGCTGACTTCTCTTCTGATTCGGTTACGTTTGGTAGTGATGATGATTTATTGCCAACACCAAATGAAAGCTTTGATTATCAGCTTAATGCTATTCGTAGTATGGTAGCTGAAGATCCTGCGCGTGTTGCGCAAGCGGTAAAGCAATGGGTAGGCAGCGAAGATGAGTGATGGAGCAGATCAGGAGGGCCTTGGAGAGATAGATAAGGCCGCGATTCTACTGATTAGCTTAGGTGAAACTGATGCTGCAGAAGTTCTCAAACATATGGGCCCTAAAGAGGTTCAGATGATTGGTGAAGCGATGGCGCAGTTGAATAACGTGCCGCAAACCCGTGTTGAATCCGTTGTTGGTGATTTTATGGGTTTGGTCAGTGACCAAACCGGCATTGGTATCAATAATGATATCTATATTCGCTCAATGCTAAATCAGGCGCTGGGTGAAGAGAAAGCAAAAACCCTTCTTGATCGTATTCTTATGAGTACAAATACATCCGGCCTTGATACTTTACGTTGGATGGAGCCTCGTCAAATTACAGAAATTATTCGATATGAACATCCTCAGATTCAAGCGGTTGTTGTTGCTTACCTAGAGCCGGATGCGGCGGCTGGTGTTTTAGGCTTTTTTGATGATAAACAACGTCTTGATATCTTGATGAGGGTGGCCGCCTTGGATCGTATTCAGCCTCAAGCATTGCAAGAGCTTAATGATATTCTAGAACGTCAATTTGCTGGCGCTAGTGGCGCAAGCTCAGCTACCTTAGGGGGTGTTAAATCGGCTGCAGATATAATGAACTTCATTGAGTCGGGTATTGAAGCTGAGTTAATGGAAGGCATTAAAGAATCTGATGAGCATCTTGCCGGAAGCATCTCTGATTTGATGTTTGTATTTGATAATTTGATGGATGTCGAAGATCCAGCTATTCAGTCAATTTTGCGTGAAGTCTCTACCGATGTCTTGGTTGTTGCGCTCAAAGGTGCGGACGTTTCACTGCAGGAGAAAATATTCAGAAATATGTCCAAGCGAGCAGCTGAATTGCTAAGGGATGACCTTGAGGCGAAAGGTCCTGTTCGTGTTAGTGAAGTTGAAGAAGCGCAGAAAGAAGTGTTGACGGTTGCTCGTAGGTTGGCTGATGAGGGCGAAATCGTTCTTGGCGGCGGCGGCGAAGCGATGGTGTAGTTAGCACATGTCTAAAGAATCTAAAGCCTATAAAAGAATCCGTGCAGAAGATGCTCAGGACTTTGTTGATTGGGCTCTTCCTGTAGTCGGTGAAGTGGTTGAATCGGGTCTAAAGCATAAAAATGCTCCCGAAGTAACAGTCGTCGAAGAGGTTATCGCAGCTGAGAAAATTACTGTTGCTGAGCTTGAGTCTATTAGAGAGGCAGCTCGTATAGAGGGGTTAGCGGCTGGCCTAGAGGAAGGGCGCCTTAAGGGTGAGGAAAAAGGCCGTGCAGAAGGGCTAACTTCTGGGCGTGATATAGGCTTTAAAGAGGGCTTTCAGAAAGGGGAGGCGGAAACGCTCCGCTTACAGAAGCTCTTGTCTGATATGGTGGCTGAATTACAAAACCCGATTAAAGAATCTGTTCAAGAGGTCGAGGAGCAGCTTATTCAGTTGGTTACTTCACTTGCTTCGGCGGTTGTTGAAACAGAGTTGGAGACGCGTAAGGATCTGTTGGCAGCTTCTATTCATCAAGCTCTAGAGCAGCTGCCTGATCCAATATCCAATATTCAGCTTATGGTTAATGATGCTGATGTTGAGTTTTTGCAGCAAGCTAATTTTCCGTCTGGCGTAGTTATCGAGAGTGAGCCGAATCTGACAGCTGGAGGTTTTCGCCTGAAAACTGAGAGTACTCTTATTCAGCATGAGGTTGAAAGTCGTTTTTCTAGTGTTGTTGAGCAATTTCGTAACAATGTAAGTCACCAAACTTCTGACGATAATGAGTAAACTTCTCGATAGACTGTCCCGCTATTCTGATCACCGTTTAGAACCTTCCCGTCCCCGTGTTGAAGGTCGTATCACTCGCATGATAGGTCTAACAATCGAAGCTGTTGGCATCAAGTGCGCTGTCGGTGAGTGTTGTTTTATCGAGCTCTCTAAAGATCAGCAGATCGAGGCTGAAGTCGTAGGTTTCTCTGGAGATCGCATCTATTTGATGCCGCTTTATCCAATCGATGGTTTACAAGCTGGAACGCGTGTTATTGCGTCATCGGAGTCGGGGAAAGTCCCTGTAGGAATGACGCTTTTAGGGCGTATATTAAACGGTGTAGGCAAACCTATTGATGGTAAAGGGCCGTTACAGCCTGAGGCAGAAACTGGCCTCACGGGTGAAATAATTAATCCATTGATGCGTGAACCGATCAAGCAGCCGCTTGATGTGGGTATTCGTACAATTAATGGGTTACTTACGGTTGGACGTGGGCAGCGAATGGGGCTGTTTGCAGGTAGTGGTGTAGGTAAATCTGTACTCCTTGGGATGATGACTCGTTTCACTGAGGCGGAGATCATTGTTGTTGGGCTTATTGGTGAACGTGGTCGTGAAGTTAAAGAGTTTATTGAACATAGTTTGGGAGCCGAAGGGCTCAAAAGGTCTGTCGTAGTTGCTTCCCCTGCGGATGACTCCCCTTTAATGCGACTGCGTGCTTCACAGCTATCTACACGTATTGCTGAGTATTTTCGTGATCAAGGAAAAAATGTATTGTTGTTGATGGACTCGCTCACTCGCTATGCTCAGGCTCAGCGTGAAATTGCTTTAGCGGTTGGTGAGCCTCCAGCTACAAAAGGTTATCCGCCTTCAGTATTCGCTAAGATCCCCAAGTTGGTTGAAAGGGCTGGTAATGGTGAAGAGGGTGGTGGATCCATCACCGCATTTTATACCGTATTGACTGAAGGGGATGACCAGCAGGACCCTGTTGCTGACTCTGCGCGTGCGATTTTAGATGGGCATGTGGTTTTGTCACGCCAGTTGGCTGAACAAGGACATTATCCAGCTATTGATATTGAAGCTTCTATCAGTCGAGCAATGCCGCAAATTATTGATGCTGATCATCTGACGATGGCGATGCGTTTTAAGCAGCTATACTCAAAATACCGTCAAAATGAAGATTTGATTAATGTGGGAGCTTATGTGAAAGGTAGCGACCCTGATACTGATTTTGTGATGGAGAACCTTCCTTCGATGACCGCTTACTTACGTCAAGGTATTAATGAGTCATTTCAGTTAATTCCTTCGATGCAGCAGATGGTTATGGTTTTATCTCCACCTCCGTCAGCTCCTGAGCAAAATCAACAGTTACGCCGCCCAGTAACTAATGGTCTGCAGAAATGAATAAACGCTCAAAACGTCTACAGTTGGTGCTTGATCTTGCTGAACGAAAAAAACAGCAGGCTGACCAGTTTTTGGCTGCTAGTCGTCAGCGAGTTGAGCAGGATCAGAGAACAATGGGGCAGCTTGATCAGTATATGTCGGAGTATCAGCAAAACTATTTAGGCGTAAATTCTGAAGGATGCACGGGAGCCCAGCTTCATGCGCAGCAGGCTTTTATGCAAAAAATTCAGGATGCCAAAGACACTCAGGTAACGGCGATTGAGCAGAACTTACGTGAGTTAGAAGCTGTAGAAAAGCATTGGAAGGAAGCATACGCTAAGGTTAAAGGTATGCAGAAGCTTACGGATAAAGCTTTGGATACTGAAAGAAAAGAAGAAGAAAAGTCCCTTCAAAAGCAGCTTGATGAGCGAGCGCAAATTACTAAATCCTCTTTCTTGTAAAGTTTGGCCCTCTTTTTGCTTTTATTAGATTAGGCAAAATATAGGAGCCTAAAATGAGTGAGCAATTGTCAATGCCTGCCGGCGGTGGGCTGTTAACGTTAAATCTTTCTGTGTTACCTCAAGGTGCTGGGCCTGCTGGGTCTGGTGGTGGTTTGTTTGGTAACTTTAGCTCGATGCTAAGTCAGCAGGGTGAAAGTGTGCCTGAGTCTGGTTTGTTAAAAGCCGGCGCTTTTTTGCCGCAATCGGGTACTGCATTGCCGCCTTCTGATAGTGAAGAGCTATCGTCTCAGGCTTTGATGCAGCAGCAAATGTTATATGTTGCCCAAATGCTTGAGCAGCGAGTTGAAGGCAGTGAGCAATTACCCTCAGAGATTAGCGCTGAACTTATACAGGCCCTTCGACAATATGCAGAACGCAAACCTGTATTGCCTGAAGAGGAGTCCCTTACTTCAGGCAGTGTAAATCCTTCTGATAGCGAAGAGGCTCAGTCATCTGGTGTTGTTGGTGATATAGATGAGCTGTTTACTGCTGGTGTTGTCGGCGCGCCGATCCTATTGCCTACTAATGAAAATGGTCGCTTTTTGCGCGACGATGAAGGGCGTTGGTTGCGTAGTGAAGACACTAATGAATTATCAGGCTTGCAAAAGTTAGTAGAGCTGGCATCTAATCTTCAGCAATCAGGCTCTACACATAGTGAATCAGCTGATCAGATTAAGAAGGTTGTGGTTGATGCGCTAGGTGCTTCTGTTGATAGAGCTGTACAGGTTGATGACGCTGTGCAAGGCCTGGTTGATAAGGGCGCGCCAGTTGCTCCTGTTGCAATTGAGTCTAGAGCGGCAGCGGCGGAGCAGCAACGTGTAGTAGAGCAAGTAATATCACGTGTAGCTGATTCTGCGGCTAGCACGCAAAAAGCTTCGGTTGTTGCGTCAACTGATCCAGTAACCACTGCAAATGCAGTTGTGACTTCAGGTGAGAGGGATAAAGGTGTTGCGCAGGCTTCAGTTCCTGCTCCTGTCATCTCTCAATCTGATTCGGAAAGTATGGATTTAGAGGAGCCTGTAAAGAGGGTTACGCCTGTTGTCGATACCTTCCAGTCAAAAGCGTTAGATAAAAATGCTCAGTTAGCTGATTTGGCTGCAAAGGGATCTATTACTAATCCTGCTATGAAATCTGATGGTTTGCTAAAACCTATGTTCGATGCTGCGCCTTCAGAGAAGTTCGGTAATGCATTGGAGTTGACTCAACAGCTTATGCAGAAAGTCTCTTCAAATGAAAAAGTGGTTGATACTGGGTTTAATCAGCGTATGGAGGCGTTAACTTCTGTAGCGCAAACGCAAACTACAGCACAGCCTACTCAAACTCAAAAAACAGTCTCTGATGCGCAGAATTTGATGATGCCGCAGCATGTTCAGGTCAATACGCCCGCTTGGAAAAATGCACTCGGTGAGCGAGCGATAATGATATCCGCTCAAAACATGCGGGTTGCTGAGATTAAATTGGATCCACCTGAATTAGGTTCTTTAAGTATCAGGGTGAATGTTAATCAGGATCAGGTCAGTTTGAGTTTTACTTCTCCGCATGCGCATGTTCGAGATGCTGTTGAACAAAGTTTGCCTAGGTTGCGCGAGATGTTTGCTGAGCAAGGCTTAGCGCTTCAAGATTCTGAGGTTGCAGATCAATCCGCGGATCAGCAAAGACGTGAGCAATTGGCAGAGCAGGGTGAGGGAGGATCCTCAACTAATCAATATATGGGAGATGGTTCTGAAAATTCAGAAGAAACTGCAGCGACTGAAGGAGCTGAATCAATTTCTTTGGTTGATTATTATGCGTAGATAGATAGTTAGAATGAGCGCTTAAAGTAATCAGTTCAAGATAAAAACGCTTGTTTTTATTGTTCTTGATCTTCAGCCTTAAAATCAGTGTGTTATATTAGGTAGATACCGTTATTTACAGTTAAGGCATCATTCAATGATGCTGGCATGTTGTTGAGGATCTATAGATGGCTGAAGAGCAAGAACCAAGCGCAGAAGAGGGTGCAGAGAAAAAGCCTTCAAAGTTAAAGTGGATTATTATTGGCGTTGTCGCATTGGTTATTGTCGGCGGAGGCGGTGCAGCGGCAGCTCTTTTCTTATTGGGTGGTGATGATTCAGCAGAGACTGAAGAGGCTGCTCCAGCTGAACCGGTTAGAGCGGAAGCAATTTACACCAAGGTAAGAACAATGGGCGGCAAGCCTATGTTTGTGGTGACCCTTCAATCTGAGGACAATCGTCCACACTACATGCAGTTATATGTTGAGGCAAAAAGCAGAGATCAAGCGGTTCATGATGCCATGACATTGCATATGCCGTTGATTGTTTCTCGACTAAATAATTTATATAGCACACAAAACTATAGGGAACTGCAATCTCTAGAGGGTAAACTTGCTTTGCAAGATAGCTCTACTGATCTTGTGCGTGAAATTATGCAAGAGAAGATAGGTAAGCCTGGTGTTGAAACCATTCTCTTTACCAATATGGTCATGCAGTAATGCGGTTATGTTTGTTTAAGGAATTAGGCTAGATGTCAGTTAAGGATCTACTATCACAGGATGAAATTGATGCCCTGCTTCATGGGGTTGATGATGGTGATGTTGAGACTTCAGAAGAAGCTGAGGTCGAAGAGGGTGAGGTCCGAACTTATGACTTGGCAAGTCATGAGCGTATCGTGCGTGGCAGGATGCCTACGCTGGAAATGGTCAATGAGCGTTTTGCTCGTTACACCCGTATAAGTATTTTTAATCTCTTGCGCCGCGCAGCTGATGTTACCGTGGGTGGTGTACAGGTGATGAAGTACGGGGATTATATTCATACGCTTTATGTGCCAACAAGTATGAACTTAATTCGCGTTTCACCTTTAAGGGGCACCGCGCTCTTTATTATGGATGCGAAGCTTGTTTTTAAACTTGTGGATAACTTTTTTGGTGGAGATGGGCGGCATGCGAAAATTGAAGGCCGTGAATTCACACCAACTGAAACCCGTCTTATTCATAAAGCGCTAGAGCAATTCTTTTTAGATTTGGAAGAGGCATGGAGCCCTGTAAAGGAGCTTACTTTCGAACATCTCGGCCATGAAATGAATCCAGCCATGGCTAACGTCATTAATCCGACAGAAGTTGTTGTTGTGAGTACTTTTCAGGTTGATCTTGAAGGTGGTTCTGGAGAGTTTCATGTGGCTATGCCTTACTCTATGTTGGAGCCTATACGAGATCTGCTGGTTTCTGGATTCCAGAATAGCGAAGATGAGAAAGATGAACGCTGGCAGGTCGCATTACAGCGGGATATCTTGATGGCTCGTTTGCCTCTAGAGATGTCAGTGGCGGAACAGGATATGACCTTGAGGGATGTGCTTGAATTAGAAAAGGGCGATATTATCCCAATAGAGTTACCTGAAAATTTTGAATTAAAAGCCAACAAAGTTCCGGTTTATAACTGCACTATGGGGGTTTCCCGTGGTAATTTGGCGGTTAAAATTGTAGATCAGATAGTACGCCCTAAATAAGTGTGTAAGTAGTTCATTAGAGAGCAAATGTAGATGAGTGATGAAACTGAAGACCAGCAAGCTATGGCAGATGAGTGGGCTGCTGCTATGGAGGAGCAAGTAACGGAAGAGGCGGGAGCTGTTGATCCCGATGAGTTACTGGCGGCCACCGGTGTTACGGGCGAATCTGTAGAGCTTGATGAGTTGCAAGATGAAGGAACACCTGTTTCGGATCCTAAGCTTGATGTGATTCTGGATATTCCGGTTACTTTATCGATGCAAGTTGGTCAAACTGATATTCCTATTAGTAATTTATTACAGTTGAATCAGGGATCAGTTATTGAACTGGACCGTGTTGCCGGTGAGCCGTTAGATGTGATGGTAAACGGAACGTTAATTGCTCATGGCGAAGTTGTTGTTGTGAACGATCGTTATGGTATTAGGTTAACAGACGTTATCAGCCCTCAAGAACGTATTAAACGTTTGAAATAACTGGATATGCGTCATATTCTTCTTTTCGTTGCCGTTTTTTTTCCTAGTTTCTTATTTGCAGAAGGCAGTACGTCTTCTGCTGTCTCTACTTCATCCGCTCTTACTGAGACTCCGACTTCTTTTAAAGAACCTTTCTCTGGAGAGGCATTAACTCAGCTTGCCGTAGGTATGGTTGTTGTTATAGCCGTGATTTTAATCTTGTCGTGGGCATTAAAGCGTTTTTCGGGGATTTCGCCCATGACAAAAAATATGAGTGTCATCGGTGTTCTACCGCTAAGTTCTCGTGAGAAAGCTATTTTAATCAAAGTCGGAAAACAGCATTTGCTATTAGGTGTGGCCCCAGGGCGAGTGTCTCAGCTTCATGCATTCGAGGAGGGAGAGCTTGAGCTGGGAGATGTTAAAAAAGAGAGTTTTTCGCAACGTTTGGCTGAGGTTGTAAAGCAGAGACAGAATAAACCGGACGGTAAAAATGATGAATAAGTTATTGCCGTTTTTACTGTTCTTATCCGCAGTATTTTTGCCTTCTGCAGTTCAGGCCGCCGATGTAGGGATTCCTGCTTTGACTTTAACAACCACAGAGGATGGGTCGACAAATTACAGTGTGACTTTGCAAGTACTCGCACTGATGACCATGCTGACATTCATACCAGCTATGGTCATGATGATGACTTCCTTTGCTAGGATTATTATTGTCTTTGCTATATTGCGACAGGCTTTGGGTTTACAGCAAACACCATCGAACCAAATCATGGTTGGTATGTCGATGTTCCTGACTTTGTTTATTATGACGCCTGTACTCGATAAGGTTTATGCAGATGCAGTGCAGCCTTATATTAGTGAGGAGTTGACAGTTATTGAGGCTTTTCAGCAAGCAAGCGGTCCTTTTCGTGACTTTATGATGCTGCAAACAAGGGAGAGTGATCTAGGCTTATTTATGAAGATCTCTGATACGCCAGCAGTGGACAGTCCTGAGCAAATTCCTTTTACTGTTTTGGTACCCGCGTTTGTTACGAGTGAATTGAAAACGGCGTTTCAGATAGGTTTTATGCTGTTTATTCCGTTTTTGGTGATAGACCTTGTGGTTGCCAGTGTTTTGATGGCTATGGGTATGATGATGTTGTCACCTGTTATTATCTCTTTGCCTTTTAAAATAATGCTATTCGTTTTGATTGATGGTTGGGCGTTAGTGATAGGAACCTTGGCGGCAAGTTTTGGGATCTAAAGTGGTCAATTCCGGGAGAGTTTTATGACTCCAGAAGTGGTGCTTAGTATTTTTGGTGAGGCTTTTTGGCTGATAGTACTTTTGGTCTCAGTTATTATCGTGCCGAGCCTTATTGTAGGCTTGATCGTGTCTACTTTTCAGGCAGCTACCCAGATCAACGAACAGACTTTAAGTTTCTTGCCGCGTTTATTAATGACGATTTTAATGATTATGTGGGCTGGACCTTGGATTCTGAATCAGCTGATGGAACACTTCTCCGGGTTGATAAAAAATATTCCTTATTTAATAGGATAGTCTTTTGTTTGAGCTTAGTGTTCTACAAATTGAGCAATGGGTATCCGCCTTTCTCTGGCCCTTCTTTCGTATCGCTTCATTTTTTATGGCAGTTCCTCTTTTGGGAAGTCAGCTAGTTAATGCGCGAGTGAGGATGATGCTTGCGTTAGCTTTGGCTGTTGTGGTTTCCCCCTTGTTACCTGTGATGCCTGTATTTGATGCATTGAGCGCAAATACTTATCTAATTATTGGGCAGCAGATACTTGTTGGTGCAATGCTAGGGTTTCTCTTTCAGATTTTTTACCAGATATTTGTATTGGGCGGTCAAATGATTGCTATGCAGATGGGTTTGGGTTTTGCTTCCATGACGGATCCTACGAATGGTATATCTGTTGTTATGTTGGGGCAGTTTTATCTCACCCTGATTATGATGATATTTATCTCACTAAACGGACATTTAGTGATGATAGAGATTATTGTAAGGAGCTTTGATGTTGTTCCTGTGAGTTTGTCTGCCATTAATAGGGAAAGTTACTGGCGGGTAGCGATGTCTGGGAGCTGGATGTTCTCTGCCGCAATGTTAATGGCTTTGCCTGCGGTAACAGCCTTGTTAGTTGTTAACATGGCATTTGGCATTATGTCTCGAGCTGCACCACAGTTAAATATTCTTGCGGTTGGTTTTCCATTTACGATGGTGCTAGGTTTATTTATAAACTGGGTTAATCTAGGCGGTTTTCTTGATCAGTACATGAGAATCTCTAGTTTTGTCTTGGATTACATTGAGCAGTTATTTCTTTAAGGAAACGCTATGGCTGAAGAATCTGGACAAGAAAAAACAGAAGACCCCACCCCCAAGCGAATCAAGGAGGCGCGTGAGAAAGGTGACGTTCCCCGGTCAAAAGAGCTTGCAACGACGCTGGTGCTGATGGCGGCCGTTTTCTCTGTGATTATTTTCGGCTCGATTTTAGCGGATAGTATGATTGGTATGGTCGAGAGTAATCTAGTTCTCGATCGTCAAGCAGTTTTTGATCCTAATAAAATGCTGGCTCATTTCGAAACTTCAGTAGCTGAGGCTATATTGGGGCTTGCGGGTGTTTTCTTCTCTCTTTTAATTGCTGCGTTAGTCGGGCCAATAGCCTTGGGTGGATGGAACTTCAGCGGTGATTCTATTATCCCTAAAGGAAGTCGAATAAGCCCGCTAGCAGGGATTAAGCGTATGTTTTCGCTTAAGTCATTGGTTGAATTGTTTAAAGCGATTGCGAAATTTTCCTTAGTGGGTGGCTTTGCAATTATTATTTTGTGGAACCTTCGTAGTGATATATTGGCATTAGCTACATTTGAGCCAAGGCCGGCTATTGATGCTGCTTTAGATATTATTATCTGGGTTTTTATGGCGCTGAGTGCGGTGTTGATTTTAGTCGCTATTGTTGATGTCCCATATCAGCTTTATGAATACACTGAAAAAATGAAAATGACTCTGCAGGAAGTTAAGGATGAGTTGAAAAACACTGAAGGTAAGCCGGAAGTTAAGGGGCGTATCCGACAGTTGCAAAGGGAGATCGCTCAAAGGCAGATGATGGGTGCTGTGCCCGAGGCTGATGTTGTCATTACTAACCCGACGCATTATGCGGTTGCTTTGAAATATGAAGAGCAGGGTGGTGGCGGTGCGCCCGTAATGGTGGCTAAAGGGGTTGATTTTGTTGCTTTGAAAATCAGAGAGGTCGCGGAGGAGCATGATGTTCCTATTTTGTCTGCGCCACCTTTAGCGCGTGCAATTTATCACTCAACAGAGATCAATGATGAGATTCCTTCAGGCTTATTTATGGCTGTAGCCCAAGTGCTTGCCTATGTCTTTCAGCTTAAGCGGTTTAAAAATCGTGAAGCAGAAAGGCCTACAGAGCTTAAAGTCAAAGATTTACCCATACCTGATGAATACAGTGACGACCAATAAGTGGCTTAAAAATTGCAATATTTAGCCATTGTGCGGTCGTTCGTCAAAAAAATAGCGTATTATGTGCTTTGATGTGCAAATATAGGCTTTCTTGGCTGAATGATGCTAAAAGTGATGTTTTTTTGACGGAAAATGAGAATTGGTAGATAAGGCGGTAGTCCTAGATAATGTTAAGAGCTTGAGCAAAGGCAATATAGGTGTGCCTTTGTTGTTGCTTGTTATCTTGGCTATGGTTACTTTGCCTGTGCCACCCTTCCTTCTTGATGTTTTATTTACCTTCAATATTGCTCTTTCGATTGTAGTTCTTCTTGTTTGTGTCTATTCAGACAGACCTCTTGATTTTGCCATTTTTCCTACAATTATTCTTATTGCCACACTGTTACGATTATCACTGAACGTCGCATCTACCCGTGTTGTTTTGCTTTATGGGCATGAAGGTGGTGATGCGGCTGGTAAGGTAATTGAAGCCTTTGGTGAGGTTGTTGTTGGCGGGAACTATGTTGTAGGTTTCGTTGTTTTCCTTATTTTAATCATTATTAATTTCGTTGTTGTGACTAAAGGTGCTGGTCGTATATCTGAGGTTAGCGCGCGTTTTACCTTGGACGCAATGCCCGGTAAACAGATGGCTATTGATGCTGATTTGAATGCCGGTTTGATCGGGCAGGAGGATGCGCGTAAGCGTCGTGAGGATGTTACTCAGGAGGCAGACTTCTACGGCTCGATGGATGGTGCGTCTAAGTTTGTTCGTGGTGACGCGGTTGCCGGTATATTGATATTGGTTATCAACTTGCTAGGTGGTTTGGGCATCGGGATGTTGCAGCATGATCTCGATTTCGAAACAGCAATGCGTTTTTATTCGTTGTTAACTATCGGTGATGGTTTGGTTGCTCAGATTCCATCGCTTTTGCTGTCTACTGCTGCCGCTATCATGGTTACTCGTCAAAATGTATCGCATGATATGGGTAAGCAGGTTGTTTCCCAGATGTTTGCGTCGCCTAAAGCGCTGGTGGTTGCTGCTGGTATTATGACGGTGATGGGTATTATTCCAGGTATGCCGCATGTGGCATTTCTGTCATTAGCTCTTCTTTCTGCCGGTGGTGCTTGGTGGGTGATCAAGAAGGAAAAGGAGCGTGTTCAGGTTGAGGAAGATAAGGCTAAGGAAGAGGCCGAACTGCCTGAAGAGCCTGAATCAGAGAAACGAGAGCTTGATTGGGATGATGTGATGCCTGTGGACATGATCGGGCTCGAGGTGGGTTATCGCTTAATTCCTATGGTTGACAAAATGCAGGGTGGTCAGCTGCTAAGTCGAATAAAAGGGGTAAGGAAAAAGCTATCCCAGGATCTTGGTTTTTTGGTTCCTTCTGTCCATATTCGGGATAATCTTGACTTGTTGCCAGGTGCTTATCGAATAACCTTAATGGGGGTTGTTGTTGGCGATTCCGAGGTCTATCCCGATCGGGAGTTAGCGATTAATCCAGGTCAAGTGTTTGGTAAGTTGCAAGGGGTTGAGGTTCAAGACCCTGCATTTGGTTTGGATGCCATTTGGATTGAACAGTCCCAGAAGGAGCAAGCGCAGTCTTTAGGCTATACGGTGGTTGATGCATCTACGGTGGTGGCTACTCATCTGAATCAGTTGCTACAACTGCATGCCCATGAGCTGCTGGGGCATGAAGAGGTTCAGCAGTTATTAGATATGTTGACGAAGACCTCACCTAAGCTGGTTGAAGAGTTGGTTCCAGGGAAGCTTTCCTTTAGCGTTTTACTGAAAGTGCTGCAAAACTTGCTTATGGAACAGGTGCCGTTAAAAGATTTTCGTACGATTGCAGAGTCTTTAGCGGATGCGGTTAACCGTACACAGGATCCTTTGGGTTTGACTGCAGCGGTTAGGGTTTCTTTAGCGCGATTGATTGTACAAAATATTAATGGTTCTGAGGCTGAATTGCCTGTGATAACGCTTGCGCCTCAGCTTGAGCAGCTATTGCTCAACTCTGTTCAGCAGGGTCAGGATAACGGATTGGTGTTAGAGCCGGGTATGGCTGAAAGGTTGCAATCCTCTCTCTCTGAAACTGCGACCCAGCAGGAGATGATGGGCAGGCCTTCAGTGTTATTGGTTGCTGCTCCAGTAAGGCCGCTTATGTCTAAATTTGTTCGCTATGGAGAGCATCAGATACATGTGCTGTCCTATCAAGAAGTTCCTGAAAATAAGAAGGTTACTATCGTTGCGACGGTTGGAGGTGAAGTAAATGGCTAAGTGTATTGTAGCTAAGCTTTATCCGGCCGATAAGGAATGGATATGAAAGTAAAACGTTTCTTTGCTCCTGACATGAGGCAGGCGATGAGAAGGGTCCGAGATGAAATCGGCCCCGACGCAGTTATTGTGTCCAATCATCGTGTTGCTGGTGGTGTTGAGGTTGTTGCGGCTCATGAGAATGACTACGAAGTTGCGCAGCAAGAATTTACCCGGAAAAAGAAGGTTACTCAGAAGCGTCAAGGCCAGATCGATGTTCTCACTAAAGGGCGTGACGGTAATCTAGAGAGTGAGCTGCAAAAAGCCAGAATGCAGATAGCTGAAGCAAATCAGACGGGTCGTCAAAATTCTGACATGGCAGGAAAGGTTAATCGTCAGCTAGATGCAGACGATGAGGATTTGCGTTCCATCCTTACCTCACTTAAGCAGCGGCAGAAGCAAAAAGCGAATGTTGCTTTTCAGAATTCGCTCAATGCTTCCGCATTGGGTGAGAATTCTTTGGGGCTTGATCTCCAGGATGAATTATCGATGCCGCCGTCCAGTTCTGGCGGTGCGAATGATCAGATGATTCGTTCTATGCAGGATGAAATAGCGCAGTTAAAAAATCTTTTAAGCCAGCAGATCGCAACTTCCCAAATGGGAGGGGCTGCTCATAGTAAACCACCTGTGCAGCGCAAGTTAGAACTATTGGGGGTTAGTGAAAAGTTATCCTCTCATCTTCTTACAAGTATGGATGTTCAAGTTTCCCCAGATAAGGCTTGGAAGAGCGCTTTGTCAAAGTTGTCTGAATCAATTCCGGTTTTAGGTGAGGACTTTATTGAGCGGGGCGGGATGATCGCTTTTGTTGGTCCTACCGGTGTAGGTAAAACAACAACGATTGGTAAACTGGCTGCACGCTATGTTTTAAAGTATGGCAGCTCAAGTTTGGCGCTGGTTACCACTGATACGTTCAGAATCGCTGCGCATGAACAATTACGTACATTTGGGCGGATTCTCGATGTGCCAGTGCGCGTGGTTGATGCTACAAATAGTTTAGATGATGTTCTGCATTCTTTAAGAAATAAACGGCTGGTATTGATTGATACAGCGGGCTTAAATGCTCAGGAGCCTCATAGTGAGGCTCAGCTTGAAATGCTTGAGGGTGTTTCTTTACGCTTGAAAAAGTTGTTGGTTGTGTCTTGCAGTAGTCAGCGACGAGTGGTTGAGCAGGCTTATAACGCGTACAAACGATTGGGTTTGAATGGATGTGTTTTAAGTAAGATGGATGAGTCCGGAAGTTTAGGTGAGGCTATTTCTCTCATAGTTGAGAAGGGCCTGCCTGTGACTTATGTGACGGATGGGCAGCGGATACCGGATGATATTGACGTTGCTAAGAAGAATGAATTGGTAAGTAGGGCTGTAATTACAGCGCAAAGGGCAATTGAAGCTGAGAAAAATGTGTCCGCTTTAGATGCAGCTTATAAAATGGGTTAGTGGTGATATTTAATGGTTAATCAACATAAGCCCGTTAAGGTTATAGCTGTAACGGGCGGCAAAGGCGGGGTGGGTAAAACCAATGTGTCAGTTAATTTGGCACTCGCGCTTGGGGATCTGGGACATCGTGCTGTCTTGATGGATGCGGATTTAGGTTTGGCTAATGTGGATGTATTGCTAGGGTTGCGGCCTAAAAAAGATATATCGGATGTTTTAAACGGAGAATGCGGCTTAAAAGATGTGATGTTAGATGTAGGGGAGAATCTAAAAATTGTTCCTGCATGCTCTGGTACTCAGGAGATGACGGCGCTATCACCCCATGAGCATGCTGAGTTAATTCATGCATTTAATGAAGTTTCTGACGATATTGATGTGTTAATTATTGACACGGCGGCCGGTATCTCTGATTCTGTTGTTAGCTTTGTGAAGGCTGCTCAAGAAGTTTTAGTCGTAGTTTGTGATGAACCTACGTCAATTACCGATGCTTATGCTTTAATTAAGTTGTTAAATCGTGATTACAAAATGACTCGCTTCCGCGTTTTGGCCAATATGGTGAGAACGGATACAGAAGGAAGGAGTATGTTTGGTAAGTTATTAACGGTTACGGACAGGTTTCTTGATGTGACGCTTCAATATGTGGGTTCAATCCCTTATGATGAAAATGTTCGTAAGGCGGTTCAGCGCCAAGTGGCTGTTTTAAAAGCTTTTCCAAAGAGCAAGGTCTCCTTGGCATATCGTCAGTTAGCGAATAAAGTAAATGGGTGGCCAGTGCAAACTGTTCCCAGAGGTCATTTAGAGTTTTTTGTTGAGCGGCTTGTACAGGGAGCGCGCCCATCGGATTGATAAAGAGGCAGTATGTACAACCAGCTGCAATTACAATCGAGTGATGAGTTAATTCAGCAGTATGCGCCGCTAGTTAAACGTATTGCTCATCACCTGTTGGCACGGCTGCCAGCAACAGTATTATTGGATGATTTAATTCAGGCCGGTATGCTCGGTCTGCTTGAAGCTGCAAAGAAATATGATGCAGCTAAAGGTGCTAGTTTCGAAACTTATGCAGGGATCCGCATTCGTGGCTCCATCATTGATGAAGTTCGCCGAGGGGATTGGACGCCTCGTTCTGTTCATCGTAATAGTCGTCGGGTTACCGAGGCCATTCAGAAGGTTGAAGCTCGTACGGGACGTGATGCAAGTGATTCATCCGTCGCAAAAGAGCTGGATATCACGGTAGATGAATACCATAACTTACTGAAAGATACTTTAGATAGCCGATTATTTAGTTTTGAGGAGATGATTAATCCTCAACATGAGGGTCCAGGGGAGTCATTTGCTAATGATGATCCGGGTCCAAATCAAAATTTTGAGCGTGAATCATTTTTAAAAGCGCTAAGTCGAGCTATAAATAATCTACCAGAACGAGAAAAATTGGTATTAGCGCTCTATTATGATGAAGAGTTAAATTTAAAAGAGATTGGCCAGGTTTTGGGTGTAAGCGAATCTCGAGTAAGTCAGATTCATAGTCAGGCAGCACTTAGATTGCGTTCACGTTTGAGTGAATGGCAATAAAAAGGGTTGACCCGACTCAACGTAATTGCGGTAATTAAGCGTAAACTCAACGGGTTGCGCAGCTCTAACGGGAGGCACGTCTTGAATAAAGACATGAAGATTCTTGTAGTAGATGATTTTTCTACGATGAGACGAATTATTAAAAACCTACTACGCGATTTGGGCATGACAAATGTTCAGGAAGCAGATGATGGGCAAACCGCTTTGCCAATTTTAAAGCAAGGTGGGATCGATTTCTTAGTAACAGATTGGAATATGCCAGGTATGACAGGCATTGAACTGTTAAAAGAGGTTCGTTCGGATCCTAAATTGGCTCCTATGCCCGTTCTCATGGTAACTGCAGAGGCTAAGAAGGAGCAGATAATTGCTGCTGCTCAAGCTGGGGTAAATGGGTATGTTGTTAAGCCGTTTACGGCCGCTGTGCTGAAAGAGAAGATTGACAAGATCTTTGAGCGCCTAGGTTAACAGAGAAAGGGTTGGTTTTAATGATTTCAGGAACAGGCAAAGGGATGGGACACTTCGAAATGGATCTGCAGTTGAAGGCGCAGGAGTTGGTTTCTGTCCTCAATGAAGGGAAGCTTTCTGATGCGATGGAAATCATTCAGGAACTTCATGAGTTTCGGCATCAGACATTTTTTAGTGAGGTAGGTCATCTCACTCGCGGCTTGCATGAAGCAATCAAGTCATTTTCGACTGAACTTGGTTCCAGTCTTGAAATTGATG
Organism: Neptuniibacter sp. UBA6509; assembly: GCA_002435145.1. Classification (GTDB taxonomy): domain Bacteria; phylum Pseudomonadota; class Gammaproteobacteria; order Pseudomonadales; family Balneatricaceae; genus Neptuniibacter. The sequence continues at coordinate 24,706 of DJLT01000129.1, forward strand.
ATGGTTCTCCTGTTCAAGAGGATGCAGATGCTGCGGATCGATTGAATTACGTCATTGAAATAACAGAAAAAAATGCGCACGATACAATGGATCGTGTGGATAAAGCGCTATCTTTAGTGGATAAGCTAGATTCACAAAGTGAGCGTTTCAAAGATTTATTATCATTAGTGGGGCAATTAGAAAAGGAACATGACTCACTCAATGGTGTTTATGATCGGACATGTGCAGTTAAAGAAGAGTCCGAACAGACGATCGGTATTTTGCGTGAAGAGCTGACCGATATCGTCGTATCTCAAAGCTACCAAGATATTACAGGGCAGTTGATTCGCCGTGTAATTAACCTTGTAACTAATGTGGAAACACATCTAGTTGGGCTGATGGAGATGGCTGCGCAGGTTGAAAGGCTGTCAGGAGTTGAAATACTTTCTGGTACAGATGATCAGCAGACTAATAAAAAGAATCCTATTCAGGCTGAAGGGCCGCAAATCAATAAAGAGAGTGCTGATGTTGTCAGCAATCAAGATGAAGTTGATGATTTGCTGTCAAGCCTGGGTTTTTAAGAGGAACGCTATATGAGTTTGGAAGTGGATCAGGAAATTCTTGAAGACTTTCTTGTGGAAGCAGGTGAGATTCTTGAGCAATTATCTGAGCAGTTAGTCGATCTGGAACAGCGTCCTGATGACAGTGACCTGCTTAATGCTATTTTTCGAGGCTTCCATACGGTTAAAGGTGGCGCAGGTTTCTTGCAATTAGAGCCAATGGTTGATTGCTGTCACAATGCTGAGAACCTCTTTGACATGCTGCGTAATGGGGATATCAAAGTAACCCCAGAGTTAATGGACGTAGTGCTGCAGGCTTTAGATTCTGTAAATGTAATGTTTGAAGCTGTCCGAGGTGGTCAAGAATTAGAACCAGCGGACCCTCAGTTAATACAGGCACTGATTGCTTGTACCACCGGCGGTGCGGCAGCTGCTCCTGCTGAGCCTGCACCTGTTGCTCCACCTGTACCCGCTCCTGCTCCTGTAGCTCCTCCCGCTTCAGCAGATCAGTCATCTGATGAATTTGATATGTTGTTGGGCGATCTTGGAGAGCCTGCACCTGCAGCAGAGCCGGTAGATGATGGTTTGATTACAGAAGATGAATTTGATGCGTTGCTTGATGAACTACATGGGCCTGGAAAGGGTCCCGCAGCAGGCAGTGAAACTAAGCAGCCAGCAGTAGAAGAGTCAGCCCCCGCAGCAGATCTTATTACAGAAGATGAATTTGAAGCGTTATTAGACGAATTACAGTCGCAAGGTAAAGGGGCTTTTGCAGAACAAGCTACTCCTCAACCTGACGCTGAAGTGGCTCCAGTTGCTGCGCCTGAAGTGGTAGCCCCGGCACAAACGCCAGCTGCACCAGCACCGACCCCAGCAGCAAAACCAGCCAAAAAAGACCCGAATGCCGATGCAGTTAAGGCTGCTCATCAGCAAGCGAAGCCGCAGCCTGAAAGTAATGTTCGAGTCGATACCCGTTTGCTCGATAAAATCATGAATATGGTTGGTGAGTTAGTTTTAGTCCGAAACCGCCTTGTTCGTTTGGGTGTGACTCGAGAAGATGAGGAGATGGCTAAGGCTCTCGGCACACTCGATATGGTAACAGCAGATTTGCAGATGTCGGTCATGAAAACCCGAATGCAGCCTGTTAAGAAAGTATTTGGCCGATTCCCTCGTTTGATTAGAGATTTATCCCGTAACTTGAAGAAAGAAATTCGTCTTGAGTTACGAGGAGAAGAAACTGATTTAGATAAAAACTTAGTGGAAGCTCTAGCTGATCCATTGATTCACTTAGTGCGTAACGCGGTTGATCATGGTATTGAAGCACCTGCTGTACGTACCGCTGCGGGTAAACCGAGTGAAGGTCATGTATTGCTGTCTGCAGAGCAAGAAGGTGATCATATCCTGTTGATAATTCAGGATGATGGTGCTGGAATGGATGCAGAAAAACTGCGTGAGCTCGCCATTGAGCGAGGCATGATGGATGCAGAAGCTGCCCGTCGTCTCACGGAACAAGAGTGTTTCAACCTGATCTTTGCTGCCGGCTTCTCAACGAAGAAGGAAATTTCCGATGTGTCCGGTCGTGGCGTCGGAATGGATGTTGTTAAAACTAAAATTACTCAGTTGAATGGTACGCTAAGTATCGATTCAGTGATTGGGCAGGGATCGCGTATAGCAATCCAGGTTCCATTGACGTTGGCAATTATGCCAACACTGATGGTTATCCTTGAAGACCAAGCTTTCGCATTGCCGCTAGTAAATGTTAACGAAATATTTAATTTGGATTTGACCAAAACTAACGTTGTTGATGGTCAACAAGTTATTATTGTTCGTGACCAAGCTCTTCCTTTATTCCACCTTAAACGTTGGTTGATTGATGGTCAGCAAGGCGCAGATCTACCTGAACAGGGGCACGTTGTTATTGTGACCGTGGGGACTCAGCGTGTAGGTTTTGTTGTTGATCAGCTAGTCGGGCAAGAAGAGGTAGTAATTAAACCGTTAGGTACCATCTTGCATGGTACTCCTGGTCTATCAGGCGCTACCATTACTGGTGACGGCCGAATAGCCTTGATCATTGATATACCTAATCTGCTTAAATATTACTCTTCTTGATAGTTACTAAGGAGAGTATCTTTTATGCCAGTTAAGGTCTTGATTGTTGATGATTCGGGTTTTTTTAGGCATCGCATCAGCGATCTCCTCTCTGGAGATAGTCGTATCGACGTGGTGGGTACGGCTCAAAACGGTAAAGAAGCTGTAGAACAGGCTAAGAAGTTACGACCTGACCTCATAACTATGGATGTGGAAATGCCTCAGATGAATGGCATTGAAGCGGTTCGGGTTATTATGCGTGAATGTCCCACGAATATTTTGATGCTTTCATCGTTAACTCACGAAGGGGCTCAGGTCACCTTGCAGGCGATGGAAGCAGGCGCCCTCGATTATCTGTCAAAAGATATGCGCGCTTGGATGGAACATTCTAGCTCATTAGAGACGCAGTTGAGGGATAAAGTTGTAGAGCTTGGACGTTCTAGGCATGCTCGTTTACGTAGTACATTTACTGCATCTTCTAACTCGAGTGCATCGAGCAAGTCGATGGTATTCAGGCCGGAGAAACGATCTGTTTCTAGATCCGTTGGCTCTGAAAATTCAGCAACTAAACCGAGCCGCTTTCACAAGGACTCTATTAAATCTGAGGTGGCTAAAAAGCCTGATCGTTTATCTGATCGTCCAAGTTTAGAGCGTAAGCAATCTCCTGCATCGCCCCCTCAACGTTCATATAGCAAAAAAGGAATGCCGGATTGTCGAATTGTGGTGATTGGATCATCAACCGGCGGTCCCGCTGCTTTACAGCAAATACTGACACAGCTTCCCGCTAGTTTTCCTCATCCCATTTTACTTGTTCAGCATATGCCGAAAACATTTACGTCGGTGTTTGCTACCCGCTTAAATCAGCAGTGTAATATAGCGGTTAAAGAAGCTGAGGACGGAGATAAACTTATGCCAGGGCGTGCATTGTTGGCACCGGGTGGGCATCAGATGATTATAGATCCCCGTCACAGCGACAAAGTGCGAATAATGCCAGGTGATGAGCGTTTAACTTATAAACCTAGTGTCGATGTCACTTATGCATCGGCTGCAAAAAGTTTTAGCAATAAAGTGTTAGCAATTATTCTGACAGGAATGGGGGCTGATGGTTGTGATGGTGCCAAATTATTGCGCCAGCAAGGTGCTACGATTTGGGCGCAAAATCAGGATAGCTGTACTATTTATGGCATGCCTCAAGCTGTAGTAAATGCAGGATTGGCGGATGAGATTCTAGACTTAAGTGAATTTGCTCCCTTGTTAAGTAATAAAAGGCCTTAATTGATGGATTTTACGGCAATAATTGGTTTGCTTTTGGCATTGGCCGCAGTGCTTGGCGGAAATTATTTAGAAGGCGGGCAGTTTCAGGAGCTCCTTAACTTACCTGCTGCGGCAATTGTTATTTGCGGAACACTGGCTGCTGCGATCATTCAGTCGCCGAGACAGGATCTGCTAAGGTCTTTTAAGCTTTTAGGCTGGGCATTCGGTAATAACCAACAAGACCTGTCTAAAACTATTGATAAAATTGTTAACTGGTGTGTGATTGCACGCAGAAAAGGCTTATTGGCGCTAGAAGCTGAAGTTGAAAAAGAAGATGAGCTCTTTGTTAAATCAGGACTGTTATTGTTGGTTGACGGTAAAGGTGCTGACGTGATTCGGAGTACGCTTGAGGTCGAGCTAATTACGCTGGAACAGCGAGACCTTCAAGGCGCTAAGGTCATTGAAAGCATGGGCGGTTATGCTCCAACTTTAGGTATTATTGGCGCTGTTCTTGGGTTAATACACGTGATGAGTAATCTCTCAGACCCCGAAGGTTTGGGTGCCGGCATTGCGACCGCATTTGTTGCTACAATATACGGTATTGGTATCGCGAACCTTTTTTTCTTACCTGTAGCAAATAAAATTAAAAGTTTAGTTTTGATGCGTTATCAACACCAAGAGATGGTTTTAGATGGTTTAATGTCTATTGCTGAAGGTCAGAACCCCAAAGCTATTCAGCAAAGACTACAAGGGTATTTGAGGTAGCCTATGCCTCGTAGACAACAGATAGATGATGGCCCGAGAAGTGATCGCTGGGTTATTTCCTATGCAGATTTTATAACTCTGCTGTTTGCTTTTTTTGTGGTTATGTATGCCATATCCTCTGTGAACGAAGATAAATATAAACATCTAACTGAGGCTCTCTCCGGTGTGTTTATGGGGGCTGATCGAGTAGTGGATGCTGGAATCAATACTGTTGGTGGGCAAAGTAATAGTGGTTTTGGGATTTTTATCGGTGGTAAGACAGATATAGATGTTCCTGAGGTTACAATTTCTCCTCCAGATCAGGAAGAAACACATGCATTAAAAGCTCTACAAGAAGAGATGGAAGTGAGCTTTGCTAAACTGATTAATGATGGGCAAATTAAAGTAACGGGTAATGATTTATGGCTCTCAATTGAATTGAGGTCTAATTATTTATTTCCCTCGGGAGGTGCGTTACCTAATATTGTTGCCGATGAGCTTCTTGAACAAATTGCCCAAATGCTAAAGGGGCGTGAAAACCCAATACATGTGGAAGGGTTTACCGATAATCAACAGATATCCACGGATGCTTTTCCATCTAATTGGGAGCTTTCTTCAGCGCGTGCAGCAGCAGTAGTTAGGCTGCTAGCTTATTTTGGTGTGGAACCTGAGCGCATGGCGGCTGTCGGTTATGGGGAATTTCAGCCGGCGTATAGTAATCGAACCGCTGAAGGGCAAAGATTGAATCGAAGGGTACTGATTGTTGTGTCGCGAGATGAAAAAGTGCGACGAACGGTCTCTTCGTTCGGTAGCCAGCAGGTTAGTGCGGATGCAGTTTCTACTGTGCTATCGAATCCAGATAAAGAAATTATACCTGTCATTGAACAGGTTGAAACCGGTGATGGGGGGGTCTTGTTCAGACGAGCTGAGCCTGAGCCTTCGCAGCAGGAAGATAATTAAATGCATGTATGGTCTGTAGCCAATCAAAAAGGTGGGGTCGGCAAAACGACGACGGTTGTTACTGTCGCGGGTCTATTGGCAGAAGTCGGTTACCGAGTATTGTTGATTGATCTTGATCCTCATGGTTCATTAACTAGTTATTTTGGATATGACCCTGATGAGCTTGAAGATAGCGTTTATGACCTGTTTACAGGTAATAGCAAGATAAAGCGGGATGATGTCACTCGTTTATTGCTAAAAAGTAGTCATGAGCGTATTGAATTAATTCCAGCGTCTACTGCTATGGCAACGCTTGAGCGTAAAGCGATCGGTGATCAGGGTATGGGATTACAGGTGGCTAAGGCGTTAGCCGAAGTAAAAGATCGTTATGATTATGTATTGATTGATAGTCCTCCTGTTTTAGGTGTGTTGATGGTGAATGCATTAGCAGCTTGTCATCATCTGTTAGTGCCGGTGCAAACAGAATTTCTAGCACTTAAGGGTCTAGAAAGAATGGTTCGCACGATTAATATGATAAATAGAGCGCGAAGTAAGAAAATCTCTTTCACTATTATTCCAACTTTTTATGATCGTCGGACGCAGGCCTCTGTAAGTAGTTTACGTGAACTGCATCATAAGTATCCCAATGAGATATCAAATGCCGTCATACCTGTTGATACTAAATTTCGTAATGCGAGTATTCAGGGAATGGTACCTTCTGTAATGGATTCTAGTAGTCGAGGGGTTCATTCTTATGCGCGTTTATTACGCTCACTCCTTGAACGTCAAAAACAGGAGGTTTTATGAGCGAATCTAAAAAAGATACTGCCGATTTAGGTGAAGTTCAGGGCGTCCAAAAATTAGTTTTTGATTACTTAGAGTCTCTGCTTTCGGATCCTGATGCTGGTATTGATACTGAAGCAGAGATTGCTGCCATTAATGAACAGATGGCGGCTGAAGCATCTGATGATGAAATTAAAACAGATGAGAGTGCAGAAAATATTGTTGCTCGGGCTGACGAGAACGATAATCTTGTAGAGCCAGAGCCAGAGCCAGAG
>DJLT01000082.1 GCA_002435145.1 Neptuniibacter sp. UBA6509
TCGCTCGTTTTAGCGGCTTTGCTCGCGACAGGTTTCACGGCAAGTGCAGCTGCACAGGAACTGAGTATCCCATGTGATGATCTTGAAGAAAAAGCGCTCGCAGAATCGAAAGCTGATGAAGTAGAGCGCATAAGCGCATTTACACCAGCGACGCCTTTGAAACGTGTCGATCCTAAATACCCATCTCAAGCCATTAGAAAAGGCCGAGAAGGTTGGGTTAGGCTAAGCTACGTTATCGACGAAGAAGGCAGAGTGAAAGACCCTGTTGTAGAAGACTTCTTTGGAAGCCCTTCTTTCAAACGCAGTGCACTGTCAGCGGTTAAGAAATGGCAGTATAACCCCGCGATCAAAGATGGCGAACCTACCCAGCAGTGTCATCAAGCAGTCCAAATGGATTTCGCTATAAGCGGAAAAAGCGGTGCCACACGCAAATTTATTAAAGCTTATAAAGACGCAGACGAGCGCTTTAATGCGGGTGATGTTGACGCGGCTGATGAAGCACTTAAAGAGCTTCTAGCTTGGGATACGCTAAACCGCTATGAAAATACGTGGTTGCTAAACTTGGAGTCTCATATAGCGAGCAAACAAGGCGACGTAGAGAGGGAAGCGCAAAGCCTAACGCGATTACTTGCCAGCAACGGTAGTAAGCGCTTCAATAACATGGTGTTTGATGAAGATTATGTGGCATACGCCCTTCAAAGAAAAATCATACTCGATGCTCAGCGTGGGTATTATGCAGAAGCATTAAAATCCTACACCACACTTCAAGACATGGAAGCGCAAGAAACGCGTATTGGCGAGATCGCGCCGCTAATTAGTCAGATTGAAGAATCTATTGCATCTGAGCAAAACTTAACCGTGCCCGTAACGATAGGAAGTGATGGGAATTGGTTCCATACTCTTGTGCGAAGTAAGTTTGCTTTTGGCAACATCCAAGGCGAGCTTGATACCGTTGAAGTCCGTTGTGATACTCATCGAGAAAAATTCACGGTTGCCGAAGCGCATGTTTGGCAAATTCCAAACTCTTGGGGACAGTGTCAGGTGATGGTGAAAGGTGACAGCGAAACAAAATTTGATTTAATTGAAGTGGCGAAAGGGTAGGACGAACAACAGTCGCGTCGCTACAGAGTTACAGTGAATGCCAGTTGAAATAGTTGCTCTCTATAGTCCTCGTCGGATTGGAAAAAACGCAAATTCTCCTGATGCCCTGAATTTAATTGCCATTCTGTGCTAACGGATAAATAAGCGGTAATGTCGTACCTTACGCTAACGGTAAAGGCGTTACCTCTGCTTCCATTCGGGTCATGCACAACATCATCGTTATCTACCACCTGATACCAGTCCCCACGCATGGCTAAAGTTAAATCTTCCCAGCCTAATTGCTTTAGGTTGTATGCCGCACCGATATACGCACTGGAAAAATCGTTGTCTACGATATGCTCCCCCATCAAAGTGTCACCTAGTAGCACTTGAGAAAACACCGTTAACTCAGGTCGTGGTAAATATCGCAGTGTTAATGAATGAAAGCGCGTATGCCAGGCATAAATGCGGTCTGGGTCAACAATGTTCGGGTCTGCATTATTGTCGTAATAGTAATAACGCAACTCGGCCTTTCTAGCATAGGCTAAGTGAGCTCCTACGTAGTACCCAAACCGATTGTCAATTTCCCTGAAGGGTTCAGTCCATGCCGGTGCGTTTAACTTATCTTCATCGACGACGCCGGGAATGGGGAGGAAGTTTACGCGATCATTATAAACGGACTGTCTGTCGTGAAGGGCAAACCCTCGCCAAGAAAGCAGAGTGCCGGTGGAATCGTTACCTTTGAACACGCTGCCCAATACTTTCCATGACCAGTGGCTTCTTATTTGCCTGCCATTTTGTCGTAGACTTACTTCGATGCCGCCCGTTCTTAGTTCTTCACCCACCCAACTATTAATTGCTGAGTTGCTTAGAAAGTGAGGCGATAACCAACCCGCGTCGGTATTTTCCGCTGAGAGAGCAGGAAAAAATGCCCCTATTTTTACTTCAGGTTTTATGCTGGATGCGACTAACGGGCGATATTTTAAATAAAGTTCGGAGAATCCAACCTTTTGTTCCCCATCGCTATAACCATTGATGACGCCAACTGCCGACCAACTATCCGCTAACATAAAGTCAGCTATCACTACAGCATGAGAGAGCTGTATGCCGTTACTTTCATAACGCTGATGGCCGGTCCCCATTTGCTGAAAGCTTCGCGAATCATCTTTTGCCACAAAGCTTGTTCTTACTAGGGCCTTGGTTTCTCCGTGAACCTGAAGTGTTAAACTCGTGCAAAGCAAACAGACGGTTAAGGCAAAGACATTACGCATTAATAATCGCCAAATCCTTCGTCGAAGTCATCGTCACTGAAAACTGCATCAAGAACAAATTTGTATTCTTGTGAGTTGGTGATATGCAATGTTGCGCTGTTAAATAGTTTCACATCAGGTTGCTGCGGGTGCCAGGTCATAACACTGTACTCGCCTACCGGAAGTGAAACATTCATTACGCCTTCTTCATTGGTTTTTGCGAAAAATGGGCTGTCGGTTACCACAATATAGCCCAGCATCCAGTCGTGAATATTGCAGCCAATATCTACAATACCAGCTTGCTCAAAGCGAAGCGGTTCAGCGGTAAACTCTTTATAGAGTTTTAGCTCAAACTGTTTTGTAGGGGAAAAAGAATACACGTGATGAAAAAGATTATCTGCGTTTGGAAACGAAATATCTGTGCCTGATTGAACAACAAGCACGTGAGGCGCAAATTGTTTATCGATTTGATTCATTATGGCGGGCTCTTCTTCACGCTGTGGTGTTGATGCAAGCGTAAAGTTAGGCGTTAGGGTTAACACCATATCTTTCACAGGCTCCCCATTGGCGTCGCTAACGTATATCGAAATGCTTGGCGTTGCTGATAAGGATGTCTCAGCGGCATGTGCCCATGAAAGGGTAGTGCCGGCTAGTAAGAGAGCGCTCGATGTGAATGTACCTGTGATAAAACTAGTTATGTTGAACGTGCTCGCCCTTCGATGAGAAGTAAAGAAAATAGAAAGCGCAAATGACATGGATTTAATCAATAACGTGTTGTTTTTTTGCATTGTAATTCATTCTTTATAATGGCTTTAGCCTTAGACAGAAAGACAAAGCGCTGTGCGTTCATTGTTGACACGAAAGCATATGACTACGTATAGCCTATTCAATACCAATCCGTATAGATAAAAACCTATGCGGACTGGTATGAGGTATGTGCTCGGCTTTCGCTATCTATGTAGTAAAGTTTATTAGACTTTAACTATAGACCGAGTTGGACGTTTTTTTCATTCATTTACATCAAAGGAAAGCGCGCGCTGACGACTACACCTGTACTATCCTTCCGATTGAATAAAGATAACTGACCTTTGTGGAAGGTCATTATGATGTTGGCAATGTAAAGCCCTAGCCCCAAGTGCGGTGAAGAGGCATTTTGCACATCGTTTTCTTTTCTCACCGACACCATAGACTGAAGCAACTGAGACCTCATTCCTTCAGGAAGAAGCGGCCCGGTATTACTAATGGTTAACTCAGCTTGCTTGTCCTTAACCGTAATACTGACTTGGATTTCACTTTCTTTTTCACTGAAATCTACGGCGTTAGCGATAACTTTATCGAACATTTGAGCCGTAAGTTCAGGGGAGCCAAGTATGCGCGCAGTATCAGCATTGTGGGTAAAACTAAAGCGTCGATGGCTATAGGCATGTTCGTAACCAGCAATACACCCAGATATCACCTTAACTAAGTCGAATGGTTCTAAATCTTCTTGTTGAATGGCCTGCTCTAATCGGGTGGCTTCACTCATACTGTTTAATATTGTACTTAGGCGGTTCACCCCTGATTGCGCCCTCTCAACAAAAACGGCTTGTTGGTCGGCGTCATTCACCTGAGTCAGCATATCCAGCGACGATTTTACCACGGCAATGGGCGTTCTAAGTTCGTGAGACAAGCGGGATGCCATGTTTTCTAAATAGGAGTTGTACTGCTGTAACCGCGAAAGCACATCCGCAAATGAACGGGATAAATCACCAATTTCATCACGCTGATTTGAAACCGGAAGGGTGCCAATGATTTTGCCATTATCATCTATCACCGCTTCGGTGTTATCGCGAAGGGAGCGAATGCGGTTTGAAATTCGCGTAGCGAACAGCAGTAGCCCTAATGTACCTATGGTCATCACTGCTAAAATCACGTGAAAGAGCTGTTC
>DJLT01000068.1 GCA_002435145.1 Neptuniibacter sp. UBA6509
GAGACAGCGAGACAGCGAGACAGCATGTTCGCTCAATCACAATTCAGTGCAAGAGATACTTTAATTTTTTCTAAGCCCTGTAACTATACCCAGTATCAATCTCCCGCCACCGGCTCAACTCCGGGCTACGCTGTAGATAGTCACGAATTGTCGTAACCCCATCAGCAAGATAGGAGTTGTCCATGAAGTTGTTCAACACATCATCTCCCTGCCCTTCAGCAGCCTGAAGACAAAAAGCTAAGTAGCGTGGGTAAGGCAATATATCATCACGCCACAACAAGCCTGAATAATACTGGCCCACGCGGGTTTGATACTCTTCTTCTGATTGACACTTATTAAAACGATACGCCTGATCAGAACTACTGGTACACATCAGTCCTTCGGAGCGTGCTCCATCGCTTTCGAGCGTCTCAACCTTGACCCAATCAAAACGATGTTCACGCTCATACAAGGCTTGGTACTGCTCATCAGAGCATTCAAATTGAGAACAAATAATAGTGGAAGAAGGATCTTCTAGCGTCGAGCAGGAAGCAACCTCTACAGAGAGCGGATCTGCTTGATGACGGCTAAAAAACACAACTCCCACTTTATTAAAGATTCGTCTATAGCCTTTAACTTCAACCAACCTAAAATTCTGGAGACCGGGAACCGTTTCCCGTGCAGAAGTTTCAGATAAAAGTGAGCCGTAGCCTATAATGGAAACCATTACTGATCCGTTTCAGCCGCTTTTTCAAGTAGCCCAGGGTCCATCTGTTTTTTACCATCCGCACCCAGTTTCTTTAACATACCAACTTGGTTCACTAAGTTGCCACGTCCACTAGTCAAACGCTTATGTGCCGTATCAAATGCATCTTGTGTTCTGTGTAAGTTGCGACCGATCTCATCAATGGATTCCACAAAACCGACAAACTTGTCATGCAGTTCACCACCACGTTTTGCGATCTCTTTCGCATTTTGATTTTGATGCTCATAACGCCAGATATTATGAATCGTACGCAGTGTAACCATTAGGGTAGAAGGGCTTACTAGCATAATGTTGCGATCAAAAGCTTCCTTAAATAGATCAGGCTCTTTCTCTAACGCGAGCAAAAAAGCCCCCTCAACCGGAATAAATAGGAGTACAAAATCAAGGGACCCTACACCATCTAAGGCCTGATAGGCTTTATCGCTCAACCCTTTGATGTGTCCACGCATTGACATGAGATGCTCACGTAACAAACGCTGTTTGGCCGTAACATCAGTTTCTTCAGTTGAGCAATACTGCTCATAAGCTTTTAACGAGACTTTGGAATCAACAATAATATCTTTACCGTCAGGTAGACGAATAATCGCATCGGGCTGATAACGTTTCCCCTCTTGAGAAACTGAAACCTGGAGTTCAAATTCATGGCCTTTGCGCAAGCCAGATTCTTCAAGCGCCCTTTCAAGAACAACCTCTCCCCAATTACCTTGAGTTTTATTTTCACCCTTCAAAGCATTTGTGAGATTAATCGTATCCTCGCTCATCTGTTGGTTGAGCTGTTTTAGATGACCAATCTGTTCATATAGCGCTTGGCGATCTTTGGTCTCTTTGTCATAAACATCTTCAACACGACGTTTAAAGTCACCTAGCTGCTCTTTCAATGGATTAAGCAACGTGCCGAGATTCTCTTTGCTCTTTTCAGAAAAGCGCTGAGTTTTTTCATCAAAAATGCGATTAGCTAAATTCTGAAACTCTTGCTTTAACTGCTCTTTTGCCTGCTCAAGCGTTTTGAGTTTTTCCGCTTGCGCATCTCGCTCTGCCGTTAAGCGAGTTTCAAGTTCAGCAACCACCTCACAGCGGTCTGCTAACTGAAAAGCACTTTCTTCTAATTTACGTTCAAGCTGGTGTTTTTCAGTAACGGTGGTTTTTAGGAGAGGTTCTAAATAGATAAGGCGCTCTTCAAGCCGAGCTCGCTTAAGATCAAGCTCATGCTGAAGAGTTTGTAAGTGCTGACATTCACTTTTAAGCTGAGCAGATTCATGTTGCTCACGTTCAAGATTTTTAGAGACTTGGTTTAACTTTTCATTTTGCGTATCAAAACGCTCATCCCATGCTTGCTTTCGCGCTGATAACATCAGCTTTGAAATAACAAGCATAACGACGAGCATCACTACTAACCCGATTGCACCCCCAAGTATGAGGCTTTGTATATCCAATTGAGTTAGCGGCTGCATAGTCGAACTACCAATAAACGTACAGTAAAGGAATAGATAGCAACACTAATGGCGTCATCAAAAGCAGCGCTTTAAAGTCACCAAACATCTGCTGAATAACAACCACATGTACAACCGGGAATGAGATAAATACACACAACAGCGCTATCCACCATTCCAAATTCATAAACCCATATGCCGCAGAAAACAGCAGTGTTAACGCAGCAATATTACCCAACATCACAATAGTGACCATACCGTTACGTGTGCTCGTAAAAGCAGGCTTATCCTCTTCCGGCAATTTATTTAATGCACCTGCACTCAGTGCAGCAGACATTGAAACAATCCCCGTAACCAAGAAAATAATCAGCGGTTCGATAGTAGGCACAACGGTACTCCCAGAATATTGATAAAATAAAACCGCATTGTAAGGGTTTTACTGAATGCTGTTAACTGACTGAGTACATAAGTACGCAATCTGTTTATAAAAATGAGTCTCTAGCCTTACATATTAGGAAACCTGCGAACAACTCCGAATCACCTCAGGCTTTCAGAGCGGTTCAAGTTCAAGGCAGGGATTACAGACAGGCTAGTTGCCTATCGAGAATCAATAACGATGAAATTGGATCGCTCTGAAAGCCCCGCAGGGTGGAGATTAAATTACCTTCCTGCTTTGTCAGCTAGCTTGAAAAGGACTCGTCATTTCACTGCGCTACCTTTCGCGCATTAAACCAATTTGCTCTCCATTTAGAACGCTTGGGACTTATTCGTAGGTTTGTATGGACTCCCC
>DJLT01000016.1 GCA_002435145.1 Neptuniibacter sp. UBA6509
AAACAGAACCAAAAAATAGCGGAATAAATAGCATCTGCCCCATTTTCTAGAACAGACTCTGTCGCCGCCGAAGCGATCGCTTCTCCACTTAACTCTGAAGTATCCCGGCTGACAATCATTCCTACAGCCTGACGGGCATCTACCATATTGCCCTCTTTCAGAGGCGTAGCAATCGCCAGTGCATGCCCCAATAAGCTCTGCCAGCCAATGCACAGATAGAGTACGATCCCGCCGAAAATCGCAGATACAATTGGCCATTGCGAAAGGCTAAACTGAACACTCCAGCCAACAATCACGATAGGAATAACAGCAATACACCACGCCATCATGCCTAGCTGTTTCGTATCCACTTTGTGTAGAAAAGTGAGCTTGTCTTGACTACCTTGGCGTAATCTCTTCTCTAATATACTGACCCAATTGCCAAAACCCACCAACGGATGGAAGCGTTTAGGCTCTTTAAAAAAGTAATCTAATACCAAAGCGATCAACACGCTTAGTGCGATAGTCATGCTGAAACAGTCTCATCAAGTTTCAATAAATTTAGTAACGCACTCACAGGCATCACCTCTTCAACAGCATCAGCTAAACGATTAATCTGTTGATCTCTAAATTCTGGATAATCAAATGCTTTCTGCTGATCTAAGCCCGCCCATTTTAGTAACTCTGCTAGCAGGTCAGGCTGATCAAACACACCGTGAAGGTAAGTACCAAGCACTGCGTCATCATCACTTCTAACGCCTTCAGGCTGCAAGTTTCCAGCTTCATCCTCTAACTGAAACAAAGGATTATCCAATGCAGATCCTTGGCTCACGCCCGCATGGATTTCATAACCTTTCACCTGAATATCACTATTAAAAGGAGCACTATTTAAAAGAGTGCTATGACATAAGAAGCCCGTCACATTTCGTAAGCACTTGTTTTCCATTAGGGTAGTTTCTATATCCAGTAAGCCAATACCCCGACTAGACCCCGCACTTGATTCAATCTGATCAGGGTCATGAATAAACTGTCCTAACATCTGATAACCACCGCAGATACCTATCACTTTGCCACCTAAACGTAGATGACGCTTGATGATATCCTCCCAGCCATTTTCACGGAGCCATGCCAAATCGCCACGTACATTTTTACTGCCCGGCAACACAATCAAATCAGCCCCAGAAAACTGTGAGCTATCCTTTATAAACTCGCAATCCACCTGCGGATGCATACGTAATACGTCAAAATCAGTATGGTTACTCGCCCGAGGATAAAGCGGAACAGCAACTTTCACTTGTTGATAAGTGTCGGTACATTTTTGCTGCTGATTAACCGCATCTTCTGCTTCAATATGTAAGTTAGTGATATAAGGAATCACCGCTAGAACCGGCACACCGGTGCGCTCTGTTAGCCAATCATTGCCCGGTTGTAACAGAGAAACATCACCCCGAAAGCGGTTAATCACAAACCCTTTCACACGCGACTTTTCGGACTCACTCAATAATTCATAAGTCCCCACTAAATGCGCAAAGACACCACCACGATCAATATCAGCCACAATGATCACTGGGCAATCAATCTCTTCGGCAAATCCCATATTAGCGATATCATGTTCACGAAGGTTAATCTCCGCAGGGCTGCCTGCCCCTTCAACAATCACCGCCGTATATTGCTGCTGTAACTGTTGATGACTCTTAACCACTTCCGTCAGTAGGCTAGGTTTAAATGCGTGGTATTCCGTTGCTTTCATATTGCCAATCGCTTGGCCATTCACAATAACCTGTGCACCAATATCACTGTTGGGTTTTAACAATACCGGATTCATCCCAACCGATGGCGTGAGAAAACAGGCCTCAGCTTGTACCGCCTGAGCACGACCAATCTCTCCACCTTCCGCCGTCACTGCACTATTAAGCGCCATATTTTGTGGCTTAAAAGGCGCTACTGATAGCTGATGACGCGCTAAAATACGGCACAGCGCTGTCACCAAAATGCTTTTTCCAGCATCTGATGTCGTGCCTTGTACCATTAGCGTGTGTGGACTTTTAAACTGGCTCATCTATCTCTCTTCAATTAGGCGTGCTTTGTTCGTATTTAAATCTGTATCAGATCAGAATTTTCTCTAACCGCTGATTTCCTACTTTTGCCTTCCGGGCTCAATTATTCTTACTTACTCTTTCTTGCTGAACCTTTATAATTTAACCTTCCTGTTGCTCATCTATCTCTAATAACAGGTTTTGTAGGCGCTCTGTATATTCGCCCGGTTCCTGCCACAATCCCCGTTGGCTTGCTTCTAACAAACGCTCAGCCATCTCTTCTAATGCATGGGGATTATGCTGTTCTAGAAAAGCGCGATTCTGCGGATCAAACACTAAAGCATCGGAGACTTTCTCATACTGATAGTCAGCGATAAGATTTGTTGTCGCATCGTAGGCAAATAGATAATCCACACTAGCGGTCATCTCAAAAGCACCCTTATAGCCGTGTTCTTGCATCGCAGAGATCCATTTTGGATTAAGAAGGCGTGAACGGATCACCCGATTCAGTTCTTCTTTCAGTGTGCGCACTTTAGGCTTTTGAGGGTTTGAATGATCGCTGTGATAGACCTGCGGTGCTTCTCCTTTATAGATCTCTACGGCATTACTCATACCGCCTTGAAACTGGTAATAATCATCTGAATCTAGGATGTCGTGCTCACGGTTATCCTGATTTTGCACCACCGCCTCTAATGTAGATAACTGATATTGGAACGCTTCAGGAACAGCGACGCCATCATCTTCATAATCCGAACCATCAGCTGTATTTGAAGTGCTTTCACTGGAGGAAAAAGCCCCGGTATAGGCATAACCGCCCCAGTTCAGATAAGCCTCTGCCAGATCGCTTTTTTGTTCCCAACAGCGCTCATCGATTAAACCTTGCAACCCCGCCCCATAAGCACCCGGTTTACTACCAAACACACGGTAACTTGCCTGACGCTTGGCTGACTCTGTGGATAAGCCCTCATCAATTAGCTGCTGCTGACGCTTAAGAATATTCTGCTTAATGGTATTGCCTGTTCCCGGCTCATCAAACTCAGCAATAGCTTGCACTGCCGCATCATATAAACGCATCACATTAGGAAAGGCATCACGGAAAAAACCGGAAACACGCAAGGTCACATCCACCCTAGGACGACCTAAAAGCTGCGAACTAATAATCTCAAAATCAACCACACGATTTGAGCCCGGTGCCCAAATGGGGCGAACCCCCATCAATGCAAACGCTTGCGCTATATCGTCACCGCCGGTTCTCATAGTGGCAGTACCCCAGACAGATAAACCTAAGTTAAGTGGGTAATCACCATGCTCTTGAAGATGACGTTCGATCAGCGCTTGCGCGGAACGCTCACCAATCGCCCATGCCGCCGGTGAAGGGATCGAGCGATTATCCACAGAGTAAAAATTACGCCCAGTTGGCAAAGTATCTAAACGGCCACGTGTGGGCGCACCACTTGGACCCGGATTAACAAATAGACCGCCTAAGCCGTCTAAAAGAGACTGAATTTCCAACTCAGCACTTTGCTGAAGTGCTCTATATATCGTCTTACGAACATAGTTAAGCTGCTGTTGGGTGCGGGGGAGCTGTTCTAAAACAGCGGATAGCTCATCTTTTGTAGGTGGTAAATTAGATGCTAATCTAGATGGAGAGTTAGATAGCGAGCTAGATGGCGCGTTAAGAACCGTCGCTGTTATCAACTCTACCGCGAGTAACTCTAGGCGCTCACGGGTATCCGACTCGCTTCGCCAATCACTTGTTGATAGTTTGTCTAGCAGATCTGGTTTTGCACCCTGCCATGTTTTGGCACCGGCGTCTAAAGGCTCAAAAGGCTCTCTATCCCCATCTATCTCTCCATCACCCTCTCCACCTTTAAGATTCAGGTCATCAACTAAGTTGTGCAGTAAGCCTTGGCTACAGGCATCACTTCCACGGGGCAAACGTAAAAGTGCCACCAGCGTGTCGGCTAATTTTTCTGTATTCGGCAGTTCGCCTAAGATATGTAACCCATGACGGATCTGCGCCTCTTTGATATCACAGAGATAGGCATCTAAGTCATTCAGTACCGCATCGTCGTCAGTTGGATCAGAACCATTCAGCTCTTCAAGCAGATGTGTGCTTTGGACTTGTTTCAGGATCTCTTCACGCAGCCATTCCTGACGCTTATCATCCATCCCCATCGCTTGATAATATTCATCCACCAGCCCCTCTAATACCGCCATCTCACCATAGGTTTCTGCTCGCGCCATCGGCGGCATAAGGTGATCAATAATGACCGCTTGGGTACGTCTTTTTGCCTGCGCGCCCTCACCTGGATCATTCACAATAAAGGGGTAGAAGTGCGGCATAGGACCTAAAGCGATATCCGGCCAACACTCATCAGACAGCGCGCTGCCTTTACCCGGTAGCCACTCTAGATTTCCATGCTTACCTACATGAATGACAGCATCGACTTGATAGCACTCACGTAACCAAAAATAGAAGGCTAAGTAATTATGCGGAGGGATCAGATCGGGATCATGATAGTTAGCGACGAGATCAATATTAAAACCACGAGCAGGCTGAATGCCGACAAAGGTTTCACCCAAACGGATACCCGATAACATCAAACGCCCCTGACGATATTTAATATCTTCCTCAGGGCCACCCCACTGATCCAACACCGCTTGCTGACAGCTTTGCGGCAAACGGCTAAAACAGCGTTGATAATCCTCTAATGAGATACTTTGCCAGCAAGGCAACTGATGTAAGGTATTTGGGTTGTTCGTTACTGAACCCAACAGTTCTTGAATTAACGCATCGCCTGACTCTGGCAGCGCTTGTAATGGATAACCCGCCTCTTTCAAAGCTTGCAAAATATTCAATGCAGAAGCCGGGGTATCCAGACCAACACCGTTACCAATACGGCCATCTTTGGTCGGGTAGTTCGCCATTATCATGGCGATACGTTTTTCACTGTTCGGCTTAGTTGCCAGCTGTGTATAACGTTTCGCTAATTGGGCAACAAAACGAGCACGTTCGGCGTGTAGCTGGTAACGCACTACAGAGACTTGACTGAGTTCATCGTAATACGCTTCGCTCTTAAAGCTAAGGGCGCGGGTATGTACACGGCCATCCATCTCAGGAAGTACCACCTGCATAGCGATATCACGACTACGTAAGCCCTGTTTATGGGTTTGCCAATCTTGCTCTGTGCTACTGGATAAAACTAACTGAAGTACCGGCACTTTGCGCACAAACGGCGAATAGAATTCACTCGGCTGTGAACACAGATCAGGGCTCGCCACAGTATTAGACGCAAACCCCGTACTGTTAATAATCAAAC
>DJLT01000046.1 GCA_002435145.1 Neptuniibacter sp. UBA6509
TTCAAGCTTTCATGTCCTGGATTCAGCACCAATAATACGCCAACAAATCCAATTAGAATTGAACATATCACTGTTTTAGAGATGCGCTCACCTAACCACCACATGGCAAACAGAGGGATAAAGAAAGGTGCGGTCTGTTTAAGTAAGGCCGCCTCCGCCAGCGGTAGATGCCCCCATGAATAGTAGAGACACATCATAGCGGTCACGCCCACTACCGCTCTAAACAGATGCAAACCAAAACATTGAGTTGTGACGGCACTAAACCCCACGCGTAACAGCCAAGGAAAGAGCAATACGAGGGCAAATAAATTACGAGCAAAAACAATCACCTCGGTAGGCAACTCACCCGTAATTTGTTTAACAATCATGCCAGATAGAACAAGGAAGAACTCAGCTAAAACAATTAGCAAAGCACCACGATAAAGCAAATTTTGCGACATTTGAGGCGCCAAACAAGCCCTTAAAATTAAAGGCGAAAAGCCCATTATATGAATGGGCATACTGAGCGACCATACGAACCAAAACCTACCCGATAATACACACTATCAAGTAGGCTTATGCGTATAGTGTAAGCTCTACACTACTCCTGAAACCGATCTAGACTTCAATTATTTCATAACTACTGTCCAGCGTATCAGCTTGTGCCTGACTAGTTACAACCGCAATACTCGCTTGTTTATCGAGTAGGTATTTTTCCGCTACGCGTTTCAAATCGTCAATGGTCACTTGCAGAATACGTGAACGAATTTTTCTGCGCTGGGCTGGCGTACGGCCAAATAAACTGCTGTGATAAGCTTGTTTTGCCTCACCTGCAGGTGAACCTGGTTTATCAATTGAACTAACCACGCCTAGAATAGCTTCCTCTAGTTTTTGCTCGTCATGGTCGCTCTCTAGCAGCCATTTAATAGAGGCATCAAAGTCATCTAAGGTTTCGCTTAAACGAGGGTCTCTGTATGAGAAGAAACGGAAAGCCGCATCACCAGAGTCTTGCCCTGCACCTGATCCATAAGCGCCGCCACGCTCACGAATAGCTCTATGCAGATAACCATTACGTAAAAAATCTCCCAAAATCGTTAGAGGAGCCGCATCAGGGTGCTCTGTCGCAACCGTTGGGAAGGCTTTGGCACAAAAGCTAACCTGTGTGCTTGTGACCCAAGCTTGCTTAACTAACTCTCGTAATGGTGAAAGATTGAAAACAGAACCTTTTTCGGTTTCAGATGCAGACCAAACTGATTCTACATAACCTTGTAGATTCGCTTGGTGCTCCTCTTCTGCAACGACTAAGTATTCACGTGGAGCCTGCGCTATTTTCGTATGTAACGCTTTTAAGTTGGCAGATAGCTTGGCCAATGAGAGCTCATCACTCAAGCTGTCATCCAACATTTTATAGTAACGAATCGACTCTAACCCTTTGGTCGCTTGAGAAAGCGCAGCCGCAGGGCTCAGCTTAGAGGTTGCAGCCATCATCGCAAATGCGTGGCCACTACCGGTGATGCTTTGCTCTTTACGCGTACGCTGTTGTGAAACAACCTCACGAATACGGGGCAGCTCATCAAAACGAGCGCTCTCCAACGTCTCTTTTAACAGATCCGTTAATTGTTCCTGCTTTGAGACTAGAGCCTTGCCGGATAAGGTAAAGAACCCTTTCACATCTTGCTCATCAGCGGGCATACCTCGTATAGAAGCAAAAGCATGAATACCGCCAGTGACTTCCGTTTGGTACTGCTGATTATCTTGATAGCTACGCTCGCCACAACCGAGCTCTGTTAATAGATAGCTGTAGAGAGGCAGTAGATGTTGCTCCTCTTCATTAAGATCCGGCAGCGGCATAATAACTTGCTGGTACACCAATCCATTTGTAGCACGGTCGTAGCGAACAAAAGGAATAGATGATTCAACTGTTGTCGGCTCTGGAACACTCATATCATCAGGTACATCAACAAGCGTCACTTTCGGCAAGATAGATTCATCATCTTCCTGATTTTGACGTGCTTCTAAAGCAGCCGCACGGTCAATCACCGCCTGTTTTTCCGCATCCGATAAACTTGCCTTAATTTTCGCTAATTGCTCTTTTTCTGCCGCATCACGATAACCCGCTAACTTATTGTCAGGACGCAGTGTTAAGCGAACACGGTGAGGGTTATCTAATAACTCTTTAACCATGTTCTTAACAAAATCGGGGTGTTTGATCTCTTCTCTTAACTTCCCTAAAGCGGGATCAAGGTTTAACAACGCTATAGGATCACCGCGATTAATAGCGGCACCTAAAGAAGACATCACTAAGCTCATCCCATAGGGATAACCATCACCATTAATCTCACGTTGATGCAGTTCAAGCTGATGAAGCTGGGCTTCAAGCATTTCAATAGGCACACCTTTTTCCGCCACATCGGCTAAAACATCAAGCACCAGCTTTTCAAACTCATCTGCATCTTTAGCTTCACTGCCCTCAAGACCACACATAAAGCTCATCTCCCGGTTTGAATCTTCCAAACCGCACAATGGAGATGGGGCGCTGCCTAAATCAGTAGTTTCCAGTGCAAACCGTAAAGGTGAAGCACTGTTATCCAACAACACACGTGACATGAGATGTGCTTTTAATTGCTCTTCAAGGTCATTGGAATGACCTAACAGCCAAGCTAACACATGGTGTGTTTTACCGCTTAGATCGTCTTGATCTAGTTCATAACCCTCTTCCACACGAAGCGGAGAGTGGTAACGTTTCTCATCATTAATTTCGATGGTCTCATCTAGCTTTTCAAAGCGAGACAACGCCTTCTCTTCAAACACCGCCTGAAGTTCAGCCGCTGGAATATCACCAAAGGTCATAATGACAGCATTACTTGGGTGATAATGGGTCTTATAGAAGGCGATCAGTTCATCATAAGAGAGGTCTGGAATACTTTCTGGCTCGCCACCGCTGTTATGATGATAAGTTGTGGTCGGAAACAGATATTTTGAAACGGACTGCCACAAACGAGAAACAGGTGCACTCATCGCCCCTTTCATCTCATTAAACACGACACCTTTATATTCTAAATCTGTTTCAGCGTTATCCGCTTCAGCAAACTCAACACGATGACCCTCTTGCTCAAAATCAAGCTGATCTAAACGACTGAAGAAAACCGCATCTAGATAGACATCTAATAAGTTATAAAAGTCCTTCTTGTTTTGGCTAGCAAAAGGATAAGCCGTCCAATCACTGCTTGTCATCGCATTCATAAATGTATTCAGTGAACGACGTGTCATCATAAAGAATGGGTCACGTACTGGAAAACGCTCACTTCCGCACAATGCAGTATGCTCAAGAATGTGTGCCACACCTTTTGAATCATTAGGCACGGTACGTAAACCAACTAAGAAAACGTTCTCTGTATGCTCAGCGGCGATATGGTAATGAGATAATCCCGTTTTAAGATGGCGATACTCTGTTACATCAACACCTAGGGAATCAATAACTTCGGTACGGACAAATTCAAATGAAGTGTGAGAATCTGAAGCCTTTTGATTAGTTGTCATGAAAAATGGTGATCCTATATACAAGCAAGCCTAAAACCTGTGAGCTACTTAACAACAATATAAAATGAACAGCTCACGCAATAACTTGATTGTAATGGCTATTTATAGGGATGAACAACGTTGCTGAATGAATCTAGCCTGCAAATCCACGTTTTTGCTTACTAAACAGTCAATTCCAGCCCACAAACCTGTTTGTATTTTATACAACCACAAATAAATACTTCTTTTAAACTTTCAACAATTAATCCACAACCTACTGTTTTCAAAAGATTATTTAATCCATAAAAAATTGCCTCGATTTTTTTGTGCAACGCACAAAAAAATATTTGACAGGTTATTTATTAATCACTATATTGTTTATAAATGCTGCAACGCACAAAACACTTTTTGGCTCTCAGGGGAATTGAACATGTACGATGATCTGATTAAAGACGTTCAGGAAAAAATGCAACCAGCAATCGATGTTGCTGAAGTTAACAAAAAAGCTTTGGAAACTTTGTTTTCCCTGCAGTCTGAATATGTAACAGACTTCGTAGATTCAAGTGTTGCTCAGCTTAAAGCGCTGTCTGAAGTTAAAGAAGCGAAAGACGCTATTGAACTTCAAGTTGAGTTCTTTAAAAACCTAGAAGTTAAAATGACTTCAGTTGCTGAAAAAGAACTTGCTGCGCTAACGACTGCGAAAGAAGAGATTTCTGGCATCGTAGAAAAAAGCCTTTCTGAAATCAAAGAGATGCCTTATGTATCTGATTTCAACAAATTTCTAACAGAAGCGACTGAAGCTACAAACGTTGCAATTGCTGAAGCAACTGAAAATGCTAAAGCAGTAATGACGCCAGCGACCGAAGCTAAAGCAGCAGCGCCTGCTAAACCAGCAGCTAAGAAAGCACCTGCTAAGAAAGCACCTGCTAAGAAAACAGCGGCTCCAAAGACAGCGGCTAAGCCAGCTCCTAAAGCTGAAGCTCCTAAAGCGGCTGCTCCGAAAGCAGCGCCAAAGGCAGCACCAGCTAAGGCAGCGGCGGCACCTAAAGCAGCAACAGCTAAGACTTCTGCTTAAGACGTAAGATTTATATCGCGTGGGGTCACGTTACGATCCCAGTTCTCTACTCTGGCTGGTTAATTCAGCCGATATCCTTTGCCGGTCGCCATGACCGGCTTTTTTATGTCTTGAAAAAATCAACACATGACAACAGGAACAAGGACTATTCAGACTTAGCCATTTCAGGTAACGGCCCTTCTAGACCCATAGCAAAGCGCATCACTTTATTTCTGGCGGGGCTAACTTTTCCAGCGATACCTAGTCCGACATTACGTAGCAGCTTTAAGGGGCCGCTCTGATTACTGAAGACACGGTAAAACATATCCATCGCCTGCATCATGACTAAATTATGTTGGCGACGCTGTTTTTCATAATCACTTAGTAACTCTAACTCGCTAATATCTTCGCCTGTTTTAGCGGCGATTAAGAGAGTTTCGGCTAACGCAGCGGCATCTAACAGACCAATATTCACGCCTTGGCCTGCCAAAGGGTGGATCATATGTGCAGCATCACCGGCAAGTGCGATACCTTCAGAAACATATTGCTGTGCGTGCTGACGTCTAAGTGGAAATGCTCCCCTGCCAAGCAACTGATCAATTTCACCTAATGCATCAGGGAAGACAGCCTCTAACTCGGCCATGAACTGTTCATCAGGAAGCGCCATTAGGCGCTTAATGTTATCCGGGGTGTTATACCAAACCAAAGAAGCGTGATGACCACTGAGTGGTAAAAAGGCTAAGGGGCCGGTTGGGGTAAATTGCTGCCATGTAATATCTTGTTGTGGGAATTTAGTGGTGACTGATGCCACCAGAGCCCCTTGTTCATAATCCCATTTATGTACACCAATCCCTGCGGCTTGACGTACTTTAGATTCTCCCCCATCGGCAGCGATGAGTAACCGCGCGATAATTTCACGGTCATCTTTTAAACGGATCAAACTACTGCCCGGCGAATAATCGATCTCTTGAATACCTGCGGGACAGATAAGATTAATATTATCAAACTGCTGCAGCCGTTCTAACAGTGCTAGTTGAATAATGCGGTTTTCAACAATATGACCTAAATGATCGCGACCTATATGATCAGCGACAAATTCGGTGGAGGCTTTCTCTTCGCTTACTTCCCAAACTTTCATTCGGCGATAGGGGCAGCTTCGGCGAGAGTTAATACCTTCCCATGCACCCACTTTTTGTAAAATATTCTCGGAGGCAACGCTTAGCGCTGAAACACGAAGGTCATGGTCCTGTTCTGGGGAAAATTCAGCCGGATAGTAATCTTCTAGTACGGCTACGGAAAGATTACTTCCACCCAATGCACAAGCGATGGTCGCACCGACCATTCCGCCACCTACAATCACTACGTCATAACGTGTATTCATTTTTTCTACCAAACAACCGTATCAATTCTGCATGAGAGTATACGCAAAAAGAAAAGTGACTTCTTGAATATGCACAAGAAACACTACATTAGCCTTCCAATCCAGAGCCATCGTAGTGTTTTACAAACTACTTTCGATTTATTGTTAACTTAAACGAGAATAAAGGCGCTTTTTTCTCCAGACCGGTGCAATTTGATTTATAATCCAACTCTATTTAATTCTTTCCAAATGAGCCTACCGTGTCCGATACCAGTTTCTCCAGTTTAAATCTGCCTAAATCCATGCTCGCCAACCTAGATAGCTTGGGTTACACACAGATGACCGCTATTCAGGAGCAAGCACTTCCTGAATTACTGCAAGGTAAAGATCTGATCGCAAAGGCTAAAACAGGTAGCGGCAAAACAGCCGTTTTTGGTATTGGCACACTGCTCAAGTTAAACACACGCAACTTTGCAACCCAATCTCTAGTACTCTGCCCTACTCGGGAGCTGGCGACCCAAGTGGCTAATGAGTTACGCAAACTTGCACGCTTTACTGAAAACGTAAAGATTTTGACTCTTTGCGGCGGCCAGTCCATTGGACCGCAAATTGGCTCGCTCGAGCATGGAGCACATATTGTTGTAGGTACACCGGGCCGTATTAAGGATCACCTACGTAAGAAAACCCTTCGTCTAGATCAAGTACATACGGTTGTATTGGACGAAGCGGATAGAATGCTGGATATGGGTTTTGCAGACGATATTCGGGATATTATTTCCCATGCACCAACAAAACGCCAAACACTGCTATTCTCTGCCACGTACCCAAAATCTATCGCTAAATTAAGTGCTGATATTTTGGTTAAACCGGTAACGATCGAAGTTGAATCAACCCATAGCAAAAATCAGATTGAACAATATTTCTTTGAGATCAACAAAGAAAATAAACTTAACAACCTGACTGATATTATCAGTAATTATCAGCCTGAATTTGCGGTTATTTTCTGCAACATGAAGCAGACCTGTAACGACGTTCAGCAGCACCTTAAAGCAATGGGATATAGCGCTAGAGCCATACATGGTGATCTTGAACAGAGGGAGCGTGATCAAGTGCTTATGCAGTTTGCAAACCGTAGCTGTAACTTCCTCATTGCTACCGATGTGGCAGCACGCGGTCTAGATATCGAAGAGCTACCTTGTGTTATTAACTACGACATTACACGTGATGCAGAAGTACATACACATCGCATAGGCCGTACAGGTCGTGCTGGTAAACAAGGGTATGCGTTAAACCTTTATCAACCATCCGAAGCTTACAAAGTGGGTGCGATTGAGGAATACCTTAAACAGGATTTTGCCGTGAGTCCTTTGCCTAATGCTAAAGAAGACTTCGTACCTAGCAAGCCACCAATGACGACCCTGTCGATTGCCGGTGGCAAAAGAGATAAAGTGCGCCCAGGTGACATTTTAGGCGCTCTAACCGGTGATGCGGGTATTGAAGGCAAGCAGGTTGGTAAAATTAACGTGCTTGATTATGTTGCTTATGTCGCAGTGGATGCCAAGGTTGCTAGATCAGCCGTTGAAAGATTAAACAAGGG
>DJLT01000083.1 GCA_002435145.1 Neptuniibacter sp. UBA6509
AAGCTGGCTTCATTAAAATCAACTTCTTTACGTAACTGGTAAATACGAATCACAGTCGGAGAGGGACGACCAGACAGATCCATATTGGTTAAAGGGTGAGCATATATAGCAAGTGTAACGATACCCGCCGGTGGCTTTTCTTCTGTCATATTCACCGACACACAACCCGTTAAAGAGAGAACCAACATAAGACAAAACAACTGCCTAAAAAATCTCTCTACTCCCTGCAACATATACTAACTCCTTTAGCTAATTCCATTTAAAACGATCTAATACACAAAAGGCCGTCAGATCTGCGGCTAAGTGCAGATCGACAGCCAAATAAAAACTTAATTTAAAAACAGAAATTAAGTTTTCGGAGCACGCCAGTCATCAGAACCAGACGTACCAGCTACTTCATGTGTCCAAGAGATTTTTCGATATGTGAACGAAATATCTTCCATGTGAGTGAAGTGCGCCATATTAGGATCCTGACAATTAGGCATACTTGCCTTAATATCAACAATCATTGCGTCTTCAAGCTCATGTGTGAAGTAGTGTTCCTGCTGACCTGTCATAGAAGTGCGGTACCACTTCAAAACGATCTTAGGAAGACGTTCACCACTTGTCAGTGCTTCATAAAGTTTTGGCGAAGACTTGTCATAAATTTTGTTTATAACCAATGCGTCATGAACACGCTGTCCACTAGGCTGTCCACTTTGCGGATCACGTGGGATCAAGATCTGGTGCTGAAAGCCCTGAACTGTAATCTCATTTTCGTGATCTTCCTGAAAACGGTTACCCATGGAATCCATGCTGTTAGCGCCTTCAGTGATGTTGCCCTGAGTTTCACCCTCAATGGACATATAACCTGGAGTTGGCATATATCTCTCCTTAGATTTTGTGGTTTAAAAAAGTAACCTTACCTATTCAAACCCCGTGCCAACTTTCAAAAACAGCTAAACCCCTAGTCTAGATAAAGTTAGCCTGCTCTCAACCCATCATCTAAACAGGCATAACGAGCACAAAACCGCTCACATGGGCAGTTTTAAGCGCCGCCCAACTGCTCCAATAAGCGATCCTTGAGCAAAAACGGCATACCCTCAATACCTTCGACATCCACCAGCTCCTCAAAAGAGGAGCCACCAGACAGCTGAGACACCATACCTACCAATGTATCTTGGGGACGAAACGCAGGAACAATAGATGTTAAAACCACATAAGGAAGATCGCCTGATATTTCAGGTAGTATCTCAATTGATACCTCATAGCCAAGACCGGCCAGCATTCGCTTCAATTCAGGGCTCTGTTCAAATAGCAGCCAAACAGTTAACGCGCGAACAACAAATGGGGAAACCTCCTCATAGCGCAATTCTTCTGACTCAATACGATCTGTAATCAAATCCCTTAAATCATAACTACAGTCATAACTTAAAACCCATCGAACAGGCGTAGAGAAAATCAAAGGTGAGGAAGAACCAGCCAGGACTTCAGAATAACACCAAGGCGTCAGTGATAACTTATTATGAATAGCAGATAAGGGTGTTGAGAGCTTTGCAGACAATCCAAAAGCGTCACGCATGACAGCCTTGTATCGCTCTTCCAACAAAGAGAAGTTTTTTTCCGCTCCAACCACCTTGTCACGTGAAGCGCTCTGCATAAACTCGCCTAATACTTTACGCGGTGCGCACAAAGCCGTTAGCGTCTTAGTATATGCGCGCAAATCTTCACTCAGCATGGAACCAATCTTTTGAGATTGCTCACGCAAAGCCGACATATCTTCGAACTGAATTTCCTTAATTGGCGTCACTAACATCCCTATCCACCATAACTACAATAAAAAAACAAAAGCCAGTCTACTTATTTATGAAGAAAAAACAAATATTTTAAAATACACAAAATTAAAGTGAGAATATTTATTCTCACTTTAAAAATAATGCGCATAAAAGCCCCCATTAAATAGAAAAGCTCCATTAAAATTCAGGCATACAAATTGCTTTATTATATTTATTAGGGATATTTTTAATTTAAGGAATTATAAAAATGCGTCACTTTCTTTTAACCATATCTAGTGTTGCTTTAAGCTCTATTCTTGTAAGTCAGCCCGCTTTTGCACAAAGCGCTCCCTCTTCTATTCCAAGTACCCGATACAATAGTCAAATTAATGCGTCTGACTATGTTGTAACGCAAGAGCAAAAAGGTAAGTGGGCAGTTAACTGTAGGCAAAGAATAAACCCGGAAGCCGGTGATAAGCGCTGTAGCGCAACCGATGGACGCCAAATTCTCAAGTTTAAAACCACAGCTCCCGCGCCAGCCGTTGCCTTTGAAAAGGCTGTAACACTAGAAAATGGCTATATACTGCAACTTGCAGCTTTCTCTTCGCAGCAAAGCGCACTTAAATTCCAACAAACCTATCCTTCAATACCGACACAGGTCATCTCAACGACCGTTCAAAATATCAAAATGTTCAATGTCATCACGCCTGTGATTGAAAACTTTAACTTGGCACAAAGCCATGCGGAGAAAACATCACAAGTACTAGGCTACCTGCCTTGGATAAGAACAACGGATTCTATTTAAGATTGATAGGAAATTACGGACAGGTAATATAAAAGATAATGGGTACATTCTTTTATTGCGACGCTATAAATATGACTTTAAATATTCATGACAATGCTATTAAAGACCTTACAAGGTCTTTAGCCTAACTGAAAACACCTTAACGATTAGAAATAGTAATATTTATTGAATCGAATTCATTAGTTATGATGATGCATCCTAACAATCAACATTATTCATCTAAAAAGGAAACCATTTAAAATGGCGGTTTCTGCTAAAAAAAACATTTACTAAGAAGATAAGACGCGCCCGATAAGGCGACTATATCGCTATACTTTAGCGCTTAATTAACGGTAAATTTGCTCAAACCCTCCAACACTGAAGCCGTTCATTCTCTTCCTACCAACCAAAATAACCGGGACACCTTTAGCCCCTAACGCATCGTATTCTTCACGTGCTTTTCTACTTTTCTCAATATCATATTCTGTAAAGGCGATATTATTCTTAGAGAAGTACTTTCTCGCTTTTGCACAGTAACCACACCAACTTGCTGAGTACATAATGACATTTTTCTTAGTCGAGAATGCATTCTGAGCTGACTCACTACTATCAGCAACTGAGGAGCGGGGTGATGCCGAACTATACGTGACCGTCTTGAGACTATTTACCTTAATCGGCACAACTTCAACAGTCTGCCCTTTAGCTTTCCGATCGCTGAAATGAACCCGCCCATTCTCATCCACCCACTTATAGATCTCAGCAGAGAGTTCACCACAAGCTAAAGCAGAAAGTATCAGCAAACTCGATAAGAAAGACTTTAACGTTTTCATACGACTCATTCCTTGAGAGTAAGAGAGAACTTAAACTATCGCTTTATTTTATGAGACTATCAAGCGTATGGATTCGAGTTTACTCGTGAGAATGCACCCACTGTACGAGATAAATCAGAATAAACGGCAAATAGAATCTAGGCTTTCT
>DJLT01000040.1:0-13744 GCA_002435145.1 Neptuniibacter sp. UBA6509
TCGAACTCGCGACCCCAACCTTGGCAAGGTTGTGCTCTACCACTGAGCTATTCCCGCAAAACTCTTTAAAGCTAATGGCGTCCCATAGGGGGTTCGAACCCCTGTTACCGCCGTGAAAGGGCGGTGTCCTAGACCACTAGACGAATGGGACGCTACATCCAAACAAGAAACAACGCCTTGTAAGGAGGCGCGTATATTAAAGAACAGAATCTTAAGGGTCAAGCCTATTTTCAAGAAAAAATAATACTTTTTCATCGCCTAACAATCAGCTTTTAATAACAACCTTTTCAGGCACCATATGAAGTACAGAAAACCTTGAAAACATCCCTTAAAGAAAACAATCTATAATAAAAAGCATGAAGTTAAGTCACTGCTTTCAAAGCACTATAAATGTCGTGATTTGAGATTCTAAGAATGGGTCGGAGATTTTAAAAACACAGAGAGGAAGTAAGGCTCAAAATTCAGACGCAAAAAAACCAGCAATGGCTAGCTAATATATGTCAAACTGTCTGGAGCGGGAAACGAGGTTCGAACTCGCGACCCCAACCTTGGCAAGGTTGTGCTCTACCACTGAGCTATTCCCGCATTCTCATAGAGAAATGGCGTCCCATAGGGGGTTCGAACCCCTGTTACCGCCGTGAAAGGGCGGTGTCCTAGACCACTAGACGAATGGGACGCTGCATACTCAAGGACAGAGCCTTAAAGCGGTGCAAATAATACTGACTTGAATAATTAAATACAAGCATTTTATTTAATTATTTATCTACAAAATCAAAGACTTTTTCGATAATGTAGTGTGATCAGTTAGATAGGATTTTTAGGCATGAGCCCTACTTATATAGCACTCATCATTCTTTTCGGCGTAGCCTTGATGGCAGGTATCGCTTTCGTTATTCAAGATATCGAAAACAAAAAGCGTGAACGCAACCTTCGCTTAATAAGCTTAAAGACGGGAATACGCAGAGCATCTCACCTTTTGGAGTCATACCCTCCTCTATTGATTTCGAGCGACATTCATAATTTACTCTGCCAATACCTAAGCGTCCGCTGGAAAGCGATTATTGAGTTAGATCCCAGCGAACACAACCAGCAGCAACATGCTAAATTCCAATCCGAAGCAGCGACCCTCCCTGATGCGGTAGCACACCCCGTCGGGTCAATGACCGTTTTTAAAAACCAATCAGATGCAGTAAGAGCGATGGCTATTATCAAAGAATTCGCTCAGTTTATCGCGGAAATAAAGGGTAAAGGTGAAATTAACAGTGATGTTGCCGACACACTCACCAAAGCTGCCAAACAAACCTACGCACGCATCGAGGTCGATGTTGACCTCATGGGCGCTATAGAAACAGAACAAGCAAGGGGTCCAGAAGTTGTCATTCACCACTACCGGAGCTGCTTTAGCAAGTTACAAAACCTTAATCATAACCAAGTGCTAGATCGACAACTTTATGAAATTCGAACTCATTTAAACCAACTCGCTGAAAACATTGATAAGGCAGCAGAAGAGAAAATAAAAGAGGAAGAAAGAAAAGTAGATGATGGAAAAAAATTCAACTTTTAATCCATCAACAGTTAAAACTAAGAGACCGATAGACTCGCATGCATTGATTGCTTTCGGTCCACTAAAGTATCTGTGATCCCCGCACCAATCCACATTGAAGCAAGAGCAATCCAAGCGGTAATGGAGAAAACAGAACCACCTGTGAGACCTGCACCTACCGCACACCCCCCTGCCAGCATTCCCCCCATCCCCATTAAGACCGCCCCTAGTATATAGCGCACCATACTCGTACCATCTTTAAACCCCTGGAGTTTTAGAGTGCGAGAAAACAACGCAGCTAAAAAAGAACCGATAAAAACACCAGGAACGAGACCTACATCAAAATCCATCGGGGCTCCTCCTGGGGTTAAAAAATACATCAACGTATCCGCAGACGGACCAGTGAACGTCATACTCTCAACTTGAGTAGATTCAAATGTTTGATAAGACATATGATAGGTAAACCACCAACCTCCTACCACCATGCACCCCACGCCGACCGATCCACACCAAGCCCATACGGTTAACTTATTTTGAATACCGTAATAAATTGCCACTAGAGCGCAGGCAACACTCAAATAGATCCCTGTGTACTCACCTAGCCCCATAAAACTAATTAACTCCAGACCGCCATCCTCATGGAGCAATACAGAACCGGCTACGGCATCACGCGCTGGCGCAAAGATGCCACGTAAACTAGCTTGCGCTATAGCTGCAAATAACAAACCGGAAAACAACGCTCGTAAGTTACCCGTCGCAGCCAAGACCAATAAGCGAGCACCACAACCACGCGCCAACACCATACCCGCGCCAAACATCAAGCCGCCAATAATGGCCCCTGACAAACTACCGTATGAGGCCAGCATGCGAGAGTCAGTGATATCCAGTTCACCCATTAAGATAAGCGCCTGAGTCCCCCCAACAGCCGCCGAAAAAGTTAACAGCCAAATCGCCACCTTTGGCCCCATACTACCGCGAACAAATTCAACTACAGCGGCTCTTAAGCAGAACTGACTTCTTTGGGCAAATACACCAAACATTAAACCGAGTATAAGGCCACCGAGTGCCGTGGCACCCTCTTCACCTACACGATCAATAAGAAATGCAAAATCCATAGCAACACCCAACAATAACCTAAAGGAATATTATCAAATGAAAATAGAATAAGAATTGATCTAGAACCGAATACACCTAAAGAATAAGCAAAGACTAATTAAGCAACTGTCGGATATAGTTGGTACTGGAACTGAGTCCAAACTTGACCGAATCGGATTAAATCCTTAAAAAACAAGGATTTAAAGCAACCTCAGCCAACTTCAAATTTATTCACATTCTCATTGAAGGTGGAACTCAAATATCATAAATCTATCACTTTAACGATTCTATGCCTGTAAAGTAATATTAAAATGATAAGTAGCACAAAGCCGAGTACTTACCCAAGGGGTAATTACATTCTTTCTAACAATTGAATCGACAAGGCAGGAATGACTTCAAGGAGAAACAACGCTATTCATCCTGAATAATCATCTTTTGTGCACCATTCCATATCAAATGATATGTTATTTAACAGGCGATCATGTGGGTATCCTGCCCGCGTTATGAAGACTATATATCAGTAACACCCTCAATGGCTATAAGGCTTAAATAGCTCCTAGGACTACTTCACATTTGAGTTTCATTATAGTGTTAAATCATTGCGTAAGTCGGGACGGCGAGATGGAGTCCAGTATTAATAAAAATCATATTCAATCTGTACTATTCCCTATGTTGTACACGTCGAAATCTCGTAATTACCTCTGATGTGGAAATAATTCCATTAGCCGCCAGAGAGATGAGATCGACCTGTTCATCCGTCAAAAAGAAACCTGAAAGTTTCACATTGCCCTTCACAATACTCAGAAGCGCATCAACATGGAGATCAGATGAAAGCATGTGTATTAACCTCAGTCTCTGGATCTCAAAGAAGCGTTTCACATTATGCCAATAGATGCCCCAATTCTTTTGAGACCGAACCCCTTCATTATCTAAACAACGATTACCTTCATAGGTAATAACAGCGAGAGGGCAACGACAGGCTTAAAAGAAGATGACCTGGTGCTATGCGAGATCATCCTTGGCGTTGATATTTTTCAGCGTTTTATTAAAAACAGCAGGAACTTCAACATACTTTAAAGGTAATGATTTATACCACTTATAGACAGCACGCTCTCCGCCAGACAGCCACTGTAGAAGGTTATGCTGATAAACCATTGGAATGACGGCATGCAAAAACTGTGGCTGCTCATTCGTTTGAAGAACATGAATAGCTAATCGATCACCTGATACGGCAGAAACTAGGCGTTCTAGTAATTTTTGATCTATTAACGGCGTATCACAAGGCAACACTAACAGATGCGTGTACTTAGTATCTAATTTAGCCATTGCAGCATAGATACCTGCTAGAGGACCTTGAAAATCGTCCAACTCATCTTGTACTAACTCATAGCCATAATCTTGGTATAGATCAAAATTACGATTGCAGTTTATCAGTATCTTCTCGATAGAAGGGTCTAAACACTTAAGCGTCCAGGAGATCATCGGCTCGCCGTCAAAGCAGACTAGACCTTTATCTAGATTACCCATCCTAAGCCCTTGCCCGCCTGCGAGTACAACGGCAGCAATTCTAATCTCGGACAATGCTAAAGTAGACGACATCCCAATCCCAGCTAAGCCTCTGTAGGTGGTTCATCTACTGCATTAATCTTATCCAAGGCTTCAACCAACTTATCAAAATCCAAAGGTTTCAATAAGATACTGCGCACGTTGCCCGCTTGAACAATTCGCTGTATTTCTACTTTTTCAGCTTGCCCAGTAATAACCAAGCAGGGTTGCTCTGGAAACTTCTTACTAATATAAGTAACAACTTGGTCTCCCGTTAATACTGGCATCTTCACATCGGTTACAAAGGCATAGCAATCACCTAACTCAAGTTCTGCTAACGCCTCTTTTACTGAAGTAAAGCACACAGGCTCATACACCGAGGACTCAGACTTAAAACGACGCTCTAAGCTGCTTAACATCATTTTTTCATCATCGAGAATTATGATTTTATGCATAATGCTACACCCTATTATCATCACCTAAATAATAGACCTTATCCTACACCACTAGAAACCTGCCTGACAGGCACCCTCACCTCTCGCCCCCCTCAGCAGACCACGCAGCAATACTCTGGCTATATGCACAATCCCTTATTACGGAATCTCACTGTTTTTGAGATCCTGCCCGCAGCAATTTTTTACGAGAGAAACGATCAACGATCCCCCCTTCTTCGTTGGTCGTTGCTCTCATTTAATAAATCATTAGTTATTACGACAACGGTTTCGTCGGGTGTTTAAAAGAAAACTATCAATTAGAGAAAAGAGTTAGACAAGACCGACACCTCAGCGCTGGCTGACAATAGCCAACCATGGCTGCTGCGCACAAGGTAAACCTGCTGGACGATAATAATGATCAAGAATGCGAAAACCTGCATCTTCTAAATATTGAGCGGTTACCTCTAACTCCATATAGTGACCAAAACGCTCACCATTCCACCCTTCCGCCGCCCCTCTAGGGTTTGAAGTAAACAAGATCCCATTTGGTTTCAACGCAAGATAGCATTTAGACAAAACCTCACCGAGTATCTGACTAGGAACGTGAAACATAGATGCATTAGCAAAAATCCCATCAAAGCACGCTTCCCCTAAATCGAGATGACAAAACGACTGATTCAACACAGGACAGCCACTATGTAATCGAGCCATCTCACAGAAAGTCTCACTTCCATCGAGGCCTGTGGGGAAATGACCTAAGGCTTTAAAATAATGAAGATCCCGCCCAGGACCACAACCAAAATCCAAAATATCCAGCCCTTTTCGTTGTGGTAATGCACTTAATAAAGCATCAATATTCTGGCTAACATCATGATCACGAGTACCTTGCCAAAAAGACGCTGCATTCGATTCATAATGCCCTAAGGTCACACGTTCGATTTCGCTTAAACTTTCTTTGCTATAGCGATTACTCATAAAAAAATCACATCAATGGTTGTTTAAAATAATGACAGCCGCTAACTCTTCACTGTCTCTTAAAGCGCCTCAAGTGGATCAATTCTAATTAAAACGGACAAGGCACCACAAAATTAATTCGTTCACCGCTAACTGGGTGCGTAAAGGTTAAGCTTGTGGCATGCAACATCAAACGCTGAGCCATAAAAAAAGCGTCATCCGAAGCATAAAGATCACAGCCTAAGATCGGATGCCCGATAAATTGGCTATGAATACGAAGCTGGTGAGTACGCCCTGATCTAGGGCTAAATAACACTCGAGTTGTTAATTCAAGCTCACCCTCCTCTGTCTCCGCTTCATCAAACGCTAATACCTCATAGTGAGTTAGCGCCTGCTTACCTTTCTCTTTTGAAATAATCTGTAGCGGAAAATCACCTTTAGCAATAGGTGCATCAATGATCCCACTTTCCTTAGGTAAGTGCCCATGAAGTATAGCCGTATAGGTTTTTCTAATACTTTGAGCTTGAAACTGTTTCGTCAATGCCGAATTCACTGCTTTATTCAACGCCACCAGCATCACACCTGATGTACCAAAATCTAAACGATGCAGGAGCGTGGCGGTTGGGTACTCTTTCACTAAACGATAATGAACAGAATCAATATTCAATGGGTGCTTACCTGACAAGCTTAACAAACCACTTGGTTTATTAATTAACAGTAGAGACTCGTCTTGGTAAAGCACCTCTATCTGCTCATGACAGATCGGTACTATAAAAGGGTCTGCTTGCGGCTGCATCGACTATTCTCATGGGTAAAACACCCTAAAACGGCGCATTTAAAGATGCGGAACAGTGAAGCATTTCTTGATTTATATCCAGTAAAAACCAAGAAAAAACAGGTACAGTATCGCAAAATTCTATTAACGAGGTGACAGTTGTGCGTAAACCCTATGACGTTTTAATCATTGGTGCCGGCCCTGCGGGTTTAAGCTTGGCACGCTCACTAGCCGATCTGCCGATCAACGTTGTTGTTGTGGAGCGTTCCTCAGAAGAAACGCTTGCAACACCACCTGAAGATGGCCGCGAGATTGCGCTTACCCATCAATCAGTTGAAATCATGAAGAAATGCGGGGCTTGGCAACGCTTACCTAATGAGGATATATCCCCTATTGAAAGCGCCAAGATTTTCGATGGAAGCTCTAGCTACAGCCTTGATTTTGATAATCAAAACCATGATCTAGACGCATTAGGTTACCTCGTTCCAAACCACAAGATACGTCAAGCCTACTATGAAGAGCTCACCTCACACCCTCAAATAGAAATACGCACAGAAACGGTCGTTGAAGAAGTTCACACCGACGATGGAGGAGGATCGGTTACTTTAAGCAATGGAGAGAAATTAGAAGCTAAATTGATTGTTGCTGCAGATACACGCTTTTCTGAGATGCGCAGAAAAATGGGGCTCTCAGCCACAATGAAGGACTTTTCACGTTGCGCAATTGTTTGCCGTATGGAACACCAACATTCCCATAAAAAAACAGCTTTTGAGTGTTTTCACTACGGACGTACTACCGCTATTTTACCCATGAACGGCAATCGCTCCTCCATCGTTATCACCGTAAATAGCCGCGATGCTCAACGCTTTGCCAATATGGATGAAAGTGAATTTAATCAAAATATCGAAGAACAGCTAGATGGACTTCTTGGAGATATGAAACTTATTGGCAAAAGACATGTTTACCCTCTCGTTGCGGTACATGCCAATCAATTTGTTAGTCGCCGATTCGCCTTAGTGGGAGACGCTGCAGTCGGTATGCATCCAGTCACCGCACATGGCTTTAATCTAGGATTAAAAGGCCAAGCTTCTCTATCAAAAAAGATAGCCCAGGCAATCTTAGAGAATGAAGATATTGCGAGTGACGCTCTATTAAAAGCTTATGAAACGGAACTTATGCGTACCACCCGAGTTATCTATCACGGCACTAATATGGTTGTGGGTTTATTTACCAATGAAACACTCGCAGCAAAACTAGCACGTAAAGCAACCTTGCGACTAGCGAATAACATTGACCCTATAAAACAGTTAATAACACAATCTTTAACCGAAAAAGAACAAAAGGGCGTACTCAATAACAATCCATTATCTAAGCTAAAAGGCATCTTTCAGCTCGCACTGTCAAAGCACCTTCCTTAACGGTGATGAATACTCTCAGACATCAAAAATAACAATTATACGCTGTAGCCGCTTTATTTATGGGGGGAAGCTAGCGAGTATATAATTACTGCTTTCAGATTCGGCTCAATAGATCGGATTTTTTACTGTTGAATTCATCATCAGTCAACGCACCTGCATCTCGTAGTTGAGATAACTTCCCAATCAGCTCAAGTGTTTCGTTCAAATCAGGCTGATTTCCTGCTGAAATAACAACAGGCTGAATATTAGATGCTGTGTTTTGCTGTCCAGAAGAGTAACTCTCTTGCTGGCTATACTCTGGAACATTGGGTGGCAGAGCATTTTCTATTGGAGTCGCAAAGTTGGTGTGGGGCTGCTGGGGCAATCCAGAACCGGACACTATCGGTAAATTACTAACTTCAATCGTTCCGTACTGACTGCTGAATGTAAGAGACGTGTTGTTGCCTTGCTGTTGACTGACACCACCAATATTATGATCTAGTGTGTCATATACCGATACATGGCTGCTGGATTCAACGGCAAGGCGATTTGGAAATATAGCGTAACGAATAGAGTTTTGTGAGCCACTACTATAAGGAACGCCTAGCTCCTGCGGCCACCACTGACTACTACCAGGTGTTCCCGCTGGAATGACTGGGAAAACTTGATTGTTGGCAAGCACCGCCGCTAACTCGTTGCACAAATTATCAACGGTTGCTTTGAGGCCGTAGTTAAACATGTCTCCAACCATGGTCATACCACCGCACATCCATTGCCCTGAACCACCTAATTCAGGACAATTAAACTGCGCCATAGAGCCACCACCATTATTAACGGAAACGAGCATGTGAATCACTGCATCTCTGCTTAAGCCGTATCGAGAGGAAATATCGGAAACAAGGTTTTCACCGATAGCTGTTAGGTTTTGCATAAAAGTCCTATGTAGATAGCAGGCCTATTGAAATAACACCAAATATTAAAGGTGTAAGAGGCCTAGATTTAGGTGTTGAATTCTAGACCTATAAAATGACACTTTGATATTAACGCGGTAAAGCTAAACAACGCTTACTATCTTATTGTACGTGAACAACTAAAAATAAACATGAAATTAAGATAATAAATCGTGGCTTTAAAAAAGAGCACCATTACAGAGCATTTTATGTATTTAAATGCGTAAAAATCACTAATATATGAATTATCTTGATTCCATAATAAATAACTTAGAATTAGACGAAGCAATCTGTAAAGTTATTGTAAGGAGTTTATAAGATTAAGCGGGGAAGAAAGTGAACAATATTATGTAGGCACTATTATTTTAATAAAATATTTGCATAGGTTCTACCAATTATCACAAAGTTATTAAAAAATACCGTTGCCCTCTAGGATATTATTTTCAGAATCGCAACGGTATACCTGATTAGCTTATATCGTGGGTTATTAAGCCTTCCAAGGCTCCATCAATCGCTGCGTAGCTCTTTTTCAGCCATACTCTACTGCGCTGCCTTTCCATTAACTCTAAGTGCTTGGAGTCTTTCTCTTTTGCATTAATTGCAGCCCAAAAGCTCAATCCTAGTTTGTTGATCTTGCTCATAGTTGAATCATGTAGAGCAGGTAGGAATATTTGTCGAAGAACAGATGTTTGTAATGGGTCATGATTAAAATGAGCTAACTTCTCAATTCCGCTAAAGTCGCTTCCATAGCCCTGATTTTTCACTACGACACAATTTAACTGCGGGTTATATTTAGCTAGAAACTTGTCTAGCAGATTGACTGAGTCTGGTCCGCCATCAACGGTGTACCAATAAACTAGTTTTACATCCGTTTCATTACAAAGGGCCAGAACATCATTCTCTTCTATCCAACGATCTAGAAAACGTTGGCTTTGAGCAGGTAGATCAATCAGCACATGAAGATCTTGTTCTAGCGCTACTTCCATTATTTGATCAATACTTTCAAATAAGTCGAGATTAATGGCACTTGTAAAACCATCGTAATAGCGGGTAAGAGTAGGGTGAGACTGGTCTGCATCCAAGCCTATATAGGCTATGTTATTGTCTAAAAAAATTGTGACAGCGTCCGTGAAAGAACAGACTTACCAACGCCACCTTTTTCACCACCAACAAAATGAATCATGCTCATTCGTTTATTTCCTTAAAAGTATTCAGGCAATTATTTAATGCTTATAGACTGCAAGCATTAGCTCAATCAAAAAAACTATTTATATCAAGTAAATACATTGTAATAATTAAATATCACTGATTAATTGCTTCAACATGGTGCAAATTAAAACATTTCCTTGCACCAATTTGGGACGCCTTTCTAGATTGGAGATGGTTAAAAATATAAACATCTGATATTAAAAATGTATTTTACTTTTTTATAAAAATAACATTTAGTTTCGAAATTAAGCAGGTTAAAATCAGCTCGCCTAATAATCAGAAGAGATTGAACTGATGTCATTACCTGAAGCACTCCTTACAGAATTTAATAAAGAACTGTCTTTAGATGGTTGTGGTCTTAATGTTCTGAATGATCAAATTTATATTTCCGTTGATAAGATTACGAATAACCGAAACCTATTTGGTTTCAGTGGATCTCTTAGTTTAGAATTATGGGCAATAGAAACACCATATAAAGGGGAAGGTTTCAGTGGTCAGCTAGTTACTTATACTCATCTAACGCAGCTACAAGATGGTTATGAATTGACCAATAACACATACCAACTTCCCTTTAGTGAACCTACTGCTGGTACATGGCATATGACGCTTATGTTGCGTGAATGGGACGGGGCCAATTATATCACTAAGGACTATGTAAATTTCCCTATTCCGTACACCGTTTCCCAGCCAATGGTTATCAGAGAAGTTAATAATGTAATCTCTGTAGACTTCACAGTTAATGAAAGTCCCTCAGCCTACCCAGAAAAGGTCTCTGATGATATTGGGCAATCAATTAATCATGTAGAAAAAGAAAACTCTGAGAAACCTGCAGCGAATACAGATGCAACTCAGGATGCGAAGCTGGATAGTGCTGTAACTGACGAGCAAGCAGTAAAACAACTCCAAAAGACATCAAATAAGTTAAAAGAGGCCAAAAAAAACAAGACCAGCGAAAAAAACAAAAAGAAAATTAAAGTAAAGAAAACCGTAAAAATTTCAATCAATAGCGCCGCGATAGAAGAGCTCGAATCTGTAAAAAACCTACCTAAGAAAGTCGCTAAAGCTATAGTTGATGCAAGACCATATAAGTCATTTGATGAGCTGCTTAAAATCAAAGGAATGGGACCTAAGCTACTTAAAAAGGTCGAAGTTTCAATCAAACTTTAAACCTTCGATCGAAGCACTTACAACGAATAGGGAGCTTTCAGCTCCCGTTTTTTAGACACTTAAGCTGCCTGGACGGAGTTTCGCTACTTAAAAGGTGTTTTACCCAGTTAAAGACGGACTTATTCTAAGCCCTCATCATATGATTCACTCGCACAATATTTGCCAGAACGAAGAGCATAGCTAACTTGTTATCATTCTTATCCAGACTTGGTATCTGACTTTAGTAAAATCAAACCGGCATATAATGCCCCCTGAAGAGATGATTTACTTTCGCCCTGATACTGGCTTTCGTGCATTCAATGTTGATTAGCTCTTTATTAATATAATGCACATTGGCTGAAGTGATAGTAAAACTATGTGTTAAGTCCATTTTAACATTAGCATCAATACGCGCTTTCATGCCAAAGCGCCATTGGTCACCTTTCTTGATGTGGTACATCTATGGATCTCATTCTCCAGCTTTATTCTTAGTGGAACTCGGTGCCTCGATGATAATGGTATTAAAATGTACCCCATTTCCACCTGAAGGCTCTTTATTCAGCAGGCTAATCTAATATTTGTATATTAAAAAGCTGAATACCTTGACACTGACATGCTTCAACGCCACATTTACACTTAAATATATATCGTTCAATTGGAATAACTATGAGCCATTTAGACACTCAAGAGATCGTAAAACAGCTTGCAGACCTTACTGGCGCATTGACTAGTGAAAAAGATCACACGAAACTGTTAGACCGTATTATTCTAGGCTGTATGTATTTAACCAATGCTGATGGTGGCACCCTTTACACACTAAATGAAGAGAACGAAAATGAATTAGCATTTACGATCCTTCATAACAGATCATTAGGTATTCACCGAAAACCTCGTGACCTTCCACCTATTCAACTATTCAATTCCCAGCAACAAGCATCAAAACTCGTCGTGGTACAAACATTTGTACAGCGCGAAACGATCAATATTCCTGATGCTTATAGCTGCACAGATTATGATTTTTCTGGCACTCGAAACTTTGATAAGCAACTCAGCTATCAATCAAAGTCATTTCTATGTGTACCACTACAAGATCATGAAGGTGAGATCATCGGGGTTCTACAGCTGATTAATGCTATTGATGCTGATGGCGAGATCATTACCTTCCCTGAAACCCAGCAGCATTTAGTGGAATCTTTAGCATCATTAGCCGCTGCGGTGCTCACTAAAAGACGTTTAATCGACGCTCAACGCTTACTTTTTGAGTCCTTTATCAAACTCATAGGTAGAGCAATTGACCATAAGTCACCAGTGACAGGGAAGCACTGCGAACAAGTACCTGAAATTGCCATGCTACTTGCTGGAGCAGTAAACAAGACAGATCAAGGTAAATTTGCGGATATGCACTTTAACGACCTTGATATGTATGAACTAAAAATTGCCGCATGGCTACATGACTGCGGAAAGATTACGACCCCAGAATACATCATCGACAAGGCCACTAAACTGCACACGATGTATGATCGAATTGACCTTGTCGAATCCCGGTTTCGCGAATACAAACAGCATTTAGAAATTGAATATTTAAAGCAATACGCTTTACAAAACAACGAACATCAAAAACAAGCCCACGAGCATCTGACGGAGCAACAGCGACAACTGGATAATGATTTTGACTTTATTCGCCGTTCAAATACCGGCTCGGAGTTTATGTCTGATGAGGATACTGCGCGAATCATAAGTATTGCCGAAACTAGCTGGATTGATGCTGAGAATAATTTACGCCAGCTACTCACTAAGGATGAAGTCGATAATCTATGCATCCGTAAAGGCACTCTGACTGAAGATGAACGTCAGGTTATGCGAGATCATATTAAAGTCTCCATCGACATGCTTGAATCTCTTAACTATCCAAAACAATTACAACAAGTTCCTGAGATTGCATGCAATCATCACGAGCACATGGATGGAAGCGGGTATCCGAGAGGATTAAAAGCAGAGGATCTATCAACACGTGCACGAATTATGTGCATTGCAGATATCTTTGAAGCGCTTACCTCTCCTGACCGCCCTTATAAAAAGGGCATGTTGCTTTCGCAAGCGATGACAATCCTAGGCCGCATGGTAGAAGATAACCACTTAGATTCAGATCTATTCAGGCTGTTTGTCGAGAGCGGTACTTACCTTAATTATGCACAAACTCATATGACTCCAAGGCAGATTGATGAGTTCGACATCACTACTTTACCGGGGCTGAATTAAGCTTAAGTATTTAATAGTAAAAACATTATTTACTCGTATGACTATACACGCCCTGCCAGTTTTCCGCTGGTGGGGTTTCTTTAAATTCAGCTATACGTTGAAGATAGATATTAGCCATTACATCTTCTTCATAGATCGTTAGATAAGCCCTGAACAGCTGCTCAGCTTCATTCCAAGACTGTTTCAAGTAGGCTTCAACTCCTCTTTCAAAGAGAGCCACTGACTCTTTGTCTTCTTTTGCAGCAGTTTCCAGCAATCCCCAAGGCTCATAGATATCCACGGCCTCATGACGTCCTTTAACCCGAACCCGATCCAGCAAGCGATAAAGATAATCCGGCACATCAGTAACAACTTCCCCGCTCACAAGCAAAGGCGTACCATAATATTTCGTTAGTCCTTCCAACCTTGATGCCAAGTTAACCGCATCGCCCATCACT
>DJLT01000040.1:14038-33685 GCA_002435145.1 Neptuniibacter sp. UBA6509
GTTAACCGCATCGCCCATCACTGTGTAAGCCATACGGAATGACGAACCCATGTTACCTACATTCATCGCGCCGCTATTGATACCCATACCCACTTTCACAGGCGGTAACCCCTCCTGCTTTAGTTGCTCATTAAGCTCTGGCATTACGGTAAGCATTTTAAGGGCCGCCTCTAGCGCATGACGAGCATGATCTTGATCCTTCAGTGGTGCTCCCCAAAATGCCATCACCGCATCACCAATATATTTATCTACAGTTCCACGTTGCTCATGGATTATCTTGGTCATGCCTGTCAGGTAAATATTCATTAATCGTGTTAACTGCTGGGGGGTTAACTGTTCAGATAAACTCGTAAAACCACGAACATCCGAGAAGAAAACACTCATCTCCCTGCTTTCACCTGATAACTGCACAGACTGATCCTGCTGGCTTAACTCCTCAACCACTTCCGGCGGTATATATTGCCCAAATTGATTCGCTAACTGCGCAATGTTTCGAGTCTCAAAGAAATAGCCTGTGGTTTGCTGGAAAAGGTACAAAACGGAAATAAGCACTAAGGTATAACCGATAGGGATCACCCACAGCATCTCGTGCCAAGCGTATAAATTGAGTGCAACTAATAAAGCGCTGATGGCTAAAGTTACAAGAGTTGAGGCTAAAACTGATACCCTAGGAATCAATAAAGAAAGTATTAAACCGCTCAAAACAAGCTGAACTAATTCAACGCCTAAGGTGTAATCCGGCTGATGCTGAATACGCTCATCAAGCATCCCTGAGATAATATTTGCA
Organism: Neptuniibacter sp. UBA6509; assembly: GCA_002435145.1. Taxonomy (GTDB): domain Bacteria; phylum Pseudomonadota; class Gammaproteobacteria; order Pseudomonadales; family Balneatricaceae; genus Neptuniibacter. The sequence goes on from DJLT01000040.1 coordinate 14,826, forward strand.
TGTACCTCTACCCCAGAATAACGGTTACTCATGGGCGTAACCCTTAAATCCAGCAATCCCGCGGCACTTGTTCCGACAAGGACAATAGCCCCCTCTAAGACAGCGGGATCAGCAACACCTCGGATGACATCAGTTGCGGAGATATAAGGAAAGCTACCTTGTGGACCACGATAAGGAACCAAAACCGCACCATATTGATCTACAGGAATCTGCATCCCTGCTACATCAACAGCTACCAATGCATTACGTTCGTTGGTGGCATCACTCTCAACTATGGGGACCACCTCTTGCTCACCGAACAGCGCAAGCATCATAGACAGCGCTAAGGAGGGGTAATACTCATTTTGATAACGCTGTAAAATCGGGACTCGCCTATAAACCCCATCAGAATCAACCATCGGATTATCAAAAAAACCATTCCAAACACTGACGCTCTGAATCTCATTTAAACTTGAAATAACGCCATTAGCTTCCGGAATTGGCAAGTGCGATAGAATGGGATCTTCAGCAATAACCGGTGAACCTGGGTGGCCAATTTGTAACCGTTTAAGACTTCGATCAAAGAGATAGCCCAATACCACCGGCCTATCGGTGATAGCTTGAGCAAAACGCTGATCTGAATTCAAAGAAGAGAGTAGAGTTTCAATACTTTTATCAGCCTCACGCTGCTTCAATAAACTCTTCACTTGTTGGAGGTCGACACTTTGATCCGCTTCCGAAAACACCATATCAAAACCAACAATTGCAGCACCATAATTATCAAATAGCTGATCTAGCATCTCTGCCAATTTAACTCGATTCCATGGCCAGCGCCCTTCAGCGGCCAAACTCTTTTCATCAACATCTACAATAACAATGCGAGGATCTTTCTCAGCTGATAAAAACTGCCGCAACCGCACGTCATAAAGGTCATATTCAAACCGTTCGAGCAACTCAAACCGATTGCCCGTCACAACAGGAATGATCATTAGAAACGTGAGTAAAAAACCTAAAAGCGTGCGAATCCAGCGCTGCTGCATAACTTACTCCGCTATGACCCGTCGTAATTGCTCAAGATCAATATCTCCCTTAAGGATCTTTAAAATCCCATCCTGAAGCAGAGTACGCATGTTATCTTTTTCAGCTTGAATACGAATATCACCGATGGAGGCACCCTGGTTAATTTTCTCAGCCATGAGAGGCGTAGATACAAGCAACTCATGGATACCTGTACGCCCGCGATATCCTGTATGATTGCATTCATCACAACCCACAGCTTTGTATAACTTAACTTTCTCACCCATCTTCAGTTCAGCGCAATGCTCACCGTAACGACGATTTAAATACTCAATATCTTTAGCCGATGCTTTATAGGGTTTACGGCAGCTTGGACATAAAGTTCGAACCAACCTTTGCGCTAATACCCCAAGCAACGCATCTGAAAAGCTAACGGGGTCTATGCCCAAATCTAAAAGGCGCGTAATGGTTTCAGGGGCGGAATTGGTGTGCAATGTTGAAAGTACTAAATGACCAGTTAAAGAGGCTTCTACCGCCGCATGGGCCGTTTCTTTATCACGCATCTCACCAATAAGAATAATATCTGGGTCGGCACGTAAAAAAGCTCTCAAGGCCGCCTCAAACGTAAAACCGGTTTTCGGTTGAATCTGCACCTGCTGCAAACCTGGCTGAGTAATCTCTACCGGATCTTCAGCCGTCCATATTTTTCTTTCTGGCGTATTTAAAGTCGCTAATAAAGCATGCAACGTCGTAGTTTTACCAGAACCAGTAGGCCCTACAACCAAAAGAATTCCATGAGGATGATCCAATAACTCTTTTAAACCCGCAGAATTTCTAGCTGAAAGATTAAGTTCATCATAAGAGACGGGATCACCGCTTTGCAGCAAACGCATCACAACACCTTCACCATTTACTGTCGGTATTGTCGCGACTCGTACCTCTAATGGCTGTCCCTGTAATCTAACTGCAAATTTGCCATCTTGAGGTAAACGCTTTTCAGCAATATCCAAGCGAGACATTATCTTAATACGTGATACCGTCGCTTTTGCATGGGTTGCAGGCACTTGAATAATCTCCTGACAAACGCCATCAATACGCATCCTGACGCTGGTAGACACCTTTCCTTTGCCCGGCTCAATATGTATATCTGATGCACGTAACCGCTTAGCGTCTAGCAGCACTCGGTTAACTAAGCGAACAACCGTAGAATCCTCTTCCGAAACCTCTTCTGTGTCACTTGAGCCCTCATCAACTTCTAGGTCTGGGCTCTCATCAAGTTCATCTAAAATACTGCTAAGGTTAGCGCCTTCAGTCGCACCGGAAGAGGCAACAACACCGAGATATTGATGAATATCATCCAACAAACCTACACATATCTGTGCATCATTCTGACCAACAACATTTTTTATTTCGATTAAACGCTTAGTATCATTTGGATCATCAATTAAGATAAAAGCCGTATTACTACCCTGTTCTGAAAGTAGAACGATATTGCTGTTTTTTAGATAGGCTTTATTAACCTTTTCACACAATGGATGAAGAAAGTATTTTTCCGGGTTATAACCAATAAAAGGAACCTGATAAAAACATTCAAGTGACTGCCCTATCTGCTGACTGGTTAAACGAGCACTGTCACGTAGCAAACGGGTTAAAGGGGTCCTTGAATCGGCTTTTTCCTCTAGCTGTTTAAAAACCTTCTCTTCTAGTAATCCTTGTGCCAGAAGATACTCAAAAGGATGTTCAGTACACCCAAAGTCATAACGAAACTTCTGACCTAACAGCTCTGAAAACTGTTTACTACGTTTTAAATCGATCGCAGAAAATGGTTTACCGTCGCGACGATTAATAATCTGCAAAACACCTAAAAGCACATCTTGATAGAGGATCGGCAAAACCAACATTGAACGGCTGGTAAACTCAATATCTTTTTCAAAAGAGGAATTAAACCGCAACGCTGGATGAATAGCTTTCAATTCACTTTGATCACTGACATCTTTAATCGCTATCGCTTGTTTACTCAAAGCAACATAACCCGCTATTGAGGAAGCGGTAATAGGAACACGAATCTCTTGCAGATCCTTTCCCGTTTTAAAACGAGACACTATATCCTTGCTCGAACGATTACGTTGATATACGGTGACACGCTGAGCATTAAAAAGGGTCAGTAGCGTTTTTTCCACTAATGGGTAAGCATCTTCGAAGCTTTTAGCCTGATATATTTTGCTAAGTACTTTAGTTAAGCGTGAATAAAATTGCTGTGTGTCCTTTTCTATCGCTTTTGTCATGCCTAACTACCATAATAGAATTGTGGGTGTCGTACTGATTTTAGAAAGCCACGTTTGAGGTTGAAAGTGAAAATAGATATTTTAGGTTGTAGCGGCGGCATTGGCCAAGGCCTTAAAACAACAACTTTTTTGGTCGATGACTCGTTATTAGTCGATGCCGGAACAGGCATTGAGCTCTTAACCATGGACCGGATGCTCGCTATTCGAGATGTTGTCATTACTCATGCCCATATCGACCATATTATCGGCCTACCATTAATGCTGGCAACGATCTACGACCAACATAAAGAACCGATCCACATATACGCACTACCTGATGTAATTGAAGCTTTGGAACAGCACATTTTCAACTGGACTATCTGGCCTGATTACACCTGCTTACCTGAAGGCAGGCCAATCATCCACTTACATACCGTTAATGTGGGCGATTCTTTAACTTTACAGAATAAAACAATTCAAGTTTTACCTGCTGAGCATCCAACCCCAACGGTTGGATATCTTGTATCAGACGGTACATCATCTTTCGCTTTCAGTGGTGATTCCGGTTTAAACGATGGCCTTTGGCCGATTCTAAATCAAAGCAAACCCGATCTACTGATAATCGATGTTTCTTTTACAGATGAAGTCGACGAGCTTGCTCGCTTAAGTGGACATTTAACACCCAGCCATCTCAAGCAACAGTTGGGATTATTGACACACCCCGCGAGGATAATGATTACTCATCTAAAACCAGGCTTTGAAGATACAATTATGCAGCAATGTCGACAGCTGTTACCCGAGTGGCAAATCGACCGTTTACATCATAATGACATCCTTCACCTTAACGAATAACCACCCTCCTGCTTCTCGCAATAGCTATGGTGAAGGTGTTCCTTCCAACAGAATAGTCCCGGTAATAGTCGCTGTGGTACCCGTTGATGCATTAGTACCCGACGCACCATAACTAGTTACAGCTCCTTCAGCAGCTGCCCCAACAAAATCAATTGACATTTTACCGGATAAATCAGTGGTACCCCCACTACAGCTACCGCCAGTACATGTACCTGAGATTTTTACATCATTACCATTTAGTACGTTACTTAAAGACAGATTCGCACTAGGGTCTTCCCGCAATGTATAAGAGCCCCCAGCTACATTTGCTTCAATCCCTATCTCTACTAACTGCTGGGTATCAAAATCAACTCGGAAGTAAGTACCGCTATAAAGGTGCCCACCAGTTCCGCCACCACCAACAAAATCATTGAGTGTACCTGTAGCACCAGTTTCAATCTCAGGGCTTGTATATCCACCTGCGGTAGATTCCAAACGATAAACATAATCACCTGATTTAGCCGTGATTACAGAGTTAGGCGTTAAACTATCCGCATACATAAAATGAAAACTACCTGCGGTTTCTGTCTCCACACCATTTTCAACAATCGTATAACCTGAAGCCCAGCGCCCCCAAGTCACATCTGTACCACCCAAGGATTTATTTGAGTTATCTAGCACTGAAGCCACACTCGAAGGGCCTGACATAATACACGGAGAACAAGCATCTGAGGATGAACTGTTCTGATCGATATATACCAGTCCTGTCAATAAATCTCCGGTACCCATTGATCCATCAACAGTAATTGCAGACTGCCCATCAACCTCTACACGCCCTGAGCTTGCAACAAAACCTTTATCAGGTTCATTTTGAGAAAAGGCTAATGCAACAAAACTTCCCGTAGGCGCGGGTGAACCATTCCCTGTAGGATCTGGCGCAGCAAATATAACACCTTGAGAGCTTTGAGAGCCTTGCGTGGTAGGTGAGGACGCTGGTAAATCCCCTACAGCAGCAGTTCCATCTCCAGTAGTAGTCGTTGTTGTATCTAACGATAGTGAGCTCTCAGTTGAATTCTCGTTAGAAGAGCCTGTAGTATCAGTTGTATCGCTCTGAGTACCTTCGGATGTTTCATCTGCCGCCGCTTCACTTTCAGTAGCCTCAGTTTCAGTACCTTGATCACCCTCAGTGCTTTTTTCCTCAGTGCTTTCTTCCTCAGCACCCTCTTCCTCGGAAGTCTCATCACTTTCTGAACCACTTTGCTCAGCAGTAGGCGTGCTGAATACGCTTACAGAACCTTTAGGACCGGCTAAAGAAAATGATTTACCCTTCGCTACATCTCGATTTCCGCCCTGCTTAGCTGCGACATTAATTCGTCCATTGCTAACAGAACCAGTGATCTTATCACCCACTTTATTCACACTAAAATCAGTACCGCGGATACCAATTGTGGCGACAACCGCATCCAGTTGATAATCCTCTTTATCGACTTTACCAATCTGTCCTGAAATAGTACGCATTCCACCTTTGAGTAATTTATAGATCGCCTTACCATCATCAGGTTTAGCATCTTCAAACTGGTATTCGGCTATTTTAAACTCAGTATCAGGCTTTAATGACAAGCGAGAGCCATCAGTGAAACGAACCTGTAATCGCCCTTTACTACTGGTAATTAAAAGATCTTCTGCATAGATATCTGACTGACGTTTTAACTGTCGCTGATCACCGCCACTGGATACCGCAACATTTTGCCCAAAGCTTAGAATAACCGTTCCAACACTTTTAGCATCAGCAAAAGATTGCGCAGAAAAAATGACTAATATTGAGGCCCATATAAACTGTTTCATCACTAGATACCTCATTTGAAATTATACCGCATACCCAACATCACCTGCTCACGATCATAATCGTAAAGCTCTATATTGGAGCCCGCTTTAGTGAAACTATAATTCGCTAACAGCGTCCAAGAAGGTTTTAAAACCCATTCAAGATTAAGATTAAACATCGCAAAATCATCTTTCCTTTTAATGTTATATATCCAATCTACACCTGCATACTTACTCACTTGATAAGTCAGTGCTGGCGTTATATTTAGATCTTTAAAAGGAGTTAATTGGACACCTAGGTTACCCCCGAAAAAAACTCTATCAACTTGCCCATCAGCCAAAATCCCGGGTGTTTCAGGGTCTTCAACCCCGACAAAAGCTCCTGCAAAATAGAGAGGGCTCCAGCTACCTTCACCGGCTAACAAATAATTAGCCCCGACATTAATCTGCTTTGCATCTTTCCATGCTTGGGTGTCGTAGCTCAAACTATTCGCCCCAGCAAAAAGTTTCATTAAACTATTATTACTCAGCTGTTTACTCCAAACACCATTAATACCTGAGAGTGTTCGGTAATCGTCATTATCTAAATTGTAGTTTTGCAGTACAAAATTTAATAAATACTGTTCAGTATCATTTTTCCAAAGATGGCCGGCATTAAAGCTAATATTCCTATAATTCTGTTCATCTTCAGATTCGTAATAACGCAGATCAGCATTCATGCCAAACATCAAAGATCTATCAGCGCGATAGGCATGATCGATATTCGCGCCAACGCGTAACTGCTGATAAGGATCTGATCGCCCTAAAGCATTATCGCTTAACGTTACGACAGTCGTCTGATCACCTGGACCTGAATTGATGTTACTATCATAACCAGCCCACAGCTCAATAAAGTTAGTAAATTTAGTCGGAGGGATACTGGTTTTGTTATCAATAAGTGAGAGATATTGCTGAATGCGATTTTGTACAATAATTGGGGGATCTAAACGCTGAACCTGTTTAAACAGTAGTTCCGCTTTCTCGTATTGACCCAGCAAGTAATAGCCTCGGGCTAACTCTAGTGTCGCAATAGCATTATTCGGTTCAAAAAAAAGAACACGTTCTAATGCAAAAATACCTTCGCTCACCTCACCGCTATCTATAGCCGCTGTACCATACTGAAGATCAAATGCGGGATCACCTTCAAACGCTTCTATATGTTCGAGGGATAATTGATAAGCTTGTTTTGACTTACCTTGTTCAACCAGGACAGAAAGCTCATTGATTACACTTGCAGACGCACTTAGCGGCAACCACAGCAAACTTACTACCAGACACTCAGATAATCTTCTGAACACCTATCACTCCGTTCATATCATTATGATAAATTTGAACACTAACAGCCTTTATAAAGGAGTTCTATCTTAAACCCTTATGTTTTATACGAATATATAAGATAACACTGACCTAAAACAGACTATTACGGATAGCCGGGAATGCCTGGAGGCGGAATAGGATCAGGATCTGGTGAGGAAATAGGATCTGGAATAATTCTAATAACAGAGCGACTATTAACATCCATTGCAGGAATGCTATTTCCCTGAGGGCCAGCCATTAAATTAGGGCCTAAATCTTTTAACTGTTCAAACAAATCAAAAGGCGTTTCTTGTATTTGAAGGCTGCTCCCACTACCGCCTAAAAAGAAGTAATGCCCCGCCCGAACCGATGCCGAACCTTCATCATTACCTACAACAATTTCACCTTCCAACACATAGCCATATAGACCAATGCGAGAGCGTGTTGCTTCATGACACGCTGTATCACAATAAAACAAGCTATAGTGGGTTCCACGAACCCCAATAGTCGCTATAGGTGTTTGAATTTGATAGTTATCCACATCCCCATCGCTAATTGCACCTGTAATAGTGCGTAAACCACCTTTAAGTAACCGATAAACTGATTTACCTTTAGATGGGTCATTTTTCTGATATTGATACTCATCAACTTTAAAAAGAGTATCAGGACGAAGGGAAACACGTGAGTTATCCGTAAACCTTAACTGCAAACGACCATTGCTACCGGTTGAAACTAAGTCTTGCTGAAAGATCAGTGATTTACGCTTTAACGAACGTAGCTCTTGGTCAGGCAGCTGTGCAGTGTTTTTGCCGACGCTTAAGATCACTGAAGCGGCTGATTCAGCAGCACTAACACAAGTACTGCCAATCATGGATAAAAACAGAATAACCAGTACTTTATTCATTAATACGCCTTCCCTGCCCTTAATACGGCCACATGCTATTAAAATTAGATTATTTCTGAACGAATAAGCCACTTACGAGTGTAGTCTAGCTCACAAAAGTATGTTGTTTCAGCGCTTGTAGCTCATCCCGGTAACGTCCAGCCAGCTCAAACTCCAAGTTTTTCGCCGCTTCATACATTTTATCTTCAAGCTTCGTCATCGCTTTAGACAGCTCTTTAGGTGACATAGTAGATGGATCAACTTGATAGTCACCTGCTTCTTCCGCCACTTTCTTCGCAGCTCTCGTCGCCTTCCGACCTGGGATAGTGCTTGCCCCTTCCAAGATATCCGCCACTGATTTAGTGATACTCTTCGGTACAATCCCATGCTCTTCGTTGAACGCTATCTGCTTGTCTCTACGACGTTGCGTTTCATCCATTGCGCGCTGCATTGAGCCCGTAATACGATCGGCATAAAGAATCGCTCGGCCTCTGACATTTCGCGCAGCACGCCCAATCGTCTGAATCATTGACGTTTCAGAGCGGAGGAAGCCCTCTTTATCAGCATCTAAAATAGTCACCAATGACACTTCAGGCATATCGATACCTTCACGCAGTAAGTTAATCCCGACTAATACATCAAACTCACCAATACGCAGGTCTCTAATAATTTCAACACGCTCAACTGTATCAATATCGGAATGCAGATAACGCACTCTGACATCATGTTCAGCTAAATATTCGGTTAAGTCTTCAGCCATCCGCTTCGTCAGAACCGTTACAATGACGCGCTCATTATCTGCAACAACTTTGCGGATCTCTGACAACAGATCATCTACCTGAGTAGACGCAGGCCTTACCTCAACCTCTGGATCGATCAATCCCGTCGGACGCACTAGCTGTTCGACTACAGCTTGTTGATTAGCTGCTTCATATTTACTTGGCGTCGCAGACACAAAAATCATCTGTGGAGATTCCTGCTCCCACTCCTCAAATTTCATCGGACGGTTATCTAAGGCAGAGGGTAAACGGAAGCCGTACTCAACCAAGGTTTCCTTCCTTGAACGGTCACCACGATACATCGCACCGATTTGCGGAACCGTCACATGAGACTCATCCAACACTAAAAGTGCATTATCCGGTAGGTAATCAAATAAAGTCGGCGGGGCAGCGCCCGGATCGCGGTTAGATAGATAGCGGGAGTAGTTCTCGATACCCGAGCAATACCCCAACTCCATGATCATCTCCATATCATAAAGCGTTCGTTGCTCTAATCGTTGGGCTTCCACCAGTTTTTGGTTATCACGTAACTGCTCTAAACGTTCGCGTAACTCATCCTTAATTTTTTCAACTGCCGCTAATAATGTATCGCGCGGGGTCACATAATGAGATTTAGGATAAATGGTCGCGCGCGGCACACGCCGCAAGACTTCACCTGTTAGAGGATCAAAGTAACTTATCTCTTCAATCTCTTCATCAAACAACTGTATACGGATCGCTTCCTTCTCAGATTCAGCTGGAAATACATCAATTACATCACCGCGCACACGGTAAGTACCACGATGCAGCTCAATATCATTACGGGTGTATTGCAACTCAGCTAAACGACGCAGAATAGCGCGCTGATCAATAATATCGCCACGATCAATATGCAGCATCATTCCCAGATAAGACTTAGGATCACCCAAACCATAAATAGCCGATACCGTTGCGACAATAATCGCATCATCACGCTCTAAAAGCGCTTTGGTCGCCGACAAACGCATCTGCTCTATATGATCATTCACCGAGGCATCTTTATCGATAAATGTATCAGAAGAAGGCACATAGGCTTCCGGTTGATAGTAATCATAGTAAGAAACGAAGTATTCAACTGCGTTATCAGGAAAGAACTCTTTAAACTCCCCATAAAGCTGAGCCGCTAAGGTTTTGTTATGCACCATCACAATAGTCGGACGCTGAACTTGTGCGACAACATTAGCCACTGTAAACGTTTTACCAGACCCAGTAACACCCAACAGGGTTTGCGACGCTAAACCTGACTCGATTCCATCCACAAGACTCTTAATCGCACTGGGCTGATCGCCTGCAGGCTCAAATTTGGAATGGACTTTAAAACGTTCTTTCATACAGAAACCATTAGCAATGGGAAAACCCAGCATTATATCTCAGCAAAAAGCGTTTTAATTGTTTAATTCCCTCTCTCATCGCTATTAAGCAAGGCAATAAAGTTTCCTTTAAGGGATTTATGTACAATATATTGATCTAAAAAGGTGTTTTTTAGTCAAAACAGGATTCATGCTAGCTATCCTTTGCTGTATTATTAGCGGGTTTGGAAATACCCTGTTAAATAATGCGCAGCGTATTTCTGCTGATTAATGTCGCTACCCTAGAAAAGAACCTGTCATTGGGCAGTTCATACTCGGGTAATGTTTATTGAGGATCTTAGGCTTGAACGTTCAACTTTCAGACCGCGTCAACAACATCAAACCTTCACCAACGCTAGCGGTTACAAACCGTGCAGCTGAACTGCGCGCGGCAGGTAAGAACATTATTGGCCTGGGTGCTGGTGAGCCAGATTTTGATACGCCAGATCATATCAAACAGGCTGCCATCCAGGCGTTAAATGAAGGTTTCACAAAATACACCGCTGTAGACGGCACGCCTGCCCTAAAGAACGCGATTATTAACAAGTTCAAGAACGATAACGGTCTTGAATATGATGCTAAACAAATTCTAGTTTCTTGCGGTGGTAAACAGAGTTTCTTCAACCTATCCCTTGCCCTATTGGACAAAGGTGATGAAGTGATCGTGCCTGCACCTTATTGGGTATCTTACCCTGACATGGTGATTATGGCCGACGCAACACCGGTTATCGTAACAACCACGCAAGAACAACGTTTCAAAATGACTGCCGAACAACTGGAAGCAGCCATTACAGATAATACTCGTTTAGTTGTTTTAAATAGCCCATCCAACCCAACAGGTGTGGCATACACGCTGGATGAACTAAAAGCACTTGCTGATGTATTGCTTAAGCACCCTAAAGTGATGGTTGCGACAGATGATATGTACGAACATATTCGTTTTAATGACGAGCCTTTCGTAAATATCTTAAACGCATGCCCTGAGCTATATGACCGCACAATCGTATTGAATGGCGTATCTAAAGCCTACTCTATGACAGGCTGGCGTATCGGTTACGCAGCGGGTCCTTTAGCGTTGATTGGCGCAATGAAAAAGATCCAATCACAAAGCACATCAAACCCAACCTCTATTGCACAAGTTGCTGCACAAGCCGCACTTGAAGGCTCTCAAGAGTGCGTTGCAGAGATGGTTGTAGCGTTTAAAGCACGTCATGAATATGTCGTATCTACACTAAACGATATTAAAGGCGTGAGCTGCATCCCAGCTGACGGTACTTTTTATGCATTCCCAAGCTTCCAAGAAGTGATCGACAACGATGACCGCTTTGAAGACGATATCGCATTAGCTGAGTTTCTATTGAATGAAGCCGGTGTTGCACTTGTACCAGGTTCAGCCTTCGGCGCTCCGGGTAATATGCGCCTATCATTTGCTACGAGCATGGAAGTATTAGAAGACGCACTGGGCCGTATCAGTAAAGCGCTGAACGCTTAAACCCACTGCTTTACAAAAAACCGAGCCTAAGTGCTCGGTTTTTTTCCATCTACAGGAACCATCGCGTCATAAATGTATCTGATATAAAGAATTTTACTTGGGAGATATTCTAGATGCTCGACAAACTTACCTGCCTTAGCCGCTCATCGTGGTACTGGCTAAGCCTTATCGTCATCGGCGTTGCTATGGAAGGCGTGGCACTTTTCTTCCAATACGGCTTAGATTACGGCCCTTGCGTACTCTGTATTCATATCCGCATCTGGGTAATGGCTCTTATCTTAATCGCAATATTGGGCTTAGTATTTAAAAAATGTCCGATAGCGACAAAAGCCAACCACCTTCTTACACTAGGGGTCGCAATAGGATTAACCGAACGTTCATGGCAGACCCTCGCAGTGGAAAAAGGCTGGATCATCGATAGCTGCAGCATGGACAGCGGCCTACCTAGCTGGTTTGCACTCGATGAGTGGTTTCCACATATGTTCGAACCGTGGGAGCCATGCGGCTATACACCGGAGCTACTGTTTGGCATCACCATGGCCGAAGGGCTCATGGCATTCTCGGTTGTCCTTACCTGCGTAGCGTTGATTTTTAGTGTGTTGCAGTTTCGTAAAGCTTAATCGTTAAGCTTGCAATAGAGACCTAAAAAGAAAAGGCTGATGATTAATCCATCAGCCTTTTTTGTTGTATAGAGTTTTCGCAGGAAGCCACCCCACTATAAATCAATCATCATCTTGCATAGGGATTAAATACTTACCCGAAGCAAGGCCTGACATCCTTTCATCAATACTGGCTTGCTCTGAATCAGACAATACGACAGATTCGCTACCTGGACAGAAGATGTATTCATCTTTAAATACATCAAACTTTATCTTCCCAAGAATGCAGCCACTATCATTAATACAATCAAGCTCTTGCTGGATCGGCCAGAACAGCACCATCTGAAACCTCATTTATAAACATAAATTCCAGTGCATGATAATCGCAGATAATGCGCGACTCAATGTAGTAACGAGCGAGTAATGAATATTCGACTGGGTTTAGAGAATTAGACTTTTAAGGAGAGGCTTTCATCCAGCGTAAATGACACATTAAAACTACTCTTTAACGGAGGAAGCCACGGCACTAGCCAATTTAAAATACCGGCAGTGAAGCCCGTGACTCTCAAGCCAACCCCATTCTATACGGATAAAAATAGTGGGGAAAACTTGTAGCCATAATTCACTATTTCTATTCCCTTTAAAGCACCTCAATTAGGCCTTTTATAAGCCTAATTCAGAAAGGCTAGGATATTCATCTGGACGACGACCTGACTCCCATAGAAACTTTCTATCTTTCTCTAGTATCGGTAGATCATTGATACTAGCAATCCGTTTTTGCATATAACCATCTTCATTAAATTCCCAATTTTCATTGCCATATGAACGAAACCAATTACCTTCCGCATCTTTCCATTCATAAGCAAAGCGTACAGCAATCCTATTTTCTGTATACGCCCACAACTCTTTTATAAGACGGTACTGAATTTCCTTCTCCCATTTCTTCGTTAAAAAATCAACGATGGCATCTCGACCCGAAATAAACTCAGACCGATTACGCCATACACTATCGACTGTATAAGCCTGCGAGACTTTAACTGGATCTTTCGAATTCCAACCATCTTCAGCCATGCGTACTTTCTTAGTCGCTGTCTCAAATGTAAATGGTGGTAATGGGACTCTAGGACTTTCTTTCATAATATGTTCCTAAGTAAGTACAGAAATTAAGTAGAGGATTGCCTAACGCTGGTGCAACCGGAAAGCTCGCTGCACTAAATCGGGTTGATATTCTTATTACACAAGCGATTAATTCATGCTTATATATCTGGGGTGTGACTGAATACAATCAATCCATTGCAGGATTGCAGGGTATTCACTTAAATCGAATCCGCCCTCAGCCGCAACATGGGTATAACCATACAAAGAAATATCTGCTGTGCTTAATTGATCCCCAGCCAAATAAGCAGTTTGTTGTAACTGCCGCTCCATCACCTGAAGAGCTTTATGACCACCTTCCTGCTTTGACTCATACTCTGCCCTACGCTCATCAGGTAGACCTAGATACTTTGCAATGAATCTCGCTACCGCAATGAACGGCTCATGGCTGTATTGTTCAAAAAACTGCCATTGCTGAATTTTAGAATATTCATAGGGATCATCTGACAGAAGGTCTGTGCCTGCTGCCAAGTAATTCAAGATTGCATTTGATTCAGATAGACATCGCCCATCATTCAGCTCCAAAACAGGAATTTTGGCGTTAGGGTTTTTCGCTAGAAATTTCGATGTGTGAGTTTCACTATTGAGAATATCTACATGAATCCATTCATGCTCGATATCAAGCAAAGAAACAAGTAACTTTATTTTATAGCAGTTTCCAGATTGAACATCGCCATAGATTTTCACTGAATCACCTTTGTTTGCTTAATACTTAGAGTACTAACGCAATGCGCTTTGAGTGGCTGCTTTTATTAATTTTCATATAGCCTCCTCGTTATATAAGCAAATAGCGAACCAGTCTTACTTTACTGTCATGAACTCAGCACCTGTAAGGACCCTATACTCAAGATAAATGGATTAATAAAGCTACTGATACGTTCTACCATTGTGCTTTAACCAGCCACCAACATGACGACCACTTGGGTCATGGTGCGTCCAGTGAATTACACCGCCTTTATCATTCCATTCATACTCACCATAAAACTGAACACTATCCCCATCTGATATAGAGTTAATTCTGGGAGCCAAATCAATATTGTGTGCAATAAGTAAAGTTTGACCTGAAGATAGCCTCAAAATGAACTTTTGGTGGCGAGAACCTTCATTGTCATCACGTAAAATCTTAATTACCGTTCCGTTACCTTTCAGCTGGACGTTACTACGTCTATTTTGATAGGCACTTTGAATTTCATTATTAGCGTTGCTATTTACAAGTTGAACTTGATTTTCAGGCGCGATTACTGCGTTAGTTTTTCCAACTGACCACTGATAAATACCAGCGCCAATTAACATAATGATTAAAAGCTTTTTCATACTCCGGTCCTTGGTTTCACATAACACCCAACATAAAGGTCAGGCAAAGCTAATTTAAAACTTGCTGGTTTTCTGGAAGGTTTTAGCTCTAAGTAACGTAATTCTCAGCTACCAAAATGGATTCAGGATCATTCATCCTGCAGTACACCTAACGCACCTCTAATTCGTAAGTTGTGAACTGACTTCCCAGAAGCTCGCTCTGATACACATGTTTAGCTATTTTCCTTAGGAACTTATATTCAGGTCGTGTATGAAAAAAATGTATATAAACAGTGCGATGGCCAAGCTCTTTAGCCCAAGTCATCATTTCAAAAAATACTGATTTTCCGATTCCCCAGAAACTATCCTCGATAACAACCGCTATCTCGTATTTCCCTTCTTCATACTGTATGCCGCACCAGCCCGCCAGTTGCTTATCAACGGTAATAGCTCTAACTCTGCAGCCCGCAGAAGAATCTATATCAATCTTGCCCTTCACCCATTCCTTTACGCTACCAGCATCAAACAACTGATGATCAATTAAATGCTCTCTCGTCGTCTGTTTATTCAATAAAGGCAAAAATGCTATTGGCTCTATATCATTGAACTTTATAAATTCTAAGCAGCGCATAAAACCTTCGATGTTGATCCATAAAATTTAATTAGGTAACGCTGCGCTTTGCAAAGCCAGTGATTCCAACAACAGGACTTTGTTATGCATTAATTGCACTATGACCTTTTATGTTCCGGCAATTCATTTATTGCAGTTATTTGCACTGATTGAATTGCAATTATCAGCATAGTGAACTGCTCCCTAGGCTCGAGCTTTGTTACAGATTTTTCCGATTTTATCTTTAAGCCTTTTTTGTTCGGAGATATGTAATCGTTAAAGGGCTTTTTGACCCCTTTAGTCCTTGACCCCTTTAGTCCTTCTCGAAGTTCTTTTCTCCATCGCGATAACATAAATGGATGGATATCTAAGGTTGCTGCGACATCTTTAACTTTTACATCATCTAAGTAGGTTAATTGGACCGCCTTAGCTTTGAATTCATTACTGTATTGCCATGTTTTTCTTGGCTGGGTGTACTTTGGCATTTCTGGACTCCTCGTTAAATTGAGGTGTCCGTTTTATGGGGTGAAGTTCATTTTCCGATGATGTAACTTGTTATATTTTGTTGGTAGTTGGTATAGCATAGGTCCCAACTGCATGCGCTACAGGTTCAATAAAACCCTCTGAATAAATTGACACCTCTCCAATAATTAACGTTCTACCAACTTTTATTAAATTACATTTTGCTATTATATCTTTTTCAGAGGATGGCTTTCGGAGAAAATTAATGTTTAAATTTGTAGTGACCGCAAGTGCTACGAGTCCAATTTCATTTAAAATAGTAACATACAAAGCTAGATCTGCTATTTCCATGAGTACTGGCCCAGAGACAGTTCCGCCAGGCCTTAAATGTTTTTGATTTATCTTTTTCTTAATTGTTGCAGATTTTTCACCAATACTTTCAATAATGAAATTAGCCTGTGGAAAATCTTTTTCGAAGAAATTAACCAACTCCTCTTTAGTTACCATTGTTTCTCCTATGGGGTTTAAATATAACGCCCCAAGCAGGGGAATATTTTGCGTTTTGAGCGTAGCGAAGCAAAATATTTCCCACTGCCTTGGATTGTTATATGCATTTACTTGAGATTCCGGCATACAAAGTTATTTAGCTCAGAGACTGACTTAACAATGTATAATGACTTTTTATCTGACATTGCTTCTAATCTGGCAGTGAAGTCATCATTCCAGAATTTTGGGCATAACCGTAAAACTTTATAGCTCTCAAAAGTACCTTTTAGTACCGAACTACCCTCAGGCCAACCTTCAGGTTTGACGAAAAGTCCTTTTAGAAGTCTCTTTGTCACAAACCAATAGCTTGTTATGTATGGCAGATCAACGTAAACCAATGTATCAGCTGCTTCCAAACGCTGGTGAAATGAGTCTATTGGTCCAAACCCATCAACAATCCAATTTCCAGACGAGTAAGATACGCTCATGTGCTTCATCGAATGAACTCCGCTCTACCAGTTCCCCATTCTTTTTGTACACTATCGAATCTAGCT
This sequence comes from Neptuniibacter sp. UBA6509, assembly GCA_002435145.1. Classification (GTDB taxonomy): domain Bacteria; phylum Pseudomonadota; class Gammaproteobacteria; order Pseudomonadales; family Balneatricaceae; genus Neptuniibacter. The sequence goes on from DJLT01000040.1 coordinate 31,756, forward strand.
GGTGTAACTGTATACCAGTTGCCAACGCTAACGCTTTGCTTAAAGTAGATTTACCGCTCCCGGGCTTACCAAAAACTGCTATTTTTTTCATACTGCCTCCTTTATGTAAATTACTCCCATGAGGCAGAAACAGAAAACCCACCTCTATGGGGTGGGTTTGATAAATTACAGACGCATCAAAATTCCCACCATTCCTATGGAATGATGATAATTCGAGATGTATTTTGCGTAAGATTTAGATTCATGCTTTTATCCTGCTAGAAGAACAATTCAATGTCAACTGAAAGTCGGATGAAGTAGTTGCTCCCGAAACCAACGCCTAACATAAAGGCCCGGAGCGCAGCGACGGTCCAAGCCCGAAGGGCGACTTTTGATGTTTTTGTTATGTGCCAGAATCACCACCGCTTCCACCAGAGTCCCCTTCAGAGTTACCATAATCTGTAAGTTCGCTAGCTTGATCAATGTAATCAGCGTTAATGTTAATTCTTGACGACTTTTTCTTATTGCTCCATACAACATATTGAATAAATAGAAGACAAAAGCCGAACGTTAAAAGCAACCAGCCAGTGCTATTACCGTTAACAGAAGATAGGTTATGAGTGCCTAGAAATATCAGAATAAGTCCTAAAATAGACAATATCATATTTGAGTTCCTATAAGCACATAACGCCCCTAAGCAGAGGCAAATTTGTTTTTAGCGCGCAGCGCGTTAATTTGTCCTGCCAGTTCGCTGGCGAACTGGCTTGGTTTGTTAAGAAGCTTTCTCAAGCACTGCTTTCATACAATCATAATAATCTTCTTGAATCTTGTGCTCATAATCATCTTTGTCATTCAGAAGAATTGGTTCTTTTAAATATTTAAGGTTCTCCATGTACCCGTAGTAGAACTGCTTAAGCTTTATAGACTTCACTTTGTAGTTTCCTGCATGAGTACATTCTTTCCACATCGTTTTCTTAATCGGCTTATCTATATTAGGTATTGTTAATTCATGGATTACTTTAATGCCGTACTCGCGATCACGCTCAAGACATGATCTATAGCCCATCACACCACACAGTTCCTTAGAGACTTCAATTGAAAAGTAAGACATAGCAATACAGGTATTAAACAACCCTCCACCTGCTAAGCACTCCAATTGTATAAATTCACACTCATCGCCTAATTTTTCGCACGCTTGTTGTGCATATTTCTCATTACGCAAATCTGCTGGGTCCGGAGTATTCCTTTGGGCCATTAGAACTTTACCAACATAATCCATAAAGCAAGAATCTTGGTTTGAAGCCTTATCAAGTTCACACTTACGCTTTGCTATTTCACAAAAATTGCCAAGATAGGTACACGCATTATCAAGCTTTCCTTGAGAATATTTAGTTTCCTCAGCACTCAGGCCGAAACTGGTAAATAACGTAAACAAAAATAAGTAAATACAGAAATTTTTCATATTGCTTCTTAACGCCGTTGTAAATTGCAGTTTTGGAGGAGCCCGTTTGTGCTATCTAGCACAAAAAGGAGCGACGGAAAAACTGTCAATTTGACAACTTTGTTAGGTGATAATTTCAACTACTTTCTCCGATGGTATCTCGAGAGCATTAGCTAGAGAAAGTGCATTTTTTATTACCCAATAAGGGGAATCCGGATCAAATGGTGCGGATGACCTTGTAAGGTTAAAGAGGGTTTTAGCCACAACCTCCTCAAAGCAATATTGTGCTTCTTTGACCTTATCTCCCTGCTTGATTGCTTTCATATTTCTATCACGGAGCGTCGAATGAAGCCCATGCGCTTTTATCCATCGATGTTTCTCGTTGCAAAATTTCCAGACGAGTCTATTACTATCTTTATCTGGAGTCTTGGCCTCGAATAAATCCAGCAGTAATTTAATTTCTTCGATGATCATTCGTCGATTCACCTAACGCTTAAAGCAACCGCGCAG
>DJLT01000074.1 GCA_002435145.1 Neptuniibacter sp. UBA6509
TTGGTCATGTGCAGTAGAAGAATCGGTGCACCAGCAATTTGAAGCCTCGCTTGATGCAAACATAGTTAAAACATTACAGCGTTTTATTATGCTGCAAACTCAAGGTGCTGAATTAGGCCGTGAAACACTCAAGTTTTTAAAAGCGATCCTTAAAGAGCTAGATCATGCAGCCCCAATAGAAAGTTTAGGTTTATTAAGAGGGGATGCGCGTGCTTCATTGTCTCAGTTAACGATGCCTGTTTTTCAGCTCTTCGGTGAAAAGGATAATTTGGTGCCTTTAGAAGCGGCTGAAGCATGTCAGCAGTTATCTAAGGGGGGTGTTAAAGTCTACTCTGGTGCAGGGCACCTTCCTTTTTATTCTCATCAAACAGAAGTGATAGCCGATGTTGTTAGCTTTTTACAGGAGCCGGCTGTTTAGTGGATGCGCTGATTGATAAACAGAAAGTTGCTGATTCTTTCAGTAAAGCGGCCATGACTTACGACAGTGTGGCTGAGCTGCAAAGAGATGTTGGCCACACGTTGATGGGGTATCTCCCCGATTCATCACCAAGCCGAATCATGGATTTAGGCTGCGGCACTGGCTATTTTTCGCCTAAATTAAATCAAAAGTATTCTACTGCAAATCTACTCAATTTAGATTTAGCGCTAGGGATGCTGCGCTTTGCTCGCCAGAATCGTACGCTGACTAATGCGAGTTGGATCTGTGCAGATGCTGAATCTTTGCCTCTGCGCGATGCAAGCATCGACATTGTTTTTTCAAGCTTAGCGATTCAGTGGTGTGAAAACTTACCTGTTTTGTTGAAGGAGATTGAGCGAGTTTTAGCGCCGGGTGGTCGTTTTGTTTTTGCAACACTGGGCCCTGATACTCTGCATGAACTTCGTACTGCTTGGCAGAGTGTTGATTCTTTTACTCATGTTAATCAGTTCCTCTCCTCTGAAGAGCACCTATCTGCTGTTCCTAGTAATTTGCATCTAAGTGAATTTAAAGAAGAAGTACGTGTACTACGTTATCCGCAGCTTAAAGGTTTGACTGATGAGTTAAAGCGGTTGGGTGCACATAATATGAATGCAGGGCAAAAAACGGGTTTGACTGGACGGGAGCAGATTCGAAGGTTTAAGTCTGCTTATGAAGATCAGCGGTTGGTAGATGGGGCTATTCCCGCTACTTATCAAGTATTTTACGGCGTATTAGAAAAACCAGTAAAGGGGTTAAATTCATAATGGCAAAGCATTCTTTTTTTGTAGCGGGAACCGATACTGATGTCGGTAAAACTATCGTTGCTGCTGGGCTGCTTGAGGCTGCTAATAATAAAGGGCTTTCTACTATAGGTCTTAAGCCTATTGCTGCTGGTTGTGAAATGACTGCGGATGGTCTGCGCAATGAAGATGCTGTCCTATTACAGAAAACGGCTTCAATCCAATTAGCCTATGAGCAGGTAAATCCAGTCGCATTTGAGCCGGCTATTGCGCCTCATATTGCTGCTGGAATTGCAGGACGAATGCTTAATGCGGATCGGATTGCGGCGATGTGTCGTGGGGCTTTGATGCAACCCGCAGATTTTGCCATTGTTGAGGGCGCAGGGGGCTGGCGTGTTCCTTTAAATCCACGTGAAACAATGGCGCATATACCAAAACAGTTAGGTACGCCTGTTGTAATGGTTGTGGGGGTTAAGCTGGGTTGCATAAATCATGCGCTGTTAACGGCTGAAAGTATTGCTAGAGATGGATTGCGAGTGGCTGGCTGGGTAGCGAGCCGGATTGACCCTGAGATGCCACACTATAGCGATAATGTAGCGACTATCGCGGGTATGCTGCGCGCTCCCTTAATTGCTGAAATACCTTACCTTACGGAACCTTCTCCTGAAAACGTTGCCAAATATTTTGATATAGATGCATTGCTAGCTCAATAGTATGGTTGAAAAATGAACATTTCCTTCAGATGATCTATACTTACAGCTGTAATAGTTTTATTTAGAATTAATAGAGGTGTCAGTATGAACGTCACCAATGCGGCACAGTCAGGATTTATTGGTATCAATCGTGGTTTGGATAATGCGCCAAAAGCAGCAAGTGATATCACAGGATCAGGTAAGCCTGATCAGGTTGAGAAAGCTTCAGGTCGGCAGGAAGATCAAGCTGTAGCAGGTTCGGCTGCAGGATCAACTGTTGAGGCGGCAGCAACAAAAGTGGTGGGAGAGGTTGAAGAGTTAGGTCAGCCTGGCTCTATCATTAATATACGCGTTTAAATCTTCAATTCATGGATTGGATTGAAGTAGGTAATGAAGTATGTTTTTTAGGATAATAGAGAGGAGCACTGCTTATGCAGATTATTAGCTCTGGTAACTCTCAGGCTTTAAATAGTAAGCCGGCCCCATTAGAGCTTCGATCTCAAGATGCTCAGCGGGTTATATCCTCTGTTACTTCGCCTTCAGCCCAACAGGAGCTACAGTCCAGTAGCTCTAGCATTAATCGTGATCGAGTCACGCTTTCAGCTGAGGCCTCAGCGCTTTCCCGTTTAGCCAGTACCTCAGAACGAAGCCTACAAGCAGAAGATGGTGAGCTCGTTGGTTTAGAGTCTACTAGCCCGTCTATCCGTCCTTCTTCAAATGTTGTTCCTTCCGGTGATAAGGAGCAGCAAGAGCAACTGCAGCAACAAGAGTTGGAAATTAGCCGTGATTTGGCTGAGCGTGATAGAGAAGTACGTGCCCATGAACAAGCTCATGCTTCTATAGGTGGGCAGTATGCGTCTGCCCCTAGTTATACTAATGAACGCGGCCCTGATGGCAGAATGTATGCTGTTGAAGGTGAAGTTAAAATAGATACTTCGCCTATCCCTAATGATCCTCAAGCGACCTTAGAAAAAGCTGAAGTGATTCAGCGGGCTGCGCTGAGTGTTGCGGAGCCATCCTCAGCTGACAGAGCTGCGGCGGCTGATGCAAGAGCGATGGCAGCTGAAGCGCGTACTCAGATTCTCCAAAGTGAGGGTGAGGCGCAAGCCGCTCAAGCTGAACGTGCAGACAGCGCTGAAGATGAGGATGATAATAAACCATCTGCTGGTGAGCGTTTACAGGAGTTGCGGGATGAGGATGCGGCCCGTAGCGAAAGCGCAATGGAAGCATTGGATGATTTCAATGATCGCTTGAATGACATTAATAAACAGCTTGCTGAAATCAATAAAAAGCTTGTTGATTCTGGCGTTTTTCAGAAGTTATTTCCAGAGGGTTCCCTCTTGGATCGTCAAGCGTAATTTAGTTTTCCTAGATTACGCGCTCTTTGTCTTAGTCAGAAAGTTCACAACTATATCTGTAAACTCTTTAGGTTTTTCAGCATGAGGCCAGTGGCCAGCTTGTTTGATGATGGTGTAGCTGGCTTTAGGGAATGAATTAATGACCGCATCTCTATAAGCGGGAATCATATAGTCAGACTTTTCTCCTTTGATAAATAACATGCTTCTATCAAATGGAGTGCCTGTCGGTGCAGCGCTGATATTCTTGTATTGCGAGTGAATCGCTTCTAAATTCATGCGCCAAGCAAAAAGCTTCTCATCAGTTCGGTATAGGTTTTTAAGCAGAAAAGCTCGCACACTTAGCTCAGGGATATGCTCAGTCAGTTGTTTGTCTGCGTCACCTCTGGATTTTAGTGAAGGTAAATCTACAGAAAATAAACCTTTGAATACATCATTATGGTGGGGTGTGTATTCTACAGGTGCTATATCGACAATGATTAATTTATCAATCACGTCTGGAGAATTTAAGGCGAGTTGCATGGCAACCTTCCCACCCATTGAATGACCAATGATGTGTGCTTTTTCTAACTTTAGATGTGATAAAAGTGCTTTGATATCCACGGCCATCAAATGATAGTTCATCTCATTTGAGTGAAAAGATCGGCCGTGGTTTCTAAGATCGACAGCAATGACTTTATGGTTCTCTGACAAGGCTTTTATTTGGTTGCCCCAGTTTTCTAAGGTACCAAAAAGGCCATGCAGAATAATGAGAGGTTGTCCTTCGCCGTGAATCTGGTAATTCAAAAGCATCTTGGGGTGCTCTTTAGTAGATTGGGTGGCGTGAACGCCACCCAAATATAGAAATTAAAGAATTTCTAGTAGTTCAACATCAAATACAAGTGCAGAATATGGAGGGATGCCGCCTGGAGAACCCTGAGCACCGTATGCTAGGTCGTAAGGGATATATAGCTTCCACTTAGCGCCTTTGTTCATAAGCTGTAATGCTTCTGTCCAACCAGCGATAACGCCGCCAACAGGGAATTCAGCTGGCTGACCACGGTCATAAGAGCTATCGAATACTTTACCGTCAATAAATGTACCGTGATAATGCGTACGCACTTTAGACTCTTTAGATGGCTTCTCGCTACCTTCTTCGCCCGCTTCAACAATTTCATACTGAAGACCAGATTCAAGCACTGTAACGCCTTCACGTTTAGCGTTTTCTGCTAGAAAAGCTTCGCCAACTGCAGATGCTTCTTTAGCTTCAGCTTCTTGCTGTTCACGCATACGTTCGTTTAGAACGTTAAACGCTTCTTGGATTTCATTCACTTCTACGCGCATTTCAGTACCTTCGAATGCATCAGCGATACCTGCTGAAATTGCATTTAGGTCCATGCCTTCAAATGGTTGTTGTGCTAACTGGTCGCCCATTTGGCGGCCGATGCCGTAGCTTGCTTTTTGTTCTAGTGTTTCTAGTTGTAGTTCAGACATGAATAGAATCCTACTGAGTCATAAAAAAACGAGCTTAAAATAAGAGGCTCGCCCTAAAGATTATTGATTCAAAAACAATATGGGGTCGACTCTTGTGTTATTCAAGCTTACGCTCCAATGAAGATGCGGACCGGTAACTCGGCCTGTTTTACCTATCTCGCCAAGTTTGTCTCCAGTGGTGACTTTGTCGCCAATTTTTACGTCTATTTTGCTTAAATGGCAGTACATAGTCGTCAGCCCGTAACCGTGATCAACAATAACGGTGTTGCCGTTAAAGAAGTATTCCCCGGTATCGACAACGGTACCCGCGCTCGGTGCTGTAATTGGGTCACCATGGGGTGCTGCGATATCCAGACCGCTATGAGGATTGCGCGGCTGTTTGTTAAAAAAGCGCTTTAAGCCAAATGGGCTGCTGTATGGGCCTTTTGCGGGAATAGCGAAGTGTGTCGTTATCTCCTTGGGTTCGCTCCAGTGCTTATAAGCAGCAACCATTTTCGCTTTTTCTGTTCGCCAGCGTTTAATGTCTTCTGGATCGGGCTCAACGTGTCGTTTGTTTTTAATTGTAAGGTACTGAGCTTTATATTCTTTGCCTTCAACAGTGAAATAGTACGAAGTTGAATTGGCTTTTAAATGTTGTTTTTGATCAGCTTTAGCGCTCAAGGGAATCCCTGCGACTGCCAGCCATTTACTCTCTGTATGCTCAGTGCCTGAGCTCGGGAGTACCATGACTCGATTGCCCTTATACCACGCAGTCGGAGCTTTTTGTGTTTCTATACCGGTAAGGGGAATAATCGCGATACCACCGGGTACCCGATTTTCTTGGGGAAGCGTTTGCGCATGACTAATAGCACTTATACATATAAAACTGATGAGAGTAATAATTTTAAGCATGGGTATTATTCCGTAATTGTTTCATCTACGCGGCAGCGTAAACGTCCTTTATAAAGCTGATTTTCAATAACATCTCCCTGTTTTACATGTGATGCATCCTGAATGACAGCGCCATGTTGATCTTTCACGATAGCATAACCTCGTTCAAGTGTGGCTAGCGGGCTAACAGTATGAAGTTGACTTGTTGCTGCGCCAAGTCTCAACGCATTTTTCTGTAAGTTAGAAACGCCCGCTTGTGATAAACGTTTAAAAAGAGAGTGGAGTTGTTCCTCTTTTAAATTGAGCAGTTGCTTGGGTGATTGTAGTTTCAGCTTTGATAAAAGTTGTTGCTGACGGTGCTGGGCTGCAGTCAGCGTTGAATGGATTGAATTATGTAGTCGAGCTTCTAAATGATCTAGGCGTTGTGCTTGCTCGTTTAGCTTTTGACCCGGATGGCGTAATCGGTTTCTAGCGCTTTCTGTTTTAAGGGCGGCTGTTCTTAGTTTCTGTTGAATATGGTGAGTTAAACGTTGTTCGAATAGATTCAGCTTTTGCTTTATTTGTGCTTGGTCTGGGCTGAGCATCTCGGCTGCTGCAGAGGGAGTGGGGGCTCGTGAATCAGCTATAAAGTCAGTAATAACGACATCCACTTCATGGCCAACGGCACTAATAATAGGTAGTTCACAGTTATGTACTGTTCTTGCTACTTGTTCAGTATTAAATGCCCACAGATCTTCTAGGGAACCACCGCCTCTGCCTAAGATAAGTACATCACATTGTTGGTGTACTTCGGCCAGAATGATGGCCTTAGATATTTGTTCCGGTGCGTCCTCCCCTTGAACCGAGGTAGGGTAAAGCGTTACAGGGAGTCCTGGAAAACGTCGTTTTAATACAGTTAAAATATCATGTACAGCTGCACCTGTAGGCGAGGTGATGATACCGATGCTTGAGGGGTGTGCTGGAATTGGCTTTTTAAGAGTACTTTCAAACAAACCCTCTTTTTGTAATTTGTTTTTTAGTTCTTCAAAGGCCTTTTGCAGTGAGCCGCTGCCACTGCTTTCCATATAATCACAGATTAATTGGTAGTCACCTCTGCCTTCGTAAAGACTGACTTTAGCTCTGACAGTAACTTTGTCGCCTTGTTTTGGCTTTAGGCGAATCACTTGGTTTCGACTTTTGAACATTGCGCATCGAACCTGCGCTTTATCGTCTTTAAGTGTGAAGTACCAGTGACCAGAGCTGGGTTTTACGAAGTTGGATATCTCACCTTCTACTTGAATCGTTAAGAAGGAGCGTTCAAGCAGGGTGCGTGCTTGTCTGTTCAATTCAGAGACAGATATAGCCAGCGGATTACGGTTATGTGTGTGATCAGTGTCGTTTAGCATGCGCTTTATAGTAAACGAAGTTATATCGTTGAGGGAGGGATAAATACGGGTTTGGTTTTATTCTGTTGATCATTGTGACCAACAGTTAACTATAATGAGTATGAATTCATAGATTCTATGCGGAAATAGTGACTTTTCGATTGAGACAAAAGGCTAATTTCTGTATGATTGCGCGTTTAAATTTATTGACTACACAGGCTGGCAAATAATGTTGCGAATTGCTGAGGAAGCACTCACTTTTGACGATGTGCTGCTGGTTCCGGGTTACTCTGAAGTACTTCCAAAAGACGTATCACTTAAAACACGCTTAACTAAAGGTATTGAGCTTAATATACCATTAGTTTCTGCAGCGATGGATACAGTGACTGAGTCTGGTCTAGCGATTGCTATGGCACAGGAAGGCGGTATCGGGATCATTCATAAGAACCTGACAATTGAGCAGCAGGCAGCAGAAGTGTTGCGTGTTAAGAAGTATGAGGCGGGTGTTGTAAGCGATCCCGTCACATGTCGTTCGGATATGACTGTTGGTGAACTACGCCAGCTATCAGAGTCTATGGGCTTCTCAGGCTTCCCTGTTGTTGATGATGGCAACTTAGTAGGTATCGTAACGGATCGAGATTTCCGTTTTGAGCTGAAATTAGATGCTACTGTAGAATCAATTATGACCCCGAAAGATCGTCTAGTGACGGTTGAAGAGGGTGTTGATCCTGATGAAGTTAGAAACTTACTTCGCAAGCATCGTATAGAGAAAATCCTAGTTGTAGACAGTGCGTTCAAACTTTGCGGCATGATGACCGTTAAGGATATGAATAAAGCGCAGTCGCACCCGAATGCGGCAAAAGACGCAAAGGGTCGTTTGATTGTCGGTGCTGCAGTAGGTACAGGCCCAGAAACACCAGACCGTGTAACTGCGTTGGTTGCTGCGGGTGTTGATGTCGTTATTGTTGATACGGCGCATGGGCACTCGAAAGGTGTTATTGATCGCGTTGCTTGGGTTAAGCAGACATTCCCACAGGTTCAGGTGATTGGCGGTAATATCGCAACGGCTGACGCTGCGATTGCATTAGCTGATGCCGGTGCTGACGGCGTTAAGGTTGGTATAGGTCCTGGTTCTATTTGTACTACACGTATTGTTGCAGGTGTAGGTGTTCCTCAGATCAGTGCTGTAGCGAATGTTGCAGCGGCCATGGCTGAACGTGGTGTGCCTGTAGTTGCTGACGGTGGTGTTCGTTTCTCTGGCGATCTAGCTAAAGCTATTGTTGCGGGTGCCTCTGCTATTATGGTGGGTTCAATGCTTGCGGGTACTGATGAAGCGCCTGGCGAAGTTGAGTTGTTCCAAGGCCGTGCGTTCAAATCATACCGTGGTATGGGATCGCTTGGTGCGATGGGGCAGTCTACAGGTTCATCTGATCGTTATTTCCAAGATGCGTCTAAAGGTGTTGAAAAGCTTGTACCTGAAGGCATTGAAGGCCGTGTTCCTTGTAAAGGCCCTATGGGTGGTGTCGTGCATCAATTAGTAGGTGGCTTGAGAGCATCTATGGGTTATACCGGCAGTGCTGATATTGCGACCATGCGCACAGAGCCTCAGTTTGTTCGTATTACAAATGCAGGCATGAACGAAAGTCATGTGCATGATGTAAGTATTACGAAAGAAGCGCCTAACTACCGCGTTAGTTAATTTTCCTAAACTCTAAAAGGTGGGATGATATTGATGATCATCCCGCTTTTTTTTTTGCAGAAACATAAACTCTGTAAAGCATAGAGATCATACGTTATGACCAAAGATATTCACGCTCAACGAATTCTGATTCTTGATTTCGGTTCTCAGTACACTCAGCTTATTGCACGTCGCGTGCGTGAGATTGGTGTTTATTGTGAAATTCATGCATGGGATATGTCTGAGGAAGATATTCGTGAGTTTGCACCTAAAGGTATCATTCTTGCGGGTGGACCGGAATCTGTAACTGAAGGTGATTCTCCTCGTGCGCCTGAAGTTGTCTTCAACCTTGACGTGCCTGTATTAGGTATCTGTTATGGCATGCAGACAATGGCCGCTCAGATGGGTGGTGAGGTTTCTGCATCGGATAAGCGTGAGTTTGGTTATGCGCAAGTTCGCTTGGATGATAGCCCAAGTGAATTGCTAGAAGGTATCGAAGATCATTTAGCAAACAATGGTGCGTTGCTACTTGATGTTTGGATGAGCCATGGCGATAAAGTAACGGCTTTACCTGATGGCTTCTCTATCATTGCTTCAACTGAATCTGCACCTATTGCTGCAATTTGTCACCCACAGAAGCGCTTCTTCGGTGTGCAGTTCCACCCTGAAGTAACACATACAAAGCAGGGTGGTCGTATTCTTGAACGCTTTGTTGTGAATATCTGTGGTACGGAAGCATTATGGAATTCGGCGAATATTATTGCTGATCAGATTGAGAAAGTGCGTGCTCAGGTAGGTGACCAGAAAGTATTGTTGGGCTTATCTGGCGGCGTTGACTCTTCTGTTGTAGCGGCTTTATTACATAAGGCAATTGGCGATCAGCTTACCTGTGTGTTTGTTGATAATGGTCTGTTACGTAAGCAGGAAGGCGATCAGGTAATGGACATGTTTGCTAAAAACATGGGCGTTCGGGTGATTCGTGCTGATGCTGAAGATAAGTTTCTTGGTCGTTTGTTAGGTGAGAATGACCCAGAGAAGAAGCGTAAGATTATCGGTAATACCTTCATTGAAGTGTTTGATGAAGAAGCAACTAAGTTGCAAGATGTTAACTTCCTAGCGCAGGGCACTATTTACCCTGACGTTATTGAATCTGCTGCTGCAAAAACGGGTAAAGCACATGTGATTAAATCACACCACAATGTGGGTGGTTTGCCGGAAGATATGCAGTTTGAGTTAGTTGAGCCTTTACGTGAACTTTTCAAAGATGAAGTGCGTAAATTAGGTCTTGAACTTGGCTTGCCGTATGACATGGTTTATCGCCATCCGTTCCCAGGACCAGGTTTAGGTGTTCGTATTCTAGGTGAAGTTAAGCGTGAATATGCTGATATCTTGCGTGAAGCAGATGCTATCTTCATCGAAGAACTACATAAAGCGGATTGGTACCATAAAACAAGTCAGGCTTTTGCTGTCTTCTTGCCCGTTAAGTCTGTTGGTGTTGTTGGTGATGGTCGCCGTTATGAGTACGTTATTGCTATTCGTGCGGTTGAGACAATTGACTTTATGACAGCGCGTTGGGCTCACCTTCCGTATGAGCTGTTAGAAACCGTATCGGGTCGTATTATTAATGAGATTCCGAAAGTTTCACGCGTGACTTATGATGTGAGTTCTAAGCCGCCTGCAACGATCGAATGGGAATAATAACTCGTTGATTTTGATCTTAAAAAGCCTGCATTGATGCGGGCTTTTTTGTGTCTGATTTATTTTGCTGTTAGCTTGGTATGTGGCTAAGATTCGTGGTGTTATTTTATGAGTGGTAACAATATGAGAGAAACGCTTGAGCAAGAGCAGCGTTGGATGCGTGAGGCGCTAGCATTGGCTGATCATGCAGAGAATGCCGGTGAGGTGCCTGTAGGTGCTATTGTGGTATTGGATGACGAGGTTATTGGTGAAGGGTGGAATCATCCCATTAGTGGCCATGATCCTACCGCGCATGCAGAGATTATGGCCTTGAGAGATGCTGCATCAAGGGTCGGTAATTATCGACTGGTTGGGGCTGATCTGTATGTCACGATTGAGCCGTGTACTATGTGTGCTGGCGCTATTGTTCATGCGCGAATAAACAGGGTTATCTATGGTGCTTGTGAGAGTAAATCGGGTGTCGTTGATAGTAACTGCCAAATGTTTGATCAGCCGTGGATTAATCATCGATTAGAAGTGGTTCGCGGGGTGCTAGCTGATGAGTGCAGCGCGAAAATAAGCGCTTTTTTTAAGCGCCGTAGAGAGGAAAAGAAGGCCGCTAAAGCACGTAAAGCAGCACCCTAGCAGTCATAGTTATAGTGCGGGCAGAATATCCTCTACGACTGTTGTTTCATCCCAACTTGGGTGATCTGGATTCATATCCGCCTCTTCCTTTTGCCTTTTAGCCTGTCGTAACTGAATTTCCCAGCTGAGTAGCTCTATATATTTGCGAATGTTACTCACGTAATGCACAGGCTCATACCCACGGGCGTAACCATAACGAACAGTATTAAAGTATTTTTCCTGGGTGAGTAAGGGGAGATGTTTTTTTACGTCATCCCACTTGTCAGGGTTAAGGCCCGCACGGCCCGTTAAAACTCGAGCATCTTCAAGGTGGCCGTAACCTACGTTATAGCCTGCTAGAGCAAACCAAGTGTGATCGGGTTGCGGGATTCTATCAGGGATTTTTTTCATAACGCTAACGAGATAGTGCGCACCGCCAATGATGCTCTGTTGAGGGTCTGTTCGGTCCGTAACGTCCACCTCTTTGGCTGCCGCGTTAGTCAGCATCATGATTCCCTTTACGCCTGTTGGGGAGACTGCTTTTGGGTTCCAGTGTGATTCTTGATAGCCAATGGCTGCAAGCAGCTGCCAATCAATGTCGGTTTCTTGTTCGGCCATGTAGAAAAATTGCTCAATTTTTGGCAGTCGATTTTCGACATCTTTTTTAAATGCTGCGGTATCGTAAAAGCCTAAAGGGTTTGATCGATTAAAGTATTTCTCTTTAAGGGAGATGATGAGTTCTTTTGTCGAATCTAGTTCTAGGAAGCGATTGATTGAATTTCTTAGGGATTGGTCGTTGTGAGGGCTTAACATCCAAGCAAGGCTTTGAGGTTTGTCTAAATCAAAGGCCTTTTTTAATCCAGGAAAGAAAGATTTTTGCGCATCAAAGGTCACGCTATCTACGATTGTGTACTCAATCTCTTTGCTGTGTACTTGTTCTAGTAACTCAACAGATGAATATTCGTTGCTTTCGGACCATTTAAGGGCGGGGTGTTTTTCCTTTAAGTGGCTCAGTAATTCGGCATGGCTGCTGTTTGCGATTACCTGAATGGTTTTGTTTCGGCTAATTAGATCTTCTAAGTCTTTTGGGGCTTTGATCCCTTTGGTTGTTCTGTAAACCACGGCAGTGGTTGTTGAGAGGTAAGGGGTGGAAAATTCAAATGATTCTTTTCGTTCATCTGTAACTGTTAGCATTGCGCCGGCGATATGTCCGTCGCGTTCGCTCATGGTGCTGAAAATATCGCTGAATGTTGGTGGGAGGACGAGTTCAAGCTTAATGCCTAAGTGCTCGGTATAGGCTTTGGCTAAATCATATTCAAATCCTGCTGGGACCCCTTTTTCAATGAAATAGGTGCTAGGAGAGTTACGAGTCACCAGCTTTAGGCTGCCAGATTCCAGGATTGCGCCCAGCTGAGTTTTGCTGTTCCAGCTTAAAATAACGGGAATACAGAACATTAACAAAACCATGAGTGCCTGAGCGGCATCTTTTTTGCGACTAATATCAAACATAGCGCTGCTTTTCTGGTATCCGGTGGAGTGTTTCTGTAAAATTCATAACCTATTATTCTCCTGTAACTACTGCCCATGAGTGGCAGCTATCAAGAGGCTCTATTAGAGATGCTGGCACTGCGCGGAGCTCCTGCTCTTTCTGCTTTTCGTCATGAAAAGTTACTTTCTGGTATTCAGTCAAAGGTTCCTGCCGTTACTGGCTTGTATGCTGAATTTATGCATTTTTTCGATCAGTCACAAGCTTTATCGGAAAATCAGCACCAAGTACTTGAGCGTATTCTACGCTATGGGCCTAAAGCTGAGGTCCAAGAACCTAGCGGTCAGTTATTTTTAGTTGTTCCACGTCCAGGCACAATATCTCCTTGGTCATCAAAAGCTACTGATATTGCGCATAACTGTGGATTGCAGAATATTAAGCGCTTAGAGCGCGGTATTGCTTACTATGTGCAGGCTTCTGCTGAGCTTTCCTCTGCGGATGTTGATGCGATTCAATCTGTACTTTTTGATCGCATGGTTGAAGCTGTTTTATCTAGTATAGATGATGCGGCAGTCCTATTTGTTGAAGAGCAGCCAAAACCGCTCACTACAGTCGATATTTTGTCGGGTGGTCGTGAAGCGTTGGTTGCAGCTAACACCGATCTTGGTTTGGCATTGGCTGAAGATGAGATTGACTACTTAGTAGAGAGCTTTATTGAGTTAAAGCGTAACCCTACTGATGTTGAATTGATGATGTTTGCTCAGGCGAACTCAGAGCATTGCCGTCATAAGATCTTTAACGCCTCTTGGGATATCGATGGAGAAGCACAAGAGAAATCTTTGTTCTCTATGATTCGAAATACCAATGAGTTAGGCGGTGAGAATGTATTGTCTGCCTATAAAGATAACGCTGCGGTTATGGTGGGCAGCAAGGCAGGTCGTTTCTTCCCTAATCCAGAAGGCAAAGAGTACGCTTACAATCAGGAAGATATTCAAATCCTGATGAAGGTTGAAACTCATAACCATCCTACAGCTATTGCGCCACATTCAGGTGCTGCAACCGGTTCTGGTGGTGAAATTCGTGACGAGGGCGCAACCGGTAAAGGCTCTAAGCCAAAGGCGGGTCTGACTGGGTTTACCGTATCTGATCTAAATATTCCCGGTTTTGAACAGCCATGGGAATCTAAATACGGCAAGCCTGACCGTATTGTGACGCCATTAGATATAATGCTTGAAGGGCCTATCGGTGGCGCTGCATTTAACAATGAGTTTGGTCGTCCAGCGTTAACGGGTTACTTCCGTACTTTTGAGCAGAAAGTGAATGGTGCGGCAGGTGAAGAGGTTCGTGGTTACCACAAGCCGATTATGATTGCGGGTGGTCTAGGTAATATCCGTGACAGTCATGTAGAAAAAGGAGAGATCCCTGTTGGCGCTAAGCTGATCTGCTTAGGTGGTCCAGCAATGCAGATTGGCCTAGGTGGCGGTGCTGCATCGTCTATGTCCTCTGGTACGTCTTCTGCTGATTTGGATTTTGCATCGGTTCAACGTGACAACCCAGAGTTAGAGCGTCGTTGCCAAGAGGTAATCGATCAATGCTGGCAGCAGGGTGATGAAAACCCTATCGCATTTATCCATGATGTGGGCGCGGGTGGTTTATCTAATGCTTTTCCTGAGTTAGCAGGAGATGGTGAGCGAGGCGCAAATTTTGAGCTTCGTAATATTAATAATGATGAACCAGGCATGTCACCTCTAGCTATCTGGTGTAATGAGGCGCAAGAGCGTTACGTTATGGCGATAGCTCCTGCAGATCTTGCGCGTTTTGAAGCGATTTGCGAACGTGAACGTTGCCCGTACGCTATCGTTGGTGAAGCGATCGAAGAGATGCACCTGACTTTAGGTGATACTCATTTTGAGAATAAGCCGGTCGATCTGCCGATGAGTGTATTGTTTGGTAAAGCGCCAAAAATGCACCGTACTGTAGAGCGTAAAACTTATGATGTCGCTGAGTTTGATGCGTCTGAGATTGACCTGAAAGATGCTGCAGAGCGAGTAATGAAGCTTCCATCTGTTGCTTCTAAGTCGTTCCTGATTACCATTGGCGATCGTTCGATTACAGGACAGGTTGCTCGTGATCAGATGGTTGGTCCATGGCAGGTGCCGGTAGCGGATTGTGCTGTAACTACCGCTTCCTTTGATACATATACCGGTGAAGCGATGGCGATGGGTGAGCGTACGCCGCTTGCATTGGTTGATTCTCCAGCTTCAGGTCGTATGGCGATTGGTGAAACAGTGACCAATATTGCCGCTGCACGTATTTCTGAAATCAAAGATATTAAATTGTCTGCTAACTGGATGTGTGCTGCAGGCCACCCAGGTGAAGATGAAAAGCTATACGACACAGTAAAAGCGGTAGGTATGGAGCTATGTCCAGCGCTGGGTATTACTATCCCAGTTGGTAAAGACTCTATGTCGATGCGTACTGTTTGGAATGATGAGGGTGAAGACAAATCTGTAACAGCGCCGATGTCGCTTGTTATTACAGGCTTTGCGCCGGTAACAGATTCTCGTCAAACGCTAACGCCTCAGTTGCGTACTGATCAGGGCGAAACTGATTTGGTATTGCTTGATTTAGGTAACGGTAAAAACCGTGTTGGTCTGTCTGCATTAGCTCAGGTGTTTGAGGAAGTAGGTCAAAACGTTCCTGATGTTGATCAGCCTGAACAGTTGGTTGCTTTCTTTGCAGCTATCCAAGAGTTAAACAAGCAGGGTCTGCTTCTGGCTTACCATGACCGCTCTGATGGTGGCTTGTTCGCAACGGTTACAGAGATGGCTTTTGCGGGTCATACAGGCGTAGATATTAATCTAGACATGTTGGCCGCTGAAACGAATGAATTGGCAGCCGCAATGTTTGCTGAAGAGCTGGGTGCAGTGATTCAGGTCAAGCGTGATGACCTTCAGGCTGTGTTAACTGAATTGAATGCTGCCGGTCTAGGTGATGTTGCACAAGTGATCGGTTCGTTGAACCTAGATGATGAAGTGCGTTTCCACTTTGATGAGGAAGAAGTTTATTCTGAGTCACGTGTTCAATTGCAAAGCTGGTGGGCTGAAACTTCTTATCAGATTCAATCGCTACGTGATAACTCTGAGTGTGCAGAACAAGAGTTCAATGCCATTCAGGACAAAGCTGATCCTGGTTTACATGCTGAACTTTCATTTGATCAAAATGAAAACGTTGCTGAAGCACTTATTAAATCAGGTGTGCGTCCTCAAGTTGCTATCGTGCGTGAGCAGGGTGTAAATGGCCAAATCGAAATGGCTGCTGCTTTTGACCGTGCAGGTTTTGCCGCTGTTGACGTTCATATGAGTGATATTCTGTCTGGTCGCGTGACGCTTGATCAATTTAAAGGTCTAGTGGCATGTGGCGGCTTCTCTTATGGTGATGTTTTAGGTGCTGGTGAAGGTTGGGCTAAGTCAATCTTGTTTAACGAACAAGCGCGCGAGCAGTTCAAGTCATTCTTTGCGAGAACGGATACATTTGCTTTAGGTATTTGTAACGGCTGTCAGATGCTGTCTAACTTGCATGAGCTGATTCCAGGTTCGGATCATTGGCCGCATTTTGTGCGTAACGTTTCAGAGCAGTTTGAAGCACGTGTAGCGATGGTTGAAGTTCAAGAGTCTAACTCAGTCTTCTTGCAGGGTATGTCGGGTTCTCGTATGCCGATTGCAATTGCACACGGTGAAGGTCGTGCCGAGTTTAAGGATGCGAAACATTTGGCTGATCTAGATAACGCAAATGCAGTTGCTTTACGCTACGTGGATAACTATGGGCAGGCAACGGAAGCTTATCCTGCGAACCCTAATGGTTCACCTGCCGGTATTACGGGGGTTACGAGTAATGATGGTCGTGTAACGATTATGATGCCTCACCCTGAACGTGTATTCCGTACAGTCACTAACAGCTGGGCGCCAGATGAGTGGGCTGAGGATGGTGCGTGGATGCGAATGTTCCGTAATGCACGTGTTTGGGTTGGCTAGACTCTACCCAGAAATGAAAAAGGTGGCCTAGGCCGCCTTTTTTTGTGCCTGTAAATTGTGCTTGTAAATAGGTAATTGCTTGTCTTGATTTAAGGTCTTACGTAAAAATAGCCTTGCTGTTGTAGATAAACAATTTCAGGTAGGCCAGCTTGAACAACATCTTCGGCCTCTACTTCGTAAAGTTCCTCATAAGAAACCTGAAACCCATCTAGGCTGTTACCGCAAATAACAAAATGTACATCGTTCAGTCGCAATGAATCAATGGTGGTTTGTTTGGTTTCATCATCGCTGGCTTCGATAAAGTATTTTATAGCAGGACCGTGAATGATTGCTTTGACGGAAATATGATCTTCGCCTAACGCGTTAATATGGTTTGCAATATTGGTAAAGGTCGCGGAAATGCGTTTAGGGTCGTCATAGTTAATATGATAAACCACCTTCTGATCGGGGTAATCAGAGGCCAGAAGCTGGCTTGTTGGAACCGCGGCAACGAAAAAAGTAAGCAAGATAGCTTTAATACTTAGAAAGATACTTTTCATTGTTTTGGTCCTTATTGATGTTAAAAAAAAGGCGCTCAAGTGAGCGCCCCTTAGGTAACAAAAGTCAGAAGACTTTAATTACTTATTTTTTACCAGAAATCTCAACTTCTACACGGCGGTTAGCGCGTAGGCAATCAAGAAGGTTGCTGCCGCGCTGGCCATCGCAAGATTTAGCAGGAGCGTTTTCGCCCATGTAACCAGTGCTGATAGCAGAAGCGTTAACGCCTCCAGCTTGAAGTGCTTCAGATACAGCGTTTACGCGCTTCATAGAAAGAGCGTCGTTGTATGCGCTTGCACCGATACG
This sequence comes from Neptuniibacter sp. UBA6509, assembly GCA_002435145.1. Lineage (GTDB taxonomy): Bacteria > Pseudomonadota > Gammaproteobacteria > Pseudomonadales > Balneatricaceae > Neptuniibacter. The sequence continues at coordinate 17,294 of DJLT01000074.1, forward strand.
GTCAGCGTGGCCAACTAGATTAACGCTTGTTACTTCTTTTAGTGAGTTGATGTAGCTAGAGATATCGCTTACATCGCCAGCGTTTGCGCTGTCAAAGTCAAAGTATACAATGTGTTTTTCAACAGTAGCCATCATTTTAGGAGCAGGCGCAGGAGCAGGAGCTTCAGCCATTGGTGCTTTGTAGCCAGCACAGCCTTCTACTGTGTCAGCTTCTTCCCAGAAACCATGACGCCAGCAGTCGCCTGTGCCCGTTTTCCATACAGTTGCATTTTTAGATTCGTCCCAGTAACCAGAGTTTTCTGGGTGAGCCTGTGCACTTGTTGCCAAGCCCATAGCTAGTACTAAGCCAGAAGCGATTGCGAATTTTTTCATTTTAGCTGTCCTTGAAATACGATTTGGATTCTGTAATTAGGCATAATAAGAAATAATCTGTTTATTACAACTCTTCTTACCTTAACCTGCGATAAACAGCAGAAAAATAGTCATATTTTTCTGGACTACTTTAAAAGTATTCTTATATGAGACTATGTCTAAGTAGTCTACTATTTATGCTGGTCTTTACACTCTTCGTCTTTGGTCGATAGTATTATAAAGAATAATGCGTGCAAAAGGCTAGGGCAGTACTTTTTTGTACGGCTTCACTGTTACTTTTTTGTATACGCCTGCACTAATGTAAGGGTCATTATCAGCCCATTGCTGGGCTTCAGTCAGTGACGGAAACTCAGCCACAACTAAACTGCCTGTAAATCCTGCGCTGCCTGGATCTTCGCTATCAATAGCTGGATGAGGCCCTGCGATTAGTAGGCGTCCTTCTTCGTTTAGTTCTTTTAACCTTGCGATATGATCAGGTCGTGCAGCAAGGCGTTTTTCTAAACTATTTTCAATGTCTTCGGAAATGATGGCGTAAAACACGTATTGATCCTTAAAAATTAGTCGTTATTTTCAGTATTTTCAATGTGGCGTGAAAGATAAATGCCTTGAAGGACAATAAAAATCACAGTGAGGCCCAACATACCAAAAAGTTTAAAGTTAACCCAAGCTTCTTCGCTGAAAGTGTAAGCAACAAAAAGGTTGAGTGCGCCCATAGCTATAAAAAATACAACCCAGGCAATATTAAGGTTTTTCCAGGCGAAGCTAGGCAGAGAAATATTGCTGCCCATTAATCTTTCGACAATGGTTTTTTCGCCGATAAATTGGCTGCCTAAAAAAGCTAAACCGAAAAGCCAGTTTACAACAGTAGGTTTCCACTGGATAAAGGTTTTATCTTGAAAAAGCACGGTTGCACCGCCCAAAACAATAACAAGACCGAGCGTCACTAACTGCATTTTTTCTATTTTGTGTGTGCGGATCCATGTATATAGCATCTGCAAAAGCGTAGCGGGTATGAGCACAGCGGTAGCGAGAATGATGTCATTCGTTGTTTTGTATACAATAAAAAAGATAACGATAGGTAAAAAATCTAATAAAAGCTTCATAAACGCCTTAATAAGGTAGTTAGGTAAAGATTAATTATAAGGTTGCTGAAGCTTTATATAAACAGTGAATGAATATGGATTTACCAAAATACGACCTGCATTGCCACTCTACTGCATCTGATGGTTCTTTAGATCCTATGGATTTGATAGAAAAAGCTCGGCAGAAAAAGATTAAAGTGCTCGCGATCACTGATCACGACACGCTAAAAGGCGTTGAGCCTTTTTTGGGTAAAGATTTGGACGGTGTTCAACTTATTGCTGGAACCGAACTGACTTGCGTATGGAATAAGCGAATGCTCCATATTATAGGTTTGGGGATGGATGTTAATTCTCAAAAGCTGCAAGGTTATCTGGATTCGCTTTCAGAATTAAGAACTGCTCGTGCAAGGAAAATAGCAGATCAGTTAATGACTATGGGGTTGCCTGATATATTTCTTGCGGCCAAAGAAAAAGCGGGTGGGGGAGTGATTGGCCGGCCGCATTTTGCAAAAGTTATGTTAGAACAGGGTTTGGTTACTTCTGAGCAGCAGGCTTTTAAAAAGTATTTAGGTATAGGCAAAAAAGGTGATGTGAAAATGGAGTGGCCCTCGTTGGAAGAGGCTGTTTCAGTTATTCATGGTGCCGGGGGTGTTTCGATCTTAGCGCACCCTACAAAATATAAGATGACTTTTACTAAACTGCGTTTGGTCATTAGAGGTTTTGTTGATGTAGGTGGAAAAGGGATTGAAGTATCCTATCCGGGAATGACGCCAGATCATCATTTTCAATTACTCAGAATTGCCAAAGAGAATGATTTGATGCTTTCTGCAGGAAGTGATTTTCATACGCCTGGAAATACTTGGACTGATTTAGGTAAATACCCTCCGTTAAAAAGTAATGAAAATCATGTATTAAATGCGTTACTTCAATAAAACTTAAGATGTGTGCGCATGTCTTTGTGGATGAGTTATAATAGTTTGTGTTTCATTTGTGCTTAAGTAAGGTAAATTGTGAGTCAGTTTTTTCAAATACATCCTGAAAATCCGCAGCAACGGTTAATCAATCAAGCTGTTGAAATTATTAATAATGGTGGGGTTGTTATATATCCTACTGATTGTGCTTATGCATTAGGGTGTCATCTAGGTGATAAACGAGCCCTAGAGAAAATAAAAAAAATTAGGCAATTAGATGATAAACACAACTTTACACTGGTTTGTCGTGATTTAAGTGAAATTAGCACTTATGCCAAAGTAGATAATACAAATTACCGTTTATTAAAAGCGTATACGCCAGGCGCTTACACTTTTATTCTTAAAGCAACGGCTGAAGTCCCTAGACGGCTGTTACATCCTAAAAGAAGAACGATAGGCATTCGGGTGCCTGACAACCCAATTGCGCTTGCATTAACAGAAGCTTTGGGTGAGCCAATTATGAGTACCTCTCTTATTATGCCGGGTGATGATATGCCATTAATGGACCCCTATGATATGAGGCAGTTATTGCAGCACCAGGTCGATTTGATTATCGATGGTGGTTATTGTGGGTTAGAAGCAACTAGTGTTATTAATCTAGTTGAAGAGGTTCCTGAGGTTGTTCGCGAAGGGGCTGCGGATGTTGCAGGTTTCTTATAATTAATATTTTTACTTGATTAATCTTTATCTATAAAGATAATTACTTAAGTGTTGTTTAATTCGACGAGTATAATTAGATGTCTGATTTTTTAAAAATTCTAACGCGTAAAAACTCTCTTCGTAAACAGTGTCAGGAATTAACTGTTTCAGAACTTGAAAAAGTAATTTCAGATTTAACTGTAATTACGGATGATAAGCGCGAAGCGGAAGAAGCGTTTCAGGCAGCAGAAAAGGAAAAAGTTGCTAAGATTGAGGCTATCCGTCAAAGCATGTTGGATGCAGGCGTTGATATGAATGATTTAATGGGCATGATTGGAGAGGTTGCTTCTCCTAAGAAAAAGGTCCAGCCAAAATATCGTATTGTAGATGATGAAGGTGTTGAACATGAGTGGTCAGGTCGCGGTCGTACACCGTTATCTTTTCAGGCTTACTTTGATAAAGGATTTACTAAAGACGACTGCTTAATTTAATATAAGGCAGAGTCTTTATTAGAAAGCCCTTTTCATTTTGAAAGGGCTTTTTTATTGCTTATTTCTAAATTAGCTTTTCTTTTAAATGAGTTTCTAAATTAGTTATAAAGCAGTTGTTTATTAATAATCATCGGTCAGGGTGGTCGATGATTTGAAAAAAGAAGGTGCGTCACATGTCAGATGAAAAGTTACACAAAGTTTTGGCGCGCTCCGGTATTGGCTCACGTCGTGAGATGGAGCGTTGGATTAAAGAAGGGCGAGTAACGGTCAATGATAAAGTTGCTACTTTAGGGGATAGAATTTCCGAAGGTGATGTGGCTTCTGTTGACGGGGCGCCTGTTAATTTGATTTTTGATAGACAGTCCGAAAGGCGAGTGCTTATTTATAATAAGCCTGTGGGTGAAATATGTACGAGGCATGACCCTGAAGGGCGCCCTACGGTATTCGATCATCTGCCTCCTTTAAAAGAGGGGCGTTGGATTGCGATAGGCCGTTTAGATATAAATACTTCAGGCTTGTTGTTGTTTACGACGGATGGTGACTTAGCTAATGCATTGATGCATCCGTCTGCGCAGATTGACCGTGAATATGCGGTGCGTGTCTTGGGTAATGTTGATGATGCTCTGCTTAAGCGTTTAACGGACGGTGTGCTGTTAGAAGATGGTATGGCAAAGTTTACTGATGTTCAGTTCTTTGATGGTGAAGGCGCGAATAAGTGGTATCACTGTGTTGTGATGGAGGGGCGTAACCGTGAAGTTCGACGCCTTTGGGAGTCACAAGAGATTCAAGTGAGTCGTTTGAAGCGTGTGCGTTTTGGGCCCGTTTTTCTTCCAAGTGATGTGCGTGCAGGCACTTGGAAGCTTCTTGAAGATAAAGAGGTTAATTCGCTTTCTCAGATGTTGGAGTTAAAGCCTAAGAAGGGTGCTCGGATGTCGGTTGTAGAAAAGCAAAAGTTTGAGCGTCGTTACAAGAAGCAGAAAGCAAGAAGAATGGAAGGTAAGTAGCCTTTCTTTCAGACAATAAAAAGCAGCACTTGGCTGCTTTTTTATTAGTTGGTTTTTCATTATTGAGCGTCGAGTGATTGCCCGTTTACTTCTAGGCTGTCACGGCCCATGAGATATAAATACAGCGGCATAATATCTTCAGGTGCAGTCACGGATGCTGGGTTTTCAGCAGGATAAGCGCTCGATCTCATTTGAGTACGTGTGGCACCTGGATTGATACAGTTAGCGCGAATGTTGCTTATATTTTCAACTTCGTCAGCAAGTGTCTGCATTAGGCCTTCGGTTGCAAACTTAGAAACGCCATATGCGCCCCAATATGCACGGCCCTTTCTGCCTACAGATGATGATGTGAAAACAATGGAAGCATTCTCAGATCGCTCTAAAAGAGGCATGAGTATCTGGGTTAGCATGAAAGGCGCATTTAAGTTGACCTGCATGACTTGTTGCCAGATTACAGGATCGTAAGTTTGGATGTGAGTTCTAACACCCAGTAGGCCTGCGTTGTGAAGGATGCCATCTATGCGTCCAAACTCTTGTTCAAGCGTGTTTGTTAGCTCAATGAAATCATGTTCTTGAGCGCTTTCTAGATTGAGAGGTACTAGAGCGGGCTGCGGGTGTCCTGCAGCTTCGATCTCGTCATAGACCTGTTCCAGCTTTTCTAGAGTGCGACCGAGTAAAATGACCGTTGCGCCGTGTGCAGCGAATGTTTTAGCTGCGACGCGGCCAATGCCTGCGCCTGCGCCGGTTACCAGAATAATTCGGTCTTTTAAAAGATCTTCCGGTGCCTGGTACTCAAACATAATTTTTGATCCTAATTCAAGTGCGTAAATCGGTATAAATAGATTGTAGCAGGGGCTGTAGTTCAGTTGCACATTCAATGTAGTGGTCTGCAAGCCAGTCTTGGGGGGCTTCTTGGGCGTCAAGGTAGCCATAGGTTGCTGCAATGGTCATCATCCCAGCCCTGTTGCCTGCTTGTATATCGCGGATATGATCACCGACATAAATACTCTGTTCCGCTTTACAGCCTATCTCGCTACAGGCAAGAAAAAGAGCTTCAGGATGTGGTTTTCGTTCGGTTACATGGTCTGGGCAGATGACTGTGCTAGCTTTTTCAGCGAGACCTAGGCCTTGCATAACTGGGGTTGTGTATAACTCAGGCTTGTTGGTAACTATGCCCCATGGGATATCATGTTCTGTTAACCAGTTGAGGCAGTTGTTTAGCCCGGGGAAAAGTTTACTGTCGACGTCTAAATGTTCGAGGTAGAGTGCTAGCATGCGCTGATGAAGGTTATCAAACCCTTCGTCACCTTCTTTAAGGCCGAAGGCCGCCGCGACCATTGCGCGTGCGCCATTGGATACAAACCTGCGAATGTACTCGTATGTGACCGGTTGTTTCTGTTCCTCGCGCAACAGTTGGTTGATAACCCAGTGGAAGTCTGGTGCGGTATCGATTAGCGTGCCGTCAAGATCAAAGAGTACAGATGCGGGCTTTGTAGTCATCTTATGCTGGCTTCTCGGTCGCGATCATATAATTCACGTCTACATCGGTAGGGTGTAAGCTGTATTTCTTTGTTAGCGGATTATAAGTTAAACCGCACATTTCGGTGCTTTGTAGTCCGCTCTCTCTAATCCAAGTGCCTAATTCTGAAGGTCGAATGAATTTTTTAAAGTCATGGGTACCGTCTGGTACGAGCTTTAAAAGCTTTTCTGCGCCAACGATTGCGAATAGGTAACTTTTAGGGTTTCTATTCAGCGTTGAGAAGAAAAGAGTTCCGCCAGGTTTGCATAGCTTGGCGCAGGCTTGGACAATAGAGGAGGGGTCTGGAACATGTTCCAGCATTTCCATGCAGGTAACGACATCGAAAGATTCAGGTTGCTCCGCTGCAAGCTCCTCAACAGTGATCTGTTTGTAATTAACATTTACACCGCTTTCTAGACCATGCAGTTTGGCTATTTTTAAAGGTGCAGCGCCCATATCTATGCCGGTAACCGTTGCGCCTCGCTGAGCCATAGATTCTGATAAGATGCCGCCGCCGCAGCCGACGTCCAAAACATTTTTTTCACTGAGTTGGGCTATTCGATCAATAAAGCCAACGCGTAATGGATTGATCTCATGAAGAGGTTTGAATTCGCTGTTTTTATCCCACCACTTATTGGCAAGCTCTTCGAATTTAGCAATTTCTTCTGGATCGATGTTCTGTTGAGCAGTCTTATCTGGCTGAGTCATAGCGATCTTTCGTTCGTGAATTTTTAATCTATTCTAACACTGCTACGTGCTTCAGAAATAGTCGGGCATACAAATGTAGGGTTTATTAGAATTAATTGTATAAGCCCTTATTTTTTCAGGATTCCCTTTGTGAATATGTGATATACTTCCGCGGTTATAAATATCCGCGGAAACCTTCCGTTGCGAGAGTGATTCAAGGATAGGGAATGGGCGATTTAGTCAAAGAAATTCTGCCAGTTAACATCGAAGATGAACTGAAGCAGTCATACCTAGATTACGCAATGAGCGTAATTGTAGGCCGTGCGTTACCAGATGCGAGAGACGGTCTTAAACCCGTTCATCGTCGTGTTCTATTTGCAATGAACGAACTCGGCAATGACTGGAATAAAGCATATAAAAAATCAGCACGTGTTGTGGGCGATGTTATTGGTAAGTACCACCCACATGGTGATAGCGCTGTTTACGATACAATCGTACGTATGGCGCAAGACTTTTCCATGCGTTACCCCTTGGTCGATGGGCAAGGTAATTTCGGTTCAATTGATGGCGACTCTGCTGCGGCGATGCGTTATACCGAAATCCGTATGGACAAAATTGCACATGAGTTGCTAGCCGATCTTGAAAAAGAAACGGTCGATTTTGTCGATAACTACGACGGCACAGAAAAAATCCCTGTTGTTGTTCCTACGCGTATACCAAACCTTCTTGTGAATGGTTCATCAGGTATTGCGGTGGGTATGGCGACAAATATTCCTCCTCATAACTTATCTGAAGTTGTGCGTGGTTGTATTGCTCTGATTGAAAATGAAGAGTTAACCACTGATGAGTTGATGGAATATATTCCAGGGCCGGATTTCCCAACAGGCGGTATTATTAATGGCCGTGCGGGAATCCTGCAGGCATACCGTACTGGGCGAGGCCGTATTTATGTTCGTGCTAAGTACCATGTCGAAGAAGATCAGAAAAATGGTAAGCCTTCACTTATCGTTACTGAGATCCCTTATCAGCTTAACAAAGCTCGTTTGATTGAGAAGATCGCTGAGCTTGTTAAAGAAAAGAAAATTGAAGGTATCACTGAACTGCGTGATGAGTCCGATAAGGACGGAATGCGTATTGTTATTGAACTTCGTCGTAACGAAGTGCCTGAAGTGGTTATCAATAACTTGTTTGCGCAAACGCAGATGGAGTCTGTTTTCGGTATCAATATGGTAGCCTTGGTTGATGGCCAACCACGCATCCTTGATCTGAAAACCGCACTTGAATGCTTCATTCGTCATCGCCGTGAAGTGGTTACTCGCCGTACTGTTTATCTTCTACGAAAAGCTCGCGAACGTGGTCACTTGTTAGAAGGTCTAGCGGTTGCTTTGGCGAATATCGATCCTGTTATCGAGCTAATCAAACAGTCGCCTACGCCTGCTGAAGCAAAAGAACGTTTGATTGCTGAAGAATGGGTGCCAGGTAATGTGATCGAAATGTTGGAGCGTGCAGGTGAAGATGCTTGTCGCCCTGATGATCTTGAAGAACAGTTCGGTCTGCGCGATGGTAAATACCATCTGTCTCCAGCTCAAGCGCAAGCTATTCTTGAGTTGCGCCTGCATCGTCTAACAGGTTTAGAACATGAGAAGCTGATTGCCGAGTATAAAGAGCTTCTAGAGAAGATAGCGGAACTGCTTCTGATTTTGGGCTCTCATGAGCGCTTGATGGAAGTGATTCGTGAAGAGCTTGATGCTGTGCTCGAAGAGTATGGCGATGAGCGACGCACTGAAATTACTGCTTCTCGTAAAGATCTGACGATTGCTGATCTGATCACCGAAGAAGATGTGGTCGTAACTATATCTCATGGTGGTTATGCCAAAACACAGCCGTTGACTGACTACCAGTCGCAGCGTCGTGGTGGTAAAGGTAAATCAGCAGCGGCCATTAAAGATGAAGATTTTATCGAACATCTATTAATAGCCAATACGCACGATACTATTCTTTGTTTCACTGACCGTGGCAAAGTGTACTGGTTACGGGTGTTTGAAATTCCGGTTGCGAGTCGTACCGCGCGTGGTCGTCCGATCGTAAATATCTTGCCTTTAGATGAAGGTGAGCGCGTGAGTACTATCCTGCCAGTGGGTGCTTATGAAGAAGATAAATTCATCTTCATGGCAACTGCATCAGGTACAGTTAAGAAAACAGCCCTGACTAACTTCTCCCGCCCACGTTCTAGTGGTCTGATTGCTTTGGATCTTTTAGATGATGACCATCTAATTGGTGCAGCTATCACTAATGGTGAAGATGACATTATGCTGATGACAAGTGCGGGTAAGAGCATGCGTTTCAGTGAAGATGATGTTCGTCCTATGGGTCGTACAGCACGTGGTGTACGTGGTGTGAAAATGGCGGATGGGGTTGAAGTTATCTCCCTGATTATTCCGCAAGAAGGCGGCAAAATTCTGACAGCATCAGCAAATGGTTACGGTAAGAAAACTGCCATTGATGACTTCCCTGTTAAAGGACGTGGTGGTCAAGGTGTGATTGCACAGCAGTGTTCTGATCGTAATGGACAGTTAGCAGGTGCCGTACAGGTCTTTAATGGCGATGATGTGATGCTAATCAGTGACCAGGGAACGCTTGTAAGAACAGGTTGTGATGGTATCTCTGAATTAGGTCGTAATACTCAAGGTGTCACCTTAATTCGAGTTAATGGTGATGAGCGCTTAGTAAGTGTTGCGCGCATCGAAGAGCCAGATGAAGAGCCTGATGCTGAAGGCGAAATAGTTGAAAGCAATGAAGCTGAAACCAGTACAGCTGAGAATGGGGGCGCAGCTGAAGCAGCTGATACCCACCCAGATACTGGAGAGTAAGTTCCAAATAAGTGCGGCTTCGAGTCGCACTTTTTATATAACGTTTAAAAGTTAGTAAAGAAGAGAAAATCCTCATGACACGCAAGTTTAATTTCAGTGCTGGGCCGGCGGGCCTGCCTGATGAAGTTTTAGTGCAAGCACAGCAAGAACTTTTAGATTGGCACGGTAAAGGGCTTTCCATAATGGAAATGAGCCACCGTAGCAAAGAGTTTGTATCTGTAGCTGAAACAGCTGAGCAAGATTTACGTGACTTGATGGGGATTAGCTCGGACTATAAGGTATTGTTTTTACAGGGTGGAGCAACGTCTCAGTTCTCGATGATCCCTATTAATCTACTGCGAGGGAAAACCTCTGCTGATTATCTGAATACAGGTATCTGGTCTAAAAAAGCAATCCAAGAAGCTTCTCGTTATTGTGATGTGTCTATTGCTGGAAGCAGTGAGGCTAATGGTAATACTGCAGTACCGACTCAGTCAGAACTTAAGCTTAATCCTGATGCCGCGTATCTACACTACACGCCGAATGAGACGATTGGCGGTTTAGAGTATGACTACATTCCGGAAAGTGGTGATGTACCGCTTGTGGCTGATCTTTCTTCAACAATCTTGTCTCGTGAAATCGACGTGAATAAGTTTGGTTTGATCTACGCGGGTGCGCAGAAAAATATTGGTCCGGCAGGCCTAACCGTAGTGATTGTACGTGAAGAACTATTGGGTAATGTGACTGCTGGCGCTCCTACAATGTTTGATTATAAAGTCCATGCTGATGCGGACTCTATGTGTAATACCCCGCCTACTTATGGTTGGTATTTAGCAGGGTTGGTTTTCCAATGGTTAAAGGCTCAAGGCGGTGTGGCTGCAATAGAAGCTATTAATCAGCGCAAGCAGGCTAAGCTTTATGCTGCTATTGATGGCAGTGATTTTTATGCTAACCCAATGGTTGAAGCGAATCGCTCATGGATGAATGTGCCGTTTACATTAGCTGATTCTGCCTTGGATAAGCTGTTCTTGGAGCAAGCGGAAGAAGCGGGTCTACTCAATTTGAAAGGGCATCGTTCAGTCGGTGGCATGCGTGCAAGTATTTACAATGCTGTACCGGAAACTGCAGTTGATGCTCTCATCAGCTTTATGCAGCAATTTGAAAAACACAACGCTTAACAATAAAGATAAAAGTAGAAGCATATGAGCGAACAGGAAAAAGAGCTACGTATCTTAAGGGATCAAATTGACAGTATTGATCGTCAGATCCATGAACTGCTTAATCGTCGTGCCAGTTGTGCGCAAAATGTAGCCGAAGTTAAGCAGAAGTATCAGGGCGAAGTATCCGCTGTATTCTATCGCCCAGAGCGAGAAGCGCAGGTATTACGTGCGGTAATGGAACGTAATGAAGGCCCTCTTGCGGATAAAGAGGTAGCTCGGCTGTTTCGCGAAGTGATGTCTGTATGTTTGGCGCTAGAGGAACCAATGCGCGTGGCCTTTTTAGGGCCTGAAGGTACATTTACACAGCAAGCGGCAATGAAGCACTTTGGACATTCCGCACGTAATCTTCCAATGCAATCGTTGAAAGATGTATTTCGCGAAGTGCAGGCGGGAGGTGCTCATTATGGTGTTGTACCTATTGAAAACTCAACTGAAGGTGTTGTAAGTCATACACTTGATCTCTTCAAACAGTTTGATCTGAATATTTGCGGTGAGGTAGAGGTTCCGGTACACCTTCATCTACTACTAAATAGAGGGGATACACTCGACGGTATTTCCAAAATTTATTCACATCAGCAGTCGCTTGCTCAGAGTCGCGGCTGGTTAGATGCGCGCTACCCTGATATTGAAAAGGTTGCAGTTAGCTCGAATGCGGAAGCAGCTAAACTTGTTGCTAAGGAAGGGGCTGGGTGTGCGGCGATTGCGGGTGATATGGCGGCGGACCTATATGATCTAGATATGGCTGTTAAAAACATTGAAGATCAAGCTGATAACACTACACGTTTTTTGATTATTGGTAATCAAGATGTAGGGCCAAGCAATGACGATAAAACGTCAATTTTGATCTCTGTACCTGATACACCGGGTGCACTGTATCAAGTGTTAGAACCTTTCCATCGCTATGATTTGAGTTTAACCCGTGTTGAAACCCGTAGTGCGGCAAAAAACTCTCTCTTTTATATCGATTTTGAAGGTCATTTTTCAGATACCGTCGTGAATAAAGCGCTACAAGAGTTAACTCAAAGCAGTATGGAATTGAAAATACTTGGCTCATACCCACGGGCGGTGCTCTAAACTTTGCAGCAGATGGGGAGTTCTTTTAGATCGAACTTTCCAATACAACTTTTCATGATGGTTATGTAATCAGGTGAGTTATGGGTAGCGATTTTATTTCATTAGCAACATGCGGTGTTCAAAACTTAAATCCATATCTGCCAGGCAAGCCACCTGAAGAGTTGGAAAGAGAGTTAGGGTTAACCAACGTAGTTAAGTTGGCAAGCAACGAAAACCCGATGGGTCCGTCAGAGAAAGTCCTATCAGCTCTTCAAAAGAGTCTCTCCGGGTTGTCTTTGTATCCTGATAGTGGTGGTTATAAGTTAAAGCACGCGTTATCTAAAAAGTTTGGCTTTTCACCGGAGCAAGTGACTTTAGGCAATGGCTCGAATGATGTATTAGAACTCATCGGTCGTGGCTATCTAAACCCTGGTGATGAGGTTATCTATTCAGAGTTTAGTTTTGTTGTTTATTCATTGGTAACCCAGGCGACTGGCGCTAAACCTATAGTTACACCGGCGAAAAGCTGGGGTAATGATTTAAATGCCATGTTACAGGCTGTTAGTGAAAAAACGCGGATTATTTTTATTGCGAACCCAAATAATCCGACAGGGACATGGCTGACAAAGCAGGAAATTACCTCCTTTTTAGATGCAGTACCTGAAAATGTGTTAGTCGTTTTAGATGAAGCGTATACCGAATACGTAGATGAGGCCGAGTTTCCAAATGGCTTGTCTTTATTATCAAGTTATCAAAACTTGATTGTGACACGGACCTTTTCTAAAGCTTACGGTTTAGCGGGTTTACGTATAGGGTATGCGGTTTCAAATACTGAGATCGCGAACATCCTGAGTCGTGTTAGGCAGCCTTTTAATGTGAATAATTTAGCCTTAGTGGCTGCAGAAACTGCTTTAGATGATGACGAATATTTGAGTAAAAGTTTTGCCTTAAATAAAGCCGGAATGGCGCTTTATCAGGCAGAGCTGAAGCGTTTAGGTTTGAATTTTATTCCGTCGGTAGGTAATTTTATTACGGTTGAACTCGAAAACGATGCGGCGCCTGTATACCAGGCAATGCTTGAGGAAGGCGTTATTGTTAGGCCTGTTGCTAATTATGGCATGCCTAAACATTTGAGAATTAGTATAGGTTTAGACGCCGAAAATAAGCGTTGTATAGAGGTATTGGAACGAGTGATTAAACATGAGTAAGCCTATAAGCAAGACGCTGATAATAGGTCTGGGCTTAATTGGTGGATCGCTGGCGAAGGCGCTTAAAATCAATCGACACTGTGGCCAAATCATCGGCTACGATCGTGATTTTGAGGAAAGCAAAGCCGGTTATAATGCGGGTGTTATTGATCTAGCGATAGAGAACTTGGTGGATGCGGTTTCGACAGCGGATCTTATTGTTCTTGCTGTGCCCGTGAAGGCGATGGAAAAAGTGTTGATGGATATCGCCCCTTTCATCGCTGAAGATACGCTTATAACCGATGTAGGCAGCACCAAGGGCAATGTTGTCGCTGCTGCCAAGCGAGTTTTTGGTGATGTTCCAACTGGTTTTGTTCCGGGTCATCCGATAGCAGGCTCAGAAAAAAGTGGTGTAGCTGCAGCGGATCATACGCTTTTTGAAAATCATAAAGTGATTTTAACGCCTTTAGCTGAATCGTCATCTGATTCAGTTAATGTGTTTACGCGAATGTGGGAATCGACCGGAGCTGAGGTTCTGGTTATGAATGTGGACAAGCATGATGAGGTTTTAGCGGCGACGAGCCACCTGCCTCATATGTTAGCTTTTTCACTTGTCGATACATTGGCGCAAGAGCAGGACAATAATACGGATATTTTTCGTTATGCAGCCGGTGGGTTCCGCGATTTTACTCGCATTGCGGGTAGTGATCCGACCATGTGGCATGACATCTGTCTAGCAAACAAACAAGCATTACTTAGCCAGCTCGATCGATATACGGCAGGCTTAGCAAATTTAAGGGCAGCTATTGAGTGTGGTGACAGCGAATCCATGCTGGGAACTTTTACGCGCGCAAAAGCTGCAAGAGAACATTTTTCAAGAATTTTATCTGGTACGGCATATTCACAGCATATGAGTAATCAACAAGTAACCTTTCGTGCCCAGCCTGGCGGCAGCGTAAGTGGAAAAATTAGAGTTCCAGGTGATAAATCTATCTCCCATCGATCCATTATGTTGGGTTCACTAGCAGACGGTGTAACTGAAGTTACGGGCTTTCTGGAAGGTGAAGATAGCTTAGCAACGCTTCAGGCATTCCGTGATATGGGTGTCGTTATCGAAGGGCCCGATGCCGGCAACGTCACTATCTATGGTGTTGGTGTTAACGGTCTTCAGGCTCCTCCAGGACCGCTATATGTAGGTAATTCTGGAACGTCCATGCGTTTGTTATCAGGGCTGCTTGCTGCGCAAGCGTTTGATACTGAATTAAGTGGCGATGAATCACTGACTAAACGTCCAATGGGACGTGTAGCAGATCCGCTACGTCTAATGGGTGCTGAGATTGAAACCGCTGAAAATGGACGGCCTCCATTAAAAATCAAAGGTGGTCAGTCTTTAAAAGGTATTCATTATGATATGCCGATGGCAAGTGCGCAGGTTAAATCATGCTTATTGCTAGCAGGGCTTTATGCCGAGGGCGATACCTCAGTAACTGAGCCTGCACCAACGCGTGATCATACAGAACGTATGCTAACGGGCTTTGGCTATCCAGTAGAACAGAATGGATCTACCGCTAAAGTGACACCGGGTGGTCAGTTACATGCCACTCGAATTGATGTGCCAGCAGATATCTCTTCAGCTACTTTCTTTATGGTTGCAGCGGCGATCTGTCCAGATTCTGATCTGACGATTGAACATGTAGGTATCAACCCTACCCGTATAGGCATTATTAATATCTTGCGATTAATGGGTGCTAATTTAGAGCTGCTAAATGAGCGTGAAGTGGGTGGCGAACCCGTTGCTGATATCCGTATTCGCTATGCGCCTCTGAAAGGTATTCATATTCCGGAAGATCAAGTACCTCTAGCGATTGATGAATTTCCGGCTATCTTCATTGCAGCGATCAGCGCTGAAGGCACGACTGTCGTGTCGGGTGCTGAAGAGCTACGTGTTAAAGAGAGCGATCGTATTCAGGCAATGGTTGATGGCTTGAAAATTCTCGGCGCTGATATTGAAGGCACAGAAGATGGTGCCGTGATACAGGGCGGGACGCTAACAGGCGGAACTGTTGAAAGCCATGATGATCACCGTATAGCGATGGCGTTTGCCGTTGCATCATTGCGATCGACTGGAACAATTACAATTAATGAATGCGCAAATGTGGCTACCTCATTCCCTGGGTTTGTTGAATTAGCACAGTCTGCAGGTATTAAGGTTGAAAAGGAGAAGGGGTGATGTCTAATCGACAGGTACCCGTCATTACCGTTGATGGTCCAAGTGGATCGGGTAAAGGAACTATCTGCCAATTGTTGGCGCGTGAATTGGGCTGGGAGCTTCTAGATAGCGGTGCGTTGTATCGCTTAGTTGGATTGGCGGCTCGGCATCATGGTGTTGAACTGGATGATGAGGAAGCGCTGGTTGTGTTGGCGGCTCATCTTGATGTGCAGTTTATTGCCCGTGATGAAGATGTTGTGCAAATCATACTTGAAGGTGAAGAAGTAACGGATGCTATCCGTACTGAAGTGGTTGGAAGTGATGCATCTATCGTGGCTGCGATACCAAGTGTCCGAGACGCGCTATTAGAACGTCAACGTGCATTTGCAGAAATGCCAGGCCTTATTGCAGATGGTCGTGATATGGGAACTGTTGTCTTTCCCAATGCGGCCTTAAAAGTTTATCTTGATGCAAGCGCAGAAGAGCGTGCTGAGCGTCGGTATAACCAGTTGATAAACAAGGGACTGGGTGCTAATCTTCAAGCTATATTAGGGGACATTCAGGCGCGAGATGATCGCGATATGAATCGAGCTGTAGCCCCTCTTAAGCCCGCGGCGGATGCTGTAATTCTGGATACGACTACCATGTCTATCAAAGAGGTCCTAGCCGCTGTAATGGATGAAGCGAGGCACAAAGGGCTTCGCTGACAGATGTCGTATTGACTGAAAGCGGGATGAAACTGATATGAGTGAGAGCTTTGCAGAGCTGTTTGAAGAGAGTCTTCAAGAGCTTGAAATGGCGCCAGGTGCCATAGTAACGGGAACAGTCATTGCGATTGAGGATGACTTTGTCATCGTTAATGCAGGGCTCAAATCAGAAGGTGTTATTCCGCGTCATCAGTTCTTTGATGATAACGGTGACCTGACTGTAGAAGTTGGGTCTGAAGTCAAAGTTGCCCTTGAGACGATGGAAGATGGTTTCGGCACCACGCAGCTTTCACGAGAAAAAGCCAAACGTGCAGAAGCATGGCTCGAACTAGAAAAAGCTTTTGAAGGTGATGAGATTATAAAAGGTCGAATTACCGGCAAAGTTCGAGGCGGTTTCACCGTTGATGTTAATACGATTCATGCCTTCCTACCGGGTTCATTGGTAGATGTACGCCCCGTCAGAGATACCAGTCATCTCGAATCTCAAGAATTAGAGTTTAAGCTTGTTAAGCTTGATGCCAAACGCAATAACATCGTTGTGTCTCGTCGAGCTGTACTTGAAGCCGCTTATATCCTGGAGCGCGAGAAACTACTGGCTAATATGAAAGAGGGCCAGGTTGTTAAAGGTATTGTCAAAAATATCACAGACTATGGCGCGTTTATTGACTTGGGCGGCGTCGATGGTTTGCTTCATATTACTGACATTGCTTGGAAGCGAGTTAAACATCCAAGTGAAGCCCTGACTGTGGGCGAAGAGATAGATATACAGATTCTGCGATTTGATAAAGAGAAAAATCGCGTTTCTTTAGGTTTAAAACAGCTTACAGATGATCCATGGACACAGTTAATTTCTAATTATTCTGCGGGTATGAAAGCCAAAGCTAAAGTCACTAATCTGACAGATTATGGCTGTTTTGCAGAGATAGAAAATGGTATTGAAGGTTTAATCCATGTATCCGAAATGGATTGGACAAACAAAAATGTACACCCATCTAAAGTTGTTCAGCTTGGAGACGAAGTCGATGTGATGTTATTAGACATCGATAAAGAGCGACGTCGTATCTCCCTTGGTATGAAACAGTGTACGCCAAACCCTTGGCAAACCTTCTCTGAACAGTTTACCAAAGGTGATCGTGTAAACGGTGTTATTCGCTCAATTACAGATTTTGGCATCTTTGTAGGAATGGATGGGGGTATCGATGGTCTTGTTCACCAATCAGATCTTTCATGGGATGATAGTGACAAAGATGCGGTTAAACGCTTCAAAAAAGGTGATGAAGTTGAAGCCGTTATTCTTTCTATAGATTCAGAAAGAGAACGCATTGCCCTAGGGATTAAGCAACTTGATGGTGACCCGTTTAGCGAATATACATCGACTAAATCTAAGGGTGAAACAGTCAAAGGCACGGTTTCTGAAATAACCTCCAAAGGCTTAGTTCTAACCTTAGCTGAAGGTGTGGAAAGTTCTGTTAGAATTGCAGAGGTTTCGCGCGATCGTGTTGAAAACTTGAGCAGTCTTTACTTCATTGGGGATGAAGTGGAAGCGATGGTTGTTAATATTGACAGACGCAGCCGCGTGATAGCTCTGTCTATTAAACAGCTTGAAATAGCTCAAGAGAAAAAGGCAATGGACAGTGTCAGTCAGCAATCGGATGTAGATCTTTCAGGTCCAACAACGATTGGTGATTTGATAAAAGCACAGATGAAGAAAATCGATTCAAAGTAAACCTCGGGTTTACGATAAGATCAAACGATCGAGGGAGAAGATATGACTAAATCTGAACTGATAGAATTACTGGTAGATCGTCACGATCAGTTATCGGTAAAAGATATTGAGTTGTCGGTTAAGACTATGCTTGATCATATGACGGAGTCTTTATCGCAAGGCCATCGTATAGAAATTAGAGGGTTTGGAAGCTTCTCCCTCCATTACAGAGCGCCGCGAACTGGGCGCAATCCTAAAACCGGTGAGTCAGTTTCGTTAGATGCTAAATATGTACCGCATTTTAAGCCTGGTAAAGAGCTTAGAGAGCAAGTGAATGACTCCATTCAAAAATAGTTATTGAGGTTCTTTCAGCGTGCGTTTTTTAAAAACATTGATCATTGTTCTGCTTTGTCTTGCTGTTTTATTAGTGGGCATCATGTTCACTATCCATAATACGGATAAAGTAGTGATCGACCTAGTATTCTTCCAGTTGCCTGAAGCAAGTCTATCTATTTGGTTGATTGCCACCTTTCTAATGGGAGGGTTTATGGGCATTCTTCTGAGCGTCATGACTGTTTGGATGTTAAAAACACGTTTAGGTTCAGCGCGCCGTAAAATCGCAACGACACAGAAAGAGTTAGATCAGTTGAGAGTGTCCAACCTCAAAGATGCCGTTTAATCTCGATAGAGTCTTAGAAAACTCTTTAGGTAATTACCTGCTTATAGTCCCTCTGATGCTGGCCATTGCGATTGGCTGGTTCTTGGGACGAAGAGATAAACGTCAGCGTAGCAATCAGCCACAAATAAACCTGAGTACCGAGTACTTTACAGGTTTGGACTACCTGCTAAATGAGAAAATGGATGAAGCGATCGAAAGCTTCATACGTGCACTTGAGATAAACTCCGATACGATTCCTGCTCACCTCTCTCTTGCCAAGCTGTTCAGGCGCAAAGGCGATGTAGATCGCGCTATACAAATTCACCAGCAGTTGCTTGCAAGGCCTGATCTAAGTCGTGCAGATTTTATGCGTATCCAAATGGCGCTTGCGCGAGATTATTATGCGGTGGGTTTATTGGACCGTGCTGAAAACCTCTTGCTTGAGATTATTAAATCAACACCGCCTAAAGAAACACGTCATAATGCCCTTTGTTTACTGATAAAGCTTTATGAGAAAGAGGGTGAATGGGAGCAAGCACTTAACGCTGCTCAAGACTTAAGTGTTGAAGAACGAAAACTAATCGCGACCGAACTTGCACACTACTGCTGTGAATTAGCAGAGCAAGCGATTGCTGAAAAGAAAGTAACCATCTCTGCCAGTTATTTGAAACGTGCTGAACAATTTGAAGGGAATAATGTCCGTATCCGTTTAATGCTCGCGCGAATGGCGATGTCCTCCTCGAACTGGAAACAGGCGATAAAGCATCTTAAGAGTATTCCCAAGATAGATCGTTTATTTGTATCTGAAACGATTCCGCTCTTAAGTGAGTGTTATGAGCAAACGAAGGACCCGCGGGAGTATACGGAATATCTGCGTACGTGCCTTGCTAAGGCGCCCTCTACAACGGTAATCGTAGCATTGGCGGAGCAAATAAGAGCGGATAGGGGAGCTTATGCTGCCGGTAGTTTTGTTACCGAGGAATTAAAACGCCGTCCCTCGATAAAAGGGTTTAATAGTCTTATCGATCTTCATATAGAATATGGGGCAGATAATGAAAAAGACAGTTTAAAAGTGTTTCGTGGGTTAACCGGGCAGTTAGAACTATCCAAACCTATATATCGTTGTAATAGCTGTGGCTTTTCTGGGCGGACGCTTTCTTGGCAGTGCCCATCATGTAAAAGCTGGGGCACGACTAAGCCTATTCAAGGATTAGAAGGCGAATAATCGAATTTAGAGAATGAATATGTCAGTAGATAAAAAGCGTGTAATAGTTGCATTAGATTACCCAAACCAGCAACAAGCATTAGCCATGGCGGCACAGTTAGATCCGCAACGTTGCAGAGTAAAAGTGGGTAAGGAGCTGTTTACTCGTTGTGGTCCGGCGATTGTTGAAGCGCTACATGCCCAAGGCTTTGAGCTGTTTTTGGATCTTAAATTTCATGATATTCCGAATACAACAGCGAAAGCGGTACGTGCTGCAGCTGAGCTGGGTGTCTGGATGGTGAATGTGCATGCTTCCGGTGGACGTCGAATGATGGAAGCTGCGCGTAATGAGCTAGAGCAGGTGAACGGCACAGATACCTTGCTGATCGGTGTAACCGTTCTAACCAGTATGGAACGTTCTGATCTAGTCGAGCTAGGGCTCGATATTGATCCACTTGAGCAGGTGAAGCGCCTAGCGAAGCTTACTGAAAGTAGTGGGCTACATGGGATTGTGTGTTCTGCTCAGGAAGTGAAACCTTTACGCCAGATTATTGGTGCGGATTTCAAATTAGTCACACCGGGTATTAGACCTGCCGATGCTGAAGTTGGAGACCAAAAACGTATCATGACGCCTTCTGATGCGATTACTGCAGGCAGTGATTATCTTGTTATTGGGCGCCCGATTACTAAGGCTGCTTCACCTATAGATTCTCTTGCAAGCATTGATGCTGAACTTGCTCCGTTGATTTAGTTCTTAAAGCACGCTATAAATAAGCTCTGGCTACGGATAGCCGGAGCCAGATGTAGTACATAAAAATAAATCATGGAAAAGGATTTTCATATGAAACTAAGTTCTCTCAGAGCGCTTTTTCTTGCGCTAATCTGCGTATTTTCAACTTACTCTTTTGCTGAAGCGATAAATATCAATACAGCTTCGCAGGAACAAATCTCACAAACCCTCACAGGTATCGGCCCATCCAAGGCGGCTGCTATTGTGGCTTATCGAACGGAAAATGGACCTTTTCAATCTGTTGATCAAATTGAAGAGGTCAAAGGGATTGGCGCAGCGACCGTGGATAAAAATCGGGATTTAATCTTAGTGAGTGAACCAAAAGCTTCTAAAAAATAGTCGTATCTGGTTGTAAGCAATCAACCTAATTAGATTAAAGCCAGGCGGCTCCACGTACTCCGCTGGAGTCGCCATATTTAGCTTTCTTAATAGGGGTATTAACGCTGTCAGAGAAAACATAGTTCCCTAAGCGAGCAGCTGTTTTTTCATAGATCTCATCAATATTGGATAATCCGCCACCTAAAACGATACAAGCAGGATCTAAAATATTGATAACGGAAGAAAGCGCTTTAGCAAGTTGCTCTATATAAAGATCACAATGCTCTGATGCTAGAGTGTCGCCTTGTCTCGCAGCTTGCCATATCTGTTCAGAGCTTAAAAAAGTATTAGGCTCAGCGCTTTGGCCTGAATAAGACGAGGCAAAGCCCGGACCGGAAAGAAAGGTTTCTATACAATCCTGTTTGCCGCAATAACACGTTCTACCTGGCTTATCTTTTGTATTGATCCATGGGAGAGGGTTATGACCCCATTCACCACAAATAGCGTTGGGGCCGCTTAAAAGCTGCTTATTAATAACAATGCCTCCACCCACGCCAGTGCCCAAAAT
>DJLT01000093.1 GCA_002435145.1 Neptuniibacter sp. UBA6509
CTGTCTATCTAGTTTGGTGCTAACCGGTTGCCAAACCATTACTGAAAAGCCTACAACTTCAGACCAGTACACTCAGCAACAATCGACCTCTGTACAAGCCTTTAAGGCGAAGCAAAGTCACAATTCAGGACAATACGCTTCGGCCCCAAGCGATCTTTGGCAAGTAACACGTGATGAGATGCAACTGGACCTCCATCTTGAGAATGAGCGCGTTCAAAGCCAATTAAAATCGTTCCTTAAACACCCAACTTACATGGATCGTATTGTTAAACGTGCCACGCCTTATTACTTCCATATCGTTAACGAAGCGATAAAACGGGACATTCCAACTGAGCTTGCTTTACTCCCTATCGTCGAAAGTGCTTATGATCCCTTTGCCTATTCCCACGGCCGTGCAGCTGGAGCATGGCAATTTATCCCTTCAACCGGTAAATATTTTGGGCTGACGCAGAACTGGTGGTATGACGGGCGAAGAGACATTATCAGTTCAACGGATGCCGCTTATAAATACCTATCACAGCTAAACAAACGTTTTGATGGAGACTGGCTATTAGCGTTAGCTGCCTATAACGCAGGCGGTGGTACAGTTTCTTTAGCTATAAAGAAAAACAAACGTCAAAACTTACCTACTGATTTCTGGTCCTTGAAGCTACCAAAAGAGACAATGGCTTATGTGCCTAAACTTTTGGCCATTGCTGAACTGGTTAAAAATGCAGAAAAATATAACGTTGCGTTAAAACCAATGCCTAACCAACCTTATTTCAGCCAAATAGATACTCAAAGCCAGATCGATATCGCACAAGCAGCTACGATGGCAGGTATTACGACTAAAGAGCTTTATCTACTAAACCCTGGTTTTAACCGCTGGGCAACTGCGCCTGAAGGCCCTCATCGCCTTTTAGTTCCAGTTGCGAATAAAGCGCAATTCAATAAAGCACTTTCGGAACTACCTGCTGACAAACGAGTGCAGTGGACACGCTATACAATAAAATCTGGGGATTCGCTCAGCACCATTGCACAGGCGTTTGAGACCTCCGTTGAACTGATCCGTAAAACAAATAATATTGCTAACAACAATATACGCGCAGGCAAAACGCTTTTGGTTCCTACCGCAAGCCAGCTATCAAGCGAATATGTCTTAAGTCAGCACCAACGCCATATTCAAAAGCAAAAGAACATATCAAGAACAACAGATCGTAAAGACACCTATCATACGGTGAAGAGTGGAGATAGCTTTTGGAGTATCGCTAAGACTCATAATGTTGGTGTGCGGCAGCTAGCAAGCTGGAACAGTATGGCTCCGGGTGACTCATTGGCCATTGGTAAACGCCTAGTTATTTGGAGTAAACCGCAACAATCAGTTATAAGTAGTGCTGACCGTCAAATTATTCGTAAAGTTGGCTACAAGGTTCGCAGTGGAGATTCACTAGCTCGCATTGCAGGCAAGTTTAACGTTCGCATAGATGATATTTTACAATGGAATAAAATTAGCAAACGAAACTATTTGCAACCTGGTCAACGTTTAACTCTGTACGTTGATGTAACACGCTCGAATTGAGTCAAACTATAGCCAGAAAAGATTGGAACTAAATATGGACACTACAGCTTATATTATTATTTTTGTTTCAACAGCACTGGCTATTATTTTCAAGGTCGTATTGTTTAAACGTATTCAAAATTGGATGGACCAAGACCTTATAAAAGGACTTGCCGATGGAAATCCGTCCAAACATGACTATTTGATACAGAAACATGCGGAGCTAGTTGAAAACAAAGTTAAACGTAAACATATACATCAACAACTAACTGATTTTGCGGATGAGTTTGAACAATAAAAGGCTTTTACTGTCACACTCATAGCCTCATATGTTACAAACAAATATCAGCTATAAATCAACGAGTGGCATATCTATATAGCTAAGCTCTTCTCCAAAAAGGACGCACTATTGATAAAGTTATCCTCTGTCACCCATCTTCTGCGTAAAAGCTTAATTGCCACTGTAAGCGTAGCCGTTAGCACTGCTTCATTAATAAGCGCAGCTGATGTTGTTCAAGTCTCTCATGGCATTGCTATGCATGGAGATTTAAAGTACCCACCTCAATTTCCCCATTTTGAATACGTTAACCCTAATGCTCCCAAAGGCGGCAAAGCGATTCAATCCGCTATTGGCACTTTTGATAGTTTTAATCAGTTCATCGTGAAAGGAAATTCAGCAGACGGTCTAGGCCTTCTTTATGACTCCCTTTTGGCCCGAGCCAATGATGAACCTTTTTCACTCTATGGCTTGGTTGCTGAATCTGTTGAAGTGCCAAGCGACCGTAGCTGGATCATCTTCAATTTACGATCAACAGCGCAATTCAGTGATGGGACACCACTTACGGCAGATGATGTCCAATTCAGCTTCAATATATTAAGAGAAAAAGGGAAACCTTTTTTTAAAGCTTACTATGCGGATATCGAAAAGATAGAAGCGATCAATCCGCAAAGAGTGAAATTCACCTTTAAAAATGCCTTAAATAGAGAACTCGCCCTTATTGTTGGCGAAGTTCCCATTTTACCAAAACACTATTGGGAAAAGAGAGACTTCCAAAAGCCGTCTTTGGACATTCCAATCGGTTCAGGCCCTTACCAGATTGAATCATTTGATCCCGGCCGCAGCATTACTTATAGCCGCAATGAAGATTACTGGGCAGCATCACTTCCAGTAAAAGTTGGTTATGATAATTTCCAGTATCGAACTTTTGATTATTACCGGGACGGCACTGTCGCCCTCGAAGCGTTTAAAGCTGGCGAATACGATTTCCGTGAAGAAAACTCCTCTAAGCGTTGGGCGACCAGCTACACCGGATCCGCTTTCGAAGACGGGCGCATAAAAGTAGCTGAACTAGAACATCAGAATCCCACTGGCATGCAAGCGTTTGTCATTAATAATCGTAGAGAGCAATTTACAGACCCACGTGTTCGACAGGCACTTGCCTTAGCTTTTGATTTTGAGTGGACCAATAAAAATATTTTCTACAATGCCTATACGCGAACTCATAGCTTCTTCTCAAATTCGGAGATGGCTGCAACATCTCTCCCTAGTGAAGAAGAACTTAAGATCTTTGAACCTATAAAAGACCAAGTCCCTCCTGAAGTTTTTACACAGGTTTACCGCGCGCCTAAGACAGACGGAAATGGACGCATCTATTCAGAATTACGCCAAGCCAAACGCCTGTTGCAAAAAGCAGGCTGGGTCTTCAAATCGGGTAAATTGATCAATGAAGAGACTGGCAAACAACTCACGATTGAGATGCTTCTTTACTCTCCAGCCTTTGAACGCGTGGTATCTCCCTTCATACGTAACTTAGAACGTCTTGGGATCAAGGCCAATATCCGATTAATCGACGTTTCTCAATACATAGGGCGTTTAAGAACATATGACTTCGATATTATTGTCAGCGGTTTCGGTCAATCATCCTCTCCGGGTAATGAGCAGAGGGACTATTGGCACTCATCAAGTGCCAATATTGAAGGTAGCCGCAATTTAATCGGCATTTCCGACCCTGCTATCGATCATCTGGTTGAGCAACTTATTCAGTCACAAGACCGTAAACAGCTGGTACTAAGAACCCGTGCACTCGATCGTGTTTTGCAGTGGAATCATTTTGTCATTCCTCAGTACCATATTAATAAATACCGTGTCGCTTATTGGAATAAATTTGAGATGCCGAAAATTCGCCCTAAATACAATTTGGGGTTTGAAACTTGGTGGAGCAAATCAGTCGAGGAAAGTAAATAATGGCAGCTTACATATTACGACGCCTACTGCTTATTATTCCAACGCTCATCGGAATACTCACGATCAACTTCATCATTGTTCAGGCCGCACCTGGCGGCCCTGTTGAACAAACAATCGCGCAGCTGCAAGGCATCAATATTGGCGCGACTGCTCGTGTAAGTGGAGTTCAAAGCGACCTCTCTAGTGAATCGAGTACAGTCAATAGCGGTGATAGCACCTATCGAGGCGCCCGCGGATTAGACCCTGAGATCATTAAAGATATCGAAGCACTCTACGGTTTTGATAAACCGGCTTATGAACGCTTTTGGATCATGCTCAAAAGCTATGCAGTATTTGATTTTGGAAAGAGTTTATTTAGCGATAAACCTGTTGTAGATCTCATCATTGAGAAGCTCCCTGTCTCTATTTCTCTGGGATTATGGGCTACGCTGATTACCTATATGGTCTCTATCCCATTAGGTATTCGTAAAGCAGTCAGAGATGGCACCCCCTTCGACATCTGGACCAGTAGTGCCATTATCATCGGCTATGCAATTCCTAACTTCCTTTTCGCTATTTTGCTAATCGTTATTTTCGCAGGGGGCACATGGCTAGACTGGTTTCCTCTGCGTGGTTTAACCTCCCCTAATTTTGATGAGCTAAGTCTTTGGGGACAAATTAAGGATTACTTCTGGCACATCACTCTGCCTGTACTTGCGTCCGTTATAGGCAGTTTTGCGACGCTCACAATGCTTACCAAGAACTCTTTTTTAGATGAGATTAACAAGCAGTATGTGATTACTGCTCGCGCTAAAGGACTTAAAGAAAATCAGGTGCTTTATGGGCATGTATTTCGTAACGCCATGCTAATTATTATTGCTGGTATGCCCGCAGCTCTAATTACCATATTTTTTACTGGCTCAATGCTGATTGAGGTTATCTTTTCATTAGATGGTATTGGCTTATTAGGTTATGAAGCCGTGATCAATCGTGACTACCCCGTTATCTTTGGCACACTGTTCATTTTCACTCTAATCGGTCTAATTCTGAAACTCATCAGCGATATAACCTATGTACTCGTTGATCCACGTATCGACTTCGAAAGCAGGGAGCAGTAACAATGGCATCTGTATTTAAAAAGATGAGCCCCCTGAATCAACGTCGTGTTGATAACTTCCGCAGCAACAAACGAGGCTACTGGTCTCTTTGGTTGTTTAGCTGTCTATTTGTCTTATCACTATTTGCTGAGTTCATTGCGAATGATGACCCTCTCATTGTGTCTTACAAAGGTGATCTTTTTTTCCCCGTTGCAACAGAATATACCGAGCTTACTTTTGGCGGGGAATTCGACAGCCCCGCTGACTTTAAAGATCCCTACATTCAAGATCTAATACATGAAGATGGGCAAGGCTGGATAGTCTGGCCTCTGATTCGCTATAGCTACAATACGATTAACTACGACCTTCCTGTCCCAGCGCCATCACCACCAAGTATGGAGAATCCATTCGGTACTGATGATCAGGCAAGAGATGTTTTAGCGCGCGTTATTTACGGCTTTAGAATCTCAATCCTATTCGCTGTAGTGCTAACCATTGCTAGTTCCATTATTGGCGTTATTGCAGGTGCCGTTCAAGGATACTATGGAGGTAAAGTCGACCTTATATTCCAACGTTTCATTGAGATCTGGTCAGGCCTACCGGTGTTATTCCTCTTAATTATCCTAGCCAGTATCGTAGAACCAAATTTTTGGTGGCTATTGGGAATTATGCTCCTATTCTCTTGGATGCAACTGGTTGATGTTGTACGAGCAGAATTTCTACGCGGGCGTAACCTTGAATACGTGCGTGCGGCAAGAGCCCTCGGCCTTAATAACCGGATGATAATGTTTAGGCATATTCTACCTAATGCAATGGTAGCAACACTCACATTTATGCCGTTCATCTTCAATGGGTCACTCGTAACGCTGACAGCTCTGGACTTCTTAGGGTTTGGCCTACCACCCGGCAGCCCCTCATTAGGTGAATTAGTCGCTCAAGGTAAAACCAACCTTCATGCACCCTGGTTAGGCATTACTGCGTTTCTTACCTTGTCCATTATGTTGACGTTATTAATTTTTATCGGCGAAGCAGTTCGTGATGCCTTTGATCCAAGGAAAGTTTCATGAAGACCAATCACGAAAAAGATAGTTCTACAAATAACAATTTATTGAGTGTACGCAACCTTTCAGTTCGATTTGATCAAGGAGATGCACAACCTGTAGACGCTGTTAAGCAGATAAGTTTTGATATTCCAAAAGGTCAAACACTGGCTCTAGTGGGAGAATCAGGCTCAGGTAAATCAGTATCGGCCATGTCAGTACTGAAACTTCTCCCCTACCCCAAGGCAAGTCATCCATCTGGTGAAATCATCTACGACGGTAAGAATTTGCTAGAGTTGAACGAAGCACAGATGTGCCAATTAAGGGGTGATAAGATCAGTGTGATCTTCCAAGAACCAATGACCTCCTTAAACCCACTTCATACTATTGAAAAGCAAATTGGCGAAACATTACTGCTACATAGAGGTATGACGGGTAAGCAAGCCGGTACACGTATTCTTGAATTGCTTGATTTGGTCGGTATTCCTGAACCGCATAAACGCTTGGGAAGCTACCCACATGAACTTTCAGGTGGGCAACGTCAGCGTGTAATGATTGCAATGGCCTTGGCAAATGACCCTGAATTATTGATTGCGGATGAACCAACAACTGCGCTGGATGTAACAATTCAGGAACAGATACTTCAGTTACTCAAAGAGCTACAAGATAAGCTGGGTATGTCGATCCTTTTGATCACTCATGACCTCAACATAGTACGCCGCTACGCACATCACGTTTGTGTCATGTTTCAAGGTGAACAAGTTGAAAGCGCTACCACGGAAACGCTTTTTTCTTCACCACAACATGACTATACAAAAACATTATTAGATGCTGAACCTTCAGGGAACCCCGCATCCGTTAACATCCCTAATGAGACACTTTTAACTACAGAAAAACTAAAAGTTTGGTTCCCAATTAAAAGCGGATTCTTCAAACGCACAACCGACCATATCCATGCGGTAAACCACGTAGATTTATCGGTCAATAAGGGTGAAACATTAGGTATAGTAGGCGAATCGGGCTCAGGTAAGACGACTCTTGGGCTAGCCATTATAAAGCTGATCCGCAGTGAAGGTGGTATTACCTTTGCTGGGCAGGCGCTACAAGGCTTAGATCAAAAGCAAGTCAAACCCTTAAGAAGTCGTATTCAAATTGTCTTCCAAGATCCATTTGGTAGTTTAAGCCCTAGAATGTCTATTTCAGAGATCATTGCTGAAGGCTTAGAAATTCATCAGCCGGAAGCCGCAGATAGTCATGAAACGCAGATCATTAATGTACTTAATGAGGTAGGTATCGATCCTGATAGCAGGCATCGCTATCCACATGAGTTTTCTGGGGGACAGCGACAACGCATCGCCATTGCTCGTGCTTTAGTTCTTAAACCTGAACTCATCGTTCTAGATGAACCAACATCAGCGCTGGATAGAACAGTACAAAAACAGATTGTCGAACTGCTACGTGAGCTGCAGGCCAAATATGCACTCACCTACCTATTCATCAGCCACGATCTTGCTGTAGTCAAAGCGTTGAGCCATAAACTTGTAGTTATGCGTCATGGCGACATTATAGAGCAAGGGAATGCTGGGAAAATATTTACATCACCTCAAGAGAAATATACACAATCTCTCTTAAATGCTGCGTTTAACCTTTAACTCATAGACACTTAGTAATGGCTAGATAATATTAGGTAGCAGGCATCAAGTATCAGATTATGCCCCTACCTAATAACTGTTGGTTTCATTCTTTAGATCTAATCGTTATCGATTTTATTTACTTTCATACAAAATAATACCAAAGTATACTTCCGGAAATAATACCGAACCCCAAAAGAATATGGGATTAGTTATAGAGGACACCCCCTGTTGCTAATCCCATATTTTTTAAGGAATGTAACTATGACAACCTCAACAGGACCCCGCAATATACTTGTGGTCGGTGGTGGAGCCGGTGGATTAGAGCTTGTTACACAGCTCGGGCATCGCTATAAAAGAAACCCCGATGTTAGCGTCACTCTCGTCGATCAAAAGCGTTCTCACATATGGAAGCCACTTCTGCATGAAGTTGCAACCGGCTCTCTAGATCCAAGCACTGATGCAGTCGTTTATCATGCCCATGCGGTCAAGCATCACTATAAATTCCAACTTGGCAGTTTTTGCGGCATGGATTCCGATAATCAGACAATCACCCTAGCCGAGACCTATGACGAAAACGGAGATACCATCCTTCCTGAGCGTTATCTTTCCTATGACACATTAATCTTGGCGATCGGCAGCGTTAGTAATGATTTCAACACCCCTGGTGTTGCTGAGCATTGCTACTTCCTTGATACAGCAATGCAGGCTGAGCGTTTCCATAACAGCCTGATTAACAACTTCATGCGTATCAACCAACAAGATCATGGTGTACTAAATATTGCCATCGTTGGTGGTGGTGCGACGGGCGTTGAACTATCAGCAGAGCTACATAATGTGACAGACATGCTGAGCTCATATGGCCTACCTAATATGACCGGTCAGCAATTAAAAATCACTTTAATTGAAGCGGGCCCTCGCATCCTTCCTGCATTGCCTGATCGCATCTCAGCCTCGGCACGCGATGAACTATCTGAATTAGGTGTAGACGTTGCTGAGAACACGCGGATTAAGTCAGCAACTAAAGAAGGCTTCACAACAGCGGATGGCGAACTTATTGAAGCCGATATGATGATATGGGCTGCAGGCGTTAAAGCGCCTGACTTTATTGCAGATCTGTATAAATTTGAATTAACCAAAACAAATCAGGTTTTGGTTAAACCAACGCTACAAAGCACATTACATGACAATATTTTTGTTATTGGTGATTGCTGTGCCTGCGAGCAGGAAGATGGCAGCTGGGTCCCACCAAGAGCACAATCTGCTCACCAGATGGCAACTTTAGTTAAAAAGAACATCAAACTGCAGATGCAAGATAAGCCTTTATTACCTTATGTATACAAAGACCATGGCTCTTTGGTAAACCTTAGTCGCTACAGTACAGTCGGTAGTCTGATGGGCAATTTGACTAAAAACTCCATGTTTATTGAAGGTAAGATCGCTAGGATCGTATACATATCGCTGTATCGTATGCACCAAATCGCAATACATGGTTTTTTCAAAGCGATGCTCGTATATATCGCTGAGAAAGTCAGTAAAGTGGTTAGGCCTAAGATGAAACTTCACTAAACATACTGTTTTATCTCAAGCTGCCACATCATTTGTGTGGCAGCTTGAGATGATTATCAATCATTTATCACATAATTAAACTCTCATTTTCAAAAACCTAGTCTTTATCCGCCTTTAGCTCCTTCCCTCACTCCACATTCAAGTATTCACTTCTATACTAAGTTTGATAAAGCCATCAAAGTGACGGAGAAGGATTGATGTGGTTCAGTCGTTCCTTGATTTGGAAGATCATAATCCCTGTTTCATTTATCTTAATACTGCTCAGCGCCGGTGTGATGATATATATCCCCTCTGCAGTCAAAGAGAACGCTGCTCAGGAAGCAAAACTCAAAGCGATGGACACCGTTGAACAGTTCAAATTATTACGTGGTTACTATGCCGAAAACGTCATTTCTGAAGTAATAAACCAAACATCCCTTCAAGTCGGTATAGCCCATGACAAAAGCGGCACTATTCCTCTGCCAGCGACGATGATTCACGACCTAAGCGAAATTTATTCAAGGAAAGGCACTCAACTTAAATTATACAGCCCCTACCCGTTTCCAAACCGATCTGACCGACAGCTAGATAGTTTTGCAATTGCAGCATGGGAACACCTACGCATCAACCCTGATTCGAGTTTTAGCAAGATAGTTAGTAATGAAAATACAACCCTCGTAAAAGTAGCTGTAGCGGATCCCCTAATTTCTCAAATCTGTGTAGACTGCCATAACGATCATCCACTCTCCCCCAAAGTGGACTGGGAGATTGGAGAAGTACGAGGAGTTTTAGAGGTCATCACTCAGATTGATGACGCCATTATTAATGGGCAAATCCTTGGCCTCAAACTCTCCCTCTTTATTTGTGTAGCAATCATTATTGTGATCACTCTCATTTTTGTACTCCATCGCTCACTTATCCTTTCACCTATAAGGAAACTGGCTCATATGATGGAAGTAATTACCAAGGCATCACCTGCTAAAAAACAAAAAACAAAAGATCAATCGAGCTTCAATCCACTTACAGAAAACGAGATCGAGTACCTTTATTCCTCTTTTCTTAATCAACAACAAAGGCTTGAGGAAAGAGAAAAATCAATTTTGGATTACCAAAAAAAATTAGAAGCACGTGTGCAAAATAGCACTCAAGCTCTTGTAGAACGAGATACCGAACTTAATGCCGCTCAAACCCAGCTAAAAGCAGCACAAATTGAGATCATCCAAAACGAGAAGCTTTCTACCCTAGGGCGAATGGTGAGCAGTATCAGCCATGAAATAGGCACCCCAATTGGTGTTGCTAATACAGCGGGAAGCTTTCTTACAGATGGAACAAGGGAGGTTCAATTAAAAATTGAACAAAACACTCTCAAACAGAGTGATCTAGAAAGGTTTCTCGAAGACAGTTCAGAAGCAGGAAAGCTTATCCAAAGTAATTTAAAGCGGGCCAGTGACCTAATGCTGGCCTTTAAAGAGATTGCAGTAGACCAGATCAGCGAGCGATCTCGAAGCTTAAACCTAAAAAACTATATCGATGAGATTACACTCAGCCTGAAGCCCGCCTTTAAAAATCGACCTATCGAAATCGAGAACAACATAGCAGAGGATATTTCACTCGATATAGAGGCCGGAACATTAGCGCAGATTATTACAAACCTAGTTAACAATTCACTTATTCATGGATTTGATCAAGCAGACCAAAAAGGGAAGATAATTTTCGACTGCGAAAGCCATAGGAACAGTTTAACGCTTAGCTATGAAGATAATGGAAACGGCATATCAACCAACGATCAACCTCATGTGTTTAATCAATTTTTCACAACCAAGAAAGATGAAGGCGGAAGCGGGCTAGGCTTATACATCATTAACGAACTTGTGACAAAAAAACTAAAAGGAGAACTTAAATTGATAAGCGCCAAAGGTGACGGGTTCAAATTACTCATTACACTTCCACTATAAAATGAGTAGGCTTGATAAATCCGGTACATTGATTACCAATCGTTCTTGGGCGTTATCTCCCTAGCCCAACTGTGATCAGCCGTTTCATTAAGTTCAGCTAGAGAACGCTTAATGAAATCTATAAATACAGCTACTTTCTTCGGCAAGAAATGCCGTTTGGGATATAAAAGATAAACCCCAAAACCCTCTGGCTCAGTTCGTGGAAACAGCGATACAAGCTCTCCAGATTGTAACTCTTCTCGAAACAAAAAATGCGGACCCTGCATCAAGCCTAAGCCTTGTTTACATAATTCCACCAGCGCCTGACCATCATCTACGACATACTGCTCCCCAGGGTTTATCACACTGGAATGGTCCTTAATTGATGCACCGGCCCCCTTCACTAAAACAGGCATTAATTTACCCGTCTGCTTAAAACGAAATCTAATCCATGGATGATCATGCAGATCATCTACCTGAGTAATCGCTTTATTTTCAGCAAGGTACTCTTTAGAGGCGCAGATAAAGAAATCCATTGGGCTGAGTTTACGCATGATTAGCCGACTATCAGCAACAGTTCCTGTTCTGAAAGAGATATCGATCCCCTGCTCAATAAGATCTTCATATTCATCCGAAAACGTTACATTCAACTCTATATCAGGATATAGACGACAAAACTCTGGAAACATTGGTAATACATATAGCCGGCCATAGGCTACAGGCAGATTAATTCTTAACACTCCTCGTGGACTGTCATTTTCAGCTGCTATTTGAATCTCTGCCTCTCTTAGTTCCGACAACAACCGTCGCACCGTCACCAAATAGCTCATACCTAAATCAGTAATCTGCAACTTGCGAGTAGAACGATAAAAGAGCTGATATCCCAAATCCTTCTCAAGGCGGCTTAGTGCCTTACTGACAGTGGAAGGATCTGTTCCCAACTGGGCTGCAGCGGCACCAAATGTTCCCTGATCTGCAACGGTGACAAACATTTTCAAAGCACTAAATTTATCCATTAGTGAATCTTATTCATTAATAAAATGACAAACAACATATTTTTCAAGCAATCAGATTTATCTAAACTCCGCCTATTAGCAATAACAAACTACTGGACTTAAAATGACTCAACGATTAAATCTTCAAAAAGCCGACCCTTATGCCTTTCAAGCCATACTTAATATTGAGAATTACCTAGCAACATGCGCAATCCCACCTGAGTTAAAATCACTTATTAAGCTACGCGCATCTATAATTAACAACTGTAGTTTCTGTTTCAACATGCACCAAGTGGAAGCTAAGAAAACCAGCCTCACTAACGAACAACTCACAGATCTAGCAAACTGGAAGACCTCCCTACTCTTCAACGATGAACAGAGAGCTGTTTTAGCTTTAACTGATGCAATCACCTTGATCCGTGACGGCGTTAGTTCTGATGTATACCAAACGGCTCTCGATTATTTAACTGAACCGCTTCTCGCCCAATGCATTACTCAGATCAATCTAATCAACATGTGGAATAGAATAGCCATCACGACCCGCATGTAGAACGTTCAATCTACTCAGTCACTTATTAATCAGTCACTTATAAATAGAACACTCAATAGATCTAAGGAGATTATTCATGCGGTCTATAAATAGGATACAAATATTATTTCTAAGCCTAATGCTGGCTTTAACAAGCTATACAGCACATGCAGAGAACAAAAAAATAGGCATTTTAGTTTTTGATGGTGTACTCACCTCTGATATCACAGCGCCTTTGGAAGTATTTGGTGTAGCAAGTCGAAAAACTTGGTTTAGTGACTACACTCCAATTGTTATCAATGTTGAAAATAAGAGCTCCATCACGACTGAAGAGGGGCTGAGCCTTAATGTTGATAGTTGGATTGGTGATAATCCGCATGTTGATGTATTGATCGTTCCATCCAGCTACACGATGAAACCTTTAATTCAGAACCAACAGCTTATAGCGTTTATTAAGCAGACATCCACACACGCAGAATGGATAGCAAGTAACTGCTCAGGGGCTTTCTTGCTGGGAAAAGCTGGGATTTTAAATAACCTTAAAGCCACTACTTGGGCAGGAGGAGAAAAAGATTTACAAGAGGCATATCCTGAAATAAACGTTCAGTTCGACACAAATGTAGTGGTTGATCGAAATGTTATTACCTCTAATGGCAGCCTAGTAAGTTACCAAGCAGCCTTAGTACTACTGGGAAAAATGACATCAGAGAGAAAAGCAAAGGAAGTAGCTGAAGCGCTTCAATATGAACGTTTTTCTCACCAAAAGTATCTGCTTTAAGGCTCTTATATAAGACCTTGATATAAGACCCTGCAACAGAATATTTTCACAAGCGGATAAAAATTCAGAAACAAAAAAAGAGGCATACCGCCTCTTTTTTATTTAACGCG
Organism: Neptuniibacter sp. UBA6509; assembly: GCA_002435145.1. GTDB lineage: Bacteria > Pseudomonadota > Gammaproteobacteria > Pseudomonadales > Balneatricaceae > Neptuniibacter. The sequence continues at coordinate 13,424 of DJLT01000093.1, forward strand.
CATTCTATTTCCAACGCATTATGTCGCCTTGATCAAATACATGTCCTGAACTTACACGACGGTAATTAATAAAAATATTACTATAGGCCACATTACTACGCTTAGATACAGAAAAGGCAAGGCACTCCATCATCGCCTCAACACTACTTTTATTATGAAAGCTAGGCGCGTGTAGATCGACAAGTATGGGATGACTTCCACTTTGAGGCTGTGTAGCAGGCATTAAACCTGCCACTGCATATTGTCGAGAGGGGATAAACTCCCACGTCACAGTGATGTGCTCAATACCAACATCTGTTCCTTTAGAGAAATCCTCGGTAATGCTTTTGATCATTCCCGGAACATCTATTTCGTCTTCGAATGGAAGAGACTTTATGCAAATGAAAGGCATCTGTTATCTCACTGCAATTTAGAGTAGCTAAAAGTTAGAACAACTAAATCATAAACACAATGATAATAATAAAATTAAGTACTTAATGCCTATTAATGACTTTCGTTTCTACCTTTAAAGCATCACGACCCACCTCCCCTGCCGTGCAAATAGACTGACTAATTACACAGTACAACTACGAAAGCACTACTTTCTTTCCGATTGCATGATAAAAACTTCTAATTTTTTATCAACACCATAGATATGACGCTTAAGCCACTCGGTTAGAAAGTCTGAAAGTGTCGTTCTCAACTCAACATCATAATCACCCTGATCATCAAGCATTGTCAGTAGTTCGCTGCGAAACTTATTATGAGCCTGAAGATGAGCATCATAATCAGGATAACCTAGCATCTGCATATAAGACTCTTCTAAAGAAAAATGATGCTCCGCATAATCGATTAAACGGGTAAATGTAGACAGATCGACATGATCAGCTTTTATTTCATCGATCAATTCAAAGAGCACCTGATGCTGTTGATCCTGCCAAATTAATTCACTGGTCACTATCATTCAATGCGTCCTCTCCAATTATCGACATGATCTTAAATATCTTAATAAACTGCGACCAAACAGTCTGCAAGCATTATGATTAGCTGTAACTGATCTGAGTCACTAGATAATTAAAGACCATCCTTCACTCATCTAACAGCCATCTAACAAGCAACGTGATGTATTTAGATCACTTTATCGAATCTAAACTTAAAATATCAAAATCAGAATCACATAATTCTTAATCTACTATAAAAACATAGTCCTTTTTTGGCACAATAGGTTATGAGTTTTTACAAAACTTTTACAAAAAATACAGATCTATCTGACTTTTCAAGTTCAGTTTTCTCCTAAATTTACGGTATCTAATTCAGCGATTACAAAAGGAAAACAACATGAACAGTCACCGACTAATAAAGATAAAGCACCTCATTGTCGCTGCTTGCTTAAGCATCCCCCTGCTACCTACCGCTCATGCAAAGCAGGTTGATCTGGATGTAAACCTAGCGACACCCATCATGGAAGCGAATAAAACCCACAATGCTTTTATAAAGATTTCACTTGAAGGTATTAAGCAGGAGAAACTACAAGAGCGCATTCCTGCAAATATTGCGATTGTGTTAGATAAGTCCGGTTCTATGCAAGGCGACAAAATGTATTATGCAAAAGAAGCGGCCATCATGGCGATCAATCGATTAGATCTAAATGATATCGTTTCAGTCGTCAGTTACGATAGCAGAGTGAATGTAGTGGTACCGGCAACTAAAGCCAGTGATAGCACCCGCATCGCACGAGCAATAAATCGCATCCAAGCCCAAGGCAACACAGCGCTATTTGCTGGTGTGAGCAAAGGAGCACAAGAGTTAAGAAAGTTCTTGGATCTTAACAAAGTGAATCGCGTTATTCTGCTATCTGACGGGCTCGCAAATGTAGGACCAAGCACGCCTAATGAACTAGGAAAGTTAGGACTATCTTTAGCTAAAGAAGGTATCAGTGTAACCACTATTGGGCTTGGGCTTGGCTATAACGAGGACTTAATGACTCAGCTTGCAGGCTTTAGTGACGGTAATCATGCATTTGTAGAAAACGCATCAAGCCTTGCTGAGATTTTTCAATATGAATTTGGCGATGTACTCTCTGTCGTCGCTCAAGGTGTAGAAATTCGCATCAGATGTAAAAATGGTGTCCGCCCTATCCGCGTACTGGGCCGTGAAGCTGAAATCAGCGGAAGCACTGTGAACACCCGAATGAACCAGCTATACAGCGAACAAGAGAAGTTCATTATCCTAGAAGTGGAAGTACCTGCACAGGAAAACCAAGCGTCCATAGACTTGGTCGATGTAGATATTAACTATAATGACCTTTTCCATAAACGCACTGAACGCCTTAACAGCACTGTCGCTGCAAACTTTACCCGTTCACAGCAACAGATCGAAGAAGCGATTGACACTAAAACCTACGAAGCTGCGGCTGAACAGGTGGCTAATGAATACAACCGAAAGGCAGTGGAGAAACGAGATCAGGGTGATATCCAAGGCGCTAAAACTATCTTACAAGAGAGCGCCAACTATCTAGACAACTTAGGCCAATCTCTTGCATCTCCTAAATTGATTGAACAAAAAGAGGAAGCCTTGCAAGATGCACAAGAGCTTGACGATGAACAAGAATGGACCAAAAAACGTAAAGAGCTAAAAGAGCGTCAATACAAGCGCGCGAATCAACAGAGTTATTAGTCAAACAACGTCAGGCCTTTGCCACACAAAGGCCTGCCATTAGGTCTTGTAACCGAACTAGATGCTAAACCGAGTAAAGACAGCCGTTAACCATACAGAGAGCAGATTTTGAAAAAAACACCGTTGCTTCTAATCAGCCTAATTCTTATTCCGGTCCTTATCTTAGGCTGGATATCTGTGCAGCTGGAACAGAACCAACAACAGTTAGTTAAGCATCAATTCCAAAGCCTCATTCAACTCCAATTAGAAGACGTTGATGACTTATTCCAATCACACTTTCAGCGCTTAGAAACAGCTCTGCAAACAGAAACCAATTTACTATTAGCCAGTAAAGACCAGCAATACTCTACCTCCTCTCTTCGTCAGCTTGTAAAAAATAGTCCTTATATCGAGCAGGTTTTCATTTTAGATCAGCAGCGCGATACTCTTTTTCCCGTGATCAAAAATGCAACACAACAGGAACTCTATTTTCTACAACAGACACAAACACTGCTCTCAACAAAAAATCTTTTTATGCAGCCACAAGAGAGTCCACCCAGCATAGCGGCGGCTAATCATGCATCAGCGGATGGTGATTCTCAGCCTGTAAGTGCTAACGGTAAACAGGAGATTAGGGAGACAGAACAGTTTAAGACGACTGAGCGTCTCAATAGCAAGGAATCTAATAACCAACTTTCAGCTAAGCGCTCATCACCTGCGCCCTATAGCGCGCAGCTAAAACAAAAAGCTGACTCAGCTCCACTAACCCTTTCATCTAATCGGATACAACAATACAGTGCGGAGCCCGAACCCTCTTCCGAGATTGCTAGCAGCATTGCCCTTTCTGATATTCAAGAAGAGAGCGCGAAGTTAACAGGCTCTAAATTGGCGCACAGTGATATTCAAGAGTCAGTATCGGCTGATTCAATAACGGTCCTATCTAAGCCAACGCCTACATCTCTACCAACGCGTCAATCTCTTCCAACGCTAAAAAAACACAAGCAACCAAAAGACTCCGGTTGGATCGCTTGGTACAACAATACACAACTTCAGCATATCTACTGGCAATCTACTGCAGATAACGAAGTGATTGGCTTTGCTATTAATAGCGCACGTTTACTCTCCGATTTAATCAACCTTCTGCCCGATCAAACCGAAGTGAACTCAAACGAGCAACTAACAAATGCAGGAATTTATCTAAAAAATAGCCGAGGTGATATTAGCTATGAATGGGGTAATATTGAGCTCACACCCGAGAACCTTAAACCCATTAAAACTATTAATCTAAGCCATCCATTAAGTAGCTGGCGATTGGAATACATATCCCCCAGCCTTTCACCCACCCAAGATAGATGGTTAGAGAAGCTACTCGTGATCTTAGTTACGTTAACCGCGCTATCTCTTTTAGGCTGGCTGATTTATCGAGAACAAACACGTGAATCACGGCTAGCACGTCAACGGGTTAATTTTGTTAACCAGGTCTCTCATGAGTTAAAGACACCCTTAACAAACGTCCGCATGTATGCGGAAATGCTTGAAAACCATTTAGAAGAAGATCAAACAAAACCAAAACGTTATCTGAGCGTGATCAATAATGAGAGTCAAAGGCTCAGTCGTTTGATCGATAACGTACTTAGCTTTTCACGATTAGAACGCGACAGTGTAGAACTCAGCCTACAAGTAAGCACTGTCGATGCCTGTATACGAAATACCCTACAAGCATTTGCTCCAGCATTTACTCAACGAGGGTTAGAGCCGGTATTTCAAAGCAAGTGTAGATCTGAGGTTATGATCGATCCTTATTGTACCGAGCAGATACTAAACAACCTTCTTAGTAATATTGAAAAATATGCTGCAAACAGTGGCAAGATCTCTATTGAATGTTGGCAAACACACAGCACCACTTTTATCCGTATACATGATAACGGCCCTGGTATTGATATGAACGTTGCTAATCAGATTTTCAATCAGTTCTATAGGGTCAGTAATAAGCTCACAGATGGAGTAACAGGTACAGGCATCGGCCTAAGCATTGCGCGAGAACTGGCTAGAAAGCATGGCGGTGATCTCATACTTGAAAGTAGTCAATGCGGCGCCTGTTTTCTGTTAAGTCTGCATACTCCCGAAGCAAAAGAGTAAAAGGCTTTACCCGTAGCACCTAACGGCTAGATTAAAGAGTTTAATCGCAACTTCAATAAAACGACGAGCAAAGAATGAAAGTATTGATTGCCGAAGATGACATGAATATTCGATTGGGTTTATCCGACTTACTAGAATCGGAAGGCTATGAACCAATTGAAGCAGAAGATGGGCAACAGGCAATTGAGCACTTCACATTGGGACAACCTGATATCGTTCTACTCGATATTATGATGCCAAAAATGGATGGCTACACGGTATGCCGTAAAATCCGTCAGCTTGATGAGAACGTTCCCGTCATCTTCATTACTGCTAAGTCAGAAGAGATTGACCAAGTGCTCGGACTAGAACTCGGCGCTGACGACTATATCAAGAAACCGTTTGGTACGCGTGAAGTGATTGCTCGAATCAAAGCGGTTACTCGACGCTGCTTGCAACAAACGACCTCTATAGAATCAAGTAACTCAGATAGTTTTCAAATGGCGGATCTAACAATTTTTCCTGATCAACTAAGAGCCCAACGAAGCGATACAAAACTAGAACTCAGCCTTCGAGATATTAAAATCTTACAACTACTCTATCGCCAGGAAGGAAAAGTTGTGGATCGAGATATGATCTTTAATGAATGCTGGGGTAGAGATTATCTGCCCAGTAGCCGAACTCTAGATCAACATATCTCAAAATTAAGAAAGCATATTGAAACTGACCCTAAGCACCCCACTATCGTTAAAACTGTACACGGTCTTGGTTATAGATATGACAACTAATTTAAGCACAAACCAAGCGGCCCTCTATAGATAACTAATGCTTGACGCCCGCATAAATCCACATCGATTCTGTGCGACCCGCTTTTTCAAACCCTAATGCTTCATAAAAGCCAATCGCCTCATCATCTGCTATCAATAGCTGCTGATGAAAACCCTCATAACACGCTTGTATTTTCTTCATTATTTTTCGTCCGATACCCCTCCGCTGAAAGTCTGGATGCACCAGCATATGAGGATAATAAACCACCAGATAACCATCAGATATAGCATTAGCTAAACCGACCAAAACGCCATCAACTCGGGCAGTCACTAGAGAATGTGAATTATGTAATGCCGGTAATAGCTGGTCCGGTTTTTCAGAAGACGACCAATCATTGGCCTGATAGAGAGAAACAACCTCTTCCAGTTCAAGATGATCACAAACGCTAATTACAATGTTCATAAATTATAATGTTCATAGATAGCACGTCCAAAGAACAGTAATTAAAAGATGCTGGTCAGTGCGCAATACTTAAAGCATAGCAATGAAAAAAAGATTTAACGAAGTGAGCACAGTTCTAGAAGGAACCGTGCGAGTATGAACGTAAGTGATTTAAGGCTGAACCCGCCCTATGAACCGAGCGGCAAAGTGAAATTGAGACAACATAAAGGTTACACTGATGTAGCTATATAGATAAATCCTGAGTGCTACTACCAAGAAGCCGCAGCATCTAAATCACTATCCTTCTGTTCTACCCACCCTTCACCCGCAGACGAGATCTCTTTTTTCCAAAAAGGCGCATCTTTCTTTAAATAATCCATAATAAACTGTGCGGCTTCAAAGGCATTAACGCGGTGCGCACTACCCACACCGATAAAGACAATATTCTCATTCAAGCTTAGTCGGCCGACCCGATGACTAATGACGATATTACCAAGCTCCCAACGCTCACGCGCTTGATCAGCTATTTTTTCCAGTGCTTTTTCTGTCATCCCAGGGTAGTGCTCTAAAAAAAGAGCATCGAGTTTATCGTCTGTGCCCTCTAATTCACGCACAATACCTGTGAAGGTTACAATTGCACCGCTGGTTGCATCACCAGCACGTACTTGTTCTGACAAATAGCCAATATCAAAATTATCTGTTTGAACAAATACCTGTGTAACTGCCATTACCGCGCCCTTTAATTTTTGGTTGAATCAATACTACCACCAACAAGGTGTTGCGAAAATCTGTAACTTCATTGAGCCGCGTAAAACTATTCAACACTTTTGTTTGGTGGTATGGTGTGCGCCAAGATTTAGATGCATAAATGCACCGTTTTTAAGACAAATTATCGAGGAATATGATGAGTTGGCATCCACACGCGACTGTTGCTGTCATCGTCGAAAAAGAGGGAAAGTTTCTACTTGTAGAAGAGAGTTCTTCTGGGAAAATCGTTTTCAACCAACCTGCAGGGCATATCGAAGAGGATGAAACCTTTATCGAAGCAGCATGTAGGGAAACACTTGAAGAATCAGCTTGGTATGTAACGCCTAAATATTTAGTCGGTTTTTACATCTATAAATCAGGTAATAACAATACGACTTATCACCGCGCATGCTTTTACGCTGAGGCGTTAAGTCACGATCCAACTTTAGAACTGGATGACGGTATTATCCGCGCAGTCTGGATGACCCGCGATGAGATAGAAAGTAATTTAGAAAAACTACGCAGCCCTATGGTTTTAAAGTGCATAGATGATTATCTTGCCGGTAAAGAGTATCCATTAGAGCTGATACACGAATACAGTAACT
>DJLT01000028.1:0-11254 GCA_002435145.1 Neptuniibacter sp. UBA6509
CAGATGAAATCGCTAACCTAGGGCGTGAGTTTGCTGAACAGCCAATGCTTTCTCGTACCCATGGTCAGACAGCGTCTCCAACAACTGTAGGTAAAGAATTCGCTAACGTTGCATACCGTATGCAGCGCCAGATCAAACAGCTAAAAGCGGTTGAGATCTTAGGTAAGATTAACGGTGCAGTAGGTAACTACAACGCTCACCTATCTGCTTACCCAGACATTGACTGGTCTGAAAATGCTAAAGACTTTGTTGAAAGTCTAGGCCTAAGCTTTAACCCATATACAACTCAGATCGAGCCACACGATTACATCGCTGAGCTTTTTGATGCAGTTGCACGCTTCAACACGATTCTGATCGATTTTGACCGTGATATCTGGGGCTACATCTCTCAGGCATACTTCAAGCAGAAAACAATTGCGGGCGAAGTAGGTTCTTCTACAATGCCGCATAAAGTTAACCCAATTGACTTCGAAAACTCTGAAGGCAATCTGGGCATTGCGAATGCAATCATGAGCCACCTAGCACAGAAACTTCCAGTTTCTCGCTGGCAGCGCGATCTAACTGACTCTACTGTTCTTCGTAACATGGGCGTTGGTTTTGGTTATAGCTTAATTGCGTACCAGTCTAGCCTAAAAGGTATAAGCAAACTTGAGCTAAACCCTGCTAAGCTAAATGATGATTTAGAGAACTCATGGGAAGTATTGGCAGAACCGATTCAAACGGTTATGCGCCGCTACGCAATCGAAGAGCCATATGAAAAGCTTAAAGCGCTCACCCGTGGCCAAGATATGAATAAAGAAACGATTTTAGCCTTCGTTGATACGCTTGATATGCCTGAAGAAGCTAAGCTTGAACTTAAAAAGCTTACGCCGCATTCTTATATCGGTAACGCTGCTGATCAAGCAAAAAATATCTAAGCTGAGCTTTTGCGCTTAATTTAGATAATCAAAACGGGGCTAATGCCCCGTTTTGTTATTGTGGATTATGCTCATGGAATTTATCACTCGCCCAGACTCAACCCTGATTCACTTCATCTCTCTCGGTAAAGGCCCCAAAACCTTAGTCTTTCTCCACGGCTGGACAGCCAATGTAAGAGAGTGGCTCCCCTTTGCTTGCGAACTTGCCGAAAACCACCGTGTAGTTTGCTGGGATGCGAGAGGTCATGGTGGACATGAGTATGCTGACAACACAGATATGTCGGTACAACAGATGGCCGATGATCTGCATGCGCTTCTGAATTACTTAGAGATTAAAGATGCTGTTATCGTAGGCCACTCAATGGGAGCATTGACGACTTGGGAGTACATACGCCGACACGGTCAAGATAGAATTGTCGGCTTATGTATGATCGACCAATCACCAAAACTTATTACAGACGGTAACTGGGTAAATGGTGTCTACGGCGAGTTCAGTGAAAGGCATAATGAGCTTTTCATCAAGCTGCTTAGAAAAGACTTTACCCAAAGTGTGCTGAAATTGATTGCTTATGGGATGAATCATCGATCACTGGAAAACTTTCAGCAAAATTCCCGTGGTTTCCAACAGATGCGTGACCACCTTGATAAGCAGCCTGAACTCTTACTCATCTCCTGCTGGGAGGACATCACCCAACAGGATTATAGAGACGTTTTGCCCACGATAGAAAAGCCAACCCTGCTTATCTATGGTGATGAAAGTCAGTTCTATTGTGCTGATTTACGCGAATGGGTTAATAACACAATTAAAAGTTCTGAACTTCACGTCTACGAAGGTTCAGATCATTCACCCCATCTATGGCACAAAGAATTATTTATCTTTGACCTTAACCGTTTTATTGATGCTTTGTGAGATCGCCTTAAATGCTTTCAAATATAAGAGTTGTACTGATTAACACATTCCACCCTGGAAATATTGGCGCAGCCGCACGCGCTATGAAAAACATGGGCTTAACCAATCTTTATCTGGTTGAACCTAGAGAGTTCCCCAGCGAAGAAGCAGATTCACGCTCGGCTGGTGCTAAAGATCTACTTGAAAACGCGATTGTAGTAAACACACTCGAAGAAGCGATCTCCGATTGTCAGTTAGTAATCGGTACCAGCGCACGTACAAAAAGAACCTTTGATCTCCCACTTTTAGATGCACGAAAAGGTGCCGAAAGAATTGTCGGCGAAGCCAAACAGGGAAATATCGCCTTAGTCTTTGGTCGTGAAACCATGGGCCTGCACAATGAAGAACTTCAGCAGTGCAACTTCCATGTATATATCCCAGCAAATCCTGAATACCCCGTACTTAATGTCTCTCAGGCCATTCAGCTACTTTGTTATGAAGTCTATGTAGCCTCTGAAAACAAGACAAACACCGAGCAAGAGTCAGAATATCCACGCCATAAAGAGATGGCTCTGTTTTATGAACACCTTGAAAAAGTGTTACGATTGACCAACTTCATTATCCCCAACCATGAAGGCAAAGTAGTTGATAAACTGCGCCGTTTCTTCAACCGTTCACGCCCTGAACGTACCGAGCTAAATATGCTTCGCGGCATACTCAAGTCTGTTGAAGAGACCGTAGAAAAATTAGAAAAAAAATAAGACAGCTAAATCATACGACTGTTTATTTAACACAAGAGACAAATACGATGGAAGAAAATCTACAAAAGCTTTTGGACCAAGCCGACCAACTAAAAAATGGCATCAAACAGATGCAAGATGAATCAAGAATGGTGGGCTACAACGCAGTAGGTATTCGCGAAAACGCAGAGATCATCCAAAAGTGCCTAAAAAAAGTCGGTAACAACAAAATCGCAGCTTTAGCTAATCGCGACAAACGTAAAGTTTACGACCAGATGGAAGACGCGGTTGAACAGCTAATGGAGCTAATCAAGTAGTGAACTCCCCTTTTGGCGACATCAGTGTAGAAACATTCCTAAACGAATACTGGCAAAAGAAACCGCTGTTAATTCGTAACGCATTCCCAGATTTTGAGGCCCCTTTAAGTCCTGATGAACTGGCAGGCATGGCCTTAGAAGACGATGTAGAATCGCGTTTAATTATTCAGTCTGCCGATGGTAAAGATTGGTCACTTAAACATGGTCCTCTAACAGAGGATACTTTTGCTGAACTACCTGATTCCCACTGGACACTTTTAGTCCAAGCGGTCGATCATTGGGTGCCAGAAGCCAACGAGCTGCTAGAACACTTTCGGTTTGCGCCAAACTGGCGCCTAGACGACCTTATGGTCAGCTACGCCACTGATGGTGGTGGCGTAGGCCCACATTACGACAACTACGATGTATTTCTAATTCAAGCATCTGGAACCCGTCGTTGGGAAGTGGGCGGCACTTATGATGAAAACTCCCCCCGCCGCCCAGACGTCCCTGTGATGATCATACCAGAGTGGACCCCTGAGCAAACTTGGGACTTAGAACCCGGCGATATGCTCTACGTACCGCCACGCTTAGGACACAACGGTTACGCTGTTGGTGATGACTGCATGACCTACTCTGTCGGATTCCGTGCACCTTCTCATCAAGAGATGTTCGCCGGTTTCACTGATTACTTAGAAGATATCACCAGCGCTGAAGATCGCTACAACGATCCCGATCTTAAGCAACAGAACAACCCCGGCGAAATTACGACGGATGCACTCGACCGCGTTAAAGCCATACTGCATGAATACATAGACAGCCCCGAGCTGCTGTCACACTGGTTTGGCCAATTCATGACCGAGCCAAAAAACGAAGAACACGGCGCAGAACAAAGCTGCGACATGGAACAATCAGAGATAAAAGAGTTATTAGATTCAGGCATACCCATCTGCCGCTCTGAAGGCTCCCGCTTCGCATTCAACCGCTTTGAAGACCACTTCATCCTGTTCATAGACGGAAAAGGTTGCGCGTGCAGTCAAGGCCAAGTCACCTTAGCAGAAAGCTTATGTGCCAACCTTTACCACACAGAGATCAGCCCTACAGAAGAAAACCTAGAACTGCTTAAAGCACTTCTTATGCAAGGCTCTGTTTACTTCCTGGAAGAAGGATAACCTGCTGTTGTGCATTATAAGGGGTTATATTAAGGAGCCAGTTGTGACTTTTCACTGGCTCCTACCATTCACTTTAGCCTGATTCACTGCATATAAATGTAGGCTTCACTTTAGACACTCAAAAAAGTAAATAATAAGTTCATATTCAGACCTGAGTACATTCTGAGTAAAGCCATATATGCGACTAAGCTTCTCCCAGCCAACTGTTGACGATGAGTAAGAAGTATATGATCATGAACTTTATAAAAAAGTGTCTACTTTAAAATGACTCAACAAATTAGCTAAAGCTATCCTAATGAACTATAAGGGAAATAATTTGCTGTTTCATAAAAGTCTAGAATTAGCGTTGTTAAGATTTAATACCTCAACAACTAGAGCTGTATAGCAACAAGACTAAGACACAACATACAAAATCAGTCTATTATTTGATATATCGCTATTTAACCTGGAGTTACCCCCCTCACATGAATCTGCTATGGGTCGTACTATTGCCTCTTATTGGCACTTTAGTCCCTTTATTAACAGAACGTTTTGGCCGTAATATCTGCACTCTTTCCGTTGCATTATTACCCGCGTGCTCACTCATTCTGGTTCTGATGTTTGCAGCCGATATATTTGACAGTCAAGTAATTCGGCAATCCATAGACTGGATACCTGCTATAGGGTTAGACCTTTCATTCAGGTTAGATGGACTATCACTGCTGTTTTTATTATTGATCCTTGGCATTGGTCTTTTAGTTATTCTATACGCTCGTTATTACCTCTCATCAAAAGATTCAATGGGGCAGTTCTATGCTTATTTGGTCTTATTTATGAGTGCGATGGTCGGTATTGTCATATCAAACAATTTAATTCAGTTATGGGTCTTCTGGGAGCTCACCAGCATCAGCTCATTCCTATTAATCAGCTTTTGGTCACATAAATCCGAGGCGAGAAAAGGCGCTCGCATGGCCTTGACCGTTACAGGCGCAGGTGGACTTGCTCTACTCGCTGGATTGCTATTGATTGGAGACATGGTTGATAGTTATGACCTCGACACTGTGTTAGCCAGTGCTGATCTAATTCAATCACACTCTTACTACCCAGTAGCGCTAGTGCTAGTACTTTTAGGGGCATTTACTAAGTCAGCCCAATTCCCGTTTCATTTTTGGTTGCCCCACGCAATGGCGGCTCCAACACCCGTCAGTGCCTACCTACATTCAGCAACTATGGTAAAAGCGGGCATTTTCCTAATGGCCCGTTTCTACCCTGTACTGGCAGGAACCGATCTGTGGTTCATGATTGTCAGCCTCACCGGCTTGATTACCCTGCTTTTCGGTGCTTATATCGCCATATTTAAGCATGATCTAAAAGGCCTACTTGCATATTCAACAATCAGTCATCTTGGCCTTATTACTCTACTACTAGGCTTAAATTCAAAACTTGCGGCCGTCGCAGCCATATTTCATATTATCAACCACGCGATCTTTAAAGCGTCCTTATTTATGGCAGCCGGAATAATCGACCATGAGTCAGGGTCACGAGATATGCGTAAGCTTAATGGCCTTTGGAAGTACATGCCCTATACTGCCACTTTAGCCATTGTTGCAGCACTATCGATGGCTGGCGTTCCACTGTTGAACGGTTTTCTATCTAAAGAAATGTTTTTTTCTGAAACCCTCAACCAAAGTACTCTCGGCTCTCTCTCTTGGATAATTCCACTGTTAGCGACAATTGGAGCAGCATTCTCCGTCGCCTACTCTTTACGTTTCATCCATGATGTATTCTTCAACGGTGAACCTATTGACCTTCCTAAGACCCCGAAAGAACCTCCTCGTTACATGAAGGTTCCGGTAGAGGTTCTGGTAGCACTCTGTTTGCTTGTGGGGATTTTCCCAGCTTATGTAGTCGGAGACCTATTACAGATAGCCTCTTTTGCCGTGCTAGCTCATGACGTACCCGTTCATAATCTAGCCATATGGCATGGGTTAAATATCCCATTACTAATGAGCTTCCTTGCCATGATGGGAGGCATAACGATTTACTACAATAGGCGTCACCTTTTTGAGTTCCAGTCACACTTTAATGAAGCTGACGCAAAACTAGTCTTTGAAGGTATCGTACAAACTATTGTCAAAGTATCCCAGCGCATTATAGAGACCATCGAAAACGGTTCTCTTCAACGTTACATTTTCCTTCTGCTGTTATTAACCTTCGTCATGGCGGCACTGCCTCTATTAGACTTAACGCAGAACATAGGCTCACGCCCTCAAATACCTCTTGATGGCGTCACGATAACTGGGGCTGTATTATTGGTATTCAGTGCGATTGCCACCGTAATTTGGTACAGAAAGCGGTTTCTTGCACTCATATTCCTTTCTGTAGTTGGATTGATTGTATCATTAGCATTTGCTCAATTTTCAGCACCCGATTTAGCGCTTACACAATTGTCAGTAGAAATTGTCACCATTATTCTGTTACTTCTTGCGCTATTCTTCTTACCACAGATTGGAAAAAAAGAATCCACCAATAGACGCTTAAGTGGAGACTTGCTTCTCTCTGGTCTTCTTGGCTGCGTCATCGCTACTGTGTGTTATGCAATGCTAACGACCCCATTAGACAGCATTTCAGACTTTTTCATAGCCAACAGTAAAACGGGCGGTGGTGGAACCAATGTGGTGAATGTAATTCTGGTTGATTTCCGAGGTTTTGATACACTTGGCGAAATCACGGTCTTAGGCATTGCGGCATTAGGTATTTTCAAACTCATTGCCAAAATGCGTATTTATATGCCCACACGAGATGACAGCGGGCGAAAATGGAGCAATGATCCTCACCCTATGATGCTTGAAATGGTATCACAGACCCTCCTCCCCTTAGCGTTGCTGGTATCCGTTTACATTTTCCTGAGAGGCCACAACCTCCCTGGAGGGGGCTTTATCGCTGGCCTGATTACATCCGTCGCCATCATTCAGCAGTACATTGCGCACGGCGTTCTATGGATAAAACCGAGAATCAATATTGATTATCAATGGCTCATTGCCGGCGGTATATTAATTGCGACCCTGACCGGTATAGGCAGCTGGTTTTTTGAGCAGCCATTCCTGACTACTTGGTTTGATTACTTCAAATTACCATGGGTTGGAAAATTTGAGCTTGCCAGTGCCATGCTGTTTGATTTAGGCGTATATCTAACTGTCGTAGGTGCCGTAATGTTGATACTTGCCAACTTAGGTAAATTAACTACTAGTGAACGTGTTCAGATTAAGGAGAACGATTAATGGAAGCTATTTACGCGTTCTGTGTCGGCATATTAACTACCTGCGGATTCTTTCTCGTTCTAAGAGGAAGGACATTTACCGTTGTAATAGGGCTCACTCTATTATCTTACGCTGTAAACCTATTTCTTTTTGCCAGTGGTCGTCTAAAACTAGATGGCGCGGCCGTATTAGGCCAATCTGTAGAATATAGCGATCCATTACCTCAAGCACTGGTACTAACCGCTATCGTAATAGGTTTTGCTATGACAGCATTTGTAGTTATTTTAGCCATGCGTTCCCGTGCAGACCAAGGTAATGATCATGTAGACGGACAAGTCCCTGTCCAGCAAAATAACTCCCGTTTTTCTAACAAGAGGAATAGTTAATGCAACACTTGCCTATTCTTCCTATTTTATTACCAATGCTCGCGGCGGTCCTTATGTTACTGCCACCGTTAAGCAACTCAATCACTAGGCATCGTACTTTTGCTGTGCTTATCATGATTAGCACGGTAATTGTGTCGGCATTACTTTTACTCACAAGCCATCAGCAAGGAACGCAGATGTACGTATTAGGAGGCTGGCAACCGCCTTTCGGTATCGTCTTAGTCGCCGATAGATTGTCAACCATAATGGTCTTGTTAACCACATTGCTTGGATTAGGCTCACAGCTTTATGCCTGTGCAGGTGATGATAATGATGGGATGTATTTTCACCCTCTATTTATGTTCCTCATCATGGGAGTTAATGGTGCTTTCCTGACTGGAGATATATTTAACCTATTTGTGTTTTTTGAAGTACTGCTGATAGCGTCCTACGCATTACTAATACATGGCGGCGGTAAACAAAAAACCAAAGCCAACGTTCATTATGTGATTCTAAATCTCGTTGGCTCAAGTATCTTCTTGTTCGCTCTAGGTATTTTATATGGCATCCTCGGCACCCTTAATATTGAGGATATGGCCAACAAAGTCCGTTTATTAGATGTGCATGAACAATCATTAGCAAAAACAGGCGGTCTATTATTGTTAGTTGTCTTTGGACTCAAAGCCGCTTTACTTCCCTTACACTTCTGGTTACCCAGAACCTATGCAGCCGCCAGCGCGCCTGTTGCTGCGCTCTTCGCCATAATGACCAAAGTGGGTATTTACAGTATCCTTCGCGTACATACGACTATCTTTGGTGAAGATGCTGGAGCGCTTGCTAGTATTGCCGCTCCTTGGCTCTGGCCATTAGCAATTTTAACGTTAATCATCGGTGCCATCGGTGTTCTAGCGAGCCCAAGCTTAAGAATGACTACAGCAAACTTAGTCATTGTCTCTGTGGGCACGCTTATGCTGGCCATTGCCATGGAACGTGAAGCTGCGACTTCAGCTGCACTTTACTACCTCATACATTCTACCTTTATAACCGGCGCTTTATTTCTCATCGCTGACCTCATCAGTAAACAACGAGGGAAAGCAGAGGATCGATATGTAACCGCGCGTAAACTAAATAATGGCAGAATCATTGGCATTGCATTCTTCATTGCTGCTCTCACTGTAGTAGGAATGCCACCTCTTTCAGGCTTCGTTGGCAAAGTGCTCATTTTACAATCAGCTGAAGGCGTGGCAGAAATCGCGTGGGTTTGGCCGGTTGTTTTGATCGCTGGACTGGCATCTCTTGTGGCGATGTCGCGAGCAGGCACAACGCTGTTTTGGCGCTCTTCTGGCGAAAATACAAATAGCTCCCCACCTCCCCGGCTCAAGTTACTTGCTATAGCATTATTACTGTCTTTGTCACCGCTTCTGACAGTGTTTGGAGGAGTTTTGACAGATTATACTAATCAGGCTGCAGCTCAACTGCACGACAGATCACAGCCTGTTTACAGCGCACTTACAAAAGGGGATCAACAATGAATACTAAATCAAGTTTTCGTTGGCTACCCATGCCACTGCATTCCCTTATGCTATTTATTATCTGGCTGTTAGTGAACAATACTGTGGCACCTGGACATATAGTATTAGGGGCTTTTTTAGCGTTAACCATACCTTTGTTAACATCTGGCATGCAAAGCCCACAACCGGGCTTTCGTAAGCCCTTTGCAAGCATGCGCTATATGCTAATGGTTATCTGGGATATCATTATCGCTAACTTTGAAGTCGCACAACTCGTTATTAGGTCCTCCAAGAAGTTAAATCCTGCTTTTATTGCTATCCCATTGGATATTCAACATGAATTTCCGATCACCATACTTGCCAGTACCGTCTCACTAACTCCTGGTACCGTCAGCGCAGAGATTTCCGAAGATAAGAAATGGCTCTATGTGCATGTCCTAAACCTAACGGATAAAGATGAACTTATCACTGAAATAAAGCACCGTTATGAGCGCCCTCTTATGGAGATTTTCGAATGTTAACTACAGCAGTAATGATTGCTACCATTTTCATTTGTATCTCATTGATACTGAATTTATGGCGACTTTTTAAAGGGCCTAGCAGACCTGACCGAATTCTTGCTCTGGACACTATGTATATCAACAGCATTGCGCTGATCATCTTGTTTGGCATTTCCTCAAATACAACTTTATATTTTGAAGCGGCACTATTGATTGCCATGCTAGGCTTCGTCAGTACAGCAGCAATGTGCAAATACATTTTGCGCGGAGATCTGATCGAATAAACGCTATATTTAGCCTAGTAAAAAAGACCAGTTAGGATAAACATAATGGAATTTTGGATAGAACTGTTAATATCAACTTTTTTAGTCTTGGGAAGTGCTTTTGTTTTAATTGGCTCGGTAGGTCTTGTAAAACTACCTGACTTTTACAGCCGCTTACATGCACCAACCAAAGCAACTACTTTAGGTATGGGCTGCCTACTTATAGCATCCATGATACTTGTCACCTATCAGAAGGGTTACTTAAGCCTACATGAGCTACTTATTACACTTTTTTTGCTCATTACTGCACCTGTTACTGCCCATATGCTAGCCAAAACAGCGATGCATCATGAACTTGAGATGACTGAGAAAACATCAGGTAAAGAACTATCAGAGCGAGCTCGTGAGCGGTTAAACCCTTAAAAGAACTCCATAGCCGTACGCTTTTAACAAAAAAGGTTCCAGCTAATCGAGCGGGGATATTAAGTAAAGACTGGCTATATTTCAGTTATAAGTATTAACAGCTTCAAGCATTGACTGGCAGAACTCTTTAACGGGTAAAGGTACGTCCAGAAAACTATTCATAAACCTCGAAACACAAGTCGATCCTTACACAATATCAATATCTATTAAAAATAGAGGGCTTCATGATAAACAACTCATATTTCTTGAGGATATATGAGTATCTAAAGCCCCTACTCAAGAGCAGCACCCGATTCACATAAAAAGCCTCGCTCGACTACCCTTCAGCGATATAAAGCTTAGTGTTATGTTTTAGCCTAAGAAAATAAACGTCCCATTCACAGAAATTATTAATCTTATGAGGTATTCAGATTTGGTAAACTGTCTCTCATCTAAGAAAGCACTAGCCAAACTATGCGGTCTTATTTTAATCATTGCAATCACAGTAATAGCTGTGCCACACGTTAAAGGTATGTTTGTTAATATGCACCCTGGAGAGGCGGGTGTTTTGTGGAAACGTTTTGACAATGGAACCCAAACTAATAAAGTATACAAAGATGGCCTGCATATAATAAATCCCTTTAACCGTATGACAGTCTATAAGGTTAATGAACAGACGCACCAACATGATTTCGACGTTCTAAGTAAGCACGGATTTAAAGTACATATAAAAATATCTATCCGCTTTACGCTACTTGAAAGTAGCTTACCTAACCTCCACAAATTAATTGGCGTTGATTACTTAGACAGACTTATCTTGCCTGAAATTGAATCTAATACGCGAGCTATTTTTTCCGGCTATAGCGCGGAAGAGTTAGTTGAATCACAGGGAAGCATGATAGAAAACAAGAAGGTTGAGTTACTTGGGCAAAACGCGCCGAAATACTTAGATTTTTTTGA
>DJLT01000028.1:11543-12489 GCA_002435145.1 Neptuniibacter sp. UBA6509
TACTTAGATTTTTTTGACTTAAGCGTGTCAGTGATTGGGGTTTCAGGCCAAAATCAACATGATTAATTATAAGGATCAAAGCCTGTTATTCTCGATCCTCAAAATTTCATGAACAGTATAGAGAATCTAGCATATGCCTGAACCTGATCCATCAACAATAGCCATAACCTTTGAAACATCGGAAGCGCTCAACCAGTGGCTCAAGCTCAATCACGCATCCCAAAATGAGTTGTGGGTGAAGATGTTCAAGAAAAAGACAGGTATTCCAAGTGTCACTTGGGATGAAGTGGTGATTGAGGCACTTTGCTGGGGCTAGATCGATGGCATGAAAAAAACTATCGATGATCAAGCTTACCTCCAGCGTATAACCCCTAGAACCAAACGAAGTAACTGGTCTAAAAGAAACACGGTACATGTTGAACGTTTAATAAATGATGGACGGATGCAGGAACCGGGGCTTGTTCATGTTCGTGCAACTAAAGCTGACGGGCGCTGGGAAAAGGCCTATGTAGTCAGTGAAATAGAAGTGCCCGAAGATTTCTTAGCCGCATTAGAAAGTCAGCCAAGAGTTAAACAGTTTCTTGAAACTCTTAACAAGTCGAGTCGATATGTCATTGCCTATGGATTAACCAGCGCCAAGAAGGCTGAAACACGACAGAGACGATTCACAAAGTACATGACAATGCTTATTCAAGAGGAAAAACCTAAATAGCGAAATCAGGTCAGTTCCATTTGTGTAAATTCAAAAGCAATACATTAATGGGACTAAACTTCACCTTAGACACAGACACGCACCACAAAGGATAGACCTCGCTCACGCACGGCCCTAAACGCATATAATTCTATGCTTTCAAGAATAATACTCATCATTCTGATCCAAACAGGCCCGGACTGCGTATATAAAAATCTACCCTGACAATATAAGCCGGTGATTCATGCAGACAAC
>DJLT01000097.1 GCA_002435145.1 Neptuniibacter sp. UBA6509
CCTCTCTGCGACAGAAATCCATCCATTGCTCACGGGTATTGAGTTGTCTAAGTACAGGAATGATCACGCTATAAACTCTGAAATTACACTGTTTGTTATACAGGCCAAGAGTAGTAGGCTAAAAATCCACATCTAGTCAGTGTAAACTCCGTCTCTTTGCCCCTAGTGGGATATAAGCGAACTGTTATGATGGGTACAAAACTACAATTGTTTGTTACCTGCGAGTATAACGAAAGCTAAGGATAAGAACCATGAAGTTACTCAACCGTTCAGCATTTGTCGTACTACCACGCGAAGCTTTCGTTAGTTGGACAAATAGTCTTGATGTAGATGCGGATGGCTTACATCAGTCTTTGTCGATAGAAGAGCAGAGACGAGAAGGAACTGTTTACCTTATCGATGAAGTTAGCAATGAGGCCGATTTTACTAAGGCGTTAGAATTGCAATGGTCACATATTTTCCATAATGAGCTTTCTGCATGGGATGAATTAGGTGATTGTTGGCCACATGATATTAATTACGAAACATTTCAATTATGGTTTGATATTTATCCACAGATAATGGCAATAGATCTAAGCACTAAACCGTTAATGATGGCGAACTTAGAAGAAGCGTAGAGCGAAAATAGCTTAAGGATTAAGGTACTAGTATATGGAACAACCAGTGAATGCTTATGGATTGCAGATGCATCCAATGCGAGAAGCACTTTACAGTGAATTACATTCTCGTCCTTTCCAGGTGATTCCCAGCCCTGCACGTATTACGCATTTAGCTGTTATGTGTAATAGCGATCAAAGTGCTGCTCAGTTTGAGCATTTGAAAGAGTTATATGAACATTTTGGAGTGACGCCACCGGAAAACGATGAGCTTTGTTATCACGCTGATTTTGGAAAACTACGTGTTCGCCGTGAAAAACACATGGAGTTTACCGCTTACACTTTTATCAATACTGATATAGAGCAAGGTGGAAATCCATTTGAGGTGACTGGGTTAACGCCTTTACCAGAAGGCTGGTTAGCTAATATACCGGGAACCGTTTTATCTGCATTTCATATCTCGGTAGAGGATTCACGGCAAACCCAAGAGTTAAATCTACCGTTAGTAAAACGTTTTTTTGAAGGCATGCGACTTGTCGGTAGTAGCCCGCAAGATGGTGATGCGAGGGTGTGGACAACTTTCCAGACACACAGTGATAGCTTTGGCCGTTTTTTGATTTATAACAAGCAGATGAGCGATAGCCAGTTAGGTCGATTAATACAGAGATTAATCGAAATAGAAGTCTACCGTCTAATGTGTCTTCTATCGCTACCAACCGCTAGGGAGATCAACCCTACATTGAATGCGATGGATCAGAAGTTAGCCGACATTACGGATCATTTAGCGCATAGTACGGATATTGATGAGCAAGCTTTGTTAGGACGCTTAACTGATATGGCATCCTGGGTTGAAGATTGTCGGGCAAGGGCAACCTTTAGATTCAGTGCGACCTACGCTTATCATGATCTTGTGATAAAACGTTTGGAAGAATTGCGAGAAGATGAAGTATCGGGTCATTTAACTATTACAGAGTTTATGACACGCCGATTGACGCCCGCGGTGAAAACCTGTCGAGCTACAAGTAATAGGCTTGAAGATCTGTCCCGGCGTATCGACCGTGTTGCAGAGATGATGAGGACGCGTGTAGAGCTATCAATACAATCGCAAAACCAAGAGTTATTAGCTTCTATGGATCAGCGATCTAAAGTGCAGTTGATGATGCAGCATACCGTAGAAGGTTTATCCGTTGCAGCGATCAGTTATTACACGATTGGACTCATCAAATACCTTTTAGACGCGTTGTATAATACAGGCGTTGAGCTCAATAAAGATCTGATCATGGGGATTTCTGTCCCTGTTGTTATTGGTATCGTTGCTTTTACAACGCGCAAGATACATAAACACTTTTTGAAATTGGCGATTGATCAAGCAGCCAAAGCAGAAAACGAAAGTAAGGTTTAAAACAATGAGTCTCGAGAATAATATCAGTACCAAGTTAAATGCTGGGTTAGCGGTAGAGCATTTAAATATTGAAAATGAAAGTCATATGCATTCTGGCCCAGCGACCGACTCGCACTTTAAAGTGACATTAGTATCTGAGGACTTTGAAGGGAGAAGGTTAGTTCAACGTCATCAATTAATTTATAAAATTTTGGCTGATGAATTAGCCGGTCCAGTTCATGCGCTCTCTATGCACCTATTTACGCAGAAAGAGTGGCAGGCTAAAGGAGAGACCGTGATGCCTTCCCCTCAGTGTAAAGGAGGCTCTAAAAAGGCTTAGTCACATCTCCGCAGGCGGTTCTAAACCGCCTGTTTCCTCCCTCCCATTTAATTTATCTACCTTCTGCCGGTTTAGCGCTCTATTTTTCTTATAACTGTATATATAACAAACAGTTAGTGAAAGTTAATTGACTCACTATTTGTCCTTATACTTTATATGTTATATATATTATGGTTAGTTAATGTTCTTCTATATTAAGTCGATGTAGTGCGAGGCTATCGTGAAAGAAAATTTACCTATTAACAATACAGAAAGAACCTTTAGTAACGATACACCGTTGATATCCACTACTGACCTTAAAGGTCAAATTACCTTTGTAAATGACGCCTTTCTTGAAATTTCAGGCTTTTCTAATGAAGAGTTGATTGGTAAACCTCATAACGTCGTAAGGCACCCTGATGTCCCTTCTGCGGTTTTTGGCGATATGTGGCAGAAATTGAAAGATAATAAGCCGTGGATAGGAATTGTTAAAAACCGATGTAAAGATGGTTCTTATTATTGGGTAAATGCCTATGTAACTCCGATCGTTGAGAATGGTAGGACCGTGGGCTATCAATCTGTTCGTACTTTGCCAAGTAAAGGCCAAGTTGAGCGTGCGCAAAATGTCTATGATCGTTTGAACCGTGGACGCTCCCGTCTTTCTATACATGATGTTTCTATTCAGGCCCGGGTAACACTACTGGTGCTTTTAGCAGGCTTAGCCCCTGTAATTGCTTACCTCTTATTCAAAGAAAGCCCTGGCGTTATGATAGGGGCTAGTTTAGCTGCTCTTTTGGTTTGCCTAGGCATCTCTTATCAATGGTTAGCCCCGTTGCGTTATTTACGTATGCGCGCGAAAAAGTCTATTGATTCTAAAGTTTTAGAGGAAATGTACGCAAACTCTGTATGCGAAGTAGGTGCGATTTACCTCGGAACAATGATCGATTCAGCTCGAATGCGATCGGCTAATGCACGTGTAAATTATTCCGCTAAGGAACTGAACCAACAGGGCGAATCAACAATTGATATTGCACAGCAAGCTAATCAAGCAATTGAACAGCAAGTGATACAGATTGAAAGTGTCTCAGGGCATATATCGGAACTATCGCATGCGATAGAAAATGTTGCACAAAATGCAAATAAAACGTCAGATGAAACCCAAGTGGCGACGGATATTGCTAACCAAGGTCAGCAAGTTGTTGGTGTAACCATTGATGCCATTAATCACTTGGCAGATGATGTTGAACGTGCGGCTCAACAGATAAACCTTTTAAGCCAAGCTACAGAAGAAATTGCCAGTAAAACATCCGTCATATCTGAAATTGCGGATCAAACTAATCTACTCGCTTTGAATGCTGCAATAGAAGCTGCCCGAGCAGGTGAACAGGGGCGAGGGTTTGCTGTAGTCGCTGATGAAGTTCGCGAGTTAGCAAAACGCACGCAGTTATCGACAAAGGATATTGATAGTACGATTGCGGAGTTAAAAAATGAAGCAACTCAGGCTATGAATATGATGGAGACAAGTCAAAGTGCTGCGCGTGGTTGTGTGGAGAAAGCTCAGGATGCTGGTGAGGCACTGCAGGAGATACGCAATAGCGTCTGCAGTATTTCTGAGATGAGTGCGATGATTGCGGGTGCTTCATCTGAGCAAAACACTGCGTCAGTAGAGCTATCTCAAAGTATTGAAGTTATCCAAGAGGCGGCAAGAGTTGCTCAAGATGCGGCTAAAGCGACAGAACAGTCCTCTGTGAAATTAGCGAATACTTCTAAAACCATTGTGCAAAGTGTAAGTGTTTAGGGGGCGAAGCTTCAATTAAATCTAGCTCTTTTTATCCGCTGAAACTGAGAGTGCGTTAAGAATTAATTGAAGGAAATACTAAAATTCAGTTCAGAGTGAATTGTTGATATCTGTCAATGTATTACCTTTATTAGAGGAGGAGACTAAAGGCATACAGAAACAGAACAAGGTTATGAGGAACGGATATGCCTATTGAACATCACGCACTTATTCAGGAATTTCCAGAGCACCGTGAACGTATTCATCAGTTGAAAATGGACGATGCACGATTTGCCCGTCTTTTTGATGAGTATCATGAAGTAACAAAGCATGTAGAGCACATGGAAGCTGAGATTGAGGCGGTTAGCACACAAACTGAAGAGACTGCTAAATTTAAGCGTTTGAAATTGAAAGATGAGCTTTATGCAATGTTACAGGTTTAAGTAAAAACCTATAAGCGACTTCAATCTTGTAGAATTCGCTTCTTGAAGAAAAACCGCATATTTCTATGCGGTTTTTTTGTGCTTGTGGATAAGTGAATTACATGATGTCAGTTTGAGTTGTTAGGCGCTTCCGAGTTCGTTACGTTCATCATGCGTACAGCCTGAGGTGAGATAATTGTAATAAATTATAGGCTAAGATTGTTGTAACTATTATAACTGCTTAAAAATCATTTTTTATTTAGTAGTTTATGGATATATAGTGTTGATGAAATTAGCAGAAATAAGGTTTTTGGCTACGGATAGGTCACAAGCTTGCTAAATATATAGCTAGAAGGAAAAAAGTATGAATAAGTTGGCAGTAGTTATTGGTTTGGTGTGCTCCCTGACATTAACAGGGTGCGTTAATAGCCTTAGTGGGAATACATACTCACGTAGTGATGCACGTCAAGTTCAGCAAGTTCAGTATGGTGTGGTGCAATCGTCTACGCTGGTAGTTATTGAAGGAACCCAGGGTATTGTAGGTACAGGTGCAGGTGCGATCGTTGGTGGTGTAGCGGGATCCAGCATCGGAGGCGGTAAAGGTAAGGATATAGCGACTGTATTAGGCGCTGTAGCGGGCGGTCTAGCAGGCAAACAGCTTGAAGAAAACTTCACGCGAAGTCAGGGTCAGGAAATTGCAGTGCGACTCGATAATGGCAATGTAATATCTATTGTGCAAGAGGTTGGCGATGGTCCGGTTTTTAATTCAGGAGACCGTGTTCGAGTTTTAAGTGGAAATGGAAATGCACGTGTAACCTACTAAAAAAAGTGCTTAGCGCAGAGTGAGTGTTCTCAGCTGTTCTTCATAAAGGAGGTGTTGAACTATGAAAATTTACATGCTTTGGCTTCACTCTTTTTTTTAGTGCTTTCTAAGTGTCTAGAGATGTAGGGTGCTTTGACGGACCCGGTTTTTGTAGGCGAATTTTTTTGATAAAGGGTTTATATATTTTATAAGCCCTTTTTTCTGTCTAATGGGTAGCGTGTTTATTCTTGCCGTGTGAAATGAAAGTGCAGTCTCGAAAAGAGGAATTTTCTCTTTGTAAGACTTATCTACTTTTGTGTTGTCTAATTTCTTTGCTAGGCTTCTCATTACACTCTGTCTTTCTCTAGGTGTCTTTCTCATATGCCTGAGATAAAGAGCATATGTTCAATATATTTTCGTTAATAGTTTTTGAATGTTTATTTGGTTTTTTTAAAATATATTGCGCACTTTTATTCTCATTTTATTAATAAGGGTATCTGGTTATTTATAAAATTTCTTATTGAATGAATGTTAGTTAATTATTTTTCTGCTTCTTTGTTTTATTACTTAATAAGTGGTTAATGCTTTAAAGTGGTTAGTACTTATTAATTAAGTGGTTACTTTCTTTTCGATATTCTGTTTATTTATGCTGTTTAAAATTTAATTGTGCATTTAAATTCTCATTTCTTTAAATTTATTTTTATTTATTGTAGTCTTCCTTTCCTAGTACTTAAGTAATATAGCTTACAAACTTATTGTTTAGTGCGAACTCATAAATATGGATATTTGTTTTAGGGTGAAAGGGCTATATGTCAGTGATGCTTCAGCTTACTTTGATTGCGTTTAGAGGGCTTGTTCCAGCAGTTTCTTACGTACGTGAGTTTGATCAAGATGAAATACTTATTGGGCGTGCGCCCGATAATGATTTTGTGGTTGATGATCCTGAGAGGTATTGCTCTAGATATCATGCGCGTTGTTATCGCGCGGATAATCAGTTTTTTGTTGAAGATACGAGTACGCCTGGAACTCAGGTAAATGCAGGTCAATTCTTAACGCGGGGTCATCGTCATCGTCTTGTGACGGGAGACCTGCTCCATATTGGTGAGTGTCAGATTCAAGTTGAGTTAATAGATAATGTAGTGCCAGCTCAGCAGATTACAAATGATGCGTTTTCTATTGATGACTTCTTTGCTGATGCTTTAGCAGTAGATAGTAATGATCCTATACCGTCTTCAGTGCCGTTACCCAATATTCCCCATACGGGCTCTTCTGATTTTTACCAGGCGGTTTCGCCATCTGCAGAACAAGGGTTTGATTTTTCTGAATATCAAAATGCTGCTCCTGAGGCTATTCATAATGAAATGCCTAATAACTCAATGCCTTCGGATGCTCATGAATTTGATAATAGAGTTCATGGCATGGAAGGTAGTGATGTTCAAGTTATTGATAGTAAAGAAGAAAACTCGTTAGTTGCTTTGGGTGGTCCTTTAGCTGACCAAAGTGTGGATATCGAGAAGCAGGAGATACTTACTCATGCTGAGCCTCTTAGCGAAGAGGTGGCTGAGTTTATAGATACAGTGAATAAACCTGTCGATGAAGCGCCTATGGCCCCAGTAGGTGAAAAGCCATCTCAGGATATAGACAGTAAAGCGATCAAAGCATTTTTAAAGGGCTTAAATGTTGAGCCAAGTGATTTAGTTGGGCGCAATAAAGAAGAAATTATGTTTTCTGCAGGTCAGATGCTTCATGTCTTGACTCAGGGAACGATGGAAATTCTACAAAGTAGAAACGATGTTAAAAAAGAATTTGGTATGGATGTGACCCGTATCGGGGCACAAATGAATAATCCTCTTAAATTTAGTCAGACCTCTAGTGAGGCTATGGTTAAATTGCTTACCCAAGCTGAAGGCTATATGACTGCGCACGATGCAGTGAGGGAGGGTGTAGTCGATGCTAAAGCTCACCAAGTTGCAGTTATGGCAGGAATGCAGGCTGCAATTGTTTCAATGTTGGAACGTTTCAAACCGGAGGCGTTAGAAGAAAAGCTTTCAGCACGGTTTGTTTTTTCTAAAAAGGGGAAATACTGGGAAACGTATAAGGAATCCTATCAGCAGTTAGTTGTTGAAGCGGAAGATAATTTTCATGCTTTATTTGGTGATGAGTTTTGCCAAGTATACCAAGAGCAGGCTCGTGAAATAGAAGCCAGTTATTCAGAATAATAAACCTAAATTAAAAATAGATTTACTGTAAAGGGACTTTTAAACAGTGAACAACTTCAAGACATTTGCTTATTGCACTTCTTTTGTATTTGCCGGCACATCATTTGCCGTTCAAGCACAGAATTTACCTGATGCTGTAACTCCTCGAATTTTAAATGAGAGTCTTCCGGATCCAATTATTAATTCAAACAAGGATGTTCAACTTTCTATTCCTGCAAAAAAAGATCGCCCTATTGATCTTGAATCTGGCCCTATTATTTCTGTAAGTGCGATTCAGTTGTTTAGTTTACATGGGAATGAAATAAAAAAGCAGGTTACAGATGCTGGTGTAGTCTCCCTATTGGTAAAAGATTTAGAGAATCAAACTGAAGGCTACACGTTAGGAAAGTTGCAAGCTCTGGCTGATAAAGTGACTAACTACTATCGACAGCAAGGGTGGATTTTAGCCTCCGTATTTGTCCCTGCTCAAGAAGTGGAATCAGGTGTCATTGAATTGCATTTACTACCTGGTGTGTTGGATACGGTAGTGGCAACAGGAGAATCTTCGTACTCACAGGAGCAGTTGTCGCGGCCTTTTAATGATGCCTTGAATACTACGCTTGATAAAGATCAAACAGAGGCATCTTTGCTTACTGTTTTGGATTATCCAGGGCTTTCTGTTTCCGGCGTGCTTGAACCCGGTGAAGAGGTTGGAGTAACGCATTTGAATTTGTCGGTGAATAGTGAAGACCGGTTTGCTGGCATCATCTACATGGACAATAAAGGTTCACTTTACTCTGGTGAAGAGCGCTTGGGTGCGGGTCTTATTTTTAATAACCCTCTGGGGCAAATTGATCAGCTGCGTATAGATGGAATGATACAAAATAAACCATCTGCTGAAGATGGAGCATCTGTAGATAACGCGCTTTTTGGGGGGGTAGCTTACACGATCAGGCCTTTCGATCCTGGTTATGAGTTTGGGTTTGAGTATTCTCAAAATCAGTACGATATAGGTAGGGATTTAGCAGCCTTTGGTTTTGAAGGTCGTACTAAACGGACATCTATCAACCTGAAGAAGCAGCTACGTCGTAGTCGAACGTTTAATGATTACATCAAAATTGGGCTGGATCTTAATGATGCGGAAACGATTCGTGCGGGTGAATCTGAATCTAGAGATAAGCTAACTACTTTAGGGCTTGTGTATGGCGCTGATTATACCGATGGAATTATTGGTGGAGGTTTTTCAGCTTTAGCATTTTCTTTACGTCACGGGCTTGAAGATACGTTTGGTAGTTTGAGCAATGGCGACTCTCAGATTAGTCGGTTAGGTAGAGATGGTCTAGCCCCGATGGACTACTCCAAAGTTGAGCTTAATTTATCCCGTTACCAGCGATTTGTGGCAGGTACCTCACTTAAGTTTCGATTAGATATGCAATATTCCGAAGACGTTTTGGTCTCCTTGGAGCAATTTTCTATAGGGGGAGCCGATAGCGTGCGCGCGTATCCGGGATCTGAATATATGGCAGATAAAGGTTTTTTTGCTAGTGCGGAATGGATTACACCTGTGCCATTCATAAAAGATGATGTTGCATTTAAAGGGCGTACTTGGGGGCAGGTTTTGCAACTGTCTGCGTTCTTTGATTATGCAAAAGGCTATAAGAATTCGGCTTTGGCCTCTGAGATCGAGAAGCAAAAGCTTTCGGGTGCAGGTATAGGCGTTCGTTTTGCTCCTTTTGAAAATGTTGAGCTTAATATGTCTGTTGCTAAGGCGATAGGTGATGCACCTAGTAATGGGCGCGAACCTCAAGTTTTCTTGGATTTGATTTACCAATTTTAAGTGTTCTATTGATAGCTTAATACGCTTTGTAGACGCACAGTCTCAAAATTAATGGATTAAGGCGAAAGCCGTAAAAAAATAAAGGCAGCACGGATGCATACTCACTGGTCGAAAACAGCAATATCAACGTTTATAAAATCAGCCATGATGGCTGGGATTAGTAGTTCTATTCTCATCCCAACAAAGGTGATGTCCGCCCCTCAGGGAGGCGTCATTTCTAAAGGGAATGGTAGTATTAAAGTTGATAATAAAACTACAGTTGTAAAACAATCTACGTCTTCGATGGTGGTTGATTGGCAAAGCTTTAATGTTGCAAAAGATGAGTTAGTTCAATTTGAGCATCCATCAGCTAAAGCAGCTACTTTAAACCGTATTCATGATCAAAACCCTTCGCAAATTCTCGGTAGCATTAAAGGTAAAGGTAGCGTTTATCTTATCAATCCTAATGGCATGGTCTTTGGCGAGCATTCAACCGTAAATGTTGGAAGCTTAGTTGCGACGACTAAGTATTTGTCTGATGACGATTTCATGTCAGGTAACATTGATTTACAGGATGTTGATAATGAAGGTCTGATTGTTAATCGTGGGCTTATCACAGCAGCTACAGGTGGAGCGGTTGTCTTGGTTGCTGACAATGTGGTCAACGAAGGAGTTATACAGGCGAAAAAGGGAAGCGTTGTTCTTGCTTCAGGTGAAAGTGCCACGCTCGACTTTGATGGTGATGGCTTACTTAAGTTTAAGCTTCAAGGTGCGACGGAAGAGTCTGCTACTGGATCCGACAACGCAGTTTTAAATGCGGGTGTGATCAAGGCTGAAGATGGAAGTGTATTGCTGACGGCAAAAGCAGCCAGAGATGTATTCTCTAATGTTGTTAATAATACGGGTGTAATCGAAGCGAAAGGTATTGATACGTCCGGAGGGGTAATTCGCTTACTGGGCGAAGGTGGGGATGTTCGAAGTAGTGGTAGTTTAATAGCGACGAGTGATGCTGGGATCGGCGGTAAAGTTGATCTATCCGGTGATCGAACAGCAATAGACTCTGGGGCTTTGATAGATGTATCGGGTGGTGCTGGTGGCGGTTCTATCCGTGTCGGTGGTGGGTATCAGGGCAAGGATCAGGATCTTAAAAACTCGCAACATACATTGGTTGCCTCTTCTGCTGTTTTGAAAGCTGATGCTACAGAGTCTGGTAGTGGTGGACAGGTTATTGTTTGGGCGGATGAGAGTACAAATTATCAAGGTGCTATCAGTGCTACAGGTAAAGGTGCCAACGGCGATGGTGGCTTTGCTGAAGTTTCAGGTAAAGAGATACTGCAGTTCTCTGGTACAGCGGACCTTCGAGGAGAAAACGGTGTCAAAGGCACTTTGCTGTTAGATCCTGAAAATATCGAGATTGTTGAGAATGGCCCTAATAATTCGGTCGATGATCATGATGGGTTCAATGACAACATAGGTGGAACATCCAAAATACGTGCCGCTGATTTGATTCTGGCATTAGATGCTGCTGATGTCGTGTTGCAAGCGACAAATGATATTGATGTCAAGACAGATGTTGATGCATCAGGGAATCTTGGAGATGTGGATGGGACAAATAATCTAACCCTACAAGCCAATAACGATATCAATATTGATGGTGTCATTACCTTAAAAGAGGATGCGGCACTTACTCTGCTATCAGGTAATGAGATTACTCAATCTGAAGCAATTATTGCTTCATCTCTGGTTGTGGATGGCGTAGATGTAACGCTTGATCACGCGAGTAATGATTTTGATACAGTCACGTTGTCAGCGGGCACAAATGATAACGTTAATATCGTGGATGTAGATGAACTCTCAATTTCTGCTTCAAGTGTTATAGGTAATTTGACGGTTACAACTGGAGGGGAGGTCTCTCAAACAGGGGCATTAATTGTTGGTGGTCATACGGATATAGATGCTGCAGGGGATATCACTCTTTCCGAAACAGGCAATGACTTCAACTCTATAGAACTGAATAGTGTTAACGCCTCTATTGTCGATACCGATGAGTTGTCTTTATCTGAGTCAACGCTGACTGGTAACCTAACAGTTACGACGGGTGGCGATCTAACACAATCTGGTGCAGTTAATGTGGCGGGTGCTACGACGTTAACCGCAACGGGTTTTGATATCGACCTACAAAATGCGAGTAACGATTTCAATTCATTGGCATTAAGTGGTGTTGATGCAACGGTCGTTGATACCAGTGGGCTTTCTTTAGATTCCTCTACGCTCACGGGAAATTTGACGGTAACTGCCGGCGGAGATCTCAACCAGGTAGATAATGTTGATGTGGCGGGGACGGCAACGTTAACTGCTACTGGTTTTGATATCGACCTACAAAATGCGAGTAATGATTTCAACTCATTGGCATTAAATGGCGCTAATGCAACAGTCGTCGATATCGACGACCTTTCTTTGGTGGAGTCTGAACTGACAGGTTATCTTACGGTTACGGCAGGTGGTGATTTAACGCAGTCTGGGCAAGTTGAAGTGGGGGGACATGCTTCATTTGATGTCTCTACTAATGATATAGATCTGCAACATTCAGGGAACGACTTTACAACTGTCGATGCGGTAGCGAGTAACCTACACCTTCAAGATAAGAATGATCTTTCTGTGTCCGGTGTAAATGTTAGTGATTTAACATTAAATGCGGGCGGTGTTCTAACTCAGACTGGAGCTTTCGTTGTTACAAATAACGGTGATATTCGAGCGACAGCAGCAGTTTTGACACAAGACAACGATTTTAAAACGCTTGCATTAAATGGAAGTAACGCCGAAGTTAAGGATGTGAGTGGTCTTGAATTAGCAGCTTCTGATCTTGATGGGAATTTAACACTTAATGTTGCCGGCACATTAACGCAAAACGCTGCGATTATTGTTGAGGGAGCCTCTGATATTACAGCTGCTTCTATTCAATTAGCAGATGATAATGATTTTAATGAGTTAGGTCTTATCGCGGGTAATGCGACGGTTACTGATGTGAATGGCTTAGTTTTAAATGAAAGCCATTTAACAGGTGATTTGATACTAACAACGGGTGGTGATCTCACTCAAACTGAAGAGGTTAGTGTCGTTGGTAATACAACACTTATCTCTGTTGGCCAAGATATCACTTTGAGTGATAGCAATAATGATTTTAATACGTTAACAGTAACAGCAGCTTCACTAAGTGTGAGTGATAGCGACGACCTTGTAATGGATGGTTTGTCTGTCGATGATCTAACGCTAACCATCGCAGGAGCACTTACTCAGCTATCGGGTTTTGTTGTCGATAATTTAGCCGATATAACAGCGAATTCAGCATTATTAACCCAGGCAAATGATTTTAACGCGTTATCTATTAATAGTGGTGACGCGACGATTAATGATATTAACGCACTATCACTCTCCACATCAGAGTTGACCGGTGACCTAACAATTACTACCGGCGGTGATCTAACTCAAACCGGTAGCCTAACGG
>DJLT01000004.1 GCA_002435145.1 Neptuniibacter sp. UBA6509
TATAGAGTTGCATCAGCCTGTGCAATTACTGGTGTAGCCAGAGCGCCAGCTACAGCTAGAGCGATCAGTGACTTTTTCATCAACATTTCCCCTTCAATATATTCAACATACTAGTAGTGAATTTTAAATTTTTTTCTTATAGCAAAGCGCAATAACGCTATTACTCTATGAAAATACTATAAAAAAAAACATTTTCAAACAAATGAAAGCATTTTTCTTCTAAATTCTTTCTCGGCGAGTCAGTTAATATCTTTAGCACTCGCTTCTTTTTGCTACTTCCCTGTTATTAAGTACTGAATAAATTCTCTTTATTACAATACTTTAAACATGAAGTTAAAAATAAATTTGGCGCATTACACCATACCGATGGGGCTTGTGCAACCTTTGACTACATAATACACCCAGATAAAGCCCCGACAAAAGTAGTACGCCCTTAGTTTTTTGACTTACATCAAGGTAACACCTTGTTCCACTGCTGTTTCAGCCTCTTTTCAGAAACCGTTTTTTGAGTTCCCAGCTGCTGAGCAAACAACGATACCCTATACTCTTCGATCATCCATCGATAGCTCTCTAGCTCGGGATCGTAAATACCTTGCTTCACATTTCTATTAAAGCGGCTCTCATACTGTGCAAAAAAATGACTTAGCTGATCACTTAAGAGGCACTCTTGACGCAAATTCCGCCTAAACTTCTCCAATCGAATCTCTATACCTTTAAGATAACGCGGGAAATGCCCAAGTACTACTGATGAAGTATTCTGGATGAATTGCTTATCTAGCAACTCTTCAATCTGTTTTTTTACATCATTAAGTACAGGGACTTCATTCAATAGCACTTTGCCTTTAAGTTGCTTTTGAATACGGTTATAGCTGCTCATGATCCCTGCCACTTGCACCATAACTCTCTCACAAAGGGACACTAAGCCTGCCTTACAGCTCTTTAATTTTTCTTCAAACTGCTCTGCACTTCTAATAAGACTGTTATCTAAATCCAAAAGAGCCTTAGTCGCATGCCAAATAATTTGCTCATCTAATGTTTGCTTATTAAGTAAACCGGCGCTTAAAAGGAGAATTTTTGTAAACTTATCATTCTTTATTGTTTTACGCGCAAAGCGTACCTGCTCTTTCATATTAAGCATCGCCAAACGCACAATACCATCAATGCTTAGTCGGTCTGATTCCGCTTGATGTGATTTAAGGCACAGGGTAACACTGTCAGTGTGGTCCACCAGCGTGGGGTAAGCTTCAATTTCAACCCCAGCATATTTGTTCACTTTGCAGCTAGTTTCTAGCTGACCAAAATCCCAAGATGTTAGCCCCTCACGGCCCCAGCTATCCTCCGAACTTTTAGTCAACCGCTGGCTAATTTGAGAAGCATACTGGCTATTGAGTGCTTCCCAATCACGAGATTCGTCTAACAATCGTCCTTTTTCATCCACTAGGCGAAGATTCATCAGTAAATGTTCAGTGATCGAAGACTCTCTTAACTCCCTTTCTTGAATCCGTATCCCTGTCATTCTCAAAAGGTTCAAAGCGAAAACTTCGTATAAGTTGCCTACGCCAAACTCAACCTTCTGAATAAACGCATCAACATAATTAGGTACTGGGACGAAATGCTTACGCTGCTGCTTAGGCAACCCTTTTAATATCGCAGTACATTTCTCAGCCAACATCCCCGGAACTAACCACTCAATCTGCTGTTGAGGTATAGCGGTTAATAAAGGCAAAGGAACCTGAAGCGTCACCCCATCATCCGTTGCACCCGGTGCAAAATGATAGAAAAGCTTTAATCGTGCTTCATCTAAATTTAGGTGGTCAGGATATTCATTTTCAGACACATGATCTGCAGAGCGCTGTAGGATATCTTCCTCTTTCATGATCAAACATTCAGGATCAGTCTGTTCGACGCTTTTACGCCACTTTTCAAAACCTGAGCCATTGACAATATGCTCTCCAGTCAATCCCTTTAGCCGTAAACGATAAAAATCATAAAGCTGCTCTTCATCAACAAGGAGATCCTTTCGACGCGATTTAGCTTCTAACTTCTCAATGCCTCGTAACAAGGCCCGATTTTTCTTTATAAATGTTGCCGGAGAACTAAGCTCACCCTCAACAAGCCCCTGCCTTACAAATAGCTCATGAGAAATAACGGGATCAATTTTGCCATAGCTGACCCTACGCTTTGGAATAATAATCATCCCATAAAGAGTCACTTGCTCTGTTGCAACAACCTCTGCGCGTTTTTTCTCCCAATGGGGCTCACTGTAATTTTTCTTTACCAAATGTGGCGCTAATTTTTCTGCCCACACCGGATCAATCTTGGCAATACAACGCGCATAAAGTTGGCTCGTTTCCACCATCTCAGCCGCCATTACCCACTTTGGCGCTTTCCTATAAACGACAGAGCCAGGAAACAGAAAGAACTTACGATTTCGAGCCCCTAAGTACTCTTTATTCTCCTGTTTAAATCCCATATGACTTAAAAGGCCAGCGAGCAAAGAACGATGAACGGATTCATAGGAAGCCGCTTCTTTCTTTTCAACATAGGGTTTATTCTTATCAGTTAACTCTTTGCATATCAGATGCAACTGTCTATGCGTATCTCGCCATTCACGCATTCGCATATAAGAGAGAAAATGCTTAGCACAATATTTACGTAATTGGTTCTGTGATAACTCTTGCCTCTGGGTTTCATACATATCCCAGAGATTAACAAATGTCAGGAAATCAGATTCTTCATGTGCATACAAACGGTGCTTTTCATCACTCGCCTGACGCTTCTCCTGCGGCCTTTCACGTGGATCCTGAACGCCTAATGCGCTCACTATGATTAGCATCTCTCTTAGACAATTGTTACGTACTGATTCTACGACCATTCGTCCAAGGCGCGGATCAATCGGTAATTTAGCTAACTGCCAACCTATTGACGTAATTTTTCGCTTACCATCAACGGCACCCAGTTCTTGTAACAGTTTAAATCCATCATTAATAAAGCGACTATCCGGTGGATCAACGAAAGGAAACTCGGAAATATCACCTAACCTGAGCGAAAGCATTTGCAGAATGACTGCAGCGAGATTCGTTCTTCGTATTTCAGCATCAGTAAATTCAGAACGACCTACAAAATCCTCTTCAGAGTAAAGCCTGATACAAGTGCCTTCCGATACACGACCACAACGCCCCGCTCGCTGATTTGCACTCGCCTGAGAGATAGCCTCAATAGGAAGACGCTGAACCTTAGAACGGTAGCTGTAGCGACTAATCCTTGCCAGCCCTGTGTCTATTACATATTTAATACCCGGAACCGTTAATGAGGTTTCCGCTACGTTTGTCGAAAGAACCAATCTTGTACCAACCGCACCTTTACCTCGCTGAAACACTCTGTTCTGTTCAGCTAAGGAGAGACGTGCATACAAAGGTAAGACATCAACATGTTTAAGATTCGCCTTACGTAATATATCTGCCGTCTCTCGAATCTCACGCTCACCAGGAAGAAAGATAAGCACATCACCTTGCGGGCCTTTACCTTGTTTCCTTTCAAGGTCTAACAACTCCTCAACAGCCGTTAAAATTCCTTGCTGCAGATCTAAAGCTTTCTCATCGGTACCAGCCATTTCATGTAGAGGCCGATATAAGATATCTACCGGATAAGTTCGTCCAGATACCTCAATAATAGGTGCGTTAGAAAAATGTTTTGAGAAACGCTCTAAATCGATCGTAGCAGAGGTAATAATGAGTTTTAAATCAGGGCGTTTAGGCAGTATTTGCTTAATATAACCTAGTAAAAAATCGATATTGAGGCTTCGCTCATGAGCCTCATCAATAATCAGAACCTCATACTGTTCAAGAAATCGATCATGTTTAGTTTCAGCTAACAGTATTCCATCAGTCATGAGCTTAACTTGGGTGTTGTCTCCAACTTGATCGTGAAAACGAACCTGATACCCAACTCGCTCACCTAAGGTGGTATTAAGCTCTTCAGCTATCCTCCCTGCTACAGTTCTGGCAGCAAGACGTCTAGGCTGGGTATGACCTATTAAGCCTTTGCACCCCAGACCTAACTCAAGACAAATTTTTGGTAGCTGTGTCGTTTTACCAGACCCAGTCTCGCCAGCAAGAACAACAACCTGATTTTCATCTATCGCTTTAGCAATTTCATCACGGCGGGTACTAATAGGCAGGTTTGGAAAATCTACCGATTGATTGAGTGATGCTCTTCTTTCAACCCACCCACATGAGGCAGAAATACTCGCTTCTAACTTTTTAAGTTCGGCATCATCTTTCCCACCTTTTAGTCGTTCAAGTCGACGTTTAAAATGAAAGCGTTCTGATATTTTGCAGTTAGCCAGAAGAGATTTGAGCTGCTGTTTAGACTGTGCCAAAAGAGTTGCCTTACTAAATAAGTAATTAGAATTAAAAATAGAGTGGCAATTCTATAGCATGACGGAATAAGCTTCACCTTCAGCCTTCATAACAACCGTTATCTAAAAATAGTTACATTTTTAAAGAAAAGCATGAAATTAAATCATCATAATATAAAAACAAAAAAACTGGGGTTAAAAAACCCCAGAAAACCAAGCTAATTGAGCCAATGGCTTGGAAACTTTAGAAACACTAAAGTGAGGAAATACCTACAAGAAAATAGCCTCCAGGGAGGAGGCTACCAATTTTTAACGATTAATATTAACGACTTGAATCCGTGTGTATTCGAATAACCCTTCTTGACCAAACTCAACGCCAAAACCTGACATTTTGCAGCCACCGAAAGGCGCATGAGGTAATACTTCTGCATGGCCATTGATCCATGCGGTTCCGCATTCGAGTCGAGAAGCAATGGCTTGCGCCTGCTCCAAATCAGCCCCCCAAACAGAGCCACCTAGACCGTTTTCACTCGCATTAACCTGTCTGATTGCATCTTCAACATCAGTGTAAGATATAACCGGTAATACTGAGCCAAACTGCTCTTCATCTACAACCGACATACCTTCAGTCGCTTCTGTAACAATTGTAGGTGCAATAAAGTAGCCTTCGCCCTCTGGAACATTAGCCGATGCATGTATGGTCGCACCCGCTTCTCTTGCCTCAGCGATTAATCGATTAACATGATCATATTGCATCTGATTCTGAAGAGGGCCAAAGTTAACTCCCTCTTCGAACCCTGAGCCGAGGGTCTGCTCTTTTGCAATCGCAACAAGCTTATCTGCCAACTCTTCATACTGAGATTCATGCACATACAATCTCTTTAGAGCAGCACAAGTTTGCCCCATATTAAGGAAAGATGTTTGAAAGATACCCTCAGTAATCGCATCAAGATCAGCTCCCGGAAGCACGATACCACCGTCATTTCCACCTAATTCAAGCGTTAAACGCTTAAGGTTAGAAGCCGCACTTCGCATAATATGCTGGCCTGTCGGCGTTGAGCCCGTAAAAACAATTTTACGAATTTTCTCATGCTGACTCATTGCTGGGCCTAACTGATCTTGATCAGTTAATACATTAACTACGCCTGCAGGTAAAACTTCATTCATCAACTCAACAAGACGTAAGGTATTAAACGGCGTTAACGGTGAAGGCTTAACAACAACCGTATTACCTGCTCTAAGTGCCGGCATTATATGCCAAACAGCAATCATTAGCGGCCAATTCCACGGTAAAATAGAACCCACAACGCCAAGCGGTTTACGGTGCATCTCGATACGTTTATTTTCGCTGTCCTCTACCACCTCAACCGGAATTTCTAATTCAGCGGTATAGCGAGTCCAAGCAACAGATCCCCCAACCTCAACTTGCGCCAAGGCCAAAGGTTTACCTTGCTCTTTAACAATAATTTCTGCGAGTTCAGCTGCATGGTTTTCAATGGTATCCGCAACTTTATGCAGCAACGCTTTTCTTTCCTCATGAGAACTATATTGCCAAGTCTGAAAAGCCATATCAGCTGCATCAACGGCTTGATCTAACTGGGCAACAGAGGCACACGGACTCTCTGCAAAGGAAACGCCTGTAGCTGGGTCAATAACAGCGAAGCTTCCCGCTTCAGCCGCTACAGGCAACCCATTAATAATCATAGAATAGTTATTCATCTTAAAAAGCGCCTAAATCGATATAGAAAGTTTGCTGGGCTCGAAAGCCCAGCATTCCAATGGATCGTATTTCTGAAAGGGGATTAGAATGGTACGATCGCGAGCACTTGGAAATATGTGTTGGTATCATCGTTACCCTGCGTGCTTGTATCCGCATCAGGGGTATAGAAACCAACAAGAGGACTCACTATAAGGTTGTCTGTTACAACCCATTCAGCCCATAGATTTA
The DNA here is from genome assembly GCA_002435145.1 of Neptuniibacter sp. UBA6509. Taxonomy (GTDB): domain Bacteria; phylum Pseudomonadota; class Gammaproteobacteria; order Pseudomonadales; family Balneatricaceae; genus Neptuniibacter. Next base: position 6,309 of record DJLT01000004.1, read on the forward strand.
TTTCATTGGCATCGTTAGTCCCTGTACCGCCAACCGTATCTTTAAAATCGAAGTAAGCAGCACCAACCGTCACCATTTCAGATGGGTTAGCTGTAACACCTAGATAATGAATATCGGCATCACTACCAAATGGACCCGCATAGTTTGCAGCCACTTCACCCTGGAACCAGGTTCCATAACCACGGTTAAAACCGAAGAAAAGTGAATCAAAGCCTTCATCGTAACTCGTGTAACGATAATTTACGCTAGGCGTCCAAGCGACATCAGCAAAAGTCCAACCGGCTTCGCCGTAAAAAGCTTGAGTATCATCACCCGTGATGCCATCTTCTTGATTAACAAACTCAGCAGACAAGAATAGATTTTCTACGCCGGCACTGCCCTGATAACGCAAGCTCATTGTTTTCTGGCCATCACGACCTGCATTACCATTAATCGCAGCTTCCGTAGCATCAACACCTAAGCCTTCGATATACATACCTGCGAATGTGCCAGTCTCAGTCACATACTCAACGTTTGCACCCGCTAACTCCATGCTTGATTGAGCAGCATTATCAGACTCAATCCAGAAAATATCTGAACGCAAACCCTCTTCACCGCCTAAACGAGCAACCACAGTCTGATCAAACGCCTTACGTGCAGCTAACCAGTAACCACCACCACGGTTAAAATCATCGCCAAAGCCTTCACCAAGGTTGAGTGAATCACCGTTTAAAAGGAAACCATCACCAATGGTAACGTTTTGGCGACCAGCAGAAATTTCAAAAACATCGTTTCTAAAACCGACATAAAGATCTTCAATTTCTGTTTCTCTTTCATCACCAGTCTGTGCACCGAGTGCATCGCCATCACCCCAGACGCCAGATGTAAGCGCATTAGCAGCACCAAATAATACTGCGCCATTATCTAGATTACGTGTACCACTTAATCCGTATTTTACGTAGCCTTCTTGCCAATCGCGAGATTCACCCGTTGGGCCACCGAAAGTGTTGTAAGTTTCATCACTGCTGAAAACACCAAGGATCATTTCAACATCCAGGTTCAACTCACCTGCGTCACTTGAATGCAGATTGTAAGCGTGTACAGGCATTGCAACAGCTGCGGTTACAGCAGCAGTCAACAGGGATTTTGTGAACATTTTTTTCATCTGGATGGATCCTCCACCGTCGTGGTCATTTTTTGTTATATGTAGCGCCGCCGACAAGACAAAAGCTACTTTGATGACTTCAGTGTAAAGATGAGGTGTAAACCAGATTTGCGAATAATGTCTTAATTTGTTCTCAGATGTAACAGCTTGTAATCCAGCAAGATATTGATGGGACTCAACCTGTTACAGAATCAAATGCAGCGCCTTGCTGGCGCAACCAACCAAGTGAAAAGACCTGCTGCTCTGGCGTAAACCCCATAGCGGAAAGTTTAGATTTCAGTTCATTCAAACCATCACTGCTTCGGTAGGCTTGCACAACAGGCGCCAAAGGAATGCCCGACAAATGCCAAATCCCTAAAGGTTGATCAGCAGTGACAACCACATCAACTAACTCAATCAAACCACTTTTAACCACAGGTCGCTGGCAAACTTGTATACTAGAAATGTCTGACGCTTGATGAATGGGTTCTTTATCAGGCCATGCAGAACGCGTCTTCCAAAAAGGTTGTGTCGGCCACTGCTTTTCCATCATATAAAAGTCTCTACCAATTCTGGCAAAGCGATAAAAAAGCTCGGTTATTCTTAATTGATGGAATTGCTGCGCAAGACGAGCCTTAGCAGGCTTAGTGATTAACGTATTGATAACAGCCGGTGCTTGTAAGGAAGAGGATAAGGTTTGAAAAATGCCATTACCCGACAATGGGTCTACAGACATAGCAGCGTCCCCGACCCGAATCCAATTCAGCCCTACCGCCTCCTCACATAAAATAGGCGTGCTCGTGCGAGCATATAATTCGCCTGTAGGTTCTGCGCCTTCTAAAAAGGGCTGAGCTTGAGACAGCTTACTTAGTTTCTCATTACAAAAACCGACCAATTTGGATTTCTCCGGTAGATCAGTACTTGCAACATCAAACGTTAATTGTAAATAACGGCGACCATTTCCATCGGATGCGAGCCACGCCCAGCCGTTTTCAAAACTTTGAACAGCAGAACTTCTCTCCTGCTCAGCCCCCTGCCAGTACTGTAACAAAGAAACGGTTTCCGCTCCCCTTAGACGTTTCAGCTTTGCTGAGGGGGCTGCACGCCCTCTTGCTTCAACCAAAAAGTCTGCGCTCAGATAAGTCGTTTGGCCACAGGAATCCACACTCACTTCATGACCAAATTCAGCACTACGTACTGATTCAATGCGTCCCTGAATGACATGAATACCTTGCATAGCCAGATCAACCATCAACGCGTTATCAAAGGCGACCCGATCAATTAACTGCTCCGTATTCGCTTGGTTACTTTCGCCATTCCAAGTCACAAATCGAGCACTAGGTTCGGGTAAATTTTCTATCGCATGCTTAAAGCCTGCTCCTCTTAGCCCATCCACCACACGCTCAGATATCCCCTCCATCGCCTTAAAAGGGCGTGATTCTGTTACCAATGTAATCTGCTTATAACCTAGTTTTTGCAAACCTAACGCAACTGCAGCTCCGGAAGGGCCACCACCTAAAATTAGAATTTCACGTTGATCACTAAGCATTAGAATTTCCTCGGAAGGCATTCTGAATCAAACAGAATTGAATATTATTTAACGCGGCGTTCGGGGCCAAAATAGCTGGACTGTTGTTTTAACTTAGCAGCTAAGGTTGCTATGTCAAAAGCTTCTGATGAAGCCTGAAACTCTGCAATCAACTTAACTAAATGACCCGACATATGGGCACAACCTAGACTAGCGCCCGCTTTTGCTTGCTCATTATCCAGCCCAAGCACATGGCCACCAAAATCAGCAAACTCGGTTTCTAAACACGTAATTTCATTGATACTGCATCGCGCATCACCGGTCATGCGAAAAACACCAGGATAAGCAGAGGGATAAACTGGATCTCCCCGTGCGGGTGAAGACGCGGAAATAATGATCCCCTTTGAAACGACTTTAGCGATCGCCTGCGCTAATACCTCACGATCGTCTCGCAAACCTAAGCTAAGATTAATGATCTGAACGCCTTCTTCACACAACCAATCAATAGCAGCGGCGACTTGAGCCGCCGTTGTAACTCCCCGCTCATTAAATACTTGGGCGGATAAAAATATACTGTCTGGATAATGATAATGAATAATATCAATGATTCGAGCACCATGCTCCATAGCATCGTAAGTCGACTCACCCATCCACAATCCACCATCATGTAGATAGAACGCAGCACTATCATCCACCCAATTCAGTTGATTCTGACGAAAACCACTGTCTATCACACCGACACGCACAGACATTAATTCACTACCTCTACAGCCTTCAGCTGACCGCCTTGCAATTCGATCCGCTGCTCTACACCTATAAGTGTTGACGCGCGATGGCTAATTAAAATACGCGTTCTATCAGAGAAGAGCTGATCAACTGCACAAATAACCTCTTCTTCTGTTTTCTCATCAACCGCTGCTGTCGCTTCATCCAAAATCAAAACCCTTGGGTTTTGTAGGATGGCTCGCGCGATGGCAATGCGCTGGCGCTGGCCACCCGACAACTGCTGACCCCTTTCACCTAGCTCAGTATCAATTCCTTCAGGTAAAGTCTTAATCAGGCCTTCCAACTGCGCACGCTGTGCAGCTAACTTCACCTCTTCATCAGATGCTGAGGGCTGTGCATAACGAATGTTCTCTCTTAACGTCGCTCGAAATAACACAATGTCCTGGCTTACGACAGCAATCTGCTGACGTAATTCACTTGGCTTCAGATCCGACACAGAAACACCTTCAATAAGCACCGCACCCGAGCTGGGCTCAAAATGCCGATGCAGCAGATCAACAAGGGTCGATTTACCCACACCCGAAGCGCCTGTTAACGCAACTTTGCTACCTGCAGATATCTCTAATTCAGCATGATCAAATACTTTCTCAGCTCGACCGGGATAAGCAAAACACAAAGAGCGGATACTGATATCTCCCATCCCAGCAGGAAACGATTGATATTCACGATCAAGCGGCACTTCTGGCTGCTGTAATCTCAACTCATTTACACGCCCGAGGCTCACACTCATACGCTGAACAGCAACATACAGCCCTAATAGACTGTTAACCGGGCCAACAGCCATACCAAGATAAGTTGAAAATGCTATTAACGCGCCTAACTGCCACGTGCCTTCGATGACCCAAAAACCACCAATCAAGAAAGCTGCAGCGCGGGTTAATGAAGTTAATGTACTGGGTATCGCTTGCGTAAAAAATTCGGTGACTTGTAATCTCAACAAATCACCTAAGTAATTACTGTTCAATCCTTCCAACCGTGATCGTTCTTTAGGCTCCTGCCCTACCGACTGGATAAACTTCATAGCGGGTAGTGTTTCGACTAAGAAACTTGAGATATCTGCAGACCGCTCACGTAACTGCCGAGTTTGCACTTCAACTTTACGCCGCATCCAACGTAGCCAAAGCACCTCAAGCGGAATAAGAATGACCACCAATAATGATAACTTCCACGATAGAAACAACATCATTACAGCAGCGCCCACGAGGCCTAAAATACTGCTGACTGCGGAGAAAAGGCTATCAACAGCAAAGCGCTGAATTTGCGCCACATCACCATCGATGCGGGACATGATGTCACCTACACGGTGGCGACCATAAAAAAGAGGGGAAAGCGTTTGTAGGTGCTGGTAAAGATCGTTCCTTAACGCAAAAAGAATTTTCCCAGACAACTGAGTATGCAGATAGCGATTAACGCCTGATAACGTCGTGCTAATAATGCCAACAAGAATCATCCCAATGGCAACGCTTACGAGTACTGAATAATCCTTGGCGATCAAGCCACCATCAATCAGAGTTTTGGTTAGCCAAGGCTGCAATAAAACAAGAAATGTAGCGCAGACGGATAGCAGCAGAAGCCCAATAATTGCATTTCGGTGCGGTCTGACAAAACTGTAAAGCCAACGAAATGCTTGTTCCAACTGCTCTGGATTATCATGAGTTACTGTACGAGAAAGCCATTTCAACATAGATGGTGATTTACTCTAATTAGAACTAAGAACTGCACTCTTTGATCGTTTGAAAAAAAAGGGGTGATAATCATCACCCCTTTATTTCAAAGATCCCGTCAGACAATCTTTACCCTAGACTCAGCGTTGCACTTTTGCAATGCGAAGATCGGAAGTAGACATATCGCCTGCTAGCTTGATTGATCCAATTTTCTTCAATGTTTTTGGATCATGTATGGAGATATCACTCGACGTTCCACCCACATAGATCTTACTACCATCTTCAAGCATGTTGATGTTGTAGTAGGTATGCGGCATAGGATGCACAGCTAAGGTTTTACCCTCTTTGATATTATGCTTAGAAAGCTGATTAAACGATCCATAAACGATATCTTCATCATTTGGATCAGTTACCCAGTTAAAGACAATAAATTCAAAAGGTAGCACTTCACCTGTCGTTACATCACCCGTTTTAGTGTCGACTTTCGTCATCCCCCAAAGGAACTCAGCCTTTTCCATATCACCCGGCTCACCATTCCACTTAATCGTGAAGTACGGCATGATATATTCGCCAATATGTTCACCCATCGTATGCATCGCAAATGCATCAGGAGGCACCCAACCTTCTGGACTACGGTCCCAATTTTGCAACTTAGCCAAGGTACGCACTTTACCGTTAGTCGTATCAATCGCCTTGATATCACCACCGCCCAAAATCACCTCGCTGGTTTTCTCAATGAAACCCAGTTTAGTAATACGGCGATCGACAGGATAAGTACGAACTGGCTGAGCGTTTAGGCCATCATCTGTTTTATACACAGCTAGACGAGGCTGTATGGCTTCAAAGTGATCTTTATGCAGTTTTACTGGGTTCTGAACTGTGTACAGTTCTTTACCATCAGCGCTCACTGTCATAGAGATAATGCTTTTAACCTGTTCCATCGGTGTCGATTGCTTCATAGAGAAAACAATCTTACAGTCACTAATATTAAAACCGTAAACATCTTCCCACTTATTAGTCATTACATAAGCAACTTTACCATCCGGCGATGAGGCTATACCGCCGTTACCAAATGTTCCCGGCACATCACAGCTACGTAGTAGCTTATCAGTTTTTGTGTCAATAACATGTAACTGGTTTGGACGTGTAACAGTGAGTAGATATTCATCCGTTGCAGCCTGAACCGATAGCCCTGTACCCATGAGTACGAGACCGGTCATTACAGCACCCAACCCTTTCGCCGGGTTTACCATCTGTTTAAATTTCATCTCTGATTTCCCCTTACTCAGACTCTGGGAAGACTGCATCAATTTTGCGCCAATCTTCATCTGCTTTGGCTACATCTTGCGACCAATTTGGATGCGTAGACATAGTGTCCGGTACCTGTGCAGGCCACCAGCATGCATCGGCACAACCATACAGATCAGATTCCATTGGCTGGCAAAGAGATCCTAAGCCGCCAAAAGGATCAACTTCCCAGCCTGGGTCATTAACGGAGGTACAGCCAACAACTGACTGCATTGCAACTACTTCTTCCACATCACCTTGGGAGACAGCAGCATCAAGCATTTTCGCTTTTTTATTAAAAGACTTTAAATGTTTCATTTTCTTAAGCACCTCTTCGTGGAGATACATATGCATCGAAGAACCCAGGGTTCTCGAGCATAATCTGCGAATAAACTTCTACCCCATAATCGATCCAATCTCTCAACAGGTCGCAGTAGTGGTAGGAAGGTTTCGTAGGATCACCATATTTTGCATAGCTTTCGTGATAGCAACCGCCAGAACAAATATTACGAATTCGGCAAGTTTCACAGCCTTCTTGACTACGATCTAAACGATTTTCAACAAAAGCTGATAAAGCAGGTTTATCGATACCTTTATCAACATCACCGAACAACGGCATATCAGATCCCGTAAAACGATGACAAAGGTTCAAACCTCCATCCTTATCAACAGCTAACAATCCAACACCGGCACCACATGGCAACTGTTTCTTCTGACCTTCGTGCAGATCCGTCATTAATTGATGCATATTGCCAAAACCGTAATTCTTGTTTTCTAAGGCAGCTTCTAGGTACTTCTTGCCCAATTTTTTCTGGCCCTCGAAGACAGCTATCATCTCCTCGCCACTCAGATTAAATTCAGCGATATCACCCGAAGTAACCGGGCCAAAGCCCACCTCAGCAAAACCAAGATCGTGATAAAGGTGATTAAAGATCGTTTCGACATCCGTAATGCCTTTAGTCAACGTCACACGGCAACCTACAGGTCGCGCAGTGTAACGAGACAGCAGCATGTCGACTTTCTTTTTAACTACATCGTACGTCCCTTGCCCGCCAACCGTGATACGGTTTTTATCGTGCATCGCTTTAGGACCATCCATTGAGATAGTCAGACCAAAACGGTGCTCGTTAAACCAATCAACAAGTTTTTCGTTAAGCAAAGTCGCATTCGTGGTCATGGTGAAATCAACGCGCGCTTCAAGATCAGCAAAACGCTTCTCACAATACGCAACAACTTCACGAATTAATGGCATGTTGGATAGCGGCTCACCACCAAAAAAAACAACATTATATTGACGCTGATCAGGCGACTCTTTAAGCAACATTTCAACCGACTTAATCGCGGTTTCTACTTCCATCTTCAGTCCTTCAGACGGTGTCGTCAGGTCCTCTTTATAGCAGTAGGTGCAACTTAAATTACAGCCCGTATTAACGTTCAAAACCACTGTAGTTAAAGGAAAGTTTTCAACCTTTTTCGGTGTTGGGTTATAGCGAGCCACACCACCTGTTTCATGAATAATTTCAAGCGACTTAAACTCTTCGAGTAGCTCTACAACTTCATTTGCAGGGTAGCGGCTATCAAGACGGTCTTTGATCATAGGAGCAGTAACAGCATCTTGCTCACTAAACAGATCAATGACATCTTGGCTCATTGCATCCAACTCAAACAGTCCACTTGATGGAACATGAAACAACATAGTGCGCTGTTTCAGGTTCACTAAATGCATGTTTGGCTTTACCAGGGAAAGAGATCCCATAATCACCTCGTTATTATTTGTATGCCCAAAGGCTGGTTGAGGTTGCTATCACATTCAGATTACTGAATTAGTTCTTTAACGAAGTCTTGAACAGTGACTAATAGATGTGCTTCGCCAGATACAGCTGCACCACCTTCAGTTACTGTTCCAACAACTGCTAGGTTACCCACGTTGTTGGTAGACATCTTACGCTCTGGGTTAAGCCCAGCGTCGCCAGGTGTAAAGATACCCTGAGCATTAATCTTGCCTGCATACTTAAGATCATGTTCTTCTTCAGCTACTGCATCAAAAGGCTTCAAGCTCCAAGTCGCTGGCATATAGCCCAACTTAAGATCATCTTCAGTGCCTGGTTTACCATCCGCACCTGCTGCATAACCAATTGCGCGATAAATTGATTTTTGCTTAGGGATCGGACCGCCATTACCACCGATTCGAGCGATAGATTCACCCGGAGTAATATCGACACGTGCAACACTGTCATATACAGCTAAAGCCGCATCCAATGAACTTGCACCAACCGCTAGTGTGCGATCTCCAACCATAGCTTTGGCATCCGCCTTCACTTTAACCAGCATATGGTCAGCCGTTTTACTTACAACACCTTCAACACTGATGCCTTTACCTAAAGAGATCTTCTCTGAAAGGTTTGAACCAGTGATTTTTAAAGTCTGTGTTGTGCCCTGCTTGATATAAGTAGGTGATACAGACACGATAACTGGAGACTTACCCGCTTTTTTAGCGAACACTTCACCGCCTATCACATCATCATTTTTCAGGAACATACGACCCGACAGTGATTGACCATCTTCTGACGCTGCAAATACTTGACGCATCTTACGACCATCAATTACAACTGCACCACGCCATTCATAGCCGGCAAATACCTTAGCGTTACCACTACCTGTCAATTTAGTTCCGTTTGCGTAATAACCATTCACTAAAAGAGTGTATTCATCTTTTTTGTTTGGCATCACCGAAACAGTGGCAGAGAACTCGCCTTTATCAGGCATAAACCCGCTCATCACCCAGTCGCCGTTCAAAGGCGCTTTAGGTGCTGCTTTCCAGTCATCCCAAGCTTTAGTCACGAGAGGATAACCTTCGCCTAACTGAGTACTTGTTTCATTGAGAGCAATCTGGAACCAGGGACGATCACGATGACCGGCTAAGTACTCAATAGAAGGGACCTGACCCATATGAAAATGAACCAGCTTTTGCCACTCATCCGTCGTACGACGCTGTAAACCGGCACGCGCCCCTGAATGACAGCCCATGCAAGTACTAGCTAAGTGCTCAGGGACATTCTGCTCGACTACGTTAGGCTCGCGCTCAAGCACATAACGGAAATCTGCGGTTTCAGATGGTGCTAAACCCTGCGTATCCGCAAGGTATTTAATCAGCACACGCTCATCTTCAGGCTTAAGCAGTAAACCACGCTGACTTTTCATTCGGTTGATCGTCATTTGCCAGCCTTCAGGCGTTTTACGCTGTTGACTGATTCGCGAAAAAGGCGCTTCAGCCTTTCCCGTTTCACTATGACATAGCAAGCAGTTTTCCTTGATGATTTGCGGTCCATCAATTGCCGAAACAGTTGATGCAAATCCAAGAAAAGCTACAGCCCCGCCAAAGCGAAGAACTCGCTTCATGCTACGATTTTTCAAGACTATCACTCCCCACTCTCGGTGATCCTTTGTTATATATAGCGCGTTATTAAGTGTTGTAAACTCGTCTACACGCAATTGGGTCTATTCAAATTACTCTACCCATGTAAACAAAATATCTGGCATATGTGCTGTTTTGTCCTCAGATGTAACAGCGTGTAACACATACAATTAGAAACAAACCTAAGCTTCTGATCTACTTAACTTTTACCCCAACTTAACATCATAAGTAATTAGCTTTCAAAGGCAGCCAAGCATTGCTAGACTGAAACTAAATCGATAGATTAGCATTATTTATGAATATAAATTCGAGCAGTCCAAACAAAATACTAATCGTAGAAGATGACGTTGCTTCGCGATCTTTGCTTTCAAGTTACCTAAGTAAAGAAGGTTATAAAATAACCGAAGCAGATCAAGCTGATGATTTATGTGAACGCGTCCGGCAGGAGCAGATTGACTTAGTTTTGCTCGATATAAATCTACCCGGAAAAGACGGTTTGACCCTCACGCGTGAACTTCGCTCTGTATCGAGCGTTGGTATTATTCTAGTCACCAGCAAAGGCGATGAAATTGATCGAATTGTAGGCCTTGAATTAGGTGCAGACGATTATGTTACAAAGCCTTTTAACCCCCGTGAACTCTTAGTCAGGGCTAAAAACCTACTCTGGCGCGTCAAAGACAGCCAACTAGCACGTTCATCTGAAAATGTAAGCAGTCTTCAGTGGCAATTTGAAGGCTGGACACTGGACAGTAATAAACGCTTATTAACATCACCGGGCGGTATCACTGAAAGACTACCTGAAGGTGAATTCAAACTCCTCTCCTCTTTGCTCAATGCCCCGGGAGCAATACTTTCTCGCGATCAACTTATGGACGCAATTCATGATAGAGAGTGGACACCCAATGATAGATCTGTTGATGTCATGGTAGGACGTTTACGCCGTAAGTTAGATGACAATCCGGCCGACCCGCACTTTATTTTAACGGCGCATGGTGCAGGTTACATGTTTGCTGGAGACGTTAAATAATTATGGCTTTAGACCAACTGCTTTTTATCGATCTCATTCATAGCGGTAACCATAGCCGCATATCTAAAGCCATCACAGAGATCGAAAAAACACCGGTCATCGTTAAACAGGTTGCTGAAGAACAACGCTCAAAAGCGACCAATGCACGTCTTAATCATGAATTTAATATTCTGAACCTACTTAATATTAACGGCGTCATTAAGCCACTAGAATTCCGCCGAACAGGCCCAAACAGCGCGATTATATTCCCATATAGTTCGGCTATCAGACTCAGACAATGGATTGCACAAGAAAAACCCAGTTTCAACCAGCGATTACAAGTAGCAATAAAAACAGCTGCGATTATAGGGCAAATACACGAAGCAAAAATAATCCATAAACAGATTTCGCCTGACAATCTGTTAATAGAGCCCTCTACATTACAAATATGGGTAATAGACTTCTCCCTTAGCTCCCAATTAAAACGAGAGCACCCCAGTTCCCAAGCACCGCTACACAGCAAACAAGACCTCCGATATATCGCACCAGAACAAACAGGCCGTATCAATCGTGTTGTCGATTACCGCAGTGACTACTATGCCTTAGGTGCCACTCTGTATGAGCTATTTACAGAAAAGCCCCCTTTTGAGTCACAAGATGATTTAGAACTGTTACATTGCCACTTAGCCCGACAGCCAGTTGAACCTTATATACAGAATACAAATCTGCCAGAACCCTTATCGCAGATAATTATGAAGTTATTGGCTAAGGATGCTTCTCTTAGGTACCAATCAAATCTAGGCCTTTGTAAAGATCTAAAACACTGTTTAAAGATAGATAACGCCCAGCTCATTGAATATTTCGAGGTCGGGCAAGAGGATATTTCAGAGCGATTTGAAATACCGCAAAAACTTTACGGTCGAGAAAAAACAATCGACCACCTTAAAAACAGCTTCGACCTAGTCACTCAAGGACAGCAAACCCTTACGCTCATCTCAGGCAACGCTGGGACTGGGAAATCCAGCCTCGCTCATGAAATACGTCACCATATTCTGCAACACCATGGATTTTTTGCAGCGGGTAAATTTGACCAATATCACCGTAATCGTCCCTATACGGCGATCTATCAGGCGTTACAAACACTGATTCGTCAACTTTTGACACAATCGGATGAGCAAATAACTCAATGGAAAAAGGATCTGCTAAATGCAACAGGGAACAATGCTCAAGTACTCTTCCAATTAATACCCGAACTTGAATTAATTGTAGGCAGACAACCTCAGGCGGCAAAACTTTCCCCCTCTGAAGAGCAACACCGCTTCTCCCATATTATTCGTCAAATTCTTAAAGTTTTTGCGACAAAAGCACACCCATTAGTACTTTTTTTTGATGATCTTCACTGGGCAGATCTATCATCACTCAAACTTTTAGATAAGCTTTCACACAATCCCCAGCATCCACATTTACTCATTATTGGTAGCTACAGAACTCAAAACATAAGTTCAAACCACCCCTTCCATCTAGCGATTGAACACCTCAAGCAAGCGCCAATAACAATTAATGCACTGGAAATACAACCATTAGCGCTTAACGACGTTAGCCAGTTGATAGCCGATGCGTTAAATCAGAGTAAAAAAGAGTGCCAAGTTCTTGCTGATATTTGTTTCAAGAAAACCCAAGGAAATCCCTTTTTCCTTAATCAATTTTTACTAGAACTGTATGAAAAAAAGCTACTTTTATTTCGAGGTAATCGCTGGCACTGGGATGCAACGCAGATCAACAACTGCGGAATTACCGATAATGTCATTGAGTTTATGGTGGATAAACTCCAACGTCTGCCTTCTGCAACGCTAGAGATTCTGAAAGTGGCTGCGTGTATCGGAAATCCGATACAACTTCACATACTAGCAAGGGTCTGCAAACAACCTGCCCCCGCCATTGCTAACGACCTTTGGCAGGCTCTCACTGAAGGGTTATTACTCCCCCTTGGTGAAAGCCATCACTTTGATTCAGAAACCCAAGCGCATCGTATTCAATACCGATTTATTCATGACCGAGTTCAACAGGCCGCTTACTCCCTAATAAATGAGGACGACTTAACCTCATTACACTATCAAATCGGCCTAGTTTTAAAGGCCAGTTTACCTAATCAAAACTCGGGCCGTCGCCTATTTGATATCACCAACCACCTAAACCAATCTCTCTCATTAATTAACACAAATGAAGAACGAGTAGAGCTTGCAGATTTAAATTTGAAAACAGGCATTAGAGCTCGGCAATCAGCTGCATTTGAGTCTGCTTTTGAGTACTTTAACCAAGGCCTAACACTCATCGAGAATGATCAGTTAGGTAATAAGAAGTTACTCCGATCACTGCAAAAAAATGCGGCCGACACGGCTTATATTAAAGCTGATTTCGCCTATTTGGATCAGTTACTTGATAAAGCGATCCCTCTAACCGAAAACTTGATTGATCGAGTGCAACTTGAAGAGTTGCATATTCAGGCATTCATCGCTCAGAATAAATTTTCGAAGGCCTTAGAAGTTGCCATTAACCTTCTGGCTCAGCTTAATGTCCCTATTCCTCTAGAGCCTAAAGACAGCACTATAGCGCTCAGTCAAGCTAAGCTTTCTTTACTTCTATGGCGCTTTTCAGACAAGAATATTCTCGACCTACCCGTCATAAAAGATCCAAAAAAACTGGCGGCGATGTCATTACTTGCGAATATGTTTGGGGTCGTTAAATTCTCAAGTTCCGGACTTCGCCCTTTGGTCATGGCTAAAGAGGTTGAACTGACCTTAAGGTACGGCTTGAGCGAAGAATCAGCCATGGCCTTCGCAGGCTATGGCGGAGTACTTTGCGGTAAGTACAAAAAAATAGAACAAGGTGTCAGGCTTGGAAAACTTTCCCTTAAACTAGCTGAACGCTTCTCTGGAAAAGGCGAGCATAAATCCTTATATCTCTATAACGCATATATTCGTCACTATAAGGAACATCTCAAACTATGCGCTGAGAGCTTATATAAATCTCACATTAAAGCGTTAGAGTCAGGAGATATTGAATGGAGCGCATACTCTCTTGCCGCTTACATTCAATACGAATTTACCTTAGCACCAGATCTAAAAAGCTTTGCACACCAATTAAAACAGTACACGTTACAACTTAATGAATCAGGTCAAAAACAATCTCTTCATTACACGCTAATGACTCAACAAGCGGTAGAGGCATTATCTAAAGGGGAATTTCCTGCCAATCTTAATGGTGAGCATTACAACGAAGAAGAGATGCTAGCGGATTACCGCAATAACACCCATAAAACCGCCATCTGTTTACACTTCTATTACAAGGGAATCTTGGCGTTTATCTATCATCAACATAAAGAAGCAGAAGTCTTCTTGAATGAAGCGATTGAATACCACCCTTATATTAGTGGCACCTACGCTGCCCCCTACTTGTCTTTCTTCAATACCCTTAATACGCTTATTCTAATAGAAGAATCTAGTATTTTAGAGCAAGTCCCTCGCATTAAAGCAGCAAAACAATACCTTAAATCTGTCGCAAAACTCGAAAAACATTGCGAAGAAAACCACCATCATCATTGGCTTATCATAAAAGCCATGATTTTAACTGTGGAAAAGAAATACAGTTCAGCCATCGACTATTTTGACCAAGCTATCGAACACACCCTTAATCACGGATTCATTTTAGATCGAGCCGTTTGTCTTGAACTAACGGGGATGTGCTACGAAAAGTGGGGAAAAGAAACTCTCCATAAACACTATATAAAGCAAGCATACGATGCGTATACAAACTGGGGAGCACTTAGTAAACAGAAACAATTAGAGCAGGAATACCCATTTGTTTGTATTGATTACACGCAGCAAATTGAGCACTACAAACCGCATGCAGAGCGCAATTCTATAGAACGTTCAAGCCAAGATTACGATATAAACTCAGTGATCAAAGCCTCTCAAGCGATTTCTGATGAGATCATGCTTGAACCACTTATTTCTACTCTGCTTAAGCTAGCCATTATCAATGCGGGCGCTCAAAGAGCGGTGCTGCTTTTTAACCATGAAGTGCTGAGCGTTGCGGCAGAAAGCATCATTGAAGAAGACACGCGTTTTTACGACAACCTCCCCCTAAATCGCACTGCTGATATACTGCCAAGCAGTATCATTCATTACGTTGCAAGGACCAAAGAAAATGTCGTTTTAGGGGATGCCACTCAGCATGAAATGTTCCAACAAGACCTCTATATTAGAACCGTAAAACCCTTATCACTGCTTGCCTTACCGATCCTTTATCACGGTGACCTAACCGCAATCTTGTATTTAGAAAACAATCAAAGCAGTAATATTTTTGATCGAAATCGTTTAGAAACACTTCAAGTTCTCGCTTC
The DNA here is from genome assembly GCA_002435145.1 of Neptuniibacter sp. UBA6509. Classification (GTDB taxonomy): domain Bacteria; phylum Pseudomonadota; class Gammaproteobacteria; order Pseudomonadales; family Balneatricaceae; genus Neptuniibacter. The sequence continues at coordinate 21,520 of DJLT01000004.1, forward strand.
ACAGGCTGCGATATCCATAGAAAATGCGAAACTTTATCAAAGCCTAGAAAAATCAGAATACGACTTTAAATCGCTCTTTCTTAATGCTGTAGAAGGCATATTCAGAGCCTCACCCGATGGCCGCTTCATTTCTGCAAACCCTGCGTTAGCATCCCTCTTGAATTTCAAAAATATGGATGAATTTCATAATGAGATAACGGATATAGCCAGCCAATGTTTCTATGATGATCAAGAGAGAATCACCTTCCTCAATACACTAGACGAAGAGCATAAAGTCGTTAACTTTGAAACGCGCTGGAGAAAAAAGGGAGGCGACACTATTTATGTCTCTATCTCAGCACGTAAAGTGCTAGATCCTTTAGGAGAGGTTCAATATTACGAAGGATCTTTGACCGATATTAGTGAGCGCAAGGCAAAAGAAGTAGCTGAGCAAGCACGCTACGATGCGGAAGCCGAAAACGAAGCGAAATCTATGTTCTTAGCAACAATGAGTCACGAAATAAGAACGCCGATGAATGGAATTCTAGGCATGGCTCAGCTCATGAAGAAGGGAGAACTCAATCCGGCCCAGAACAAACAGATCGACACTATATATAATGCGGGTCAATCCCTACTCGCTATTCTCAATAACATCTTAGATTATTCAAAAATAGAATCAGGGCAGCTCGATCTCGAAAGTAAACCTTTCTGGGTTCAAGAGATTTTAGATGATACCTATCATCTATTTATGCCTGTGGCAGAAGAAAAGTCCTTACAAATCGTTCCCATTATAGATAGAAACCTCCCTCCTCTTCAGGGAGATAAACGTGTGTTAAATCAAATTTTGATGAACCTCTGCTCAAATGCACTTAAATTTACACATGAAGGCTATATACGTTTAAGCGCAGAGGGCCTGCAAACATCAGAGCCTGAGATCAAAGTCCGCTTCAGTGTTGAAGATACCGGTATTGGGATTCCAAGCGACGCACATCACAAAATATTTCAACACTTTACACAAGCGGACAGCTCAATTACTCGCCGTTATGGCGGTACAGGCTTAGGGCTCGCTATTACAAAACAAGTGATTGAACATATGGGCGGCACTATTGGCTTCGACAGTTTAGAAAATAAGGGAACCACATTTTGGTTTGAATTGAGCTATCCCATAGCCCAAAGCACACCAGAACAAGGTACCCATGATAGTAAGACCCGACAATGTAAAGCCTTAGATATTTTATTAGTAGAAGACACTCCCGTTAACCAAGAAGTTACACGAGGTTTACTGGAAAGCGATGGCCATACAGTATCTATAGCCGACGATGGTTTCACCGCACTCTCTATGCACAACGACCACCTATATGACCTTGTCCTAATGGATATTCACCTACCGGATATGGATGGAATTGAAACCACAAAACGGATGCGCCAACATCCAGATTCAGAGCGTGCAAACATTAAAATCATCGCTCTAACAGCGTCAGTTGCCCAGCATGAAATTAAAAACTACCTTGCATCAGGTATGGATGGGGCTTTAGCCAAACCGATTCAATACGAAGAACTACAACATTTAATAGAACACCAAAAAGCAATTATCTCCCCTAAGCAAGCAAATCATCAGCTAATTGACTGCAACCTACTCAACCAACACAGAGAGATGCTAGGTGATGACAGCCTTAAAACCTTACTGATTCAGTACAATGATCAGGCTGAAAGGCTGTTTGATGATATGCAGCAAGCAGCGCAAAATGAGAATTTCCTAGAGGTAGGTAAGAAAGCACACACACTCAGTGGCGCGGCTGCCAACTTCGGATTTATTGCGGTTCAAATATTAGCTAAACAGATAGAAAACTCAATGGAAGAATCCAATAACAAACCTGAAATAAACAGAACATTACTGCCTGATCTCAACCGCCTAAAACAGATCCTAATCGCTAGTAACCAAGCATTAAAAAATGAACAGATACATTAAAATGACCACAGATATTTTGTGCCTATTTATGGCCCACTCAGACCTATAATTTTATATAACAAAAAAATATTTCAGGTGGCTAATTACGTATCGTTTTATTATATAATAATTTAAGCTTATCAAAGACGATGAGCATACAACTAAACATAAACACTGAATCAAATTTGCTTAGGTAAATCGCGATATATAAAATGCTCGCGCCAAAACACACAAGTAAAGTTAAACAATAATAAACTGGATTCACATGCCCGCTTTCCCCGCCCTAGAGACATTGGTTGATAACTTTCGAAACCGTCGCCCTATACGTGCGGGTTCGTTGATCATTACCGTCTACGGTGATGCTATCCTTCCTCGTGGTGGGACCGTATGGCTTGGCAGCCTTATCAACCTGCTAGAGCCCCTCGGCCTTAATCAACGTTTAGTGCGTACCTCTGTATTTAGACTTTCCAAAGAAAACTGGCTAGTCGCAGACCAAGTAGGCAGACGAAGTTACTACAGCCTGACAGGCCCTGGTATCAGACGCTTTAGAAAAGCGTTTAAACGCGTCTACGCAGAGCACAATCCTGAGTGGGATGGTCGCTGGTTGATGGCTGTTTTGAGCCAGCTGAATCAAGATGAACGCCAGAAAGTACGCCAAGAACTCGAATGGCATGGATTTGGCAACTTAGCACCCACGGTTATGCTGCATCCACAGATGCAAAAACCAGAACTGCAAACCATTCTGCAAGAATTTGATTCTCAGAATGATGTCATCATGCTTGAAGACTTGGGAGAAGGCTCTGCCGCCAGCCGCGCGTTAAGGTTACAAACCCGCGAGTCCTGGAATTTGCCAAAACTGGCGGAGGATTATCAAAACTTTTTAGACAAATTCCGTCCTATCTGGAATCACCTAAAAGAGAAAGATAACCCAACAGCCGAACAGTGCTTTCAGATCCGAATCTTATTGATACATGAATACCGCCGTATCATTCTACGTGACCCAGAACTACCGGACGAACTATTACCTGGTGACTGGGCGGGAAGTGCCGCTAGGCAGCTGTGTAACAATATCTACCAACGTGTTTGGGAAGGTGCCGAGTTGCATATGAATGATGTGCTTGAAACCGCAGAAGGCCCTCTTCCGCCGCCAAACAGTAAGTTTTTCCAACGCTATGGCGGGTTAAAGACATCTGACTCATAAAAAGTCGCTGTAACAAAACTAAAATCGCGATGACACAATCGTGAGAGGTGCCACCCATGAATCTAAAAGCCACTAGTCTAAATTGACAACCTAACACTCCGACCCTAAGATTAATCAAACCCTCTATGCTTAACATCGATAAAAGGATTTACCGATGACACGCCCAAGAAAGGAACTCGTATCCGTTCAAGATACACCCTATTATCACGTCGTCTCACGTTGCGTACGACGCTCTTTCCTATGCGGTAAAGACCCAGTAACCGGCCAAGATTATGAATACCGCCGCCAATGGGTAGAAGATCGTATACGTATCCTCTCTTCCCTATTTCCGATTGATATTTGCGCCTATGCAGTCATGTCTAACCACCTTCATATCGTCGTAAAACTACGCCCAGATGAAATAGACAGTTTGTCAGATAAAGAGATTGTTAACCGTTGGCTCTGCTTATTCAAAGGTCCCTTACTTATTCAAAAATGGCAAACGGGAGAGAACCTAAGCGAAGCCCAATTAGACTGCGTCAATGACATCATAAAAGTCTACCGTAAACGACTAGGCAGCCTGAGCTGGTTTATGAAATGCCTAAATGAACCTATAGCACGGCAAGCCAATCAGGAAGACAACTGCACTGGCCACTTTTGGGAATCCCGCTTTAAATCACAAGCTCTATTAACCGAAGAAGCCCTGCTCTCGTGTATGGCCTATGTAGATTTAAACCCTGTTCGTGCAGAAATGGCCCCTACTCCTGAAGAGTCAGATCACACCAGTATCAAAGAACGACTTAAACCTAAGTTCGACATAACATCAGCGATAGAGTCACAAAAAGAATTACTTGCCCTGAGACACTTTCACTCCACCATCAAGCCTTTAGCAACCTTTGAAGGAGATGTAAGAGATGAAGAACAGCACGGCATCCTATTCAACCTCACAGACTATTTAGAATTAGTCGACATGGCAGGGCGAATCCTTAGAGATGACAAACGCGGCGCCATCTCCGCCCACCTACCACCCATACTAGATAGATTAGAAATAAACAAAGAGGAGTGGCTCGATAACGCCACTCAATTTGAAAAATTGTACCTAAAGAAGTTTGCTAGAAAACGACGAAGAGCATCAGCTGCATAACACCGCTCTAAAACCTGAAGAAGCGCCACCAACAGCCAAAAAGGATCAGCTGAACCGCTGAGAAAGGCTATCGAGCTAAAAAGGATCTAAACGAACAAATAGCTTCTTAAATCACCCGCCTAACCAATCCCATCCTGCAAACGAATAAATACACATCTATCGGATTAGAAATTAAGAGTTCTTCTTGAAGAGCGACTGTCCCTTCTTATTC
>DJLT01000022.1 GCA_002435145.1 Neptuniibacter sp. UBA6509
TGTACTTTCATTATTTTTCTTCTTGTATAAGCGAAATTGAATGCCGCACAACAAGGGGGTTTATAACGACATTGTTTAGAGAAATTCTAACGACATTAATTAAAATAATTCAAACCGACTATTAACCAGTTAAAGAGAAGATAAGCGATATTAAAATAATTGGGAAGTGCCTAGCCCTAAGCACAGTTTGAATAACGATGTATTCAATCCATAACCAAAGGCTAGGCACCTACCGAACGTAACCTAATGGGCATTAGGTCACTACCATCATCCGGGGAAGATGAAAATATTAGCGGTTTGCAAAGTACATCGTTACTTCAAAACCAATTCTTAGATCGCTATAAGCGGGTTTAGACCAGATCATATGTAACTCCTATTATTAAATTTATTATCAATCGTTCAACTGTTGCATTGCTAAGCGCCACACCTGTCGCACAAGCGGACAGCTATATGTTACTTTTCAGGCCTAACACCTAACATATAAATATCAAGCTAAATTTGTGCCAGTTATCCACTTATAATTAAACTCACGTTAGGATTCACTACAAACTTCAATACAACAAACAAACTTAGGACTGTAGAAGCTTTGGATCAAACCCCATAATTAGAGCCCCCCAATGACGCCCCTCCACATAAACAGGTATTGAAAGCTCATTGAGAATTTCACCTGTATCTCTAACATATGTTTGCATTAAAAAAGGCTTTTCATGAGTTGCTCTTCGCTGCTCAGAGCGCGTATCGAAGAAGATACGACGATTTCGGCTTTGAGCATTATCAAGCGTAAAATCGCCCACCATCATTTGTGACACCTTACGATGATGCGTAGCTATATAGCCACTACGGTCCACTAGAACTGAATAAATGAATTCTGAGTTAACCTGTATGAAATTATCAAAAACATTCTGAAACACTGAATCAAAGTTGTTGGTATACGCAGTTACATACTTTGCAGGCTCTTGATCAGGGTTGCTTCGCTGATAATTCGTATCAAATACATTACAGCGAGATTGCAGGCTTAATAACAACCCCTGCAACTCCAACTGAAAACCGCGCCCTTTTTGTAAAATGTTTTCAAAGGGACCGTAGCCAATAACAAACCGAGAAAGCAATTCCTGACTTTCCTCTGTAGAAACCTCCAAATCAGAAGAATAGTCCTGAGAACGCACCATCTCCTCTTTCATTTCTGCAGAAATTCTAGTGATATGCTCCACATGCTGATGTGAGTTTTTATTTGTATACGACAGCTCATCAATAGCGGCACTGATACTGGATAATTGGCTATTTACTTGCTCAAAATCAGTAACTAAGTTCCCAAACTGACCATTAGTTTGCTCAATAAAGGAACTCGTCGACTCTACATAACCTAAAATATTGCCCGCACTGCTTTTTGTATCCGCTACCAGTGACGACATTTGAGAGATGTTTTTATCAATTTCACTGGTTGCAGAGCCTACCTTTTGCGCAAGCCCGCGCACCTCATCAGCGACAACAGCAAACCCTCGCCCAGCATCTCCAGCCCGCGCAGCTTCAATCGATGCATTCAGCGCTAATAAGTTGGTTTGCTCAGAAAACTCCTGAACCATCAGGAGTATTTGAGTAATATTTTGTGAATTGGTCTGTAAGCTTTCAATCTTAACCTGGAACTGATCAACCAACTCTTTAATTGATTGAATCTGATCTTGAACCTTAAGCAACTCCGCACTAGATTCCCGCACATCGTTCAAATTATCTGAATTTTGCTCACTAATTTGCAAAGTACTTTGAGCAATCTCATCAATAGCTTGCGTCGATTCATTACTGGATAGAAAAACTTGATGGGCTTTCTCTTCTTGCGCTCCGGCATTAACCGTCGCCTCACTAATTACCTTCTTAAGGTGCGCAGCCGATACAGCGACATTCACACTTCGAGAACGCGTATCAGAAATAATCTCTTTAAGCTTTTTAGAAAATTCATTATAGCTTTTAGCCATAACGGAGATTTCATCATAGGTATATACAGGAAGAGTGGCAGATATATCCCCCCCTTTTTCTTTGATCGCACCAAGCACCTTGGTCATATCCTGAATAGGCCGTAAAAAGATATGACGCATAAAGAAGATTGTAAAAGCACCACTTAGAAACGCAAAGCCAACCGTCAATGATCCTGAAAACCAAAAGTCATTTAACGTATCCGTCAAAAGCACCCTTGCAGACTGCTCAAGCTCTATTGAGGACATGACCTGCTCAATTCTAGCTTCATGAAAAATGGCCAGTACCAACAAAGCCACATGAGGAACGATTAGAAAAACCACGTTCCCTATAATTTTCTTAGTTAGCGAGTTAAAAAAAGTGCGCTCAATATACTTATAGACGCTCATCAACTGGATTCTCATTTATTATCATTATTTTTAGCACCCACCAATCGATAAAATTAGCTAATGCATACCCGTGAAATAAAATAGAATCAAGAAATATGCCAATAAACGAGAAAAGGGGGAAACCAACACAACGTATTGAATTTAAAAGATATAGCAGCGGATAAGCGATAAAAAACCAAGAAAAATATAACACGCAAGAATCACACAAAAAGCAACTGTCGCACCTAAGCAACACTCGCCTCAAAAAACGAAAACAAAGGAAAAGGAAAAGAAACATAGAAATTTCAGGCCCAGAATGAGCCTGAATGCATATCTAAACTCAGGGGTGGGGAGTTATTTATCGATTGGCGAAATACATCGTCACTTCGAAACCAATACGCAGATCGTGAAACGCCGGCTTAGTCCATTTCATTCTTCATTCTCCACTTCACATTCTTGATGTTTATTAAATGTCTAATCTATCAAACTAACAGTGTCGCAGAAGAGCAACAACTGTAGCATTAGTGAAACAACTGTCTAACAACGGAGACATAAAATGGATATCAAGCGAAGCAAGACCTACCATCTCATACACCTGTTGCTAAAAAGCCACAGCAATAACGCAGCAATGAAACACATGTATTTTTATTAAAAATCAATATGTTACATGCCACTATTAGTAACATCTTATAAAAAGAATGTCACCCATAAAATAGAATATCTTTCAAAGAAGTAGGTTATGTAAAAAATAAAAAAACACCTTATAAATATAGGGTTTAACAGGTTTTAGAGACTAAATGGCAAAATAGAATGCTAAAATAAGCTTTAAAAGGGGTGGCACACATCCTGCAAACGTTTCATGCACAGTGTATTAAAACATTGCTATATTAAACTCATATAACAAAAATAAAGTGCCTCACTCATGAAGCGAACACTACCGTAAAAGGTATTATCCGCATGAATGTAAGGCTGAGGATATTTAGAGCATGAGAAATCTGCCAAAAGTGAATGGCACTAAGGATGTGGTTGCCTATGTAACAGGAAATTTCGAGGATCGAAACTTTAGACCCGAAGCACAAATTGCTGAATCATGGGAGCGTAGTTTACTTAAACATGGACTCGACCCTAAAAGCCCACAACCTGTCGATATTCTCACCGATTACGAAATTCAACAGCAACTTCAACGCCATGAAGATTATCTAAATATTGCTCGGAATGGATTAACCGGCCTTTCTAAACGTGTTGCCGATGCAGGCTTTTCCGTTTTACTTACAGATGAAGCGGGTTTAGCGTTAGACGCCCGCCTTCCATCAGCAGACAAGAAAACCTGGCAAGATGCAGGACTACTGGTAGGTTCCACCTGGAGCGAATCAGAAGCGGGAACAAATGGTATTGGTACCTGTTTGGTCGAAAAAGAATCCATGATTATTCATCAGCATGAGCACTTTTTCTCAAACCACAGTCAACTTAGCTGTTCAGTAACGCCTATTTTTGATCCGCTAGGTAACTTAAAAGGTTGCCTTAATGCCTCCTGCTTAGGCGCTACCGGTACAAAAGAAAGCCAGTTTTTAACCCTGCAGATGATCATTATGTATGGGCGGATGATCGAAAATAGTTATTTCCGCCAGACCTATCGCAGCCAGATAACGATGCACGTCAAAGAGACCAATAATTTTGCAGATCTAGCGCAAGAACAACTATTGGCAATTAATGAACGCGGCATCATTATCGGAGCAAACCGATCAGCCTTTGCCGAGTACGAAAGCCTACTACCTAGAGGCGAACAGCTACTTGGGCTGAAAATCGAAGATATCGTTGGTTTAACCGTCGATCAACTCTTAACAAAGAGTAATGGCGGTTCTACATCTATCAGACACGAATCACCAAAACTTCTAGATGAAATAGAAATTGCCTTACGTATACCTGCTAACAAAATCACATCAAGCATCATTACACCATCAGTAATAAAAGAGCCGAGTGCAACCAGTTCACCTAAAACGAATAAGCACAAGCACCCGACATTAGAAAAGTTAGCGGGTGAAGATCCTGGCGTCCTACGGAATGTGCAGCAAATACGCCACGTTATAAATAAAGATATCCCAATATTAATCACAGGTGAAACAGGAACAGGTAAGGAGGCATTTGCACGTGCTATTCATGATGCAAGTGATAAAAAAGATGGACCATTTATCGCGTTAAACTGTGCGGCTATACCTGAATCACTGATAGAGAGTGAGCTATTTGGTTATCGCAGCGGTTCCTTTACCGGCGCAAATAGAAAAGGGATGAAAGGCAAGCTAGAACAAGCCAACGGAGGCACAATATTCCTAGATGAGATTGGAGACATGCCTGCTCAGCTGCAAACACGTTTGTTACGTGCACTCGCTGAGCGTGAGATTATGCCGCTTGGCGCAACCTCCCCTATCGGGCTTGATATACAAGTGATCTCAGCCACTCACCAAGATTTAATGCAACATATCAAAGATAAACTATTCCGCGAGGATTTTTATTATCGCCTAAACGGCATGTCCCTTAAGCTCCCACCTCTAAGAGCACGTGATGATAAAGACTTTATCATTGACTGTATTTTAGATAGCGAACTAGGTGGCTCTGAAGACGTTCAATTTGCACCTCAAGCACGAGAAATACTCCATGAATATCACTGGCCCGGAAATATCCGCCAATTAGCTAACGTGCTACGTTATGCTTTGGCTGTTTCTAAAGATAAATATGTCACCATTGATGACCTACCGATAGAGGTCCGTGCGGCAAAAGACCTATACAAAAAAGAGGAAATAATCACAGAAACTGAAGAAAAGCCTATGGGGCTATCTGATTTTGTGAATGATGAAGAAGGGAAGCGATTGATTGAGGCGCTGCGCCATTATAAATGGAATATAACTCACGTTTCAGAGGAGTTAAATATATGCAGGTCCACTGTTTATCGTAAGATGAAGAAATACAATATCGTTCAACCTAATAATATATATTAATTCTGAATTCCGATTAATAGAAAGCCCGTGCGAACGGGCTTAGCTCACCTCTCGATACTTTCTACCTCTATACCTTCTACCTCTATACTTTCTTCGGGAAGGTACGACTCAGACCCTCACACTAAATGTTGTGCAGAACCAAATAGTAATAACAGATAATCAATCAGTTATTACTCGCGTTTCACCGCTTACTGTCTATTGGATAACCTGTGGATGGTGTTTCCTGCGCTCTTTTCAGCTGGCCGACACTTGCAAGGCTGGGCTACGAAAGCGACAAAACCGCTTTCATAAACACTCATACATGATGTGCATTAAAGAGGTACTTCCCCATTATTCCGATTTTTTATTACTACTAACCTAGATATCTTCTCTGCATACTCTAATTTTGTAGGCCATATATATATAACTTCATATATTGATTGTTTCGCTTCTAACTCTTTGCTGTGATGCCATAAACTAGCAACGTAATGATCGTCAAACTCAGTCAAAGTAGCATACGTTCTGCTCTGTTTGGTTGGAACAAAAACCTCTCTTCTTAACGCACTTGAAAATCGTTCTATTTTTGTAGGTTTCAAAAATTCAAAAACAAATAATAACTGTTCCATCTCAACTTTTTTATCCTGATCACAAGTAACACTATCAAGAGCAAGCGTTAGCGATGAAGAAATCAAATCGGCCTCTGAAGTATTTAAAAACAAATACTGACTGTTGCCATCAATATCAGCCAAAACAGCAGGATAGTAATCAAACTCTTCTGCATCTGTTTTACGGATAAATAATTCAAAACCTTCTTTATCTCTTAGCAATTTTGATAGCTCTCCATGCTTCTCAATTATTGACAATTTTCCTTTTCCCCATACTTCAGCAGGAACAGGTATTGATAGAGTGCCAAAATCTATATAGTGGTATTCACTATCTTCTACCTGATTAGGTAATTCATAGTTTTCATATACGAAGGCATTCTTATTTAAACGTTTAAATCTATCTTCACATTCATTGATCCAATTCGCCGCTTGGGCGGTGCTTCCCCATAAAAACATTAACAGTAGAAGATATATTTTACTCATTTAAAGTTACCTAGCTCTTGGGCCATAAAGGTTATAATTTTTATGGGCACGCCCCCATTCATTCTTCAATATAATTTCCAAAAACAATATTAATTTCACTCCTTGAGAGACTCTCCACAAAGAAATAAATATTTTTCGATTCAAAAAAACCAGAGTAAATACCTGAATCCTTATAAATAAGTAAATCATATAGCTCACATTGTTTTTTGTAGATCAGTTCATACTCATCACTAACTAGCGTTTTATATTTTTTATTATTTTTATTACCAAAATAAAAGAGCCCTCCCCCTCCAGCTGAAGAGCTTTTTATATAAAGCGACCCTTTCACTGAAACAGCGACCTGATAGTCCTTAGGTATATAAAACTCCCAAGCTCCATATTGAAAAACAGGCAGTGAAAACTTATTTCCACCAAGCACCATTTTACAATTTTCAGAAGAATTTACTAAGCAGCTAGCAAATAGCGCTACAAAAAAAATGATTATTTTCATTTATCCACCCAATAGTTTCCAAATACTACCCTCTGCTGTATCCCCCTTAGGTGTATCAGGAACAGAAGGAGCCACCTCATTGAATAACATACCCGTAGCCTCAATACCCGTAGCAATAAGCTTATAAGCTTTAACACCAGTAGCTGCATACTTCGTACGCACATCGAAAACTTGATGCTTTTTTTGTTTGAGCGGAATCAACATTTAAAATGGAGTACGTCCCCATTATTTAATAAAGCTTTATCCCATTGACTTCCCGTTCATGCATTATTTATCTTTTCTATTATTCAGAACTCTCAAAGAAAAAAAAGTAAGGATTAGTCCGGCCATAAATACAGTTCCCCCAATAGGAATAGCATTAGCCCCTAGCTCAACAGTCTGTCCATACTTAGGCACAATAAATTGTTTTGTATAAAAAATTTCAATGCCATAAAACATAAAACAAAACCCACATACAATCGGAGCATAAAGGTATATTTTATTCATCACTTTACCAACTTATCAATAGCACTACTCAGCAAACCCTTCCCTCCCTACGAGACTAAACCCAAAGAGTTTAATGGGATACATCCCCATTTATTCATTGAAAAAAACCAATCAAAAATAAAGTTATCCTGGTTTTTAATGGGGTACGTCCCCATTA
>DJLT01000001.1 GCA_002435145.1 Neptuniibacter sp. UBA6509
ATATCTGAGGGTACTCGGTTAGCTAACTCTTTTAGATGTCTGATAAAGTCAGGGAAGTCGAGTATGAAAGATCAGTGAAGCAAAGGTAAGTCAGGAATATTCTTAAACCGCCACAACTTGATTGCGCCCTAGATCTTTCGCAGAGTATAGCCGCCGATCAAGGATTTTCATAAGTTCAGCGGGGTTATAGCCTATCTTAGGATCTGCTACTACAACGCCTACGGAAACGGTCAAATATGCTGATACTTTGCTATTGATATTTGGTATTTGCATGGTTTCAATATGACCTCGGATCATTTCGCCATATTCCAAACCATTTTCGTTGTTTTGATCTGTGGTAACTATGACAAACTCTTCACCACCTATCCGAAAAGAGAAATCACCAGACCGGCGGCAGACTTCTCGTAAGCGTTGACCAATTTTCTTTAAAGCATTATCGCCTGCAGTGTGTCCATAATGGTCGTTAAGGCATTTAAAGTAGTCGATGTCGAATAGGATCATGGCCAGGTGGGTTTTATCCCTGTTAGCACGTTGTAATTCGGTTTTAATAACATGGTCAAAGTGGCGGCGATTAAAAAGCCCAGTTAATTGATCAGTAATTGATAGTTCAGCAAGCTTTTTGTTGGCTTGCCTAAGCTCTGTTTCGACTTTAGCGCGGGAATTGCGTTCACGAAGTAGGTCGAGTGACTGTGATGATACGTTCTGGTACATCTGCATACCAGCTTGAAAAAGCTCCAGTAGAGATTCATGCATTTCCTTATTCGCGATAGCTTTTGCTTGTTCAATACTATGGCCTTGGCGGATTGCTTTGACGCCAATGGCAAGGCGTTTATCATCATCAATAATATGATGAACAAGCCAGCCAATTAAAAATTGAAGAATGTCCTCCGTCATCTCAGTCAGTGGTTTATCTCGGTTGTCATTTTGCAGTGCGGATACGGCAGGTAAAAAAGAGTCGTGTTTTAAATGGTGCTTATGGAACCAGGGATCTTCATTGAAATATTCGGCCCACACCGACTCTTCGTACTTGAAATGGAAATTAGCGTATTGAACTAGTTTATCAAATGTCTGATTTAAATCTGCTACCTCCCCTCTTGTCAGGGATATCGCTAGCTCGTTGATCAGGCTGAACAGTTTTCTATGCTGTTTATCAATTTCCTGATGACCTGTTTCAAAGTTTACAGTCCATGGGAATACTTGAAATTCGCTCAACAAAATCTGCTTATCTATTTCATCTGACATTTTGTTTTTATATATCCTTATTGGATAATTTAGAATGCTACCGAATTCTTAAGGCCTATGATATCCGTCATACAGTCTGATGTTATATTAGGGGCGTTACGTCGGAATTTCCAGATTAACTATGCAATGCTTAAGGTGCTGTTGTTCGTGTGGTTGATTATTCCCAAGTTCTTCCACGTTTTACTTGAAGCTTCCAGTCGAATTTCGAACGCTGCTTCAAAGCGCTTGCAGGGTAAGCTATTTTTTATAGCTCGTTTTTTATAAAAGCGATTTTATTCCGACCACTCGGTTAGTGCATTGATTGTGATTATTATCTTTACTTGTTACTGATTAAAAAGAGTTGTGGGGAAGGGAGCGATGTTCAATTTTATTTCACGTAGCTTCCTCTAATGGGTGCTTATTTCCTTCCGATTCGACCAGATAGGGACCAGAGCGTTTTTATATTAGCCGTTTTCAACAAAGCTCCGGTCTTTGTAGAATGGTTGGTTTAAAGAGATTGAATGATAGAAAATAGGTTGAGTTTTGGAGAGGTGGGGTAGAAAGGTATCGGCGCATACTTTGAGGCTCTGCATAACTCCTATTGGGAATAACTAATTGTGGTATTTTGGTGCATATTTCTTAGTGTTGCGAAATAATCAGTTATCAATTTCAACTGAAGGGCGGTCAATTTGGCCGATATCCAACATAGGTGCAGCATCAAGGTGCTGGGCATCCAGCATAAAGGAAACTCTCTCCAGAGCAGAGATAATCATGGACTGCTCCCAATCTTGCATATCATCAAAACGGCGAGTAAACATATCCTGTTGAGTTGTGGGGGCTCCTTTCATTAGCTCAAGTCCATTAGAACTCAGCGCAATCCATACCTTTCGTTTATCTTCAACACCGCGTTCACGTGTAACTAATTCCTTCTTTTCCAGACGATCCAGAATACTCGTAACAGTTGCCTGTGTCAGTGAAACTTCCTTGGCCAGCTCACCCGTAGTTACTGGAGAGACTTGCCTAAGCGCCTGCATTGTCATCAATTGTGGGAGAGTTAGTCCGGTGAGTCTACTGATCTCCTTTTCCTGCATATCTGTAGACCTAATTACCTGACGCAAAAGAATGAGAGCTTCCTGACTTTTTTCCATCTTTTTGAACCTTGATTAATTTAGGCATATTTTATCTGAGGTTATATGCATTGTCACAGCCTTAAATTACATAGTAACACAAAGCTTTTTATTTTTAACAATCACACTATTATGGTGCATAATTTAGTATTACTAGCCAAATACGATTGAAAAAGTGCATGACGATGCATTATAATGCTTCGCATTACTAAATAATCGTTCTACTAAATATTCGTATGGCTATTAATATTATTTACAAAAAACCTAAACCTATGGATGGCGCGCAAGTAAATACCCTAATAAAACGCTGCCCTCCACTTGATACCAACTCTCTATATTGTAATTTGCTCCAATGTCTAGATTTTTCTGAGACATCTATTGTTGCGAAAAACTCTAATGGCGAAATTGTAGGGTTCATCTCTGGATATATTCCTCCCAAGAGAGCCAGGACCTTGTTTATTTGGCAAGTGGCGCTAGATCCTGAATATAGAGGGCAAGGTATTGCGTCTGAAATGCTATCAAGGCTGTTTAGTCGCGATAGTGACCTGCGTTTCATGGAAACCACTATTTCCCCAAGTAATACAGCTTCTCAAAAGCTTTTTAAAAGCTTCTTTACTACACATCATATGTCACTTGAGACCCATACCCTTTTCGAAAGGGGCATCCACTTTGCAGATGATCATGAAGATGAAGTTCTATATCGAGCAGGGCCAGCCAAGCAGTTCACCCCTATTCATGCTGTTTAGTTTCTCTTACTACCAGTTATAAAAACCTATAAGCCTTTTGGAGGCTAATAATGAAAATTTTTGAAGAGATTGAATCAGAAGTTCAGTCCTACGCACGCTCTTTTCCAAGAATCTTTAATCGTGCTAAGGACGAATTCCTATACGATGAAGAAGGTAATGAATACTTGGACTTTTTGGCCGGCGCAGGAACGCTAAACTATGGCCATAATAATGAACTCTTTAAACCAGCACTGCTTAAATACATAGAAGAAGATGGCATCACACACGGTCTGGATATGCACACCAAAGCAAAAGGTGAATTTTTGGAGTCTTTTAATGAAAAGATTCTTAAACCGCGCCAACTCGATTACGTGATGCAGTTCACAGGCCCAACCGGTACAAATGCTGTGGAAGCGGCAATGAAGCTAGCGCGCAATGTGACGGGTCGTGAGAATATCATCGCATTTACTAATGGTTTTCACGGAGTGAGTCTGGGGGCATTGGCTGCAACGGGTAATTCACACCACCGTGGTGCCGCAGGTGTAAGCCTGAGTGGAGTGACTCGAGTTCCTTACGATGGCTACCTTGGTGATGAAATTGATACAACTGAATATCTTGACAAAGTGCTTTCAGATACCAGCAGCGGTGTTGACTATCCGGCCGCTGTAATTGTTGAAACTGTTCAGGGTGAAGGAGGTATTAACGCTGCCAGTTTTGAATGGTTACAGAACCTAGAAACTATTTGCCGTAAGCATAAAATACTTCTGATTATTGATGATATCCAGGCGGGTTGCGGGCGAACCGGGACTTACTTTAGCTTTGAAGAAGCCGGCATAACTCCAGATATTGTTACCTTGTCTAAGTCTTTAGGTGGTTATGGTCTGCCTTTCGCAGTGGTTCTGTTCAAGCCTGAACTTGATCAGTGGAAACCGGGTGAGCATAACGGAACTTTTCGAGGAAATAACTTTGCGTTTGTCACTGCAAAAGCAGCGATTGATCACTATTGGTCAGATGATGAGTTTTCTAAAGACATTAAACAGAAAGGCCAGTACGTATCTAATCGCCTGGAAAAGATTGTAGAGCGATATGGCGAGGGTAACTTCACAACGCGCGGTCGTGGAATGTTCCAAGGCATTAGCTGCGTTAGTGGTGATCTAGCATCGAAAATCACTAAGAAGTGTTTCCAAAATGGTTTAATTATTGAAACGAGTGGTGCGGATGATCAGGTGGTTAAATTCCTCTGCCCGTTAGTTATCAAACAAGAGAGCCTTGTCAAAGGTATCGATATTGTTGAGCAGGCAATCAAAGATGTTTGTGACGCAGAAAAGAGCATTCCGGAAGATAACGATTACTTCGATGCGGTGTATCACCAGTCAGTATAAGGGCAAAAGTGGATGATTTTACGTACATTACAAGAAGCTGAAAAATCAGAACGACGGGTTGTATCTCCAGATGGGAATTGGGAGAGTACTCGTCTTCTACTAAAAGATGACAATATGGGATTCTCTTTCCATATCACGACCATTTATGCAGGCACAGAAAGCCATATCTGGTATCAAAATCATCTTGAATCGGTTTACTGCATCAGCGGTGAAGGTGAAGTGGAAACGCTCGAAGATGCTGCAATTCATTCAATAAAGCCGGGTTCTATTTACATACTTGATAAAAACGATGAACACCTATTACGTGCACACACAGAACTGAAGCTTGCCTGTGTATTTAGCCCTGCGCTCAATGGCAAAGAAGTCCATGACGAAAATGGCGTTTATCCGTTAGAAGAGTGTTAAGGAGCGATGAATGTTAAAACCCGAAGATGTTTACCCTTCCAGAATAAAAGATTCTGCTGAAGTTATACCGCGTATTGATCCAGTGATCCACCCATCTGATATTGATGGTTCTGAGCTACTGGATGAGGCTGACATTAAGAGCTTCAAGGAAAAGGGGTATTTGCTACTACCTAATGAGTTTACGGCATCTGAAGTAGAAGCTTTTAAAGCAGAATTGGAACGAATGCAGTATGACATATCATTACTGGATTCTCCTGAAGCTATAACAGAACCCGATAACGGTGAGTTACGCTCTGTTTTTCAGGTTCACAAAGATCACCCAGTCTTTTCAAAAGTTGCAAAAGATTCCCGAATTGCAGATATCGCACGATTCATTCTGGGTGGTGATGTTTATATTCATCAGTCGCGTCTCAACTTTAAACCAGGTTACCGAGGAAGAGAGTTTTATTGGCACTCTGATTTTGAAACTTGGCATGTAGAAGATGGTATGCCGCGAATGCGCGCCGTGAGTTGTTCGATCTTACTTACAGACAACGATGCAAAAAATGGTGCGTTGATGCTCATGCCCGGGTCACATAAAGAGTATGTAACTTGTGTAGGCGAAACACCAGATAATCATTACCTTTCTTCTTTGAAAAAGCAGGAATATGGTGTCCCTAGTGATGAGAGTTTGAAGTATCTCAGTGAAAAGTATGGTATCGATTGCGCTGAGGCTAAGGCTGGTTCAGTGTTGTTTTTCGATTGTAATGTGATGCATGGTTCTAACAGTAATATCACCCCAGATCCGCGTAGTAATCTGTTCTTCGTCTACAACCATATTGATAATATGGTATTCGACCCGTTCTGCGGCCAATCGCCACGTCCTGAATTTATTTGCTCACGCGAAACTATCAAAACTATCTAAGTGCAGGGGGAGTTAATCCCCTGAGCATTATAAAAATGACTCATACAGTAGAAAAAATTGGCGGCACATCAATGAGCCGCTACAAGGATGTTTTAAATAATATCTGGCTGCAAGAGAAGAACGGCAGTCTTTACAGTAGGATTTTTGTTGTCTCTGCATATGCAGGCGTAACAGATATGTTATTGGAGCATAAAAAAACAGGTGACGCTGGTGTTTATAGCAGCTTTATCGAAGCCGAGGAGAAGGATGCCTGGCTTGAGCGATTGAAACAGGTGCATCAATACCTTCGTAACATAAATGAAGACATGTTCAATGATCAGCTTTTAGAAGCAGCGAATACGTTCATCGATGTACGCATTGACGATGTCAAAGAGTGCATGAATAGTTTGCAGAACTTGTGTTCTTTCGGGCATTTCCAGTTGAAACAACACCTATCAACAGTCCGAGAAATGCTGGCTTCGATCGGTGAGGCTCATAGTGCGTTTAACTCTGTTTTGTTGCTTAAGTCAGAAGGGATAAGTGCCCGTTTTGTTGATCTTACTGGCTGGAAACAAGAAGAGGCTCTGCCGATCAACGAGCTTGTCGAGCAAGCCTTTGCAGAGAACACCTGTGCTGAAGAGCTTTTGATTGTTACAGGCTATACCAACTGCGCAGAAAAACTCATGGAAACATTCGACCGTGGTTACAGTGAGATGACATTCTCGAAAATTGCTTCAATCACTAAAGCTCGGGAAGCTGTCATACACAAAGAGTTCCACCTCAGCAGTGCTGATCCGCGAATTGTTGGCGAGAAGAATGCGGTCGCAATTGGTATGACGAACTTTGATGTGGCTGATCAGCTGTCTAACTTAGGTATGGAAGCAATTCATCCCAAAGCAGCTCAAGGAATTCGAAAGGCAAATATTAAGCTCAGGGTTAAAAATACGTTCGAACCAGATCATCACGGTACCATCATTGACAATGATTATTGTAATCCAAGGCCATGTGCAGAAATCATTGCAGGCCGTAAGGATGTACAGGCGTTAGAAGTATTTGATCAGGAAATGTTAGGCTCGCCAGAGTACGATATTGCTATTAGTCGCTTAATCAAAGAGCTGAAAATACAGTTGATCAACAAAGAGGCAGATGCAAATAGCATTACTTTCTATCTTTCCGGAAACCGTAAAATGGTCAACCGGCTGGTACGTTTGATCGAAGAAAAGTTTGTTACGGCAGAAGTTAAATTAGATAAAGTCGCGCTTGTGTCGGCAATAGGCTCAGACCTGAATGTAAAAGGAATCTTATCTAAAACTGTCTCATCACTCACAACTGCCGATATCAATGTTCTGGCATTGCATCAAACTATGCGTCAGGTTGAGATGCAGTGTGTTGTCGCAGAAGGTGACTACGATCAATCGATCAAGTCGTTACACAAAGCTTTGGTTGAAAGTGAAAATCACGGGTCTGCCATTAGGACAGAAGTGACTTAATAATGACTATTTCTATTGTAAAAATAGCTTTATTGGCAACCTTGTTACTTGAAATAATCGTGGTGTTAGTTCTTTCTGACCATATTAATCTGCTTTGGTTTGTACTGGGGATTATCAGCTTAAATATCACAATTGCTATCTATTTATTAGTAAATAAAGGAACATCTTCTGATAGGCATACAGCAAGTGATCATGAACCTGAAATAGTGTCGCTGAAAAATTCCTTGGTCGAGCTCTCTGAAGAAATAAAAATATTAAAGAGCAATCTAAGTGTATTGTCTCCTCGCCCATTCTCTAGATCTGAAGACCTCTATGTGATCTTGGAGAAAATGGAAGCTATTGAATATGCAGACACTGACGGTTTGATGACCGCCACCAGTGAGGACCGAAAATTAACTGAAACAGACAGCTTTTTAAGCTTTGTTTCTGGCTTTTTAGAAGAAGTATCAGTTGTTATCCAACAAATGGTGGAGCGTATCGTCGGTGTATTTAAACTTCTTGATTGTATTGAGGATATTGCCAATAAAATTACTCTTCTCGCGTTAAATGCAAATCTCGAGGCAGCACGTGCAGGTGTTGCTGGTAAAGGCTTTTCTATAGTCGCTCAAGAGGTACGTGGACTATCACAAAGCAGCGCATCACTTAGCGAACGTATAAAAAATAAAACTATCAGAACTAAAGCGTCAATTTACAAGTTGCAGGTACTATTACAAAACTGTACAGGTTTAGACCCTGATAAATGCATTTCAGAAATAGTAAATGCTAGAGAACAGATTATAAATTTATGTGGCATTGAAAATACGTTTCAAAGCAAGCAAGCACTATATGAACAAACAACGCATCGTATTGACCAGGTCAAAGCTTTGCTAATAGGTTTTAATGAAGCACAGCGTGAACTTGATCAGCTAAGCCATGAAGCACTTTCGCTTGATGTTGAAGCAGAAGCCATTCATCGTAAACTATCTGATTATTTTGGATAGCCCGAAGTATCAAATTAGAAGTTTTTACTCAAATGCTCGGCATTTTCTCAAGAAAGAGTCAACTAAATCTAGTTCACTTGATATAGCCTTTTAAAGATACGGAGTGATCTTAATGCGGAAAAAACTAAGGAATCTGTCTTATTCAATTTTGATATGGCTATGCACAAGCGTTGCAGCCGACGAAGGTAAACAAGACCTTGAAACCAAAATTGAATCACTGGATAAGCCCCTATATAGCCCTTTCATTGAACGTTATATCATTGATGAGCTCAAGCAGCTTCGTTCAGATCAACAAAACCTTAAAGTGGAATTCTACAAAGAGTTGACAGACAGGCAGCTAAAACTAGCTGAAGTTTCTGCTACTTATGCAACAGATACAGTCACTTACTTTTTCTACCTGATCGCTGCGACAAGTTCAGTGTTGCTATTAGTTGGTTGGAACTCTTTACGAGATATTCGTTCTAATATTGAAGGCCACGCTGAGGCAAAGATCTCTAAGCTGATTGTCGACTATGAAGCTCGTCTAGATCAGTTAGAGCAGAACCTTGTGTCAAAGTCTGCCGTAATTCAAGCCAACCAAGCTGAAATTGAAACCACAAATGAGATCCAGGCATTATGGTTAAGAGCTGGTCAAGAATCTGCGTGGGAACAAAAAATTAAAATTTATGATCATATCCTTGAGTTGAGGCCTGAAAGCGCTGAAGCCATGACATATAAAGCGGATGCAGCCATTGAAATAGGACAACCACAATTAGCCATAGCTTTGTGTAATAAAGCATTAGAAATTGAACCTGGTAGTGGACATGCCTACTTCCAGCTTGCTTGCGCTTTTGCCGATTTGAAAGCGTTTGAAATTGCTTATGATTATCTACTCAGGGCAATAACTATATCTGAAGATTACCGAGCCCAGTCAGCTGAAGAGGATCGTTTCCTGCCCGATCGGAAAATAATGGAGCTCTTAGAAAGTGTTGATGCTGGATAGAGAGGATTAATACTTGTAAATTCGAAACATCTTTTAGATGGGTAAAATATTGTCAATAAAACACAAAACAGTCCTGAAAGAATTTGATGTGCTAAGCTAGATTTAGCAATTAACTTTCAATCACTAGAAGCGTATTAGGGGGGGGTAATATTTGATGGAGTTTATCACTGAAGGTGATGCTGTGAAATGTATAAGGGTTATATCGGAAAAACCTATAACCGTAGCAACATTTCACATTGATGTTGACCGAGTAGCTCCTCATGTAGCTTCAGCCTTATCATCTAAGGAGATAATAGAGCTTGAATTATGGTTAAAGGATAGGTCAAAATTACAGGAAGCATTGAAACAAAGGCCTATCGAAGTCACTATTTTAGAAGCTCTTCCCGGAGTGTTAGATCAAGCAGCAAATGCTATATCAGAACTAGGTGAAGTTGATAAAAATCTTTATCAAACTATCAGGAAAAAAATATCGCGTCTTACTTATGAGTTAGACAGTATTGAGCAGTTCAAATCTAAGACCAAAAATGTGCAGCTTGACAAAATTCCTAACAGCGAAGTATTGAAAGAGCGCCTTGAAACCATAAAAGACAATATTGAGAATTAAGTCAATCCTTCATCACTACACATAAAAAATTCACACCCAGCACACCAACGTATGCGTCAACTTCACCGGAGGCAAGTTTTTGTAATCCTTCTAAGGGGGTAGAAACGGGGTTACTGATAATAGCTGGGTGCCCTTTTAAAAACCGTTTACTGCTGGAATATCCCTCAACAAGCGCAACATTTTTCCCATCCAGCTCATTTGCAGATGCAATCCCCCCTCTTCTCTTTTCGCGTCATAATAACTAATGGGGTGGGTAGATAGATTTGAGTAAAATCAAGAAACGTTTTGCGTTCAGGGGTAACCACTGCAATGGCAATCACATCTAATAAACGCTCTTTTGCACCCTCTACAATTTAAGGCCTGCTGAGGTTAGGAACCGGCTTAAATTGTATGCCTAGGCTCATGGCAATAATCGATAAGTAATCCGGCGCGGCGCCAATAAAACCGCCTGAACTATCCAGAAAACTATATGGTGCATAGCCGCCATCAATACCCACTTTGATAACAGACTGAGTCTGTAACCACTCTTTCTCTTCTTTTGTTAGCTTAAGGTTATGCCTAATTCGTTGACGATCCCCTGCTCAACAGACATAGCAGTCTGTTTAGACAACGCAAACGTACTGAATATCGAACAGAAAAAAGAACCACAAGAATGGAGGAAATTCGCTAAAAGTGCGTCGCTCATTCCCTTGCGTAAAGCATTGTCTAAATCCCCTATAAATACGTCCCTAAGACTTAACTACTGAAAGCCTTAGCATAAAAAGGTTTATTACATTGCACACGGACTTAAACAAAACACGCTTAACAAACCAATATGCCAAACGTCAAACGTCAAACGTCAAACGTCAAACGTCAAACAACAGTTATTCAAATAGTCAGGTGGCTGGGTTCATTTCATAACCACAATGAAAGGTCCTTGGCTGCCCTGTTACTGGATCTTTAAAGCGCAATTGCTGCGCCAACAACTGCAATGGCTGTGCAAAATTATCCGCTGATTCAGGCTGTAACACTGGGTAATAACGATCATTTATAATAGGCCACCCAAGGCTCTGCATGTGAACTCGTAGTTGGTGAGTCCTTCCAGTGACAGGCTCTAACTCAAACAGCGCTTTATCTTCAAATCGGTCGAGACAACGAATTCGTGAATGGCTATTGGATTCACCTTCAATTATGCGCATCAAAAAGCGCGGCTCGGCGCATTCCAATCGATTAATAACCTCCCACTGTTGCCCAGCTCTGGGCTCAGAGCAATGCTCCTCAATCTTCGCGATCGCCTGATAGCTCTTCCTCATCTGCCGGTTAGCAAACATCTGATGATAAAGATGGCAGGTTTCAGGATTGACGGAGAACATCACCAACCCAGCAGTCACACGATCAATACGATGTAGCGCTTGCAGATTTTCTATCCCCGTTTTCTTCCGTAACCGATTTTGCAGACATTCATTCACATAGTTCCCACCGGGTGTCACCGGAAGGAAATGGGGTTTATACGCCAAAAGAATATCTTCATTTTGAAAGATAACTGTTTCTCTAAACGGAATTTCTGGCTCTTTCTCCACCTCACGGTAGTAATAAACACGCAGCTGAGGCTGATAAAGAGTCTCTAATGTAATGACACTGCCATCATGCCAATGCAGCTTTTTATCTATAGCCCTCTGACGCCAAATACTCGCGTCGATCTGTGGAAATTTATAAATGAGGTAATCGACAACCGTAGCAACACCTGGGTTATGCTTTGGCAAAGTCAGTTTAGAGGGAGATTTAGCTATCGCCATGGTCAATTCCGAGATAGCTGCTTTCAAGCAGTTATGTAAATAATAAGAGGCTATCTAAATAAAAGGGGCTTATACAGAGCCCCTAAGATTTCATCCTGCGCTACTATCAAGATCGTCGATAATTTGGGACTTCGGTCATAAGTCCTTTATAGAGACTTATACACATCAGCAGTAACACAAGGGTAAAAGGCAGACCCACTGTAATTGCTCCCGCTTGCAACGCACTTAGCGCCTGAGCACCGCCGCCAAATAAAAGAGTACCAGCAATAACACCCTCCAAAGTAGCCCAAAAAATACGTTGCGGAACTGGCGCATCAATTTTACCACCCGCCGTAATACTATCGATAACCAGTGAACCTGAATCTGATGATGTCACAAAGAACACTAACACCAGTACAATACCGATCACTGAAGTAATACTGGTCAAAGGCAGGTTTTCTAACATTTGGAACATCGCCAAAGAGACTTCACCAATCCCATTAGCTAACTCCCCCACACCATTTTTGGCTTGATCGAGGGCAGTACCACCAAAAGCAGCCATCCACAAAGTGGTCACCATTGTAGGTACTAACAAGACTGCAATTATAAACTCTCGCACGCTTCGGCCTTTTGAAATACGCGCGATAAACATGCCAACAAAAGGCGACCAAGACACCCACCACGCCCAATAAAAAACAGTCCAGCCATGGAACCAAGTCTGGTCTTCCCTATCAACCCAATTACTCAAAGGGATAATATTCTGAAGATAGCTAACAGTGGTATCTGCCATCGTAATGAAGATCACAGCCGTCGGGCCGGCAATAATCACAAAGAGAAGCAATATAGACGCTAATCCCATATTGATATTACTGAGTAATTTCACCCCCCCATCCAAACCGCGGATAACCGAAAAAATCGCCACCGCCGTCACACCAATAATAATGGCTAGCTGGGTATTGATCGTGTTTGGAATACTAAATAAGAAATTGAGGCCTGCCGCCGCTTGCTTTGCACCTAAACCTAAAGAAGTCGCTAGGCCGAAAATAGTCGCCAAAACCGCAACAACATCTATCAGATCACCTATACGCCCCCAACAACGATCTCCTAATAAAGGAAAGAAAACTGAGCGAATCGTCAACGGCAGTTTTTTATTGTAATGAAAAAATGCCAGTGACAAACCGACAACAGCATAGATAGCCCAAGGGTGCAGCCCCCAGTGATAGAGCGTGGCCCCCATCGCCATCTTCGCAGCCACCTCGGTATTAGGCTCAACATTCAATGGCGTTCCATACCAATCGGAATAATAAGCAACAGGTTCAGCAACACTCCAAAACATCAGCCCAATGCCCATACCTGCGGCAAATAACATTGCAAACCAAGATAACGTGCTGAATTCAGTTTTAGCCTCATTGCCGCCAATACGAATACGTCCTACAGGCAGAAAAATCATAGCCAAACAGAATAGGACAAAAATATTGCCGCCGGCCATAAATAACCAATCAAAATTATTGATTGACCACGCCTTAGCCCCCTCCAACGAGTCTTTAGCTTCAGCGGGAAAAAGCACTGTCGCAATAACAAAAAACAGTATAAGAAAGGCGCTAATTGCAAAAACGGGATTATGAATATCCATACCCATCGCTTTAACGTTATTTTCGCCTAACTCATGATCCGTATCATACTCATCACTAGCGGTAGTATTCATCATGTCACCTTACATCTATGAATCATAACCATCAGTCTATGTGATTGAGCCCCAAAATGTATAATAATTTCAAGGTCATAGGCTAATACTGAAGTTTTTTTTAACAATTGCCTAAATAGATGAAGAGATAACAAGAAACTGTATTAGTCACAGATACAGCCTTCAAAAACGCTGAACTCTGAAGACATATTGTCATAGTCTCCCCTCTCTCCACTCTGCGCACAAAAGCCTGAATAGAAAAATCAAAATCCCATGTCACTTTAAACAAGCAGCATATTCTCATGAACGGGTAATTAAGCCCCCTTGAACTAGAGTTAAAGACGATCAATTCAGCTTTCCGTATCAAGTACCAGTTATGACAAGCGTCAGCGGTTATTACTATGGGAATAGGAATATTTTTAACAAGGATACAAACAATACTCTCGATTAGAAAGGGAGCTAGCTATAGCCATTATAGGTTCCGATAGCGTCAGGTATTTATGAAAAATTATAACTTGCTCTTACAACCGTTCCCTATCTCTTTTCACTCTCCACTTTTATAAAACCGTCAAGAAACAGTTAGGAAAACAGATTTAATCGCTCGCTTAGGCAGTGACGAATTTATCATCATTTTAGAAGATGCTGGCACAGATGACGAGACAGTCAACACGAACATTAGAAATGTACTCGACAGTATCCACAAATCATTTGAACAAAGTATTCTTCTGGATCAATTTGAATATCACGCGTCATGCAGTATTGGTGTAACACATTTTCAAGGAGATGAAACTGCTGATGAAGTTATAAAGCGCGCTGATATGGCTATGTACCAAGCAAAATGGTCAGAAAAAAACACGTGCCGCTTTTATGACCCTGAGGTTCTAGTGCCGCAGTTTCATATGGCAGAGCTGGAACTAGAATTAATAAACGCTCTCCTCAGAAAACAGTTTGAACTTTACTACCAACCTCACTTCCATAATGATCAACTCACCTGAGCTGAAGTATTAATTCGTTGGGGACATTCAGAAAGAGGCATCATCTCCCCTATTGAGTTTACCCCAATAGCCGAAGATGCAGAAATCGTACAAACCATTATAGCAATGGCCTATAACTTAGGTTTGAATGTCATTGCTGAAGGCGTCGAAACAGAAGCGCAACGACAATTTTTAGAACTATCACAGTGCTTCAACTTCCAAGGTTTTCTTTTCGGTAAGCCTTACCCTATAGAAATATTTACTGAAAAACTTTTATAAGTAGCGCATTACTTTTTTGAAATCGACTGTTCACCAACTGAAGTCACTTTCCTCATTTCAAACAAACCGCTTCTTAAACTCTTTAGGGGTCTGTCCGGTAATTTTGACGAAGGTTTTTCGAAATGAGCTGATATCTTCATAGCCAACATCTAGAGCAATTCTTTCAAAAGAACCTCCGTTGGATTCAATAAGTTCACAAGCCTTTTGAACTCGTAAATGTTGTAAGTACTGTGTAGGCTTAAAGCCTGTTGCTTTAACAAAACGGCGTAGAAACGTTCGTTCTGTTAAATGGGCAAGTTCAGCGAGATGCTTAATGACAATGGTGTTTTGAAAATCGCACTGTAAACGATGCTGCACTTTCACAATAGCTTCATCACCATGATCCAGTTTAGGCATAAACGTCTGATAATAACGCTGCTCTCTAGGAGCGGTATCCACAATCAAAAAACGACCTAACTGGCGCATAACCTGAGGGCTAGCAAACTGAGCAACTAGCTCCAAACCAAGATCGATCCAGCTCATCAGTCCACCAGCCGTAATAATATCCAAATCATTGATTAAGAGTTTATTACTATCGACTTTCACCTCTGGATAACGATTTGAAAAATCATCAGATAATGTCCAGTGCGTTGTCACCGATCGTCCATTCAACAAACTGGTTTCAGCCAAGATAAAAGCACCCGCACACACTGAGCAAATAATAGCTCCATTCTTATGTTGCTGCTTCAACCAGCGAACCAATCCCTCTTCTGGAGCCAAATAGAAACTATCATCTAAACAAGGAGGCAAGATAACAACATTAAGAGGAGGAGAGTCACTAGCCAGATCTGTATTCAGTAACAAGCTATCGCATGTATGCGTTTTAAAAATCTCACCTAAATCATTCTGCTGACAGATCGTATTCGCTAGATAAAACTGTTCGGCCAACCCTTGTACAGCAGACAATAAAGCACCCGGGTAGTGAACTATCCCTATATCAATCTTTGATTTTGTCACTTTCAGCCTCTTTTATGCCAGTTACGCCTTCGGTATATCATGTAACTTCGTCAAATAATATCAACCTAATATTTGAAACAGGCAATAGATCATCAGCCTGACCACATAAAAAAGAGTTGAGGGAATATTATGAGCGAGCTAACAACGATTCGTGACCTTGCAGGACTTGGACATACTTCAAGTGCAGTGAGCGATTCAGCACTAGTGATTATTGATGCGCAAAACACCTACTGCGAAGGAATCATGAAACTTGATGGCGTTGATGCCGCATTAGGTGAATGTAAAACACTGTTAGAGCGTTTTAGAGCGGCAGGCAGACCGGTTTACCATATACGTCATGATGCAGGTCCTGGTACGCCCTACGATGTTAGCGCACCTATTGGACAGATCGCTGACATAGTCTCACCAAACGAGGGCGAACCTGTTATCACCAAGAACTTCCCGAACTCATTCACTCAAACTGATTTAGATGATCAGCTGAAAAGCAGAGGCGTAAATAATCTGATTCTGGTGGGCTTCATGTCCCATATGTGTGTGAACTCAACAGCGAGAGGGGCCTTTAGCTTAGGTTACAACCCAACAGTCGTTGCATCTGCAACTGCTACCCGATCGCTCCCATCAAAAGTAACTGGTAAAGATGTTCCATCTGAACAGGTTCATGAAGCAGCGTTAGCGGCTCTATCCGATCTGCCTTCAGCGGTAGTGCCTGCTATTTCTGACGTACCTGACTAAATAGCAGCTGCCTAACAGTGCACAAGAAAGGGGACGGATCTTATAGATTCCGTCCCCTTAGTGTTGTGATTACTGACAAGCTTAATCGCAAGAATTAATGGCTAGCTTTTGAAGCATGGTGTTCATGCCTTATTAACAGGTTTCACTATGTACAGAGTGCGACGAGCATTCAATCTAAATAAAACAAAAAGGAAACTGCATGTACAAACACATCAGAGCCTTACGGGCCTGAATAATATTACTCAACTGAACTTCATCGTCTCGTTGCAAATTTTGAACACAATGGACACTAACAATGACACATCATTTTTCGCTGCTCTTTACTAGACTAAATTTCATTCAATTATTTATATAATATGAAAGCAGTTATTAGGGTTATGGGTATGATGAAACAATTAA
The DNA here is from genome assembly GCA_002435145.1 of Neptuniibacter sp. UBA6509. Taxonomy (GTDB): domain Bacteria; phylum Pseudomonadota; class Gammaproteobacteria; order Pseudomonadales; family Balneatricaceae; genus Neptuniibacter. The sequence continues at coordinate 16,618 of DJLT01000001.1, forward strand.
GTGTCTGGATATTTACGTCGGCTTTGTGTATAGGGTGTACTTCTTTAAGACCTCTACCTACACTCGGAAAGGACTCCTATCTTGTAGATATAGATCAAGGGGTTATGTGTTATTTTTCTGAATGCTTTAATCTAGCCCTTATTAAACCATCTCTTCAGGATTTACCTATAGCACTAGCTTTTGGCTTACCTAAAAAGGCCTATTCTTTTAGTCAAAAATCGCTTACAAAGCTATTACTGTCTCCTCCTAATAAACTTTATGAAGTTAAAAAATTATCAGATACACAGTTTCAGATTCCTCGAAATGAGGCAACCGAGCTATCGTTTAGAACATTAAAATATGAGAATTACATACTTTATGACCGCCGTTAATTAATCGGGAATAAGTAAAGGCACTAACACCAACCACTGCCTGCCCCGAATGATTAACTGTATGTAGAAACCGCATAGACCCGTCAAAAGAAATATCATACTCCTCTAGAGCTTCAGCATCGGTACTGATGTCTATCCATAGTATGGACAGACTTCGGTTCATCTGATGATAATGCATATTTTCTCATCGACATAAGGTTCCTTTGCCATCATAAAAAACTATATGCGTAACAACATTCATCCCTTGTGCCTCAGGGGCTATTAGGAAAAAGCAGGCTCAGTTTCAAAACCTTAAAGGCATAGTTTGCTGGTCGTAAGACATGTATTGACCGAAGCACGCCTCATCATGCGGAATAACCTGAACCAGTTCAGCCTGATTGATACCTGCTTCTCTACACAGGTCATATGCCTGTCTAATATTCTTGAAAGATAGAACTGAATTTTTCTCAGTTTTAATCAATTCTTTCTGAAGGGATTCCCGCCCATACTCGACTTCAACAACCATTGGACTACACCCCGACTCAATAAAACGAACGTTCTTTACCAGATCATTATTACGCAATTCCTTAAGCTCACTTATCAGCATTTTCATAACCCTCGTTATTATCACTTACTTGCATACGAACAGATTATGGAAATGGTTTAATTAATTTTCACCATAACTTACTTTTCTATGGATAATTGTACAGGGGAAGCTCAGGAGGGATAGTTACTAGTTTGTATACCTTCTCCATCGGAGGCCTACACCCACCGGCAATGTGTCCAGCGTGTATATACGCCCCGCAAACGGTTCTTAGGTGCGCCTTCAGCTTAGATAAGTAGCCAGTAATAACAAAAGCTTAGACCTCAATTCAATTCAATTCATCACTTCAAGAAACAATATTACCTGATAACACTCAGGAAGAATTATCTCTCGATATAGAATGTGAAACCAAGGGATAGCTCAACAGCTCTGGTGCCGCTTCGTACTGCCTACTAAAAATAGGTAAGAGTGAACTGAATTGGCATAGCCGCCTAAGTGAGGGCCGAAGAACCCCTACTGAATTTTCTTCAGTGTCTGGGAAGACAACACTGACGAAAGGTTACGTAGATCGTTTTCGTGAGTTGAGGTATTTCAGGTTGAGGCAAAAGGTTTACTACCGAGCTGAAGATCTAGGTGAATGACTGAAAAGCCATTAAATAACTGAGCCAGTGTGATCAGATTACGTCCACATCAATAGGAACACTGATCAAGTATGTAAAAAACAAAGGGAAGCCAGCGTAATAAAGGCCTCTCCTTCTTTGTTCTTACTCACCTGACCAACGGGTTACTAATCCGTTGCTCAGGGTAGGTAGGTTGAGGGTCTGTTGCTCGAGCCACAGTGTCGACATCTGTTGCTCAGGTAGGGAGCAGGTACTGACTTGTCAGTTATGTGCCCAGGCCGTGTGAAAAGTCGGATTGAGGATCAGGCTTCAAGCATGAAGGGGAAATTATCCATTCTGAGCGCCATAATGAGTCATCTTGGGGACTTACTTTCAGGTAAAGCCAGATTAGTGCCTAATCTATCCACTGCAAAAGACCTACAGGTTTTTTACGGCTAAATGACAGCTCTTATTAGGCCTGTATTGCTCCTGTTAATGCTTTCACGCCCAACACATTGATAACTCGCTTAAAATTATAGGCAAGTACATGCAGACT
>DJLT01000090.1:0-47019 GCA_002435145.1 Neptuniibacter sp. UBA6509
ACTCATGGAAGGATTCAGCTCATTCAAGCCTTTATTCACCATCTAAAAAGTATATGGCACAATCCATGCTTACCTTTCTTGGAATGATAGGTTTGTTCACTGCATATAGCTGAGCAGTGTTTCGCATCAAAGGAATGATTCATGTTTTTAAAAGCGAACGAAGAACGCTTTCTTTTTAAAGTGCAGGACAGTGAGGTAGAGTTTTCGCTTGTAAAGCTCTCAGGCGTGGAGGAAGTCTCGACTGTTTTTGCAATAGAGATTGAGTTAGTCTCAAAGCAGCCAGATATAGAGCTCAGTTCTATTATAGGCAAGGCTGCTGTTGTTACTCTGCTCGATCAGACGTGTGATGAAAATGAACAGACACGTTATATACATGGTCTCATATCTCAAGCGCATATTGGCGAAGAGGGTGTGCGTCAAAGTAGTTATAAGATCATATTAGTTCCTAAAGTTTGGCTGTTGGGGCATCGTCAGAATAGCCGAATCTATCAATTCGCGACCACGCGACAAATCATCGACAGCCTACTTGTAGAGCATGAATATCAAGCGGATGAATATCGTTTCGATCTTACCCGTGTCTATGAGCCGCGTGATTACTGCGTCCAGTACCGTGAAACGGACCTTAACTTCATTGAGCGTTTATTAGAACAGGAAGGTATCCACTATTATTTTGAACATGTTGAGGATAAACATGTCATTGTTTTTAGTGATTCCTCCATGTCATCTCCGTACCTTAGTGGAGATAGTGAAATTCCATATTTTCATCACGCCCAAGGTGCAGTATCGGAGCAACATCTTTTCCGTTTTCAATACGCAGAAGCGATGCGGCCGGGTAAAGTTTCACTGCGTGACTTTAACTTCAAAAAGCCTAATTTAGACCTCACACAGGATGAACAGCACCCGCAGGACAGTGCATTGGAGATCTACGATTACCCCTCACAGTTTATGGATGCGGAACGTGGTGAGCATTTAACCCATGTACGATTAGAGGCCGCCAATCGTAAGCGTCAGGTTGTCATGGCAGAAAGTGATGTTAATCGTTGTTTACCGGGCTACAGTTTTGCCGTTTCTGATGTTGATCGAGATGCGCTTAATGGTGAGTATTTTGTTGCGCGAGTTGAGCATGATTGTGCGCAGCCTCAGGTTTTAGAAACGGGGGCAACAACAGAAGGCTCACGCTATACAAACAAGCTAAAACTGATCGCAATGGCCAACCCTTTTAGGCCCAAAATCTGTGCGGATAAAATCCCGTTTGTACAAGGTGCGCAAACAGCCACGGTGACCGGACCCGTGGGTGAAGAGATCTATACCGATGAGCATGGCAGGGTAAAAGTGCAGTTCCATTGGGATAGAGAGGGAGGCTTTAATGAACACTCCTCTTGCTGGGTGCGAGTTAGCCAAAATAGCGCAGGCGGCGCTTTCGGTAGTATGTTCTTGCCGCGCATAGGTGAAGAGGTCATCGTCGATTTTCTTGAAGGTAATCCAGACCGTCCTATCATAACGGGCAGGGTTTACCACGGGCATAATATGCCTCCTTATAGCTTGCCTGAGCACAAAACCAAATCCACCATCAAAACGATTTCTAGCAAAGGTGGTGACGGTTTTAACGAAATTCGTTTTGAAGATAAAAAGGGCGATGAAGAGCTCTTTTTACATGCCGAAAAAGATCTAGACCAGCGTACATTAGACACGCATAAACAATGGGTCGGCAATGAACACCATCAGCTAGTGGAACATAACGAGTATCGTGAGTTTTATAACGAAGAACACGCCTTAACTAAAGGCAACTATCACCGTGAAATACAACAAAACTACAATCACACCATCGCACCCAATCATCATACAAAGCTCGGTGATAGCGGATACCAGCATGCGGGTAGTAACAGTGATTGGAAAAGTGGCCAAAAAATTCTATTTGAAGCCGGCAGCGAGATCCTAATCAAAGCGGGTGGCAGCACCATAAAGATCAATCCCGCAGGCGTTAGTGTCAATGGTGCAGCGGTCAACCTAAATGGAGGCGGTGGAGGCGGTGGCGCAGCCTCAGCGTCCCCGGTCGCACCGCAACCGCCGTTAGAAGCGGATCTAGATCAAGCAGGCTTTGTGACCGAAGGTAAAGAGGCGGTAGAGCCTTGGATACCAGCCCCAGCATTAAAACGCATGGCTTTAATGGACCAACCTGCAATAGGGTTATGCATGAAAGATGGTGGTTCCATCGCAACTTGCCCAAGGTCTGACTGCCCATGTCGAGGCGCGGCATGATCCCAGAATACAGTGACACTTGGTATTGTCTAATCCTAGATCATAACCGTTTTCATGCAGACCCTTTAGCTGCCGTGTTCCAAAATGAGGAATGCCCAGAGTTGGTAAGATTGTTCGACGGCACAATACTCGAATCAGTCGCTGAAGAGGGGCCTTGGTGTGTGTTTTTTCAATCGGAATCGCCTTTTCTATACAACCATATTACTGAGCAGCAATGGGAGAGCGATGCTTACTGGAAGGCTGGCTCAAGCTTAGTGATTGGTTATCCCAAACAAAGCAAAGAAGAGATATTAGGCTGGGTTCAAAGCCGGACCGTTGCGCAATCACCTTTGGGTAATGCCATGGTGTTTAGGTTCTATTCACCGGCCTTACTGGACACTCTAACGCAGCAGTTCTCATCGACTGAAAAAACTAAATTACTAAACGGAATATCAGAGATTGTTTGGGCTAACGGTTCTCTTAAACAGCAGGTAGATATTACACCTAACGTATTTAAAAAAGCCTATCAGTTACCTGAACAGTTTTATAAAGGATTAATGGAATAATCATGGGTGGAAAATACGAAATCATAGCAGGGGATTGCCTTTCAAGAATCGCTAAAAGATTAGGAATCTCGGAGGCTGAGCTACAGGCAATGAATAGTGATCAGATAAAGAATGTAGATCTGATCTATGCGGGTAATTTACTGAATATACCTGATGATAGTTCTGAGAAAGCCGAATCTACCGATGTCCTGCCGAAAGAAGAAATAAAGCCTGCACCAGTAACTGAGCAGAGAATTCAGTTACCCCAACTACCTGATGCATTGGGAAATGTTTGTGAGCCGATGGAATATGTTGATGTAGTGTTCTATCCCTCTATGCCTAAAACCGGAAAGCAGGGCTGGTTTGCCATTACGCAAAAAGCAAAAGATAAGTTGGATGAAGAGATCGCTAACATGCGCTCTATCATGCAGGCTATGTTAGCAGGAGATGTTAACGATGCAATGATGGAGTTGAGTAAATATGGCATATTATCAAAATTCCAAAGTAGTGATCATGAACGGTTTATAGAAGAACAGGATGATAAGGATCGGTATCGTACGCTGTTGTTATTACAGTTAGCACTTAAGCTTGAAGTGCTGAGTGTCCCTGAAATATTGTTTGATCAAGCGATGAATGATGAAGAAGTTAGTACCGAGTTTCTTATGCGTTATGAATGGGCGTATAAAGAGCAAGAGTTATGGGAAGGCTGTAAGACATTATTGAACGTGACGGCAAAAGGAGTACTTAAAAAATCCCCCTTTGGCTTTTTGACAGAGGGGCCATCAAAAGATGACTTCAGGTTGAATTATCAAGAGGTTCGCAAAAGTGCAATCGAAGATGTAATGGAACAGCTTGCGGATGAGATTGAAAAACTTGAAAAGAAGGCGCGCAAAGAAGCTCAGAAAAAGATCTCTGATGATGGTACGCCATTTACCTACTCAGACAAAATGGGTTACTTCACCAGTAAACAGCAAGATACCATTCATAATGCTCTAGGTAATGTCCATAAAGCGCGGGGGATGTATGGTCTTGAACTTGAAGATATTTGTGATGATAAGCCTGAATCTATCCTGCGTAGGCTTGAGTTATGGCAGCAAGACAGCACTATCGCTTCTAGACTGACATCCTATGAATTTAGTGCGCGTTTTGCAGGTCGTTTTACGCCTATTTTTACACTTAATACTCATTTAATGGTGTTAATTGAGCAATGCTTAACGGATAAAGATCTACTGGGAAAGCAGCCTAAAACCTTCAAATATTATGATGACCTTGATGATGCGGCTGAGAAGAATCTTATCAATGAAGTGTTTCAATTTATACCTAACCTTCATTCAATCGATACAGTTTCAGAGCAGGCTCTACCTTGGGGTTACTACCCTTGTATCGCGTTACTACATAAGCTTGAATTGTCACTAAAAGCTAAAATGTCTGAACTTCAAAATCTATTGGGCGTAGGTAAATTGCCTAAAGAGGTATTGGGGGATTTAGTTCACTGTAAAAAAGCGTTGCTTGCTCGTGTAGAGTACTTCGAACAAAAAGCTAAAAAACAAGCTGCTGCAAAAAACTATCAGCGGTTGTTTTCCTCTGCTGACCGAGTTTACACCCCTATTTTTAAAGAGAAATCATGGAAGCCTGCAAAGAAAATTGGCAGTTTATATACAGATGCAGGTAAAGCTGACCTGTCCGTTGTAGAGTGTTATTTAAGCAGTGAAGAAGGTCGTACCGCATTTGTTCGCGGGCCAAGTTGGTTGATACCGGAAGATTCAAATGCATGGTTAGAATGTGGCGATCACTTTTTAGACCTTAAGCCGGGTTTAAAAGCAGTAGAGTCCAGTAAGCCTACAGCTAAGAAAAACCGTGTCGAAGATGGCGAGCCCATTCCAAAGCCCGAAGATGAGTCTGCCCCTATTGAAACTCAGCTCGAAAAACGTACCAAAGCCTATATTGCTAAGCTAAGTAAAGAATTTCCGCTAAAGATGAACCTTAAATCATCGCTAGTAGCATTTGATGAAGCCTTGATCAAAAAGGTTTATGAGTGGAAGACTGAAGGTCCTGATATTAACGAAACCGCTTATCATGTCAGTGCAGAATGCCAATTTATGCGCTTTTCGGCATCGGTAAGTGTAGGGGACGAGCTGGATGCTACAAAGCTGAACGACACTATCAAAAACAAAAGTGTAAAATTTGGTTTAGTTGAAGCCAAAGTAGATTTAAATCTAGCGCAAGGGCAATCTACGCTTACTGTTCAGTATCCAAGTGCGGCAGGCCATGCGTTTAAAATCCCTTACATTGCCTACGTACCTGCGGAACCGCTTAAAATTAAACAAGAAGCTTTTTATAAAGCCGCACGCAAAGAACAGCCGCAAGTGTTTCGTGGCGGTAATATCATGTTGCAAGGAACGTTTACCGTCTACGGAATGGTGGGAGCCTCTATAAATTTAGGCGCGAGCGTAGAATTTGGTAACCTTGATCAAGGCGGTGTGGGAGTTAAAGGTTTTACACAGAGTTATCAAGGCTACAATGCCCATCGTAAAGACATGGCCGAAGTTAAAAATGCCGATGGCAATCTACTAGCGCCTAGTAAAGCTGCAGATATTACAGCAACCGCAGGTGTGTTTGCGGGAGTAGAAGCAGGTGGTGAATTTGTAGGAAGCCTTAATTGGCGAGAACCAACATCAGAGCACTTTGTTGAATTTGGTAAGTTCACCGCTAAAGCGGCAGCCGCTTTTGCAGCATCGGCCAATGGTGTTATTAAACTCACGGTGAGCGGTGGAAAAATCATTTTTATTATGGCTGCTAAATTAGCGCTAGGTCCAGGTGTAGGGGGTAAAGTAGGCTTTGAAATATCCCCTTTAGCTATTAATGGTTTTATCGATCATATCCTCACCATTATGAATCAAGAAGGTTTTCGCCGTATCAACCTGTTTGATGAAGGGGCTGATCCTGAAAGCGGCGAAAGCTCCTTCGAACTGTTTAATATGTTTTTGACTGCTGTTATGGTCACCGGTTTAAAAGCGGCTGATGTGCTGTTGCTTCCATTTGAGCAAATTAAAGCTTTTAATGATGAGAGTACGCGCGAAAAACTAGCGCCTGTACTTGCTGATTTTATAAATGAGAAGGCAGAAGCAGCTATCCCTTGGGTTAAGAAAATGCCACCGGAAACATTGGGGAGGTTGTTGTATACGCTGACGGATAAGCAGACGTATAGTCTGGGTGAACGTGCTAGTGATCTGGTTAATATGAGCGGAAATCCAAGCTTAGTTCTTGATTATGGTCGGAATGTTCGACAGCGCAATGCCTTTGAACGGGTGCTGGTATGGTTAGTGGATGGCCGTATCAAAGGTTATGATATTGCTTATCCCTCAGAACTGTCTGACCAGCAGAGACGTCACTTTGAGGAAACTTTATCGCGTATGAGCAGTAAGGGTGAGAAGCCGGATAGCTACAAGGCTGAATGGCAGACGTTTTTAAGCAATCTACGTCGAATGATTTATTTGTATGGCTCGGCAACTTGGGCGGATGCTGATACTGACATGAAAAAATCCGATAGAACCAATAAGATTATTAGCTTTAGAGGGTTGTTAAATGTGCTAGCCAGTGACTATCAATTTTATGTTGAGAATGGCTATCTAAGTAATTCTTACGCTGCAATCTATATTGGGGACTGTAAGAATGACCCTGTAGAACAAGGTGCCCGAAAACATGCAGCCAATATTAATCAGAACTACATAACGATCTCACTTATGGATATAGAAGGGTTAGCATGATGTTTTTTCTACGTTTAGTGGTTACAACCGCGTTATTGTCTTCATCTCTGGTAAATGCAACTGGCTATGTTGATAAAGGCCATTATCTTTATCCAATCATGATTGATATTCGCTATAAAAAATATGATGAAGCAATGGCAAAGTTAGAGCCTTATGTACTTAAGGGTGATGATAAAGCTCTGTTTTGGTATGGCTATATGAAGCAGCAAAACTTTGGTCGTGATCGTTATGGGGCTTACAAGTGGTTTCAACAGGCAGGGGAATTGGGTAACCCCTATGCACTATTTAAATTATCGGGAGCTGATTCTACGGGAGAGGTTTGCGAAGTTAATGGTTGGGAATGCAGTGATGATAACTTGGATAAAGCTGTTTCTCTATGGAAAGAGCTATCTGAAGAAGGGGATGCAAAAGCTGAATTCTTTTCTCGTATTCATGATCGTTCTTACTTAGAAAGGTTCTATGATAAATTTTCAGGCAAGGGTGTTGAGTACTTTCTAGAGGCCGCTAGAAAAGGATATGTTAGGCCTTTAGCTAGCTCCATGATTGGCCTTCATACTACAGGGCAAACCTATCAAGAGTATTGGGGGGAAGAAATGTATCAAGCTTTACTCGATAACATCGATAAGGATCCTCAAATAGCGATGCATTTTGTTCATAATCCATATGAAGGTATGACAAAAGACGAGCGTAGAAGGCTTTATATTGATAGCCTTAAGAAAGGTTATGGCGGAAGGCGCTATGATTGGGCGATTAGAGATGATTTGATATCTGCCGAAGAAGCTTATGTTTTCAATAGGGCTAAGCATATTGGTACGGGTGAAGATTTTGATGAAGATTTCTATGTTGTAAAATTTAAAATCGAAGAAAAAAAAATATCTGGGCTAAATAAAAAATCAGAAGATTTTTTCGACAGTATTGATCATGTAATTAATTTCGACGAAATGGATTTTATGTTTATGTTCAAGCCAGATGTTTAATCTGGTTTAGTTCCTCCCCTCAATATGTAGAATAATCTGCATTACTTCTCAGGTTAATTCTATCATGCTGATTAGACTGCTTCCTAGTAAGCTTGTTTTACATTTAACTGCTTCATGAGGCTCTAACTGGGCCTCATCTTGTTCTACTAAAAGGATTTAGTATGCGCTTCGATATAGATTTCCTTAATGATGCTTCCCCTGATAGTGCACTAAGTGGTGCATATATAGGTTTTTTTACCTGCTTTTTAGGTCTGGTATTTGGCCTGGCGGCTTTGTCTTCTGATGATCCATTTGGAGGGCTTATAGGAGGGGCTTTGATTGTTTGGATTGGAACACGACTAATAATTAGGGCAAGAAAAAGTAACGTTGGATCATTCACGGAGGCATCTATAGACGGAATTATAGATATTTCCAAGCGGCAATCTACGACGTTTATTGTCCTTGGTTTCATTGTAATGTTTGTATTTGGGCTAGCGCCTATTCTGATAGAGTTTAACGTTAGAACTGATGATAACTTTCACTACTTTTTTTGGCTTTTTTCAGTCATTGGTTTTTTCTTCTTTAACTACGGTCGTGGGAAAATTCGAGACTATAACGAGTTCGGACCTTTACTTCTGTTGTTGGATGAAGGGCGAGGTGTTATTGGTGGTGATATAGCAGGTCGGTTCAATATAAAAGGGATTCCTACGGCTAAAAAAGTGGATTTACACTTAATCTGTAAGGAGCTTTATAAAACACGTGTTAATGATGAAATTAAGCTGCGTGAAATCATAAGACTTAAGCAAGAGATTGAGCCGCTAATTGATAGTAATTTAAGTGGTCAATCAGATATTGAATTTGAAACTATTATTCCTGAAAATTATTTGCCAAGTTTTGCTAATGGCTCATCAGGAAAAATTCATTGGTATATTGAGTTAGCCGGAGAGTTTACGGCGCTGTCAGGCCGTACTGTTGTTGTCGACCGGCGCTGGAGAGTACCCATTTCAGCTTCGGAGTAGGGAGTGAGGTAACGGGGGCTGTAAGCACGGTACTAAAAGAGCCCTATACTGTGTGATGAGCCAAATTTATTCCCAATTTTGTATCTAAATTTATCATAGGTACTTTAATGAGCTATGAAAGGAGACTCTTATGCTTAAGATGCTGGATATAGGGGTTGATAATGCAGTAGCATTTGAGATCTCGGGAGTGATTACTGAAGCTGATATGTCCCTAGTATTGGATTCAGCTAAAGAAAGATCGGATCGCTTTGGTCAAATAGTTTTTTTTGAAAAGGTAGATTCTTTGGGAGGTGTTGAATTCTCAGCGGTTGTTCAAAAATTTAAATATCTTTATAACGTAGGCATTTCTAATATTGATAAAATCGCCATTGTTACAGATAAGGCATGGATGAAGACGGTGGTTGAGTTTGAGGACAAAATCTTTACGGGTATTGATATGCGTTTCTTTCTAGCAGGGGATGAAGACGAGGCTATTGCGTTCCTTAATCAATAACAAGGATAATAAAAAACCAGCATTAAGCTGGTTTAATATCGAGATGTAAGATGGAAACCATCTAGTCTTTATTATTGTGTTTCGAGCGGTTTTATTTGTACTGCATGTGTTCCCTTAGGGCCAGGCTGTGTATCAAATTCGACTTTTTGGCCAGCCTTCAGGCTTTTATAGCCATCTACTTCAATAGCAGAATAATGGGCAAAGAGATCCTCATTATGTTCGTCGGATAAAATAAATCCGTACCCCTTCGAATTGTTGAACCACTTTACTTTCCCTGTCTGCATAACTAACTCCCATATCCAAGACGTCTTTTGGATTGTTAACCTGAACGTACGACCTTTAACTGCTAGAATAGCTATTAAAGAGTGCTTTCTTATAGTTGCAGGTACAACTGAGGTTATTACCTAACCCTGCTATTATGGATTATAGCACCCCCTTAGGAAGGTGTGACAGGTGTACAATCACTGTTCAGTAGTTAATTGTAGTGGAAAATTAGAAGATTTATTGATGTGTATGAAAATTGAACGAAAAATGCCACGAATGTCTAATGAAGATCATGATCACGATTTTGAGCATGGTGATGATCATGGGCTCGTTACAGAAGAAGCGAAGCCGCAGGTTAAGAAACCATCAATGTATAGGGTGGTATTAATGAATGATGATTATACGCCGATGGACTTTGTTGTTGCTGTGTTAATAATGTTTTTTAATATGGATGAAGAAAAAGCAACACAAGTGATGTTATCGGTCCATACTCAAGGTAAAGGTGTTTGTGGAATCTTTACAAGAGATATAGCAGACACAAAAGCAGCTATAGTTAATCAATATGCGAGAGACAATAGCCATCCATTACTTTGTGAAGTCGAGAAAGTCTGAAGAGGAACCGTTATGTTAAACCGAGAACTCGAAGACACGCTCAGTGCAGCTTTCCAGGCAGCAAAAGAGAAACGACATGAATTTATTACTGTCGAACATCTTTTATTAGCGTTGTTGGAAAACCATGAGGCACACCAAGTACTCGCTGCTTGTGGTGCTAATTTTGATGGCATACGAAAAAATTTATCGGATTTTATAGAGGAGACCACCCCTTTATTATCTGAGACCTTACCGGATCTAGATACTCAGCCTACTTTGGGCTTTCAACGTGTCTTACAACGAGCCGTTTTCCATGTTCAGTCTTCAGGAAAAAACGAAGTAACTGGCGCGAATGTACTTGTGGCAATTTTTAGTGAGCAAGAAAGCCAAGCAGTATACATTTTGCAGCAGCATGGCATTGAGCGTATTGATACGGTTAACTATATCTCTCATGGCATTTCTAAAATGTCAGAGCATGATCATGAGCATTCGGATTCATCTGTTGAGGGTGGTGCTGAAGAATCCAAAGATGACAGCCCATTAGCTAAATATGCGGTGAATTTGAACGCAGAGGCCGAGAAAGGGCTGATTGATCCTCTTGTTGGCCGTGACTCGGAAGTAGAGCGTGTCGTTCAGATCTTATCGCGTCGTCGTAAGAACAATCCTTTGCTCGTGGGTGAAGCAGGAGTTGGTAAAACTGCCATTGCAGAAGGTCTTGCAAAACTCATTATTGAAAGCAAAGTGCCTGATGTTATTCAAGATTCTATTGTATATGCCTTGGATCTTGGTGCGTTATTGGCAGGGACTAAATATCGCGGTGATTTTGAGAAACGTCTTAAAGGTTTACTTAATGAAATAAAAGAGCAGCCGGAAGCGATTCTCTTCATTGACGAAATCCATACGATCATAGGTGCGGGTGCCGCGTCTGGTGGTTCGATGGATGCTTCTAATCTGTTAAAACCATTACTGAGTTCTGGACAGATTCGCTGTATTGGTTCTACAACGTTCCAAGAGTTTCGTGGCATCTTTGAAAAAGACCGTGCTTTAGCGCGTCGTTTCCAAAAAGTAGATGTTCTAGAGCCGAGTATTGATGACACTTATGCCATTCTTCGCGGGCTTAAACAACGTTTCGAAGATCATCATGAGCTGACGTACGCGGATGCTGCTTTAAAAGCGGCTGCAGAACTGGCGGGTCGTTATATTAATGACAAGCATATGCCTGATAAAGCCATCGACGTGATTGATGAGGCCGGTGCTTATCAGCGATTACTACCGCAAGAACTGCGTAAAGCAGAGATTGGTGTAGAAGATGTTGAAGCCATTGTCGCCAAAATAGCGCGAATCCCTCCGAAGAGTGTTTCTGCTTCTGATAAAACTCAGTTAGCTAAGCTGGATAGCAACCTGAAAATGGTTGTGCTGGGTCAGGACGAAGCGATCGATACTTTATCCTCTGCTATCAAGTTGTCACGGGCAGGCCTTAAAGAGCCTGACAAGCCAGTAGGCTGCTTCCTTTTCGCAGGGCCTACAGGTGTCGGTAAAACTGAGGTAACTCAACAGCTAGCCCGTGTCATGGGTATTGAGCTGGTTCGCTTCGATATGTCAGAGTATATGGAGCGTCATACGGTATCTCGTTTGATCGGTGCGCCTCCGGGTTATGTAGGTTATGACCAGGGCGGATTGCTTACCGAGGCGATTACCAAGGCACCCCATTGTGTGTTATTGCTTGATGAGATCGAAAAAGCGCACCCTGAAGTCTTTAACTTGCTGTTGCAAGTAATGGATAACGGTACATTAACAGACAACAACGGGCGTAAAGCTGATTTCCGTAATGTAATCATGGTGATGACAACCAATGCCGGTGCACAAGATATGAGCCGTGCATCGATTGGTTTCACTAAGCAGAACCATGCATCTGATGGTATGTCGGCGATTAAGAAGATGTTTACCCCGGAATTCCGTAACCGTCTTGATGGCATTATTCAGTTTAAACCGCTTACCACAGGCATTATTAAAGGCGTGGTTGATAAATTCTTTGCTGAGCTTCAGGTTCAACTTGAAGACAAGCGGGTTGTGCTTCATTTAGATGATGATGCGCGTACTTGGTTTGCAGAGAAAGGCTATGATGAGCAGATGGGTGCTCGTCCAATGAAGCGTCTAATTCAAGAGAAGCTTAAAAAGCCTTTAGCCGAAATGATTCTATTTGGCGAGTTAGCTGAAGAGGGTGGTGAGGTTATTGTCGGCGTTGATGCGGATGGTGAGATCAGTGTTGAAGCGAGTAGCTGTGTCAGCTAGTTGATTATCATGCTGAAATAAAAAAAGGCAGCCAATGGCTGCCTTTTTTACGTTTGTCTGACCGTTAAAGTAATAGCTATAACGATAGACAAGAGAGCAATGAATTAACGTGCGCGATACACAATACGTCCTTTGCTTAGGTCGTACGGCGTTAATTCTACTTTAACTTTATCGCCAGTCAGGATACGGATGTAGTTTTTACGCATCTTACCTGAGATGTGTGCAGTTACAACGTGACCGTTTTCAAGCTCAACACGGAACATAGTGTTCGGGAGCGTGTCAACCACGGTGCCTTCCATTTCAATGCTATCTTCTTTAGCCATCAATTCTTTACCTTGTTGATAGAGGCTCCAGAAATCTGGACCTGATAATTGCGCGGTATTGTGCCTGAAATTCTCTTTTAGATCAAAGGTAAATCAACAATGAAGAGTGTATTAGTGAAATTGCGCATTAAAAAGGCATTATTTCTGCTGAACTAGGGTCCAGTGTCCATCAATTAGCAGCTCGAAGGGCTGAAAAGAGATTTTATAATTCATTTTGCGACACTCTTTTACCCAGTAACCTAGATACAGGTAATTAAGGTTTTTTCTCTGGCAATAATCTAACTGCCACAAGATACAAAAGGTACCTAAACTGCGTTTGGGTAGGTCAGGATCAAAAAATGTATAGATTGCTGATAAGCCTTGCTCTAATAAATCGACAACGCTAACCGCCACAAGTTTGTTATCGGTGTCTCTAAATTCAAAGAACTGAGTATGCTCATCGCCCTCAATTAAGAAAGAGTTGAATTGCTCAAGACTTGGCGGATACATATCACCATCTTTGTGGCGCTCATTAATATAGCGTGTGTAGAGAGCATAATACTCTTCAGAGAAAGATGCCTTGGAGATGGTGACGGTAAGATCTTTATTCTTTGAAATGATCCGCTTCTGGCTTTTGCGTAAACTAAATACAGCGAGTGGAATCCTTACGGAGATGCAAGCTTGGCAGCCTTCGCAGTGAGGACGATAGACGTGTTTCCCGCTACGCCTAAATCCAAGATCTGAAAGTTGGCTGTAAGAGGATTGATCGAGTTCGACTTGAGGATCAACAAAGAGCGTTTTTGCTATTTTGTTTTCAAGGTAACTGCAATCATGCTCAGGGGTAGCGTAAAAATTGATCGTCCTGAGGTTTGTCACATATTACTCCATCGGCTCATGTTAACTATCAAATTCCCATTTAGTTTGCGAATGACTGTCAATGTATTGATCAAGGTATCGCTGGAACTCATCCCTGGAAATCTCTTGCGCACCCAATGAAAACAGGTGATCGTTACTTACTTGGCAATCAATTAAAGCATAGCCCCACTTTTGTAACTGTTCGACCATTTTTATAAAAGCAATTTTCGAACAATCTTTCACTTTGCTGAACATAGATTCACCAAAGAATAGTTTGCCCATCGATAGGCCGTATAGCCCACCTACTAATTCACCCTCGATATAAACTTCTACCGAATGCGCTAGACCCTGCTGATGTAGTTTTTCATAAGCTGCTTTCATCTCGTTCGTTATCCACGTTCCGTCTTCACCTTTACGTGGGGCAGAGCAGGCATCGATGACTGCTGAGAAGTTGCGATTGAACGTAACATGGTAGTCATCTTTCTTAAGGCGCTTACGCATGCTTTTAGAGATGTGAAGCTGGTCTGGAACTAATACGCAGCGTGGATCGGGGCTCCACCATAGGATAGGCTCTCCAGGGCTATACCAAGGAAAGATACCTGCACGATATGCACTCACTAATCGTTGATGACTTAATGTTCCACCGGCAGCAAGTAAACCGTTAGGTTCATCAATAGCTTGATCGATAGGAGGAAAGGGGGCTGTTTCGTCTTGTAACCAAGGAATCATAGTTATTTGCTCATAGCGGAGTTAAAGCTGATGCTGTAACTCCGCTGATAAAGCGACACTAACCGTTACTTGACGAGATCATCAAGGTAGCGCTCAGCATCAAGTGCAGCCATACAACCAAAACCTGCAGAAGTGATTGCTTGACGGTAGATATGATCACTCACATCGCCCGCAGCGAATACACCTTCAACACTGGTTTGTGTTGCATTGCCTTCAAGACCCGAATG
The DNA here is from genome assembly GCA_002435145.1 of Neptuniibacter sp. UBA6509. Lineage (GTDB taxonomy): Bacteria > Pseudomonadota > Gammaproteobacteria > Pseudomonadales > Balneatricaceae > Neptuniibacter. The sequence continues at coordinate 14,279 of DJLT01000090.1, forward strand.
AATTTTCACATAGCCATCTTTCATCTCAAGCTGGCCTTCAAAAATATCGGTATTTGGCTTGTGGCCGATTGCGATGAACACGCCAGCAACGTCTAGCTGCTTCTCTTCACCGTTTTCAGTGCCTTTGATGCGCAGGCCTGTAACACCAGTATCATCGCCTAGAACTTCTTCTAAAGTGTGGTTCCAGATAATATTGATATTGCCATTTTTAGCGCGCTCTAGGATCTTATCTTGTAAGATTTTTTCAGAACGTAAGCTATCCCGACGGTGAATCAGTGTTACTTCTTCAGCGATGTTGGAAAGATATAGAGCTTCCTCAACCGCTGTATTACCACCACCAACAACCGCAACTTTTTGGCCGCGATAGAAGAAACCATCACAGGTTGCACAGGCTGAAACGCCACGGCCTGCAAATGCCTCTTCAGATGGAAGGCCTAGATATTGCGCAGATGCACCCGTACAGATAATAAGTGCATCACACGTATACTCACCCATGTCGCCTTTTAGACGGAAAGGACGGTTTTGAAGATCAGTTTCATTGATGTGATCAAAAAGGATCTCAGTATCAAAGCGTTCAGCGTGCTGCTGCATGCGTTGCATTAGTTCTGGACCTTGAACGCCGTCTACATCGCCAGGCCAGTTATCAACATCAGTTGTCGTTGTAAGTTGGCCGCCCTGCTGCATACCTGTAATAACAACAGGTTTTAGGTTTGCACGCGCAGCGTAAACAGCCGCAGTGTATCCTGCAGGGCCGCTTCCAAGAATGATTAGGTTGTGGTGTTGTACGTCGCTCATGGTAATAAGAATAAGATCCGTTAGTGAAATTGATTATAAGAAAGTGGGGGTTCTGACTGTGAATTCAACCCGCAATACTAAATTTAGAATTTACTTGATCGTAAAGCTTATCAAGCGATAACAGCATAAAGCTATTACCGGAAGGGTCACGAACATAGCCTTTAATAGGCTCGTTCTGATTAACAGACTGCATATCATCCAGTGATAAGGAGGAATACTCAGCAATATCTCCCATTGTATCCAGCACAAGCGAGAACCAAGGGGTTCTTCCATCTTTTGTTAGATGAATAACGATAGGATGAATACTATTGTTTAAGTAATCATTTATATAATCGAGCACGCGAAGTAATTTTTTAAGCGTTGTTTGTTTCTCTATGCGTAACTCTTCGATCGCTTGGGCTTGATCTCCCGCTGCGGCCATATCTAACAGTTTGTCTGCTAATGAATGAATATGTTTATGAGGGTCTTCGATTTTATTAAGCAACGCTCGTAAACCGTCGTCATCCGTTTCAAAGGCATAAAACCATTGACCAAATGTACAAAGGCGAGGATCACGCGGTTTAGTAAAAGGTTCACTCGAAGTAATTGAATGTTCTAAAGCGCCCACCCAGTCGATATGTGCTTGCTGATAGGTTTTGATATCACCTACTAGTTTGATTACAGATTCACGTTCTCTTGTTTGAGACAGTGCTGTAGCGCATTCAAATACTTGAACAAGCGTGTTACGAAAATCTAGGTAGCCAATAAAGCCTTCAGCGTCATTAGTTGAATACTTGATGTCACCGAAGCTATCTGAAAACGATAAAATATGACTAACATCGATACCAAAAGAACTTTGATCGATAGTAAACGTGAGAGCACGTTGAGTATCTGTATTAGTATTATTCAGTGACATGAAAAAAATCCCTAATCTGATCGTAATTCATTGTGCTACTTGAAGAAAAAGATGAACTAAGCAGCATTTAGCGGCTGAGATCTTCGTAAATGGACACAATAGTAACTTAGCTAACTATGAATCATAAACATCATCTCATCAACCGTTAGTCATCCATTAAATTATGTTATTGTTAGCGCATATTTTTTTATATTGATTATGGAGCTTTACCCTTGAGCGCGACCGATAACGGACAACGTTTAAGTTTTACCGCCTTGCTTGCAAGAATTAGCCGTGAATCTAGCCTTATTATTGTAGTAGCCATTAGTGCTTTTTTATTTATTTCGTTACTTGGATTTGACCCCAGAGATTCGGGTTGGTCTCACTTAGGCTATCAGCCTGAGGTAAGAAATTTCACCGGGCCTGCAGGGGCTTGGTTGGCAGACTTTTTTCTATCGGGCTTTGGTTTAAGTGCTTTCTTTATTCCATTTCTCCTTGTTTATCCGTGTGTACGTTTCTTTTTCCGGAAAGAGCAAACGGTTATGGATACGATTCCTTTCTTTATTGTGAGAGCGGTAGGCAGTTTGGTGCTTTTAGTCGCGTTTAGTGCACTCTGTTCTACACATATTTCAAATGCGGGTTTTGAATTTCCTTTTAGTTCAGGTGGTGTATTAGGGGAAGCGTTCTCGGACTGGTCTGTTGAATGGTTAAGCATTGTTGGTAGTTCTGTTATCTTTTTTACACTGTTTGTCTTTGGCGTCACTCTTTTATTAGAGATGGGCTGGGGTGCCGTTTTAGAATCAATAGGTGGAACGCTGGCAAAGCGTACACAGTCTGCTCTGCCGAGTGAAAGGCAAGTTGATCCGTTGAATTTATCTGAAGAGCAACTGCAGAAAGCAGAAGCTTCCTTCAGAAAAGATCTATATCAAGACCGTTTAGCTGAAGAAAAACAGCCGCCGATTGTGACTGAACGTATTGATGTTACCGAGCCTGTAGCACCAAGTTTCCAAAACAATATAGCTGACCCAATCGATCCTCCTGTTGATGAGATCCCTATTGTACGTCCTGCAACGGTCAAACCTCAGGACGCGGATATCAGCTTTACTGAAAATACTGAACGTAGCTTTCTTTCACCCGAATCAGAGGCATCACTTGAAGCGGAGAGAACTGATAAGGCGAGCACGAAGGAAAGTGAACCGCCATTCGAGTTGGATGCCGAAGAGATTGTCACTAAAGATATACCACTTGGGACAGTTTCACCTGGCCCACTAGCTAAACCGCAAGTCAAAGTTGTACCTCTGTCTGAAACCCATAAGCCGATGCAAGATACAGAGCTTGGGCTAGAAGATGGCGCAGCAGAAAAACGCAAGGTGAAGCGCCAGTTACCGCCACTTGATCTACTTGACCCTCCAGAACTTAACACCGATACCGGCTACTCATTAGAAGAACTAGAGCATATGTCTCGCCTCGTTGAGACTAAGCTGAAAGACTTTGGGGTGAAAGTTGAAGTTGTAGAGGTAAATCCAGGGCCGGTTATTACTCGTTTTGAAATACAGCCTGCACCCGGTGTTAAAGCCAGTAAAATCACGAATTTGGCTAAAGACCTTGCTCGCTCAATGGCGGTTAGTAGTGTACGTGTGGTGGAGGTTATCGCAGGTAAATCTGTGATGGGTATTGAGATCCCGAACGAATCAAGGCTTACCGTACACTTAAGTGAAGTGTTGAGCTCTAAACCTTATCTATCTGCTTCTTCAAAGGTCACTATCGGTTTAGGAAATGATATTGCCGGTAACCCTGTTGTAGCCAATCTAGGTAAAATGCCGCACTTATTGGTAGCGGGTACGACTGGTTCAGGTAAGTCAGTGGGCGTAAATGCCATGATCTTATCGTTACTCTTTAAAGCGACACCTGATGAGGTTCGCCTTATCATGGTTGACCCAAAGATGTTGGAGCTTTCAATCTATGAAGGTATTCCTCATCTATTAACACCCGTTATTACCGACATGAAAGATGCGGCTTCTGGTCTGCGTTGGTGTGTAGGTGAGATGGAACGCCGTTATCGTTTAATGGCGAAAATGGGTGTGCGTAACCTAGCTGGTTTTAATGACAAGATAGAGGAAGCGCGCAAGCAAGGTAAACCTATTTTAGATCCACTTTGGAACGCAGAAGAGAACGGCGAGCCATTTGGAACGCCAGCACCAGAATTAGAGCCACTACCTTATATTGTGGTTGTGATTGATGAGTTTGCCGACATGATGATGATTGTCGGTAAAAAAGTTGAAGAGCTGATTGCACGTATTGCACAGAAAGCTCGTGCTGCCGGTATCCACTTAATTCTAGCGACGCAGCGCCCATCTGTTGATGTCATCACAGGTTTGATCAAAGCAAACATTCCGACACGTATAGCGTTCCAGGTATCTTCACGTATTGATTCACGTACCATCTTGGATCAGTCCGGTGCAGAGCATCTATTGGGTTGGGGTGACATGTTGTATTTGCCGGCAGGTACAAGTTTACCTAACCGTGTTCATGGCGCATTTGTAAGTGATGATGAAGTACACCGTGTGGTTGAGGCATGGAAAAAGTTAGGTCAACCTGACTATATTACTGAAATTACGCAAGGTGATAGCGGTTTAGACGGCGGCGGTTCAGCTTCAATGTTCGATGATGAACAAGACCCCCTCTACGACGAGGCGGTGGCATTTGTATTGGAGACCCGTAAAGCCTCTATTTCCAGTGTGCAGCGACGGTTAAAAATTGGTTATAACCGTGCGGCACGTATGGTGGAATCGATGGAAGCAGCTGGTGTAGTAAGCACAGCGGGTAGTAATGGTCAGCGTGAAGTGCTGGCACCTTCACCTAACGGTGAAATGTAAATTACCAAACAAGGTTACTGTTTATGCGTTTTACATCATTAACAAAGAAGTTTTTAGTTTCATCAGCATTGAGTACAGGTTTATTGTTATCATCTTGGGCATCTGCAATGCCCGGTTCTGAAAAGCTAGGTGAGTTATTACAAGGTTATGGCAGCTTCTCCGCTAACTTCCAACAAGTAACGTTGGCGGACAATGGACGGCAGGCACAAAAGACTGAAGGTAGTCTGTTACTGGCTAAACCTAATCTATTTAGATGGGAAACTTTACAGCCGTTTCCTCAAGAAATTGTCTCTGACGGGCAGTTTATTTGGATCTATGATCCAGATTTAGAACAAGTCACTCAGCGTTCAGCAGATACACAACAGGGGAGCGCCCCAGCGTTGATTCTGAACGGCCAGATCGCGCAGTTACAAAAGACCTATAGTATTAGGCTGGTGGAAGACACCGGTTCTGAGCAGCTATTTGATCTTAAGCCGCTGACAGAACAGCACAATTTTAGTCGTATTCGTTTGGCTTTTTCCGGTGAGGTGATCTCTGAACTGATGCTTGAAGACTCGTTAGGTCAAAAAACGTCGGTTGTTTTTTCAGATCAGCAATTAAATCCGGAAATAAAACCAGAAAGTTTCTTTTTTCGTATCCCGAAAGACACTGATGTCATTATAGATATAGAGGAATAGTGTGGACCTGTTTTCCCAAGCACCCGCTTATGAGCCCTTAGCCGCAAAAATGCGGCCGCAAACTCTTGCTGAGTATTACGGTCAAGCTCACCTTTTAGGCCAAGGTAAGCCTCTAAGAACGGCTTTAGAGCAAGGTTCAGCCCACTCAATGATCTTTTGGGGGCCGCCAGGGGTAGGGAAAACAACCTTAGCTAAATTGATTGCGCATCATGTTGATGCGCATTTTATTACCCTGTCTGCTGTGTTATCTGGGGTCAAAGATATTCGTATTGCCGTTGAGCAGGCTAAACAGCACGCCGCACAAACAGGCAGAAAGACGATCTTGTTTGTGGATGAGGTTCATCGCTTTAATAAATCCCAACAAGACGCGTTTTTACCCTATATCGAAGATGGCACCATCATTTTTGTCGGCGCCACTACTGAAAATCCTTCCTTTGAACTCAATAACGCTTTGCTATCACGGGCGCGTGTCTACTTGCTTAGATCGCTTGATGAGAGTGATATCCTTGAAGTGATCCATCGTGGTCTGAATGACAAAGAGAAAGGTTTAGGTAATCGATCACTGGTCATATCCGAGGATATGATCAATCGGCTTGCGCAAGCGGCAGACGGTGATGCCCGACGTTCATTAAACCTACTTGAGATCGCGGCTGATCTTGCTGAGAAGCAAGATGATGGCACCGAGATCATTAATCAGCAGGTTTTAGAAGAAGTCCTGCGTTCAAACGGTCGTCGCTATGATAAGCAGGGTGATCTGTTCTATGACATGATCTCAGCGTTTCATAAGTCCGTTAGGGGCTCTTCACCGGATGGGGCGCTCTATTGGTACTGCCGGATGCTGGATGGCGGTTGTGACCCTTTATACATTGCACGTCGGCTGGTGGCCGTTGCTTCAGAAGATATAGGTAATGCAGACCCCAGAGCGATGCAAGTGGCATTATCTGCTTGGGATGCGTTTGAACGTGTTGGCCCTGCCGAAGGTGAACGTGCAATCGCGCAGGCTGCTATCTATTGCGCATCTGCACCAAAGAGCAATGCGGTTTACCAAGCTTTTAATCAGTGTTTAGCCGATGTAAAAGCTAATCCAAGTTTTGATGTGCCTGTTCATCTTAGAAATGCTCCAACAGATCTTATGAAAGAGATGGGGTATGGGGATGAATACCGTTATGCTCACAATGAGCCGGATGCTTATGCCGCGGGGGAAAATTACCTACCGCCAGAAATTGCAGAGCAACAATGGTACTATCCAGAACCAAGAGGTTTAGAACTTAAAATAGGCGAGAAGCTACGTCATCTGAAAAATCAGGATCAACAAAGCCCGCAGCAACGTTATTCTGATAATGATTAAAAAGAAGGGGAGATAATCGGTGCAACATATTATCGCAATTGCTATCGGCGGAGCGGTTGGCGCACTTGGGCGCTATTGGATCGGTGGATTGCTCAATAATGCAGAGCATAAGATCCCTTATGGCACATTAACCTGTAATGTTGTTGGCTCTTTCCTTATGGGAGTCTGTTTTGTGCTGATCCTAGAGAAATCTAAACTAAGCCCAGAGCTCAGACCGCTTTTAATGGTGGGTTTTATGGGTGCATTTACAACTTTTTCCACTTTTTCTCTGGAAACTGTCGCAATGCTGCAGGAAGGGCATGTTATGTCTGCTGCGATTTATATATTATTAAGCGTTCTGTTATGTCTGGTTGCCCTTTATGGCGGCCTGTTATTAACACGCTTGTTTTAATCTTTCTTAATAGGTGTTTTAAAAGCTCATGCTTGACGCGAAAATTGTCCGTGCAAACCCGGAAGAAGTTGCACAATTATTGAAGAAAAAAGGTTACGAATTTCCTGTTAGTCAGTTTGTAGAACTGGAAAATCAGCGTAAGCAACTGCAGGTAGATACAGAAAACCTGCAAAATGAGCGCAATACCCGGTCCAAAGGTATTGGCAAAGCGAAAGCAGCGGGTGAAGATATTCAGCCTCTATTGGCTGAAGTGGCTGACCTAGGCAAAAAGCTGGATGCTGCTAAATCAGAATTAAACGACGTTCAGATTAATCTAGATGATCTGCTGAGTGGCGTACCGAATATCCCTTGCGATAACGTACCTGAAGGCGCGGACGAAGACGACAACGTAGAGATCCGCACTTGGGGCACCGCTCGTGAGTTCGATTTTGAACCTAAAGACCACGTTACGTTAGGCGAAAATAGCAAAGAGCTAGATTTTGAAACCGCAGCAAAACTGACCGGTTCTCGCTTCTCTGTTATGACAGGAAAGCTTGCACGCCTTCATCGTGCACTTATTCAGTTTATGCTGGATACACAAACAGAAGAGCACGGTTATACTGAAGCGTACGTACCTTACATGGTTAACGAAGACAGCCTACGTGGTACTGGCCAGTTACCTAAGTTTGGTGAAGACCTTTTCAAAGTACCGTTTGGTGATCGTCAGTATTACCTAATCCCAACAGCCGAAGTGCCTGTAACCAACATGGTACGTGATTCTATTGTTGAAGCTGATCAGCTACCGATGCAGTTTACTGCGCATACGCCATGCTTCCGTTCAGAAGCGGGCGCGTCTGGTAAAGATACACGCGGACTTATTCGTCAGCACCAGTTTGAAAAGGTAGAGATGGTTCAGATCGTAGAACCTTCTAAATCTTGGGAAACACTGGATCAGATGACAGGTCACGCTGAAGCGATCCTACAGAAGCTAAACCTACCTTACCGTGTTGTAACCCTTTGCGGTGGTGATCTAGGCTTTAGTGCGGCACAAACAAACGATATTGAAGTTTGGTTGCCAGGTCAGAGCAAATTCCGTGAAATCTCCTCAATCTCAAACATGACAGATTTCCAAGCTCGCCGACTAAAAGCACGTTTCAGAAATCCAGAAACGGGTAAACCAGAACTTGTTCATACACTGAATGGTTCAGGTCTTGCAGTAGGTCGTACCTTGCTTGCAGTGATGGAAAACTACCAAACTGCAGAAGGTAAGATCACCGTTCCTGAAGTACTACTGCCTTACATGGGCGGTAAAACAGAGATCTAGTTTCTAGTTCTTTTTCAGTTTTTAAAAACACGCCTTTTGGCGTGTTTTTTTGTTTTGGGGGGAGGATTGAATTTTATGTGCTTATTTAAACTTTTAGGAAGCCACTCTTTTTACCCGTAGGGAGAGGGGTGTGCGCGAGTGTTCTTTCTGTTCCTCTTTAAAGGTTAGCTATGCAAAATATTATAGGGCTAGCCGTATTTGGTATGAAATTACAACTAAAGAGTGGGTGAGATAACTTGTTTATGCTTTTAAGTTAGGATAAAAAATGAGTAGTAATCAGGTATGTGGTGGCCTTACCTGAAACGAAAAATGCACGTGTAATTGATAGCGCTGTACTTTACAACTCATCTCTAATATCAGAGAAAGAAGCAGAGTAGGTCTTAATTGATGAGTACCATATAGTTCCAGAGGCAACTTAATAAAAATAGACAGTTAAGGGTGAATTATGAATATAAAGTTCTTAATTAAAATAATGTTTATGATGCTATTTATAAACATATCACAAGCTGAGACGATATCTCCGCAAGAAAGTCAACAGTTAATGTTTGAGGAGCTATATAAAGAAACAAAAAAAGGTGATAAGGAGGCACGTGAAAAAACTTATAAATTAACTGATAAATAATGGAATACTGCCGGTACTTATGCGATGCATAGTAATAATAAGTATAACTTTTTCTATTTAAATGCAAAAGTAGGTGCGCAAATTGGATTTATATTCATGGATGAACAGTGGTATATGATTTTTGATTATTTCAATAGAAAAAATATAGTGATTAATGAGTTTTCTCATATTCACTTGGAAGATAATACTGGGAAAAAATTAAAAATCTATGATAAGAGTTGTTCTGATTGTATTTTAGATCGTTCAAATGATGACTTTTTATATCATACTGTAGCAATAGCACTAAGCGATCAAGAAAAAGATCACATATTTAAAAGATTCAAAAATCAAAGTATTATTTCAATTACATACAATACAAATGAAGGTTATAAGCATTATAAGCTGGGTCTTAAAAATAGTGATTTTTCTTTGGATAAACTAAATGATAACTATTTAATGCTAATGAGTTATATTCACGGTTAGTAATCTGTTGTGAATGATTTTGTTTGTGAAAAAAACTATTGTTCTTGAGGTGGTTTATCATAATTGAAGTGGCCTATATTTTTACTGATATTAATTTACTCTGAAGCATTTTATTTTTCATCAGTGGAAATTAAGCAGATAAATTATTTTTTATCTCATAGTGGTGGTGTGATATTGATGGTTATTTCAATTGACTATGGTTGCCAAAAAAATTATCCCACCTCGTAGCTTTATTTTTAATTATTTTTGGTTTTGTTTTAGCCTGAGTCAAAAAATAAGTACAACGGTAAGTTAAGATGGTTGTAAGAAGGGATAGTCACTTTAAGGTAGTCGATGTGAAGTCGTCCCTTGGCGGGCTCTATGCGAAAAAATTAGTCTACAATAATTATTCAAAATAAATTAAAAGAGGCATATCTCCATGTTGAAGTGGCTTACGGTTTTTACTGCGATAGTTTCGCTAAACGCATACAGCCAGTCTACTGATTACTCTGTAGCGGGTGTTGAATATGAAGGTTTTTATCTTTCTGCAGGTGAAAATACCCCATTAGTTATTATGGTGCATGACTGGGATGGCCTTACTCAATATGAAAAAACTAGGGCGGCTATGCTTCAAGAACAAGGCTACAGTGTTTTTGCTGTTGATCTTTATGGGAAAGGAGTGCGCCCTGAGAGTGTTGAAGATAAACGAGCGCAGACTTCAGCGCTTTATCAAGATAGAGAAAAAATGCGCGACCTAATGTCAGCAAGTATTTCTCATGCATCTTCGTTGGGTGGTAACAGAGATAATGCTGCCGTTGTAGGTTATTGCTTTGGTGGTTCTGTAACATTGGAAATGGCGAGAGCGGGTATTCCAATGAAATCCTTCGTTAGTTTCCATGGAGGTCTTGCAACACCTGATGACCAAAGCTACAAAGACACTAAGGGTGAAGTTTTTGTTTTTCACGGTACAGCAGATAAGGTCGTACCAATGAGTGATTTTGCATCACTTGCAGAGCAACTGGAGACCGCTGGGGTAGAACATGAAATGGCAACCTACAGTGGTGCTCCACACGCTTTCACTGTTTTGGGATCATCAAAGTATCACGAGAAAGCGGATAAAAAATCTTGGCAGCGCTTTAGTGAATACCTAAAAGAGACATTTTGAGATTAGACAAGTCAGAAGGGGCAGTCATTCTTATGTACTGCCATTCTTTAATGCTTTATCCAAAATAATACTTCCTTGCAGCCAATCGCTTTTATAGTATTTCTTATCGGCCTCTATGAATTAGGATAAGTATTATGTTTTTTGGTACTAAAAAAGAGAAAAAACTCTTCACCTTGACGATGACCGATCCTGATAATTCATTGGCATCATACTCTAAACATGCTTTTGAACTTGATGGTTATGAGTGGCCCTCCGTAGAACACTATTATCAAGCAAAGAAATTTGGTGATGTTGAATATGCTGATTTGATTCGCGATGCAAGTACACCAGCAGAGGCTGCCAAGCTGGGTAAAAGTAAGAAACATCAACGGCGAAAAGACTGGGATAAGGTGAAGGTGACCTACATGACACGCGCTACCTACATTAAGTGCCGTACGCATCCTGATGTTGCACAAACATTATTAGAGACAGGTGATATCGAGATCGCGGAAGTTAGCCAGTATGATTATTTCTGGGGTAGTGGTCGTGATATGCGTGGTGACAATGCTTTTGGCCAGATGCTCATGGGTGTCCGTGACAAGTTACGTGAAGAATCTAGTTAGACGTTGATTAAAGGTGGGGGAACGTTTGTTTTCTGCTTCGGTTTCTATTCGTATTAAATAGTTCTTAATTTTTTTATGAATAAATATGATTCATGAAAAAGATCATTCGATCAAATCAGACATTCTACCTAGCCGGCCAAGGAATTTATGAGTATTGAATACAAGGTCAATGAACCCGTAACCGCTGATCAGTTTATAGGGCTATTGGAGGCTTCAACGTTGACAGAACGCCGGCCGATTGAAGATAGAGAATGCATGCAGGGTGTGATCGCTAATAGTAATCTTATTGTTAGCGCTTGGCAGGGTGACGAGCTTATCGGGATTGCCAGAAGTGTCACAGATTTTCATTACGCCTGTTATTTATCAGATTTAGCGGTAAGCGAAGCGCATCAGCAGTTGGGTATTGGTAAACAACTGCAAATTCTCACCCAACAGCAGCTTGGTCCCAAGTGTAAATTAATACTTCTAGCGGCTCCCGCGGCCAATGAGTATTACGAACATATCGGTTTTAATCATAACCCTCGCTGTTGGGTTCTTGAGCGCGAATCAAGAATTACCAATTAACAAGCGAAAGCTGCAGGTTTCAATAAATCAGGGTTTGATACTTTTGCCGTTTATTTTATAAGGAAGCATTGTGATTCTGTGGCCAGCGATCATTAAGTACGAAGGCGAGAGTGAACTAACATTCGTTGATAGTGCATCAGAATGGGAGAGTGATGCCGACCTTCATTTCTTCTCATATGAAGAGGGTGATCGCCTTGTGGATTCTGCTGGGGCGATTTATACCCTAAATCAAAGCGTAGCGAATTGTATTAAGCCAGAGGCTACAGGCCTTAGTTTCGATAAAGACGAAATTCTCGAAATGATCAAAGAACATTTTTCATCTATAGGTGAGTGCTGCGTTTCTAAATTTGCGATTAAGACAATTGCTGAAGGTATAAGGTTTGTTGGGTCAGTCGACCAATAAGGCGGTTATCAATAGGAGCTATTACGAACATATCGGTTTTAATCAGAACACTCACTACTGGGTTCTTGATCATGAATCGAGCATTATCAATTTTTTCAATAAAGGATACGGATGTCGTAAAGTGGCAGCTCGTTGCTTTGGGAGTTAAAAAACCTATGAGGTTCGTAATCATAATGCTAATTAACCATTTAGTAAGGACACTATGAATGAGAGTTTTTCTTTCAATTGCTTTAATCGTTTTAATTCAGGGCTGTACAGCGACTGTTCCCGTCAAACCCAAAGAGCCTATCCAGGGGTATGTAGAACTTAACAAAGAGACTTCTTTTAGTTTAAAGGACCTTAGACCAGAAGAAAGCAAATTGAGAAGTGTGGGTTCTACTAATTCTATGAGCTGTGATCATGGCTTACTCCGTTTTGAAGACCAAATTACTGTTCCTGATCGTATAACTTATCTTAAGAGTCGATTAGAGCAAGAGGCTGTCAGCTTAAATTTAAGCGGTGAGGAAATAGAACTTTTAGAGTTCTCTGTCATTGTTAATAATCAATCATTCCTGAGAGCCCGCTCAAAAGGTATTACTTTTAGTTATGCAGCAAGTGCCATAGTAATTCAAGAAATGTTTAATTCTTTTGTAAGCAGTTATGCATGCTGGAAAGAAGAGGGCAAAGTAGGAGGGTATGACCTTTCCCTTAATCCACAGTATCAGCTGGTGGGTGTGGTCGATTTTAGCGCTAGAATCAATGGTAAGGTTTATGAAATTAAAGAGGTGTTTGTGCCTAGTAGGGATGAGATGGATCTGCCTATGATTGAGACAGCTATCTACCGTGCTATTAATTCGTTTATTCAGGAATTGAAATCAAAGTAAATAGGTCAGCATAGTGAATATCAAAGGCAGCTTAAATAGTTGCCGTTTTCTATGTGAACCCAGAAATATTTTAAGAAAATGAATAGAGTATATCCCTATGAAAATATTAAAAAGTTTTATGATTCTGGCTTTCCTATTTCCATTGCTCGCATCTGCAGATGGGTTAGCAAAGGAAACAAGAAAGTTAGACGGTGTCAGCATCAGTTATGAATATACCAGTGGGCGGTCTTACAATGTAAAATTTGAGCCTGAAGGTATCAGTTATCGCTATTTGACGGGGTCTAAACCTGAGACGTGGTGGGGGCCTTTTCCGTATAACGCATTTGAAGTACAGCCCAATCAATTTATGGCTTCTTGGTTTGAGAAAGAGTACGGGGATTATGTAACCTTACTGATCAATTTTGATAATAATCTTTTGTATGGAAGTGCAATTATTTCAGGAAAAGAGGTTCATTTTCATGGCGCTAATATAGTCAAAGTAGAGCGCAAATAGTGAGTTAAGTTGGGCTTTGTTTTGCTCTCATTTGAAAGGGCCAATCCCGTATTCTTGTGAACCATTAATGAAGATTTTAAGCTATTTTATCTATTCTCTATAGGCTTTTAATCGTCATAGCAGTCATCTTAAAGAGCCTTCACCCTAATTAGAGGAAGATCCTATGACTGGCATTGAGTATTCAATATTCGAATCTTGTTCAGCTCAGGACGTGCTCACGCTATTTAATAAGGTATTCACACAATCAGAGGGTGAAACCGAGGGGGGGATAGTGGCTGATTTAGTCTCTGAACTAATCTCTTTAACACCCTCAAACGATTTGTTTGGTTTTGTGGCATACAGTGATAACTCTGTTGTGGGTTGCATCTTCTTTAGTCGTTTTATTCTGCCGAGTAATGAGTCTGCTTTTCTACTATCCCCGGTTGCTGTGTCAACTGAGCAGCAAGGGAAACATGTGGGTCAGGGGTTGATTAACTATGGATTGAAGCATTTGAAATCTTTGGATGTAGGCTTGGTTTTTACTTATGGGGATCCGGGCTTTTATGCCAAGGTTGGTTTCGATCAAATAACAGAAAGTGTTGTTAAGCCTCCTTTTGAGTTGAGTTAGCCTGAGGGATGGTTAGCTCAATCACTTGATGGTGCGCCTATTCAGGCAATGCAGGGGCGTGCGAAATGCGTTGAAGCCCTTTCTGATGCGTCCTATTGGTAAGGTTGTAAAAGGGGGCTGTTGTTTATAGGGGATTACTATTTATAAAAGACTGTTGTTTGTAAGGTGCTGTTGTTTATAGCGACTAGTGTTTGTGGTGAGAGTCTCTGAATCCCCCGATGTGCTTATCCCTTTTCTTAGCTCTTCGTTTAGCTCTTTGTTTAGTTTGGATCTAGTTTTAAGTGTAAGAATTGCCAGGTTAATAGGGCCTTCTTCAAACGCAAGAATCTGTATGGGTATGATATGTTTCAGTGCTTAGTGTTACTCGTCAGTGCTTCGATTAATTTAACCTCGTTCTATGACAATGGAATCCGGAATTGGGAGCATGAGGTGCTGTCTGATAAGACCGTCTATGACATTGTTCAGTATGATGGGAGGGCAGCGCTAAGGGCTATTAGTGATAATTCAGCTTCGGGCCTAGTCCTGAAACAAAAGATAGATTTAAGCAGAACACCTTATCTTAACTGGAGCTGGCTAGCCGCAAGAAAACTACCCTTATTAGATGAGCAGAGTAAAAGCGGTGATGATTATGTCGCTAGAGTCTATGTGGTGATTGATGGTGGATTATTCGTTTGGCGAACTAAGTCGCTGAGCTATGTATGGTCAAGTAATCAGTCTCAAGAACAAGTCTGGGATAATGCTTTTGCTGGATCTAATGTCAAAATGATATCTGTGCGTGGTAAGGACGCGCGAATAGGGCACTGGTACAGTGAAAAGCGTAACGTGTATCAAGATCTGATTAAATATTTTGGTGATAAAGGTAGCGAAAAAGCAAACCTTAAGGCATACCGGTTTATTGATATCATCGCTATTATGACTGACACAGATAATAGTGAGAGCCATGCTGAATCTTATTATGGAGACATATTATTTAGTGCGGAATGAACCGGATAATGGTGTCTTATTTAGTAAAATAGCGATACATCATTTATCAATGATATACACGAAGTTCTATCTTAAAAGTGGTAAGGTAATACCTTATAAATAACACTGTTTATCAAAGTAACCTTATGAAGAATCAGTTAAGAGGCCTCTTTGCTCCGATTTTAAATATTTTAGAATCGGGCGATGAGGAATATAGCTATAGACCATCCCACCGAAAAATTCTTATGTATATGGGAAGCTTGTTTTTTGTGCTTTCAACACTCTCAGGTATTAGTGCCTTTGCTTCTGGACAGTGGGGTGGGCTTATTCCTATTCTGGTCTTTTTTGTAGTGGGCTTTGTTTGTGTCATTGTTGGCTTTTTAGGGACTGATCGGGCCGTTGCAAAGATATGGGGTAGTCGATAGTCGAGACAATATTAGAGCCTACTGTAAGCCGTGCTGATATGTATTTAGGGTTGAGTTCTAGGTTTAGTTTTTAGTTTAAGGTTGAGCTTTAGATTGAATGTTTAAAAAAAAGGCCGCATAAATGCGGCCTTGTTGTTCATAAAACAGAATTATTTAATAAATAACATTTCTGAATATTTAGGGAACGGCCAAGCACTATCGGCAACAAGTGTTTCCAGTAGATCTCCGTTCTCTCTGATACTGTCCATTAGGGGACGGATTTCATTAGCGCAGAACTTCATATGATCTTCTGCTGAAGCGAAACCAGTTTCAGCAACGGCAGCAGACAGTTTTTCTACATCAGCCATCATAGCGTCCGCAGTAGTCGCTACTTTTTGCGCAAGACCATTATCAAGGCTTACACCAACACTAGATGCAGTTGCAATAGTGGATGTTAGTTCTGATAGATAGTTTGCAGCAGCTGGATAAATAGACGTCGTTGCCATATCAATCACAAGTTTTGCTTCTACTTCAATCGACAAGATGTACTGCTCTGAATAAACTTCATAGCGGCTTTCTAGTTCAACAGGAGTTAGAACACCAGTGCTTTCAAAAAGCTTGATAACTGATTCTTCTTGTAAAGCAGGAAGAGCGTCAGCTGTTGTTGGAATATTCTTTAAACCGCGTTCTTCGACAGCCTGTGTATGCCATTCTTCAGAGTAGCCGTCGCCACCGAAAACAACATTACCATGTTCGTCCATTAGTTCTTTCAGTACAGCAAGTACTGCTTCAGGCTGTTCCAGACCAGAACTCAGTGAAGACTCTAGTTTTTCTGCAATCCAGTTTAATGAATCTGCCAGCATTGTATTCATGGCAACAAGTGGGCCAGATACAGACTGAGAAGAACCAACCGCACGGAATTCAAAACGGTTACCAGTGAAAGCGAACGGTGAAGTACGGTTACGATCGCCTGGGTCACGGGTGAAGCCAAGAATTTGATCTAGACCTAGGTCCATTAAACCGCCGCATACAGAAGGCTGAAGGTCGCCAGACTGAATCTGCTTGAATACTTTCTCAAGCTGATCGCCTAGGTATACAGACAAAATTGCAGGAGGTGCTTCGTTTGCACCTAGACGGTGGTCATTTGATGCCGAGGCGATGACTGCGCGAAGTAGTGGGCCAAACAAATGAACACCACGGATTACCGCACCACAGAATAGTAGGAAGTTTAAGTTTTCTTCAGGTGTATGACCTGGGTCTAGCAGGTTACCTTGAGTCGAGTTACCTACAGACCAGTTAACATGCTTACCTGAACCGTTAATACCAGCAAATGGCTTCTCATGAAGTAGAGCAAGGAAGCCATGCTTCTTAGCTGTGTTCTTCATAACAGTCATTAGCAGCTGCTGGTGGTCGGCAGCTACGTTTGCTGCTTCAAAGTAAGGTGCTATTTCAAATTGACCCGGTGCTACTTCGTTGTGGTGGGTTTTAGCAGGGATGCCTAGCTTGAATAGTTGATCTTCGAAGTCCTGCATGAATACTTGAACGCGCTCTGGGATAGCACCGAAGTAATGATCATCAAACTGTTGGCCTTTTGCCGGAGCTGCACCAAATAAGGTACGGCCAGCAAGCAATAAGTCAGGTCGGCTGTTAGCAAAATTTTCGTCGACCAAGAAATACTCTTGTTCAGCACCGCAGCTCGAATTAAGAGTGGCAATGTCTGTTTCGCCCATCAAAGTAAGAACTTTGTTTGCTGCATCGTTCATAGCAGCATTGGAGCGTAGAAGAGGGATTTTCTTATCTAGTGCTTCACCAGTCCACGACATAAATACACTTGGTATCATCAATGTCGCACCGTTAGCCGTATTCATAATGTAGGCAGGGCTAGTTGGATCCCATGCAGTATAACCACGTGCAGCATTGGTCATACGTAAGCTACCATTCGGGAAAGATGATCCGTCTGGTTCACCTTTAATCAGTAGGCTACCTGTAAAATCAGTAATAGCATTGCCATCAGCATTGGTAATAATAAAACCATCATGCTTCTCGGCTGTTGCGTTAGTCATCGGGTAAAAAATATGAGAAAAGAATTTAGCTCCTTTTGACATAGCCCAATCTTTCATCGCTGCTGCAACAATATCAGCTGTTGCTTGATCTAAAGGCGCACCCGTTTGTACGGTTTTCTTCATCTCTTTGAATGCGTTTTTAGATAAAGCTTCTTCCATTGAGGCTAGATTAAATACATCACTAGCCCAAATGCTACTTAGCGGTTTTGGCATCTCTACATCGATAGATTTGCCACTGTTGATCGCACTGATAGATGATAATCTTGATGCGTTGCCACTCATTATTTTACCCCAAAAAAGTTATTCAATACTTGTATATACCCGCACACTAAATGTTTCAAAGCATGCGGAAGCACACGGTTATCCGATTTTTAATATTTATTTAGCAATTTTTAGACCAGAAGGTTAAAGCTTGAAAAATATGGAAAAAATACTGATTAAAGGTGCTTTTTGTAAAGTTGTGATTAGTCCTGCATTTTATTGGTGCAATTATGCACTATTTTGAAGCGTTTTGCTGCGCAATATATCTATTAGGTTCATGTCTTCAGAATAGGGTAGATGAGAATTGTAAATTTTATTTTTTTTTATTAATTGCTAGCTTCTTATGATGATTGTGCCGAGGTGTTTGAGGGTGAATTCTATTGCGCATGATGTTGAAGTCTTGATCATGAGTTGTTAATTGAAAGTGCCTAGGCTAGTGTGTCGTAGTTTTGGTTACCCTAGAAAAGGGTTGTCTTTAATATCTTATAAGTCCTGTATATGACCTGTCGTAGTTTATCCCTTAGTTGGTTGTCTATTTTCTATTTATGCTTTGTTAGCAATTCGCTGTTTGCTGGAGATGAGCAAAAGCAGTTAGCTGAACGTTATGTTGATGAGCAATTATCAGTGCTACAGCAGACGATTGTAGAGAGAAGGGAAACCGACCTACGGATTAAAATTGCCTCAACCCCGCTTTTTGATGCGCTGGCAGTATGGGAACCTAATGGTCACTTGATGTTTCCAGAGAAAGCGTCAGACACCTATATTGATGATTATATCTTCTTGCGCAGTGAATCTAGATTAGAAGCGTTACTGGCATCAACCGATAAAACAGCTTGGGAGCGTTATGATGTTAATTCCGCTTCTCTGCTTTATTGTCAGCGCAGTACGTTTGCGTTGTCGATTTGTGCTGTGATCAAAACGGATGAACTGGCTGTAGCGATAGAGACCACTAAAGAGGAGCTTCTTTCAGGCCTTTTCCCTTCAGATCGTGTAACGCTATCTGTAATAGAGTATTTGCTAATCACGTTAATCATTGTTTTAGCATTTGTCGGTTGGAGAGTCGGTTGGAGAGTCGGTTGGAAAGTGCTTTATCGCAAGAATGCGCCGGCAGCCAAATCTGAACCACGGAGTACTTTGCGTATGGCGGATATGGAAATTGATCCTAAACGTATGCTTATTATGCGGGATGAGCTGACTGCGAATATAACGGTACGTGATTTAAAACTCTTAAGTTGTTTTGTTGAACGTCCGGATGAAGTGTTATCTAAAGATATTCTTTACGATGCAGGCTGGGGGCGAGATTTTGTTCCAAGTAGCCGCGCATTAGAACAACATATTATGACGCTACGTAAAAAGATAGATCCAGAACGTAAGCGTAAAAGGTTGATTGAAACAGTCCATGGACATGGCTACCGCTTCCCTTCTGTGTAACCTTACTAATTTTTAAAGCTCTGGTAACTGTTTATGACCGTTGCTGATTGTATCTGCCTGTTTTATGGTAACTGATTGATTATCAATACTTTTGCATCTTTCTTTTAAAATTCTGACAACCTGATCCCACTTATCCTTTTAAATACTTCAATCATTCAGAAGGTTTTCCTTCTGGTTATTCGGTGTATTTAGAAAGGGTTTTATTGTGCTTAAAACTGGCCTCTCTTTTGTTGTTGTCCCTATCTTAATTCTATTCTTATCAATGCCTGCTTGGGCGGGTGGAGATCTGAGTGGCTGGCAGCCTAAAGTTGTTAGCGTTATGGATAAGGTCAAGTTAGAAGCGATCTATACAGATCCTTTTGTGGTGGGTGACAAGGATGAAGATGTCGCAGTATGGCCTCTCTATAAACAGGAAGTCACAGGCCAAAATCTGGTTGGTTATATCTATGAGTCTATTGAGTTTTCGTCAATCCCTGGGTTTATGGGGGTGCCTTATAACGTATTAGTTGTGTTAGGACTTAAAGGCGAGTTTCTGGATGCGCGTGTTTTATATCATCGTGAGCCCATGTTTATTGAGGGGTATGGTGAAAAACCGATGCATGATTTTGTCGCTCAATATAGTGGTCTATCACTTACTGCAAAATATTAAGTTTAGTGATAAGCATGGGCAGAAGAAAAACAATGATTCTAAAAATATCTACTTAGATGGTTTGACCGGAGCGACCGCCTCTATAAGAGTTCTTAACCAAACGCTTTTCTCTTCAGCGCTCAAGGTGGCTAGAGCCAAACTCGGTTTTGGTGGGGGTAAAGATCCAGACTTGATTGCTAAGATTGATCAAGATGTTTTTATGAAGATGAGCTGGCAGGAGCTGTTTGAGGCAGGGCTGATACATAAGGCTGTGTTTAGCAATCAGGAGGTAGAGTCATTATTTATAGGTAGCCGTAATGAGGGTAAAGACAGTGTGGCAATGCAGCACCCTAAACAAAGTTTCATTGAGCTGTATGTTATGGATCTGGCGATTCCCACATTAGGGCGCAATCTTTTAACTGATGAGTCATGGGCATTTTTACAAGAAAATTTAGAAGCTGGAGATCATGCGATTTTATCGGTAAGCCAGGGCCGTTATTCTTTCAGGGATGTCGACTTCTTGCGTGGAGGTATTTCAGACCGGTTGTTGCTTCGACAAGAAGGTCTGCCCATTGAAATGCGAGACTTAGATCTTAACGATCGTTTAGATATGTTAAATCCTGAGTATAAGATCAATTTACCTGAAGAGTTGTCTACGGCTGAATGGATGGTCTATCGCGTGATAGGCACAGCGGGTTTAGATATTGCCCTGCCTTTAGATTTTGACCTATCTGTTGTACGTGATGAGACTAAAACGTACATGGCTTCAGATCCCCGAAGTTTAGAGTTTTCCTACCAAGTGCCATCTTCCTATTACTTTGAACCGGACCCAAATAACAAAACGTGGAAATCCATTTGGACAGATAGGTTATGGGAAGTCAGTACTTTAACAGTCGGCGTTCTCACGTTATTTACTATTTTAATGAAGCCGAACTGGGTTACTCGATACCCCGTAGCTTTCTCCGCTTTTAGAACCGGCTATCTATTATTTACACTGTTCTTTATCGGGTTTTACGCACAAGGCCAGTTATCTATTGTTAACATCACAGGGGCGATTCAGTCATTGTTTGCAGGGGGAAATCTAAATTTCTTTTTGTATGACCCTATGACAACACTTCTTTGGTTATTTGTCGGGTTTAGTTTCTTTATATGGGGAAGAGGGACTTTTTGTGGTTGGCTGTGCCCGTTCGGAGCGCTTCAAGAGTTGGTTAGCAAAATGCTCTCTTTTTTAAAAATTAAGCAGCTAAATCCTTGCGATAAATGGGATGCGTGGTTAAAAAAGCTAAAGTATCTCATTTTAGCCATGATTATTGCTGCCGCATTCTTTTCTCCGATTTGGACCGATCGTTTAGTTGAGATAGAGCCCTTCAAAACCAGTATCACGTTTTATTATGAGCGTTCATGGCCATTTGTTCTTTGGGCAGTAGTGATGGTGCTGTTAAGTAGCGTTGTATATAAAGGGTACTGTCGCTATTTGTGTCCATTGGGTGCTGCAATGGCAGTCCTGGGACGTGTTCGAATCTTTAACTGGTTGCCACGTCGTGATGAATGCGGATCACCTTGCCAACTGTGCAAGCATCGGTGTGAGTATGAAGCGATAGAAAAAAAGGGGACGATTGATTATAACGAGTGTTTCCAGTGCTTAGAATGTGTCGTGATTCATGACAGTGATGAGATGTGTGTACCACTCATTATCGATAAACGTGGTGGACGAAAACTGAAACAGACTGATAACGCAGATTTGATCGCCTCATGCTGATAGACATAAAAATAATAGGGATTAGTAATCATAAAGGGAGAGGGCAGAAGGATAAGGGGCAGAAAAGTGGTGCCGGTAGGTGGAGTCGAACCACAAGCAACCTTGAACATGGCGCTATCGCTATGCAAATCTTACTTACCGGCACTAAAGGACGTCTATTTTTCTCGCTGGGACTTTAGTATAGATCAAGAATAGATAAATGCAGGTTTTATACGAAGGTTTAATGAAAGAAGTTTTAGTAAGTAGATTATTGAAGAAGAAAAGGTAAGGAAAAAGGTAGGTTGGAAGCTTACAAGGCTTTTAATCATAGATAGGCTAGTAGCATAGAAAGAAGAAACCCTATTTCAATTGCGGCTCAGCAGGTGAGTCGTTTTAAGCCGCAATTAAATAGGACTCCCGTCCTTTATGTTTATCTTTACGCTTGTAAGTTCCTTTGCCCTTTTTAGCTTTGACTACTTGGGATTTAAATAGCTTGGATGTCACTAATGCCGCTAAATGGTTATCGCGGATTGTACCTCGTCCGGTATCAACGGATTGAAGGCGAGCATCATTTCCTTGTTTAACTAACTTAGCAGAGGTCTGCTGCTGTTTATTTTTCATGTGTGTACCTTTTTTAAAATATAGTGGTTCCTAGAACAGTCTTGTGTTGATGAAGAAATCAGTGATGGGGTGTTTGATACTTATCCGTAGATATCTTCGTCTAATCAATCTGTTTTATGACGCTGGCAGGTACGCCTGCGACTAGACAGTTTTTATCGACATCTTTGGTAACAATGGCGCCCGCAGCAATAACTGCATTGCAGCCGATGGTGACGCCGGGAAGAATCTGGGCACCCATGCCAATCCACACATTATCGCCGATTGTGATTGGTTTTGCATAGGTTTCACCTTTTCCGCGCAACTGAGGTGAAAGTGGGTGGCTGGTGGTGCTTAAGGTTACGCCGGGTCCTAACATGACATCGTCGCCTATTTTGACCGGCGCTGCATCCAAAATAACGCAGTTATGATTGGCATAAAAGTTACGACCTAGATGAATGTTGTATCCATAGTCACACTGAAACATCGCCTCGATTGTGGGCTTAGGCGCTTTACCTAAAAGAGAACTTAACTTCTGTTGCCGTTTGCCTTTTTGGTCTGGGTGCAGCTGATTGAATTCAAAGCATAAAGCTTTAGCGCGCTTCCGCTCGTTTACTAATTCTGAGTCAAGCGCATTAAATACTTCACCGGCCAACATCTTCTCTTTGTTTGTTTTCATCTGTTTATACTTTCTTGCATCCATAACTTGCTACATAATGCGCGCTTAATTATCTGGATATAGCAGGCACTTTTTCTTGCAGTTACTACGAATCGATTGTTTAGGCCGCGAGCTTCGATTAGAAGGCTCAATGGCTGGTTGGCAGGCATTGTACTGGGATAATCAACTGGTGTCTCAGCACGATGCTAAGGCTGACCCTAGCGAAACACCTGTTCACCATTTTAAATTACAGGCAGGTGATCAAGAGCTTAACTGTGAGTTACATCTAAAGCTTAATTGGCAGCCGTTTGAGCTTGCATATTCGCTGCATGTTGATGATGGCCAAACTCAGCAAGAGTTAAGTCAAGGAAAGCTAGGCGAAAAAGATATTGAGCAACAAGTGGTAGAAGATAGGCCAAAACAGCCGAATAAGATTAGTATTATTGGTCTGGGTTCTCTCGGATTAAAGCTGTTTAAAAGTGCCAAAGTCATAAAATTATTGTTTGCAGCTGGGAGCTTAGCCGCTTACACATGGCTCTTCTCCATTGAGTTTGCGATAGCCCTGATACTTTGCCTAGTTTTTCATGAATATGGCCATATTCGCGCTATGAAGCGTTTTGGTTTGAAAACAAAAGGGATATACCTTATCCCTTTTGTGGGCGGATTGGCTCTCTCTGATGATCGCATAAATACACGTTGGCAAGATGTTTATATATCGATCATGGGGCCGTTCTTTGGTTTGATCTTGTCTTGCGTTTGCTTAGTAGTTTATTGGATTACCGATGTCGAGCTATTCGCAGGTTTGGCTGCTTTTAATGCCTTGCTCAATCTTTTTAACCTTTTGCCCGTTTTGCCATTAGATGGTGGTCATGTACTTAAAAGCATCGCTTTTTCAGTTAATTCTGTATTTGGATTAATTTGCTGTGTCCTAGGTGCTGTTGCGGGTGTGGCGGTGAGCTATTACTTTAATCTTACTCTGTTGGGTTTTCTGCTAGCAGTAGGAAGTATTGAGATTATTTTTGAATGGAAGCGTCGTCACTTCAGTGATCTTTTACCTTTAGATCGTTACGGCCAGATAGTCTCTGCTCTATGGTACTTCCTAACCGTTGGAGGGTTGTGCACTATCATTTGGGTACTTGGGAACAGTGGCAGTGAAGCCTTAGCTTTACCGCTTAAAATTCTAGGAAGCTAGCGATGAAATTTTCTGAGTTTGAATTTGCTGAGACGATTCAACATGCGATAGAGGCATCAGGTTACGATGATGCTACGCCGATTCAGATAGCGGCTATACCTGCTATTTTAGCTGGCAAGGATATCTTAGCGGGTGCAAGAACAGGCACCGGTAAAACGGCTGCGTTTGCATTGCCTTTGCTGCAAAAGCTATTGAGTGTGAGTGAAGGATCAGTCGATGGTACTGAAGATGAAAACAAAAAAGATAAATCATTAAAAATCTTGGTGTTAGCGCCAACACGTGAGTTAGCACAACAAGTTAATGATAGCTTTAAACGTTATGCAAAAGGCAGTAATTTTAGGTCCGCAGTGGTTTACGGTGGCGTAGGAATAAAACCACAAATTGAGCAGATTAATAAGGGAATTGACCTGTTGGTGGCAACACCGGGTCGATTGCTCGACCTTAATAAAAAGCGAGCCGTTAATCTCTCACAGATAGAAACTTTGGTATTTGATGAAGCGGATCGGATGCTGGATATGGGGTTTAAGGATGAGATTCGTTCTGTCCTAAGCAAGCTCCCAAAACGCGATAAAAAACCGAGGCAAACGTTACTTTTTTCAGCGACGCTGAATGACAATATCTTTCGTTTCAGTAAGAACCTTTTAGTAAAACCAGAACTTATTGAAGTGGATCAGCGTAGTACTGCATCGTCAGATGTTGAGCAGGTGGTTTATAACTGTGACCCTGAGCGCAAGCTTGCTTTAGTTACCCATCTGATTACTAAAGAGGGCTGGCAACAAACGTTAATTTTTAGCCGTACAAAGCAAGGCGCAGATAAGATTACTGCCTTTCTGCAGGAGAGTGAGCTTCGTGCAGAGGCGATACATGCGGACCGATCTCAGGCGAGCCGAGAGCAAGCTTTAGCTGATTTTAAAGTCGGAGTGCTACAAGTGTTAGTTGCTACCGATGTGGCCGCGCGAGGCATTGATATTCAAGGTCTGGAAGCAGTGATTAATTTTGAAGTTCCCTACAAAGCAGAGGACTATGTTCATCGCATTGGCCGAACAGGTCGGGCAGGTCGACAAGGTAAAGCCATTACCCTGCTGATAGAGGAGGAAAACTATCTTCTTGAAGAGATTGAGGTGCTGTTAGATACACGGCTAGCACAGCAATGGTTAGTCGGCTTTGAGCCTGATCTGACACGCACTGTAGAAACAAGTAACAAAAATACGCGTAGTGCGCAGAAGAGAAGGGCGAAGAAACGGGCTTTTAAAAAGAAGTAAATTGTATATTCCTCAACGTGTAAATATGTCTGCGCAGTTATTACTATAAGAGGGCGTGTATCATAAGCATTGATCCTCAATTAATCGATACGCTTTAAGCAGGCTAACTGTTCATAAGCTTCACGAATCGAAATGAAGGTCTCTGAATCACCGCCCTTATCTGGGTGATGTATTGCAGCAAGCTTTTGATAAGTGCTGCGAATTAATGGCCATTCAGCGTCTGTTTTTAATCCTAATATTGAGAATGCCGATTGTTCTTCATCGGCTGCATAGTAGCGTTGCCAGAAGCTATTAAGCAGTTGCTCGACGCTTTTTGGGTCACTCTGTGTGAATTCGTTCCAATCTAGGTAATAGGCTTTTATCTTATCATCAGCGGTTTGCTGAATAAGATCTTGCTGGATGTTATCTGTTGCCCCCGAAACCGTATGGGGAATGATCTCAATTTTTAATGCTGAGATAACCAGGTAGTAGCCTTCATCATGAAAGATAGGTTGAAGCTGATAAAGGGCGTTCATGACGAGGAAGTGTTTACGGAACAGGGCTAAATCCCCCGAACTTTCGCTCGGGAGTTTTAAATCGTCATCTGAAAAGTTGAGGTGTTTCAGTAAAGTGTATTCAGACATGGGCCCGGTATTGCTTCTTATAAATTTAGCAATAGGGGACATAAAAGGGTTTAGTTGCATGAGGCCACTTCTAAGAACGCTATTAAGAACATAGAGTGGCCCAGCATAGAGCGAATAAGTTTGTTTTAAAAGCCTAAAGAGGCTGTTACTACAAGCTTAAAGCCCTTTAGCAAGTAGTTGATAGCTATCTAAACGGTCATCAAAACTGTGAGTCACGGCAACAGTACCAATTTCATTGCATTGATAATCTTCTGAAAGCTGTTCAATTTCTGTCCAGCATTGGTCGGGCGTACCCACTGTATAGCCATTTAGAATCTGGTTATAAAGTGCTTTGTCCGATTCTGAAAATTGAGCGTAACGATCCTGTACTTCAGACGGTGTTAAAAAGGCTTCACGTAATCCTAGCTGAGCTGCCAGTTTACGATAAACCGCCGTTCCCGCACGTAACTTCGCTTCCTCTTCAGTTCCCGCACAGATGCATGCAATCGCGAGCATTTTGGTCGGTGATCCTTCATGGCCCGCTCGTTTATATTCTTCAGTATATTCTGTGAAGATGGCAGGATTACAGTTATCGGGATCAATAAAACGGGCAAGCGCAATATTGTAACCTAGATGGCCTGCTAGCCCAGCGCTACCACCACTAGAGCCTAGCATCCAAAGTTCTGGTTTGGGGCTGCTGTCAGGAAGCACGTTGATCGTGTGAAAGGGATTGCTGTTTGGCATTGAACCATCGACAAAGCCCTTTAGGTCAAAAGCCTGCTGTGGGTACTGATCTCCATGTCTGGCTTGATGAGGTGCAGCTAAGGCCTGAGACGTTAAGCCCGAACCGCCTGGTGCTCGGCCTATACCTAAATCAATACGGTCAGGGTGAAGAGTCGCCATCATTTTGAAACTCTCAGCAACTTTCAAAGGGCTATAGTGTGAAAGCATAACGCCACCGCTGCCAACGCGAATATTTTCAGTAACACTGGCAATGGTGGCGACTAAAATTTCAGGGCAGGGGTTAGCAAAGTGCATACTGTCGTGATGCTCAGCAACCCAGTAACGGTAATACCCCAATTCATCGCATGCTTTAGCAAGTTCGATACTCAAGCCGGGGGCTTCTATTGCTGGGTGAGAACCATGTACAGGGGATTGATCTACAACTGACAGTTTAATGCTCATTTACTTCTCCTATTTATAGTTAATATATTAACTATAAATATTACTGTAAGCAATGCCTGAGGTACTTAATCTGAGGGCTACAGAAGGGTAGAATGCTCAACATAATACTAATAAATGGGTAGATAGATGAACTTGGGTGACAAAATCCAAGCATTATATGCAAAGTACGGCTCACTAAAAGGTGTCACGGTTGAGTTGTATAAGCAGTTAATTGCGATTTCGGTAAAAAATGAAGCAGCATCAGCCACAATATTTCTACAAGGGGCTCAGGTGGCTGAGTATAAACGAATAGGTGAAAGGCCTGTTCTATGGCTCAGTGAGTCATGCGATTACAAAGCGGGTAAGTCCCTAAGGGGAGGTATTCCCATCTGCTGGCCATGGTTTGGGGATATAGAACGAAATCCAGATGTAGTGAAACATCAAATTCCTCAGCTAACTTCTGAAACATCCATACCGGCTCATGGCTTTGTGAGAGATCAGGAATGGGCGCTTGATTCAGTAGAGCTTATCGATAGCGAAACTACCCAGCTTGTTTTGTCATTGGAAATCGATGCTAGCGAGCTTTGGCCTTACCCCTCACTTTTGAAACTCACGGTAAGTGTTGGAGTTGAGTTAGATATCAAGTTGTCGGTTACAAATACAGGTTCTGAAACCTTTTGTTTTTCCTCTGCATTGCATACATATCTTAACCTTGGGACTGTGGAGAGTTGTGAGGTTTTAGGCTTAGAGGGATATGAGTATTTCGATACCTTAGATGATTGGAGGGTAAGGAAATCTAATCGTCCCATTGCGATATATAAGGAACTTGATCAAATTTATAGCAATGTAGTATCCCCTGTTCAGCTTAAAGATAAGCAATTCAATCGGGCTATTACGGTTACGGCTTCTAATGCCCCTGATCTGGTTGTTTGGAACCCTTGGATTGATAAGTCCAAAAGGTTAAGTCATTTCGATGATGATGCTTATAAGCAGATGATCTGTCTTGAAACTGCACGTCTTTTAGACAATGCAGAATCATTATCAACTGGTAGTAGTATCGTTTTTGGCGTTAAGTTAAGTGTTAATTGAACTCTGAAAGAGCTCTCAAATTAAATATTTTACTTTGTCTATGGCTTGAAAACCGCTTAAATTAATTTCACCATAATATCGTGAAGAACATTAGCGGCGGCATGAAGCCGGCGGGAGCCGTCCATCAAATGGTGGTAGATCTCTCTTTTGCATAACATCTCAGTTGTTACTTCACCTTGGAAGAGCTCAGCAAGACTGTGGCGGTACCGTCTTTCTATTCTTCTATGAGCATGGCGTGCCGCTTGAGCCTCTTTTTCACTGCCCGCTGGATAGGTAGATAGCTCATTAAAACCACGTTCCAAAGCCTCGCAACCAGCTAACAACTCATCAAGAATCATGATCATATGTTCATCAGGTTCTACATTCAGATCAAGCATCTCATTTATTGTGCTTTTACAGTGGGTAATGATCCAATCTAAAGAAGCGATAGCACGATAAATATCTTCACGATCGATAGGGGTCGAGAATGCACGGTTGAGTTGATGTAGGTTACGTATTTTTATTGCGTCTGCTTGATGTTCATCTGCAGCCAGTACTTCTGCTAATTCAGGGATAGGCTTTGTCATATATAGATGGAGATTACGAATAGTGACCGTTACTAAGGCACACTGCTCTGCAAGTAGCGTGAAAAAATCTGGCGGTGTAGGAATAATCCGATTCAGTAGTTTTGTAATGAAGCTTGGTTTCTTTGGCTGATTCATAATTTAATACCGCCTAAGTAAGGCCTGTCATATAAAGAAAGCTATAAGAGAGTATGGCCACCAGTGCAGCGCCGGGTATGGTTAGCAACCAAGTGACTGCGATCTCACGCGCTTTAGCCCAACGTACGGCTTTGGCGCGTTCTGAGGCTCCTATACCCATAATAGATGAAGAGACAACGTGAGTTGTTGAAACCGGTGCTCCAATGAGTGATGCCATAAAAACAACGCCCGCTGAGGTCGCTTGAGAATTGACTGCATGTAAGGGTCTGATTTTATAGATGGCGAATGCCAGTGTTCTGACGATTTTCCAGCCTCCGAGTATTGTGCCTAATGTAATTGAGATAGCGCAGACTAAAATGACCCAAAAGGGCACAACAAATTCACTTATATCACCACTAAGAAGTAAGCATAGTGTCAGTATCCCCATGCTTTTTTGCGCATCATTTGCTCCGTGAGCAAATGCAAGTCCTGCTGTCGTAATCCATTGCGCCCCTCGTAATTCTCGATTAATAAGTGGGCTGGCGGTTCTAAGTAGATATAACGTTACTCGTTGGAAGATAAAACCAATCCAAAAGCCTGCTAAAGGGGATATAAAAAGTGCCAATAGTACTTTTGTAACACCCGTTATATGGCCTTGGGCTAACTGCGATAAGCCCCACAATACGTGTTCCGGACCAGCAGATATGATGACGACTCCAACTAGTCCACCAACCAATGCGTGGGATGAAGAGGAAGGCAGGCCCCGATACCACGTTAGGAAGTTCCAAGCTGTTGCGGCAAAAAGACCGCAGATAACCACAGTGAGCGAGAGCTTTATGGGTAGTTGATCTAATGTGACAAACTTCCCGATAGTATTGGCTACGGCAGTCCCTCCGAGAATAGGCCCTAAAAAAGTGAAAGTACCAACAACGATGACCGATTGAAGGGGCGTCATCGCACGGGATGCTATCACCGATGCAATCATATTCGATGCATCATGAAAGCCATTGGTAAAGTCGAAAACGATAACAATGACTGTAGCGATAATGATAAAAAGCCAGATGCTATCCATTTATTGCTGGCCACCTTTACTCGAATAGTTTTAAAAGGTTATCGCTTAATAATAGACGTTGAAATGATTAGGTTTTTAGCAAAATGTGAAAATATCAGTGTAGCAGTGTATTTTACTGATCTATGGCAAAATTGAGTTTGAATAGATATCGAGAGCAAGATTAAAGATAACGAAAGTTAGCACCCTATAAGCGCTTTAAATAGAGTGACTAACTTTACAGAAGATAGGGAGGCCTCTGTTTACTCGGCAGAAAGTTTTTCTAAATGTTTATATTCTTTAATGCCACTGATCTGATCTTCAGCATGATGATTCACATAAAGCACAGTGGTATCACCACTTGCGCAGATCTTTTCAATAAGCGCTAATACAAGCTGGCGGTTGATATCATCTAACCCCAAGCAAGGCTCATCTAAGATAAGAAGAGTAGGGTGCTTAACCATTGCGCGAGCTATCAGTAATAGACGCTGATCACCAAACGACAGCTGATTGTATGGTTCGTTAGCTCGATCTTTCATGCCAAGCAATTCAAGCCATTGGTCAGCCACTTCTTTCTGCTTGTCTGTACTCTTGGTGTACATGCCAATGCTGTCGTGAAAGCCAGAAATAATAACGTTACGCAGACTAATGCTGACACGATATTCCCATTGAAGCGCGGTAGAGACATATCCAATATATTGTTTGATCTGCCAGATGGTTTCGCCATTACCGCGCTGCATACCAAAAACAAAGATGTCATTGGTGTAACACTGAGGATGGTCACCGGTTATCAGGTTCAGCAAACAGGTTTTACCGCTGCCGTTAGGGCCGCTTAATTGCCAATGCTGTCCAGGCTTTATCGACCAATTCAGGCCATCAATCACTTTTGAGTCAGCATACGCAATTTTAATGTCGGATAGGCGAACGAGTGGATCTTCAGGGTTAAGTGCTGGTGGACGATCAGATTCATCCGTTGCCGGTACAGATAGATCGGTCGTTTTGAGGTGCAACAGCTGGTATAGATCGTCGTAAGCTTGCTTGTCGTTTATATCAACCGTGTGGTGAAGCTCGCCTTTATCTGTGTAAGCTACGTGAGTGATAAAGTCTGGCATTTCATCAAAACGGTTGAGTACTAGAATCATGCCCATTGAATCTACTTTGCTTGCTAGTAAGTCGTGCAAAAGCTTCATCGAATCAGCATCTAAACCATCGAAAGGCTCATCCAGGATAATAAGGTCTGGGTTATTCGCTAGGGCACGAATTAGCATGATTTTACGGGTTTCGCCTGTCGATAGCTTTCTAAAGCTGCGATCTAGCATATGTTCTAGGTTGAATAGTGAAACGAGTTCGTTAAGTAGCTCTGTATCAAATTCAGGATAGGTTGCTTTGCCTTCTTCTAAGATCTCTCTGACAGGGGTGCCTTCAGAGATAACATCTATTATATCGGCATCATCTTTTTTTAACTCGCGCTCAATCAGTTCTGCTTGCGCTTCAAATGAGACGATTTCGATATGAGAGGGTAAGCCAGAAATGGTCCCAATGATGTTGTCACCCGCACCGGTCAAGATAGCAGAGAGGGCAGACTTACCAGAACCATTGGTACCTGTAATAACCCAGTGCTGCTTAGGCTCAAGGTTCCAGTTTATGTTTTTTAAGGTGAAAGATTCACCAAAGTCTGCCGTATAGTTTTCTACTTTTATGCTATTCATGACTTTTATTAGCGCAATATTCAGTTGAATATTTGCCGCTCCATGGGTGATGGTTTAGTGGTTAGTAGGGTATTCGAAGCAAAAAAAAGCCAAGACCAAAGGTCCTGGCTTTATCTTTTCTCTTAAGAAAAAAGTATAAATATCAAATAATTATACGATCTTCTTCATGTCAGCCATGTGGCCGCGTAGAACAGAACCAATCGCTTCTACTGGGTGGCTACGTAGTGCAGCATTAACTTCGATCAAACGAGCGTTATCAACGCCAGTATCAGTAGACTCTAGGCCTTTACCGATAACATCAGTTTTGATGTTTTTCATGAAGTCGCCTAGTAGAGGTAGGCAAGCGTGGTTGTATAGGTAGCAACCGTATTCAGCTGTATCAGAGATTGTCGCATTCATTTCGTAAAGTTTCTTACGAGCGATAGTGTTAGCGATCAGTGGAGTTTCGTGTAGAGACTCATAGTAAGCTGATTCAGCAATGATGCCAGCAGCAGTCATTGTTTCAAATGCTAGTTCAACACCTGCTTTAACCATAGCAACCATTAGGATACCGTTGTCGAAGAATTCCTGTTCAGAAATTTCAACGTCGCCTGCTGGAGTCTTCTCAAAGTTAGTCTCAGCAGTCTCTGCACGCCAGCCTAGAAGGTTCTTATCATCGTTCGCCCAGTCTTCCATCATAACGCGTGAGAAAGTACCGTCGATGATGTCGTCCTGGTGCTTGTTGTAAAGTGGGCGCATGATAACTTTCAACTCTTCAGCAAGATCGAATGCTTTAATCTTAGCTGGGTTAGAAAGACGATCTAGCATGTTAGTTACGCCGCCATATTTGAGTGCTTCAGTGATTGTTTCCCAACCGAACTGAATTAGTTTAGATGCGTAACCGGCGTCGATACCTTCTTCAACCATTTTGTCGAAGCAAAGGATAGAACCAGTCTGTAACATACCGCAAAGGATAGTCTGCTCACCCATAAGGTCAGACTTAACTTCAGCGATGAAAGAAGACATTAGAACGCCTGCTTTGTGACCGCCAGTACCTACAGCGTAAGCTTTAGCTAGTGCAAGACCTTCACCCTTAGGGTCGTTGTCTTCGTGAACAGCGATAAGTGTTGGTACACCGAAACCACGAACGTATTCAGCACGTACTTCAGAACCCGGGCACTTAGGAGCAACCATGATTACTGTAAGGTCGTCACGGATTTTCATGCCTTCTTCAACGATGTTGAAACCG
>DJLT01000090.1:47311-47450 GCA_002435145.1 Neptuniibacter sp. UBA6509
TTCTTCAACGATGTTGAAACCGTGAGAGTAAGATAGGCAAGCGCCTTCTTTCATTAGAGGCATAACTGCTTCAACAACAGGCGTATGCTGCTTATCAGGTGTTAGGTTAAGTACAACGTCAGCTGTTGGGATTAGCTCT
>DJLT01000090.1:47746-47979 GCA_002435145.1 Neptuniibacter sp. UBA6509
CGTCAGCTGTTGGGATTAGCTCTTCGTATGTACCAACAACGAAACCATTTTCAGTTGCATTTTTCCAAGACTGACGTTTTTCAGCAATTGCTTCAGCACGTAGCGTGTAAGAAACGTCTAGGCCGCTATCACGTAGGTTAAGACCTTGGTTAAGGCCCTGTGCGCCACAACCGATTACCACTAGTTTTTTGCCTTTAAGGGCTTCAACGCCATCGCTGAACTCGTCCATAGAC
>DJLT01000090.1:48277-48725 GCA_002435145.1 Neptuniibacter sp. UBA6509
CCATCGCTGAACTCGTCCATAGACATAAAACGACATTTAGCTAGCTGCTCTAGCTGCTCACGTAGTGGTAGCGTATTGAAATAGTTGTTAGACATTTCCAAAATTCCGTATTGATTATGTCAGGTTGCCCTGACCGATGATTTATTATGCGGCTACTCTAATAGAATTGGAGTGTCGCGTAAAATGATATATATAGATCGCTCTGTTGCGTTTTATGCAATATAAATATGCTGCAAATCAGAATGAGCTAAATGATAGTCATATTTAGCAGCAGCGCCACTAGAACAAACAATTAAAGCTGCATAATCTTGCGCTATAGCAAAAAAAGAGCGTAGGTTGGATAGATAGTAATCAGTTCTGATCGGGTCTTAGGTTTATTTTGCATTTGCGTGAAATAGGGCTTGCTAAAGTCTAAATCGATCTATATTATTCGCCCCACATTGATGCG
>DJLT01000051.1:0-4933 GCA_002435145.1 Neptuniibacter sp. UBA6509
CCGCTTAAGTGAACAGCATTGCGGTATAAACCGAGCTTTTTTAGATCAAACTAGAACAGCAGAAGACTAGGCTAAGCTATCGTCCGCAACTTTGTAGTTTGGATCTTCGATCACATTCACTTCTACCAAATTGCCCGCAGTACTTAGCAGATTACGGCACTCTGGACTTAGGTGGCGAAGGTGTAGCTCTTTACCCGCTTTTACATAACGTTCAGCAAGGGAGTCAATCGCTTCGATACCGGAATGATCCATTACGCGGCAGTTGGCAAAATCGACAATCACTTCCGTTGAATCTAGCTTTGGATTGAACTGATCACGGAAGTTTTGAATAGAAGCAAAGAACAGTGGGCCATTCGGTAGGTAAACCTTAACGCCCTCTTCTTCACGAACTTCAAATGCCATATGGCTCGCATGTTTCCATGCAAACACTAGCGCTGAAATAATCACACCGACAACTACTGCAACAGCTAGATCCTGCCAAACCGTTACACCTGTAACAGCAATTACAACCAGTAAGTCAGAGCGAGGAATTTTGCCCCACAAGCGTAAGCTTGCCCACTCAAATGTGCCGATAACGACAATAAACATGACACCCACCAGCGCAGCGACTGGGATAATCTCAATAAGGCTTGATCCAACAAGGATAAAGGCAAGTAGGAACAACGCAGCAGACACACCAGAGGCACGCCCTAACCCGCCTGAGTTGATGTTAATCATACTCTGTCCGATCATGGCACAACCGCCCATACCGCCAAAGAAGCCTGTTGCTACGTTTGCAACGCCTTGACCGATACACTCCTTATTACCACGACCACGGGTTTCCGTCATTTCGTCGATCAGCGTGAGTGTTAATAGGGATTCGATTAGGCCTATAGCTGCCAAAATAAGTGCGTAAGGTACGATCACTTGCAGGGTTTCAAGGGTTAGCGGCACCATTGGGATATGGAACTGCGGTAAGCCACCCGCAATCGTCGCTTCAGCATTACCCGTCATATCGATCAGTACATCCTGAACGGTACGCGTATCAAGGTCTAAGCCTATCACTAACAGGGTTACAGTTAAGATTGCTGCCAAGGATGATGGGATTGCACGGGTAATTTTTGGCAAGAAGTGAATAATGGCCATCGTTAAAGCGATCAGCCCTAACATCATCATCATCTGTTCACCTTGAAGCCACTGCAATGTGCCGTTTTCATCAGTGAACTGGAACTGTTTCATCTGGGCTAAAAAGATAACTATCGCAAGGCCGTTTACAAACCCTAACATCACGGGGTGTGGTACTAAGCGAATAAACTTACCCAGCTTAAATACACCCGCTAAGATTTGGAAAATCCCCATTAAGACGACGGTCGCGAATAGATACTCGACACCGTGCATCGCGACTAAGCTCACCATCACAACGGCTAATGCGCCTGTAGCGCCAGAGATCATACCTGGACGCCCACCAATCACGGCAGTAATTAAACCCACCATAAAAGCGGCATATAGACCGACAAGAGGTTCTACACCCGCAACAAAAGCGAATGCAACCGCTTCAGGAACAAGCGCAAGGGCTACTGTTAATCCTGAAAGGAGGTCGCTTTTAAGCGATTGTGTGCGAGACACAAGCAATTGAATCATTTATCACCTCAGCCACTACGTTGGCTCTTTTTTAACCAGATTTTGCAAGCGCGCGAGTATAACAAATGCAAGTGGCAATTACAGGCATCACTCACGAATAGTTGTTATTAGTTTTTCTCTCAACCCTTCAATCTGTGCAGATGCAATATCTTGAGCCAAAGTAGCCAGCTCATGCTTATCATTAAACTGCTTAATAACAGTCAGTTGGGATAGATTAACCCACGCAGGAGGCAAATTATTGCAATGCGAGATCATTCCGCCATTTTTGTCCCTGCTCATATAGATCACTTTCCCAATTCCTGAGGCAAAAATACGACAACTACACATAGGACACGGTTCGAGTGATACGATCAGCTTGAGCGCTTGTCGATTGATAGTTTTAGGCCTTTCCAGGTCTGTTTCGCTATTTTTTATACCGCTTTTTTTCAAAGAGTTGTCGTTTAAACAGCGTTCCAACTGATCAATCACTCGCATCTCTGCATGCGCTGACGAATCAAACCCTTCGCTAAAAACTTGGTTATTGGCCTCTGCCACTAAAAAACCATCTTTATCAATCAGCACCGCCCCAACACCGTAATTTCCTTGCTCGAGCGCTTGAAAAGCTAATTCACAACAGCGGTAGTGCCACTTCAGCTCACTCTGAGAATACGCAGAGGCATAAGTGGCTATACGCACTTTAATATTTTCCAAATCCATTAACTTATTCTCGAAGGAACCTTTTCCATTAGAACCGCTTCAACTAAGAACGTTTAAACTGATAGCTTTAAATTAAAACAGTCCATATCATTTAATACTCTCAAGTAAGTTTAGCTGCAAAGGCTGATCTTTTTGCTCCGCACTTAATCTATAACCCACACCAATCAGCCTGACAGGCCTTAACCCGCGTTTATATGCATCAATTAGTAACTGTCTAAAGTGAGAGATATCCGGCTGAACAACCGTATTTTCAGCTGTCGTTTGTACAAAGTCATAAAATTTTAGCTTAACAACAACACCTGCTATATCTCGACTCTCTTTGTACTTACTAAATCGCTTCTCAAGCTCTTCAATTAGCATAGGCAACTGATCTAGGCACTGATCAAGTTTACTTATGTCTTGTGGATAAGTATGTTCCACACTGATCGACTTACGCACTCTATGCGTTTTTAAAGGCCTATCATCAATGCCGCGGGCTAATTCAAATAAGCGTGTTCCAAATTTACCAAATCGCTCAGTTAACTCGACAACTGATTTGGCTCTCAGGTCTAAGCATGTGCTAATCCCTATCGCCTCCATCTTAAGGGCCGTTTTCTCACCTACCCCTGAGATTCTCTTAACCGGTAGAGTCGCCAGAAAAGACTCAACTTTTTCTGGATGAACAACACAAATACCATCTGGCTTATTCCAATCACTCGCGATCTTCGCTAAAAACTTATTCGGAGCCACTCCAGCCGAAATTGTAATACCCACTTCGGCCTTAACTCTGCGACGAATCTCCTCTGCTATCAGGGTCGCACTACCCTGACAATGTTTAGAGCCAGTTACATCTAGGAAGGCTTCATCTAATGAGAGCGGCTCTATCTGATCGGTATAATCTAAAAAGATGCCCATAATCTGTTGTGACACCTCTTTATACTTAGCCATACTACCGGGAAGAACCGTTAAATGGGAACACAGTTTTAATGCTTGCGCAGTAGACATCGCCGAACGAACGCCAAACTCTCTCGCTGGATAATTGCAGGTAGAAATCACACCTCTGCGATCAGAACGCCCCCCGATAGCCAACGGGATGTCGGATAATTCAGGGCGATCTCTCATCTCAACCGCTGCAAAAAAACAATCACAATCACAGTGGATAATTTTCCGCTGCATCACACACCATAAATACTGTTTATTTATACAGCATTATAACTAAATTTTGCTATTCCGAAATAGCCCGATCCCTTTCAAAAATCACAAGTAGCTCAAAAGCAACTATTCTGTAATTAGAAGGAATACACATTCAATAAAATAAAACAGTGAACAACATGCAAGATGACCCACATGGCAGCGAGCTTCGTTCAGGTGAGCAGCGCAGACAGACGAAAGACCGTCGTGACGAAATCCGTTTCGAGCCCGGCAAAAAAGACCGCCGTAAAAATGATGGCCGCCGTGAATTTGATAATGACGCTTGGACAAAAGCCATCCGAGAATCAGACGCAGCAGCTGAATAATACCTTTCGTTCAGCTCATAATTTTCGAGTGCGACTTGAGTGAATCTAAGTTGATGGACTTACTTTGTCATGGAAATGACATCAAGTTGTAAATATTTGGTCACCAACCGCCCTTATCTT
The DNA here is from genome assembly GCA_002435145.1 of Neptuniibacter sp. UBA6509. Taxonomy (GTDB): domain Bacteria; phylum Pseudomonadota; class Gammaproteobacteria; order Pseudomonadales; family Balneatricaceae; genus Neptuniibacter. Next base: position 3,933 of record DJLT01000051.1, read on the forward strand.
TTTCATGGTATGAATACACATGAAAATACCCTCATCCCGAAAGAACCTGCGATTAACGTAGAAAAAGCACTTATCAGTAAATACCCAGCCTTTACTGATAAACCGTTGCCCTTTAAACGCTCGGCTCTCTACATGCTACGTAAGCTAGTGCATGAAAGTGAAATAAATAGCTTTCTTGAAATTAACAAAGACGCTTCAGGCTTTGAATTTATTGAGCGCGTTTTAGAATACTTTAACTTTGGTTACAGTATCAGCAACCATGACCGCGCTAATATTCCGTCATCAGGTCGAGTTGTGATCATTGCCAACCACCCTTTAGGGGCACTCGATGGGCTATCACTACTTAAAATGATTGGTGAAATTCGCCGTGATGTAAAAATTGTCGCAAACGATCTTTTAATGAATTTTGATCCAATTAGAAATCTATTCCTACCTGTGAATAACTTAGCAGGAAGCACTCGTAAACGTGATATTCAAGGTATCGTTGAAGCACTCAATCAGGAACAAGCCATTATCGTCTTCCCTGCTGGTGAAGTCTCAAGGGCGGGTATTACAGGCGTAAAAGACAATAAGTGGAACAGTGGCTTTCTTCGCTTTGCTCGAAAAGCGAATGCCCCCATTCTCCCTATCTTTATTGGTGGCAAAAACTCATCCCTGTTTTATAGCGTTTCCTATGTCAACAAAGCCCTTTCCACCATGATGTTGGCCCGTGAGATGTTTAATAAGCGCTCTGTGACTATTCCCATGCGCGTGGGTGAACCGATCCCTTACGCACAAATAGATGCAATCCCCCTATCCTCAACGGAAAAAGTAAAGCTGCTTAAAAAGCATTTATATCGAATTGCCAAAAATAAAAAGCCTCTTTTTATAACCGAGAAAACAATTGCTCACCCGCAAAATAGAAAAGCGTTAAAACAAGAACTACGTGAGGCCGAGCTGTTAGGCGAAACCTCAGATGGCAAAAAGATCTTCCTCTTTGATTACCAACCCGAGTCTGCCGT
>DJLT01000051.1:5269-5497 GCA_002435145.1 Neptuniibacter sp. UBA6509
GGACGATTACGCGAGATAGCGTTTCGTCGTGTCGGTGAAGGCAGCGGCCATAAAAAGGACTTAGATCAGTATGATCAATACTATCGCCACCTTATTTTATGGGATGAAGAGGAATTAGAAATTGCAGGCGCATACCGATTAGCTGAAGCGGGTAAAATCGATCGTCACTCAGATGAGAACCTCTACAGTGAAACACTGTTCAAGTACGATGAGAAGATGCAGCCCTAT
>DJLT01000094.1:0-26695 GCA_002435145.1 Neptuniibacter sp. UBA6509
AAAACATTAATCATCCATACCGGCATATTGCGCGTAAACGTCAGCAGCTAGATTCTCAAACTTAGTAAACTTACCTATAAATGCAAGCCTTGAGACACCGATAGGGCCGTTACGCTGCTTACCGATAATAATTTCCGCAACACCTTTATGTTCAGAATCTTCGTTATATACCTCATCACGATAGATAAACATAATCACATCGGCATCCTGCTCTATCGCACCGGACTCACGAAGGTCCGAGTTTACAGGGCGTTTATTAGGACGCTGCTCTAGTGAACGGTTAAGCTGCGACAAGGCAACAACAGGACATTCAAGTTCCTTCGCCAAGGCTTTCAAGGAACGCGAGATCTCAGAGATCTCCTGAGTACGGCTTTCAATACCTGCAGTTTTCATCTGCATCAATTGCAGGTAATCGATCATAATTAAACCGATCTCACCATGCTCACGCACAATCCTACGAGCACGAGTTCTCATCTCATTTGGACTAATACCCGCCTGATCATCAATAAAAAGCGGCTTATCACGCATCATATTGACGGCGGTTGTCAGCTTTGGCCAATCCTCTTCTTCTAGTGTACCTGTACGTACCCTTGTCTGGTCTATTCTGCCTAACGAGGACAACATACGCGTAACCAGCTGATCTGCCGGCATCTCAAGACTAAATACTAATACCGGTTTATTCGATGCCATTAAGGCATTCTCAACCAAGTTCATTGCGAAGGTTGTTTTACCCATAGAAGGTCGCGCCGCCACAATGATCAAATCAGAAGGTTGCAAGCCTGCAGTTTTAGCGTCTAAGTCATCAAAACCGGTTGTAACACCTGTTAGATCCCCATCACTATTAAAGAGGGTATCAATTCGATCTACAGCTTTTTTAAGCAGATCATTAACGCCTTCAGGGCCACCCTGATTAGGTCTATTCTCTGCTATATGAAAAATCTTTTGTTCCGCTTCATTCAGAATCTCTTCTGAACTTCGCCCCTCGGGATGGAATGCTTGGTCCGCTATCTCATTAGCAGCCGAAATCATCTGGCGTAACAATGCTCTATCACGGACAATCTCAGAATAAGCACGAATATTCGAGGCACTAGGAGTGTTTTTAGCCAGCTCAATTAAGTAATCCAAACCGCCTGCGCTTTCTAGTTCAGCAGTACGATCCAGCTCTTCAGACAGAGTCACTACATCGATAGGTTTGCCATCATTGACCAATTTCTGCATTGTGCGATAGATCTGGCGATGTTCTTGGCGATAATAGTTATCTTCTAGAACTACTTCAGAAACCGTATCCCACGCATTATTATCTAGCATCAAGCCACCTAAAACAGATTGCTCTGCTTCCATTGAATGGGGTGGAACCTTAATTTTCGCCAGATCTTCGTCTGTAAATTGACTCATTTCCATAATTTTACAACAGCCTAAAAACAAAAAAGCACCGCAGGATTAACCATGCGGTGCTTTATCTTACAGTACAGTTGTACTTAGCTAAAGACGATTACTCGCCTACAACAGCCAAGTTAACAATTGCTGTTACTTCTGGGTGTAGCTGTACAGCGATTTCGTATTCACCAATAGCGCGTAGAGCACCTTCTGGTAGACGAACTTCACTTTTACATACTTCAGCACCAGCAGCAGTTACTGCATCAGCAATGTCACGAGTACCAATAGAACCAAACAATTTACCTTCGTCACCACACTTAGAAGTGATAGTTACTTGAGTTTCGTTTAGTGCTTCAGCACGTGCAGTAGCAGTCGCTAGCTTAGCAGCAGCTGCCGCTTCAAGCTCAGCACGACGCTCTTCAAATTTAGCAACGTTGCCTTCAGTTGCAGGAACAGCTTTACCCTGCGGTACTAGGTAGTTACGACCGAAACCGCTTTTAACGGAAACTTTGTCACCAAGGCCACCTAGCTTACCAATTTTCTCGAGCAGAATAACTTCCATCTCGTAAAACCTCTTTTGTTCTGCAAATCAATTGCAGTACTAGTTCTTGGCTGGTATCCGAGCTCTGATATCAACTAAAGAGTCAATAACAGCTGCAAATACCAGCAGCGTAATCACATAAGGTCCCATCAATACGACCGATAGATAAAACACTATCAGCCAGGACCTGCCTAAATCACGTTTAGCCAAACTACCATGCACCAATGCGAAACCCGCAAAGATCCAGGGAAGCAGCATTAAGGGTAACCAGCGCATAAAGCTAAGATCTAATAAAGAACTTAACGCTAATACTCCAATCAACACTCCCGTATATTTCAGAGGAAGTCTCAACTGATGAAACTCTTTCTGAAACCCGCCAGGATTATACAAACCTGACTGCCAAGAGCGTGCAAGTATTAAACACAGCAACATTATTGCTGTATGCACTGATGCCAATCCACCCAAAAGGAGCAGTTTTAAGTGCTCTTTATCGAGAGTAATACTCTCTGTAGATTGACTCGCCGACTGTAGAAGAAACTTTTCAGTTGCTTCTATCACCTGGCCTAAAAGACCTTCTAAAGCTAATCCTAGCCCTACTCCCGCTAAAGCCCCTACCGGTAATGCAACCATTAACACGGTAGACCAATTAGCGGCCTGTCTTAAAGCAACAGCAAGAATAAAAACCCCTACCATCACTGCCAGCGGTGTCGGATCACCACTGTATGCCCAAGCTCCGGCAGGCAAAACAGCCCAAACCAAAACTCCAGCGCCATCTTGCGGTCCTTTTCTCAAAGCTACCAACGCAATGACTGCTGCACTCACCCAATAAAGCAATGGCAGCAAGGCGGCAATAACCGCCACAAAAGCCGCTTGTTTGCGGCCCTTCATGACCAATTCGGCCAAGGCTCGCATGCGACTCTCCTACCTGTTACTGATGGCTATCAGTGTAAGGCAGTAGCGCTACAAAACGTGCGCGCTTAATAGCAGTAGCCAACTGACGCTGGTAACGAGCTTTAGTACCTGTGATACGACTAGGTACGATCTTACCAGTTTCGGTTACATAACCTTTTAGCGTGTCCAGATCTTTATAATCGATCTCTTGAACACCTTCAGCCGTAAAACGGCAGAATTTACGACGGCGGAAAAAACGAGCCATTGTATCTCTCCTCAGAAATTAAATTACTCAGCAGCAGCTTCAGATGCTTCAGCAGCAGGTGCTGGTGCTGGTGCAGCTTCAGTAGCAGGCTTTTCAGCTGGTTTTTCTTCACGACGAGGCTTACGCTCTTCGCGAGATTCAGCAGCTTTGATTGGAGAGATCTCAGTGATCGCTTCTTTACGGCGGATAACCATGTTACGCAGAACTGCATCGTTGTAACGGAATAGGCCTTCCAGCTCGTCTAGTACTTCCTGAGTACATTCGATGTTCATCAGGATGTAGTGTGCTTTGTGAGCATTGTTAATTGGGTAAGCCAACTGACGGCGACCCCAATCTTCTAGACGATGAACTGTGCCTTCAGCACCCTCAATAAGAGAGGTGTAACGCTCAACCATCGCAGAAACCTGCTCACTCTGGTTCGGATGAACCAGAAATACGATTTCATAATGACGCATTTTAGCTCCTTTCGGTTTATTAGCCCCCGGAACACACCATGTGACCGGCAGCAAGGAGATTGGAAATAGTTCTCCAAAGGACGCGTAATACTACGCACCTTGCAACGTTCTTGCAAGTATTAGGTTAGACTTTGAGCCTCAAACCTGTCTTCTTTAGTGGCTACCTTCATTAAGATATAAGCACCTAACTTATTACCTTCGGAATCCAAGATGGCACGACCATTGATTAATAGAACATCCCTGACGCCATCATCGGTTTCTATGATGATCTTCTCATCCTTAATGACGGCCCCAGACAGCACTCTATAGATAGGCCTTAAAGCTCTTTCCAACGGAACTTTTGAATCTATAGCAAACAACTTAAATGGTAGATCATCAAAATATTGAAGCGTTTGACCTCCTGACAACCCCTGTAACTTTCTAGCTTCAATATTCGCATATAAAAGGCTGCCTTCAAGATCACAGATCACAACCCCCTGATTCATCGCAGCTAGAATAGCATCCATGAAATGAGATTCTTGAGATAAACGACTTTGTAAATTAAGACGCTGCTCTTTATTCTCTTTTAAAAAGGCAACCATGTGGGAAAATGCGGTCGTTGTTTCATCAATATCACTGAATACGCTTCCATGGGTGTCAATATCGACCTCAAGCTCACCATTTCTTACCGCATTTACGCTTTTTTGTAATGACAAAATAGGCCGAGACAACGACCGCGCAAATAACACGCCTATCAATACGCTGATAAATGTAATGCCCAATGCTAATAAAATATTTACGATTCGATTATCTTTAATCTCAGTCAGGAAATCAGCTTCTGGAACATAAATACCCAACAACCAAGGCCAATTGTCGGAGAACGGTGTAAAAACCGCTTGGTAACTTTTCCCTTCATGTTCGAAGCTTGTGTTCATTGCAGTATTCAACACATACCAACCGGGTTTTCGCCCTAGAGAATCAACCGCAGCTTTCGCCACATCACTTTCGTGCTCATCTATACGAAGCAACCTACGAACGCCCGTATGTTCATTTTCCGCATAAACACGACCACGACTTCTATCCGCTATAACATCGCCGTTATTGTTTAATATAAGTGCGGACGCATGCTCACTGAGCTCTAGAAAACCAAGAAAATCAGAAAGCGAGGAAAGGTCTATATCAACACCAACAACACCCGTTAAATCTCCCTCTCTTGAAAAGACTGGACTTGCCACCGTTATACCCGGCCTATTTGAGGTAAAGAAAAGATATGGATCCGTCCAAATCTGCTTTTTTTCCGTTACAGCTTTGGTAAACCAGGGTCTCTTTCGCGGGTCAAAAAGATCATCTGGGTTTGAATTTGATTCCACTAATTCAAAATCAAGCCCGTACCAGCGATTTTGGACTGAGCGATCTCGCTCCTCATTGATAATACGTTTTATTTGATAGGCAGCTATCTCTGGACTACGCCTAACAAAGTGAAAATCACCTTGCAGATTGCCGTAATAAATACCTGCTATATGCGGGTAAAGTATTAACTGTTCAAAAAAGTACTGCTCCATCTCATCTGGCTTCTCAGAACTAACAACTTTATGACGCGCTAGACTACCTGTCAGACTAACTGCAGATTTTGCTGGAGAAAGAAACTCTTCTGAACGATCAATTACTTCCCGTGACAAATTTCTCATTAATTTCTGAGCATGACCAATCAACACCTGCTCAGTGCTTAAGTAGGATGAGGCTAAAATAATACAAATAGTCACCACCTGAAGTGACACAATACCCAGCGCCAAAGCCTTTGATATTGATAAACGCATCTATCTATTATCCTTGTGTTCTTTAATCCATAATTCTACATATTCGATTATACTTAACCACCTACACTCAGAAAAAACCCTACAAAATCAATGAGTAATAAATTCAAAGCAGTTCACTATAACCTATTCTTATATTTACTCCACCCCTAAACGAAAAACGGGCAACCTAAATAGGTTACCCGTTTTTTATTTATTCCATGTGGTTAGATAAGCTTAATCGACCTCAACAATCTCAAAGCTATGGCTAATTTCAACGCCACCTTTTTCTAACATTATAGAGGCTGAACAATACTGTTCCGCTGACAATTTCACTGCACGCTCTACTTTTTTCTCATTCAATCCACGGCCTGTCACAACAAACTTTACATGAATTTTAGTGAACACGGATGGAACCGTATCCGCACGCTCAGCGTCAATCTCAGCGACACAATCAACCACATCTTGTCGTGTTTTCTTTAAAATCCCGACAACATCGTAGCTCGTGCAACCACCTAGCCCCAATAATATTAATTCCATTGGACGTGGGCCTTGCTGAAGCTCGCCATCAAGCATTACTTCGTAACCTGAGCCAGTTGTACCCTGAAAACGTACATCCCCATCCCATTTAACTTTGGCATTCATACTCATTCAGTGTTTACCTTATGAAAATAATTCTTTAAGTTTCTGCCCCGGGTTTTCAGCACGCATAAATGCTTCACCGACCAAGAAACTATGGACGTTATGTTCACGCATTGCCTGAATATCTTCAACGCAGTGAATACCACTTTCAGTCACGACTATCCGATCGTCAGGAATAGAAGATAAGAGATCAAACGTATTATTCAGCGATACCTCAAAGGTACTTAAATTACGATTATTGATGCCTACTAGGCGCGTATTCAATGGCAGTACGCGCTGTAATTCGTCTCCACCATGCACCTCAATAAGCACATCCATCCCTAGCTCTTGCGCCAAACCGTTCAGGTCAGCCATCTGTTGATCTTCCAAAGCAGATGCAATGAGCAAGATACAATCAGCACCAATTGCTCTGGCTTCATACACCTGATAAGGATCGATAATAAAATCTTTCCTGATAACTGGCAGAGAACAAGCCGCTCTTGCTTCCATTAGGAAAGCTTCACAGCCATGGAAAAAATCTTTATCCGTTAAAACAGATAAACAACTTGCTCCACCTTGCTCATAGGATTTTGCAATATCTGCTGGTATAAAAGGATCTCTGAGCAGTCCCTTAGAAGGACTTTGCTTCTTCGCTTCAGCTATCACCGCTGAACGCCCTTCAGCAATGCTCTTAGCCATATTTGCAGCAAAACCACGTGGATCAAAAGAACTTCCTTTTTGATCCGCAATTTGCCCCTTCAGATCCGATAGGGAAACAATAGGTTGACGCTCAGCAACTTCTTCAGCCTTACGCGCCAGAATCTTTTTTAATATTGTAGGAGTATCAGACATCTTCTAACCTTTAAACGCTTGGCTAAACCCAGCCAGCTCTTCAACTTTTGCCGCCGCAGCGCCACTTAAAATGGTTTCTTTGGCCAACGCTACACCTGATTTCAAATCGGTGGTAATATCCGCAGCATAAAGCGCCGCACCGGCGTTAATTGCAATCATATCGACAGCCTTAGGATTATCTCCGGCAAATGCTGCGTTAATCACCGCTAAGCTCTCTTGCGAACTATTTACCTGAAGACCCTCTAAGGTTTGAACCTGAAGACCTGCATGTTGAGCAGTCATCGTATATTCACAAACCTCACCCTCTTTAAGCTCAGCCACATAAGTATCTCCGGCTAAACTTATTTCATCCAAGCCCTCAGCCGCATGAACCACTAGTGCATGTACAGCACCTAACGAACGTAAAGCTTCCGCCATAGGACGACACAGTGATTTATCAAAAACGCCTAAAAGGTAGTGTTTTGCACCAGCAGGGTTGGTGAGTGGACCCAAAATATTAAACAAGGTTCTCAGCGACATCTCTTTACGAGGTCCTATGGCATATTTCATTGCACTATGATGCTGAGGTGCAAACATAAAGCCTAAACCGATCTGTTCAATACATTGAGCCACTTGCTCTGGATTCAATTCAAGATTAATGCCCGCCGTTTCTAAAAGGTCAGCTGAGCCTGAACTTGAAGAAACCGAGCGATTACCATGCTTAGCAACATGACCACCCGCGGCTGCAACAACAAATGAACAAGCGCTGGAAACGTTAAATAAATTAGCGCTATCTCCCCCTGTACCGACAATATCTACGGCATTAGGAATAGAGATAGAAACAGGGATAGCTAACTCGCGCATAGCATCAGCTGCACCAGTAATTTCTGCAACGGTTTCACCTTTCATCCGCAGCGCCATCAATAACCCACCAATCTGAGCATCTGTGGCATTACCAGTCATGATCTGCTGCATCACAGCCTTCATCTCTGACTCAGATAGGTCCTGACGCTCTACAATTGTCGCCAAAGCTTGTTTTATATCCATAACATTGTCCTTTAATAACGCCGCTCACTTAAGCTTGGTTGGCTTTTGTTCTCTTTAAAAAATTAGCCAACAATTCGTGCCCTTGTTCTGTCAATATCGATTCTGGGTGGAATTGTACCCCTTCAATATCTAATTCTTTATGGCGCACGCCCATTATTTCATCAATATTGCCATTTTCATCTTCAGTCCAAGAGGTAACTTCCAAGCAATCCGGAAGCGTATTCTGATCTATCACAAGCGAATGGTAACGCGTTACCTCTACAGGGTTTTCTAATGCTTTGAATACCCCATTATCATGATGATAAACAGGCGATGTTTTACCATGCATTACCTGTTTTGCACGCACAATATCCCCCCCATATGCTTGCGCAATACTTTGATGCCCTAAGCAGATACCAAGAATGGGGATTTTTCCTGCAAAGTGCTTAATAGCAGCAACTGAAACGCCGGCTTCATTAGGTGTACACGGACCTGGAGAGATAACAAGGTGATCCGGATTTAAGGCATCCATCTCTTCAAGTGTGATTTCATCATTTCTATACACTTGAACGTCAGCGCCTAATTCACCAAAATATTGCACTACGTTGTATGTAAAAGAGTCATAATTATCAATCATTAACAACATATTACGCTAATTCCATTCTTCACTTTCTTATCTAATAATTCAGCTTGTGTGGATAAATTAGTCACAAGATCTAGGCTGATGATCCTAACATACTTTTCAAGCCATCCCCCATAGGCCCTTTGTCCTTAGGAAGATCCTGATCAATGATTCATGCTCACAAACATAAAAAAACGGAGGTGTGAATCACAACCTCCGTTTGATATAGGTTAACGCTTATTTAGTTAAATATCATAACCACAGCGCTTAGCGACTTCTTTAGTCACATCCCCTAGGATATCTTCGGAGTAAAACTGTTGCCATCGAGTCGCTGCCGAGGCATCAATGTTTTGATGCAGATGGAACTTCAAGTCTCCACTCATTTTAGACGCTACATCAACCCCATCAGTCATTCGCTGCTCTTTATCCTTGTATGGGTTCAGCATTTCAGCATTGAAATCGACCTCTAGGAATTCACAAATGCGGCGCATTTCAACTTCCGGCTGCTGTACTAAATTTTCATATTGAACAGCTAAAACACGTTCATTAGGAACTTGCTCAGCAAATTCCAGCGTGTTCTGGTGACATGTCAGCCAAGTCATTTCAGCTAAAGCACGACTGGAGAAAGTACTATCTTTCATCAACGGCATCATTCGCGTCAGCTTAGATTCTTCATAAGAGCGAATTGTTCCGCATGGGTGACGCTGCAAATGTATATATTTAGCATTTTCAAAATCACTTTCAGCATGCTTTAAAATATCGAGATTAACCGCATAAGTCGGAGTCTTATCCACTAACAACTGATCTTCTGCTGCAGTTTGCAAAATATTATAGAAAGCCTGGCAACTCATGCCATTCTTTTCGCATACAGCTGAAAACTTACGAGCCTCCTCCCCTGACCAATCCTTTAACTGCATCAAGGCACGAATTGTACCTTCAAGGAGATGCCGATTGTGTTCATCATCCAGTGCTTTAAAGCGCTCACTCATATCCGCATAAGATAGTAAGTGAAGCTCAGGCGGCACGAACAATTCAGGACAGCCAGCTAGCATAATACGAAGTAACGTTGATCCCGAACGTGGCGGAGATAGGATGAATACCGCTGGTTTATTCTTTTTAGATGGAACACTACGAGGGGAACAAGCGCGGATAATTTGGCGAAACTCTTCTACCATTTCAGCAGTGACTTTATCATCAACTGATTCAACCCGCTCAACATTACTTTCAACTGGTTTAACCGGTTCCGAGGACGAATCCCCAGCCGTAAGGCGCATAAATACGAAATCGACAACCTGCTGTAAACTTAAATCATCAACATAAGCTCCATCTTGCATCAGCAAGCTTTGGAAGCCTAACTTCTGTTTAAATTCAGCCTCTATAGCAACAGCAAATTGTACAAAATCGATGGAGGCAAACCCTACATCCTCAACCAGCTGAGATTCTAATGTAATGTCTTCATCCAGATCATCGTCCCATTCTTCCATAATGGTTTCTAAGACCTGCATGATCTTTGACTGGACTTCCGCTTGTTCTATAGACATTTGAAAAACCTTTAATATTCCATAACCGGATTACAATTTAATTTTTGCCTAATACTTTCGATACTTACACTGTTTTAAGGTGCCACTGAAGCATCTAAAATAGCTGACTTAGCATACTTCTGGTCAGCTATCTTCACCCAACCACCACCCATGGCTTTATAAAGATTAACCGAAGTAGTGAATATATTTTTTTCTGTTTTCGCTAAATTTATTTGCGTATTGTACAAATTTCTCTGGGCATCTAGCACCTCCATATAACGGGAATAGCCCGCATCATGTCGGCTTATAGCAAATTCAACGTAATCTTCTAAAACAGCAACATGCTTAGTTTGAATTGCTTGCAGATCGCGTAACTTTTCAAGTGAAACGAGGCCATCATCGACTTCTTTTAAAGCACGCTGAATAGTGCCTTTATACTCATAAATTAACTGCTGCCTAGCGGCTTCAGCTTGTTGTTCGTTCCCTTCTATCCGGCCACCCGTATATATAGGCCCTGCCACACTCAAAGCAGCATCCCAAAGACCCGCTGAACCATCAAATAAGCTTGAAAGATTATCGCTGGCATAGCCTAAAAGGCCGCCCAACGATAGATTAGGAAGATGTTCTTTACTCGCGATCTCTGCTCGCGCATTAGCCGCCGCTAATTTTTGTACTATTAAGCGAATATCTGGTCTGCGAACTAAAAGATCAGAGGGTAATCCTGTTGGCAGCTCCAGCTTAGTTAATGATTCAATATCTGCATTGCGCTCAATTGGACCTGGATCTTTACCCAAGATTAAAGACAGTCTGTTTTCTTGAAGCAGTATATCTAATTCAATAACAGGAATTTGTGACGCCGCTTGCTGATATGATGAACGCACTTGGGCAAGCTCCAATTCTGAAATCTGCCCTCCCTCCATTTTACTCTCAAATAGATCGAGTGACTTCTTGCGTTCAAGTAAAGTTTGTTTCGCAATTAACAGCTTTTTATCTAAATTGAGTAACTCTATATACTCAACTGCAACGCTTGATACTAATGACATGATAACAGCTTGTCTGTTTTCTTCAGCCGCCATCAATTCTGCCAGCGCAGCCTCATTCGCTTGCGCAAGCTTTCCCCAGATATCTAATTCCCAACCAATCTTAAGTGAAGCGCTGTAATCTTCGTTGGTTCGGTTGCCTAACCCTGGAAAGGAAAGCGGCTGCTCCAAACTACGTTGAGAGCCTCCGGCATCAGCCCCATAACCTATTTGAGGGTAGCGACTTGAATCCTGAACCTTGTACAAACCTGAGATTTCATCAATGCGCGCCGCAGCAATCATCAGATCATTATTATTCTGCAAAGCGGTTTCAATAAGCCCATTCAAAATAGGATCATTAAATGATTCCCACCATGCAGTATTGGCAAGTTCTACTGACTTTTTATGATCAACACGCCAGCTCTGTTTCATATCAACCGCTGGCGGGTTGAATACAGTTACCGAAGAACAGCCAGCCAAACCTAGTACACAAGCAAGAACAGTAGCCTTGCTCGCCATTTTTGTATAACCCACTGCCTTCTGACTTTTTCGCATAGTCACTATCACATCCATTAACTTGTGATTCTCGAACGTTTTATAGGATACCTTAAGTAGGCTTCATCCATTTATTTCTTAGAAAACTGCCTTGCAAAGTCCCAAACGGTTTTATTGGGGCTAATTTCTTCAGGCCAAACATGACCCGCATTCTTAATTAGAAGAAGCTGGATATCCGCACCTTCCCGGCACTCATATCTACTTTTCGAAACCACAGAACTTTCTTCTACAGTTGGGGTTCCGCATCCTCTATGTGCAAGTAACATATCCATCGTACTCTTAATTGAACGATGCTTAACACCAGCGACACTTCGGGAGCCTTCACCTCCAGCAACTGGAACATTTTCATCAATTTCACCGTGGATATGCAAAACAGCAACTGAATTAGCCCTTGAACAATGCTCTACGGCTAAGGTTCCTGAAACAGGAATAATCGCCGCAATTTTATCCGGTATCTCACAAGCTAGGCGGTAAGCCATCATTGCTCCATTTGAGAAACCCGTTACATAAACCTTTTTCGGGTCAACGTTGTAATTCAGCACTAAATCATCAATCAAACGGCTCAAATAAGTAACGTCATCGACTGATTTTTTAACTGCGGGGCCACAACAGCGCCCAGCATTCCACGTTCTTCGATTTTTTAAAAAACGCAATCCGGTTCCATTAGGGTAAACAGTAACAAAATTTTCAAGTTCAGCTAAATGATCAAAGCCTGTCGTGCTTTGCATATTTTCCGCATTCCCCAATCCTCCATGCAAAGCGATAACTGCAGGGGTTAGATTATGACTATCGGCCCGCTTAGGCTTATAGATCAATGCCGTTCGTACATCACTGTCTATTGATACTTCATGCTCAATCACATTGCCATCTAAGGCGGATACCAGACAAGAAAAAGCAGCCAACACAGCTATCAAAATTGCACGAACCACATGAACACAAGCGATATTCATTATTAACGCTACCTATTCTTCATCTTGTTTTTTATTCACCATCTCTAAAGCAAGCTCTTCAATCTCTTTAATCTGTACTAATCGACCACGCATCTCGCCCGCCATCGCCTCAAACCAGCGTATTTCAGACTCAATTTTTTTCCGCTCAGAGATAATATCTTCCAACGGAGCATTGGCCGGCGGCAAGCCTTTCTCATCAAATAGAAAACGGATACCGTCTGCTACCTGCCGATTGGCATTAATATGCTTAACCTGCTTAGCCACAAAAGACTTAATCTTTTTAGACCTGAATTCGGTTATCACCGCTTGTCGCAAAGCTTGTTGTTGAGGTGTCAGCTCTGAGGGTTCAGCCTTAATACTCTTTGGTTCAGTCGTAACCTGTCCAATTCCTTTCCTTTTCCCAGGCACTTTTTGATCTTTATACTGACTCACAGAAATACCTCTATAGTATTCATTCTTACTCGTACCCAAACTCTCTAGCTAATTGAATTACCTCTGGACGTAACTTTGTTCCATCATCACGCCATGGCAGATCCGAATCCATCGCGGGAATACGTGGAGTATGCGGTCTGAACCTAGGGCCCCTTAGGAAATTAGGATCATTACCGAACAGTGCATTTACAGGACCAAAGCACGCAAACGGCGATTGCTCTGGATGCATCATATCATCCACCGCTTCTTCATCGTCACGGATGCCTAACCAACGGCAAATACCGGCGAGTTCCTCACGAGGGTTTTCCATGATCAATTCACCACGGATCCTCATTTGGTTTTCAGCTGGCACCATATCTAAAAAATTAAGGATATTAATATTGATATCATGCCATGCGATTTGAGGCTCCAAAATTGCTCGATCCTCTTGGAAATCAATCGCATTAACAAACAGGGCAAAAATCCCATCATTCAGAGCCATTACCGACTTACTTTGCGGTATTGGATGCCTTACTAGGTGAATAAACTTCGCATCAGGAAACGTTTCATAAATCCTCTGCATACGCTTAACTGAAATAGTGTACGCTGGGCTTTTTTCCACTGCTATCAATGGATCAATTTTGTTAACAATCTCAACAAAAACATCACCACTTTTCATGTGTTCCCTTGCTGAAGCCCAATGCTGAGCCATAACAACCGCATCGCGGCTCTGCTCCCCGGCATAGATTTCAGCTACGGCTCGTAATAACCCCTGACGGCGGTTGTTATCATCTCCGATATCATCGGAAACATTTCGCCATAAATCTTTGGTTCTCTCGACATTAAATAAATTTAATTCCGGCAAACCAAATGCTTCTGGATGCTGTCCTATCATCGCATTAATAAGCGATGTGTATGAGCGTGGTGGTGCCAGTAAAAACAGTGGAGCTGCCATAAGTCACTATTTAGGTTATCTGGTTTTATAAAAAGACTTAACACTTGTCTAAACCTGAATAGGCCTAACTACCTTGTTAATCTTTTAAGATAGCAAAGCCAATTCAATTAAACCTAAGGAAGCCAAGACCACACTTCTACCTCAATAAACCGCACAATCGCCATTGAAAGCACTTCCCATACGGGTAATGTTTCGCTCTCAATTTTAGCGTAACCCGTCATACCCGTTTTAAGACGTTGATCATTATTATCTAAAATGGTCACAACCTTAATCACGCGACCTAAGCGTTCTTCAGTTACATTCGTATCAATTGACAAAACCTTTCCTACAAAATCTTGTGAATGATAAGAAGTCGGGCGAACACGAACAACAGCCCCCTCTTTAATGTAACGGATATCTGCTTCAGGTACCTCAATTTGCGCCAAGACTTTTGAGGTATTTTCAGCAACGGCAAATGGCTCACCTGTTGCCAAATAACTGCCTACTTTTTGACTCAAATGCATAGATGCTAATCGCCCATCAAATGGCATATAGAAAGTAGAAAGCTTCACCTTTTCAGTATAATACGCTTTCTCTTCTTCATAACCTTGGAGCTTGGCTTCAGCAGCTGCTATCTGATCTGAGGTTGCTCCTAACTTCGTAACTTCAAGGTCAGCTTTCCGTTCATCAACCTGAGCTCGGTCAATACGGTATTCACGACGAGCAGCATCTAACTCTTCAAAAGAGACCGTGCCTTTTTTATAAAGTTTTTCTAAACGAGCCAATTTAGAATAACTAAACTGGGTTCTCGTTTTCTCTGTCGCTAAGGCGCTCTCAGCTAACAAGACATCCTCTTTTCTCGGTCGTGATTTAAGCTCATCAATAACCGCTTGTTGTTCCAAAAGAAGTGCTTCATAAACTTTAATTTTTGAGGTGAAATCTCCCTGCCATAACGCAGAAATTGCATCACCTTTCTTCAGTTCTTCACCACCATCATACTTAACCCAGTCCACTATACCAGACAGGTCAGATGTAATTTCCTGCTTTTGACTAGGCAGCATGACAAAAGAGCCACCCGGTTCATATGAATAAGGGAAGAATAAGCAACCCACTAGAATTACTAGAATCGCTCGTTGCAAGTAACTACTTTTCTTTTCAACTACTTCGGCTTCGCTTTCTTCAGACTCTTTAGAGACTAGTGTGCGATCTCTCCAACGTTTGAATTGGGCTGCACGATCATATGATTTATTAATACGATCGAAACTCACAATCATTCGATAAGCAAAAATAGCAGCCACAAAGAACGTGATCATCACGCCCGCTCCACCGAAGTGGATCTTCAAGAACTTGCCTAAAAGCAGTAAAACCAAACCAAAAAGCACGATCATAAAGACGGTTGACGCTAATGCATATGCAGCTAACAAACGACTATTTGCTTCTTGGTAAGTATTACCTTTCAATTTATTAATTAATGCGGCATAAGCCTTCTTACGTAGCTGAGGCTCATTGAGGATCGTCGCAACTAAATGATAACCAGAACTTTTAACTAGTGGGTTTATAGTAATAAGGAATGACAACGCACTGGCAACTGCAACCACTAGTGCGAATGGAGCTAGAGTTCCACCCATTTCCCTAGTGTTAAACCACACTAATATTGCTGTACTAAACAATCCAAGACGGTACAACAATGGAGCAGCATGTAGCCACATACGCTCTCGACGAGACAATTGATCTAGGTTTCCGATAAACGGACAGAAGCGAGGAAAGAAGCCAAGATAAAAAACTATTCCTAACCCATGGATACTCGCCCTAAATGAATGTGCCACGAACATGATTAAGAATGTAACCGAGAGGTTAACAGTCACCATACTGAAAATGGCATGCTCGATAATACTCACATCTGACAATAACAATGTAATGTCAGCTTCCATTAACGAATAATAACGCCCGAGCAAAAACAAAGCTGCAATTAGTAAAAAAGGTACTAAGTACATCAAATATCTGAACGGCTTAATAACAGGGCTAAGTAACTTAATGAAGCCTTTAGGGTTAAACAGCTTCCAACCTGCCTGCTTAATTGTGGTATCAAGACCAATAACATCCTGAACACCAGGAGCTAGCGGTTCGGACGATTTTTCCTCAGTAGCAGCCGCTTTAACTTTCGGGTCCGGTTTAATACGCCCCTGTCCTTCAGCTTTTCTTTTCTTCTGAAATTCAGCCAAAATTGGGTTTGTTAAAGCAGAAATACCAAATAAGCTCTTATCCGCAATCAGGGTAAAGAATTTCTGGATCTCTTCATCAGAAATACCATGCCCAAATCGGTCCTCGAAGACACCTTTCAATTTTGGCATATTGTCACAACCAGGCAGTACCTCTAATAGGAAAAACTGCCAAGGCTCTAACGTATGCACCTCATCATTTTGAGGGTCTTTGATCAGAAACGATTGTTCCGCACCTTCACCAGTACGAAATGCAAGCAGCCTTTTTTTCAAAAATGCTGGTAGCGCAACCTTTTGGGCCTCATTACTCACTGTGGTCTTCTCCATCCATAGTATTCTATGTCTCGCTGCTTTTGCCGATTGCAAAGCAAACGAAAGATACTCTAATTCTTGTTAAACATCAGGCGCGAAAAAGACTTCACAGCCGCCTCGGGGGTTAGGGATATAATGATCCCCACCAATAGGTATTATCTTGGGTCCAAACGGGTTAGCAGTTCCAATGAAAAAGCCATAAGGTGTTGAAGCCATTGTCCGCATACCAATATTGTATGGATTACCCATACCGCTAGTTGTTACTGGTAACCAATTTTCACCATCAAAACTACGATATAGATCACAGCCTCCATGATGATCCATCACAAATTGAGTTCCTAATTCACCGACGATATTTTTAAATGCTTCAGGCCATGTATTCTGCTGCGCATAACCTAGTATTGTGCTCCAATCAAAGGTTGAAACATACAACCAACCGTTATGATCACACATGCGCCAAAAATAGCCGTTAAAAAAGTTATCAAAGCCTGGCATATAACCTGATAAGGGCGCTTTATAACCATCAGGTGTATCACGCGCTTCACCTACTAATAGATCCCAATCGCCATCCGGATATATTCTAATTAGCTCAGGCGGTGCTGGGCCAATTTTATTCTGCCTATCAATACCACCGCCTTGGATAGCGCCACCAACATAAAGTGCACCTTTAAAGGCATACATACTCAAAACGCTTTGATTAAAAGCTCCACGATATGCTCCTTTTTCTATCACTCTTTCCCAATGATAAGGAGCTTCGCCCTCAGCGTCTGTTCTCCAGATCTGGAAACCTTCTAAATTAAAGGTCCCAACATAAAGATGATCACCAAAGGCCGCCATCTCAAAAACAGTTTTATTACCCGGATCACCGAAGCCAAAATCACTAACCGGTTCCCATCCACCTTTCGTTGGATCTTTGCTCTCATAGACAATTGAGTGGGCTGATACATTTGGATTACCACCACGAGAACCGGCAGGCGTTGTGTACATTCGCCCTTTAAACTGAGCCATTGTTCTAATGGTAGTTACGGGTAATCCAACCAAACCTGGTTCACATGAAGGTTCAAACGTGCGCCCATCCCGGGACATTAAAATTAATGGACCAGGACCTTTAGCAGGAGACCAAGTGCTCACCAATAAAACAGGATCTTCGCCGTTATCTGGCTGATAAACTAACATGCCCCTATAACCCAGTTCCCTTGGTATAGGCTTTCCATGGCTACCTATGATACTTGGAGCTTTGAATACTCTCTCCCAGCTTTCTTCACGCGGATCATAACGCCATATTTCAGCATGCAGGTCCAAATCAAAAGGGTTTTCAGGGCACTCAACGGGCCAAGGGTTCAGCCCTATCGGCAACCGCGCTTTCATTAACGGGAAATTGCCTCTCGTGGTCGCGACGAATAAGAAACCATCAAACCACGCCATTGAGTGAGCATAAGCATTAACGCCATCCCCAAAGCCACCTTTAGCCACCAATTTAAAATCAGTTGCTTTATTGCCTCGGTGAATACCTACTCTATTAGCTTCCACTAATGGGCCACCTTACTTTCTTTTACCTGTGTTATGTAAGCAGACAATTTCTCTTGAGCTTCATCTACTGTATTGAAAGGTCCGTGTTCACCATCTCGAGTTGAGAAATACCAACCGTCATCTCGCTGATCAAATCGCTCACTACGAAAATGTCTTTGTTTATCTCCTTCCCTCGTACTCACACCTGAAACCAATGCGCCGTGCCAGAACTGTTCACACGTTGCAATAAGTTCCTCCGGGCGAGTGGTCGGGAAAAAGTGTCCCGCACGCAGCATTTTTCTAAAATCAGCATGCGGCCAAACCTCCAATAGATGCCGGCCGGTGAGCATAGATTGTGAATATTCACCGTAAACAGCCAAAATGGGAAATGTGAGCAACTTGAGTGTATCCAAACCCAACCCATCATCACCCATTAACTCACTTTCAGCCTTTGTCGTATTTAGCAATTTCAACCACAATTTGGCCGTACGGTTACCGTAGTTACCCACAATAGGCGTCACGATTTCCTTCAGCTCTTCAGATATTTCCTTCTTCTCTTTTTGTAACAGAGCAACTTCAGCTAACAAACGATAACCAAAATAAGGCTGATCAACATTGATATCCATACCTTGATCATGCAATAACTTCTGCAGTTTATCCCCGTAGCTCCAGTGTTCGGTTGTCTCCAAACGGCGAATCGCACTAATATGCGAGTCGATCAACATCAAACTACGCACACGTTCCTGCGCTCGACATGCAAAATTCAAAGCCACTACCCCACCGAAGCTGTGAGCCATGAAATGAGCTTTCTCTATCGACAAATGGTCGAGCAACCCTTCTAAATCGGCAGCCAAATTAGCCGGAGTATAGCCATCATCAGTGATACGTGAACGACCATGCCCACGAAGATCAAAAAGGGTTACTTTATAGCGTTTGGCGAACTCTGGGGCATGCCGGATGTACCAAAATGCCATATTTGTAGCAAGCCCATGCACCATTACCAGATCTTCAGCATCTGCTCCCGCATCACTATCAAGTTGCAGGTAATTAATTTTAGTGCCGTTTACTTCTACAGCGGGCATCTATTTATATCTCCATACATCTAACAACTGCCTATCCACTAAGCACTCTAACGCTAACGGCTTAAACCGCTATTGCCGTTACTAACCCTGCACTTTCTGATACAGAGACCATCACCGTATACCCTTGATATGTCACTTGTGCTTGAGTAAGGCTTTGATCTAAAAACCTAACATCAAAAGATTCAGGCTGTCCCTGCAAGCCAATACGAAAAGCTTTAGCTGCGGCTTCCTTTGCACACCAAGATTTCACCAAATAATCATTCTGGTTATGAACACCCGCGCCATCCAAATGTGCTCTTTCACTAGGAGATAAAGTTGCTAACAAAAAATCATAATTTTTATCTGTAATTATTTGTTCTATATCGACGCCAATTGTTTCGTTATTTGCTGTCACCGCTGCAATACATTGATGGCCATTGTGACTTAAAGAAACAGCAGGTGCGGATATTACTTTTTCAGCCCACCAGCCCGTAACAAATGGAGCACCCAGCTCATCATGCAAAATATCAATATCTGATGGGTACAAAAGAGTAGAGGTCTGCTGGTAAACCCAGTAACGTATAGCTTCCTTTAAGGTCGCTCGTCCGAGCAACCACTCCCTTTTATGGCGCACGGTACCTGTTAATGCTCTCCACTCATTCAATTCATCGTAGCTAAGCAACAGATGAGCAAGGATACGCATAAACACACCCCCTGACTGAGCACAAAACGCTTCATCTAAATGAGAAATAGTCCAAAGTAAGATATCTGTTTCAGGTAACGATGATCCAGACCCTAACCACCCATTTAAAGGGTCTCTTCGTACATGATAAAAGCGATTGGGAACAGGAAAAAAGATATTTACCAAGTTTTTAGCACTCAGTAATACGTTTCCATGAGCATCGACACACTCAAATTGCCACGCTCTTGGACTTTCCACATCGGTTGCTTTGGGATCAACAGGGTGTTGACGTCCTAGCAGCCTTAACCCTTCTATATCTTTAGGGCATGCAACCGGCAATTCAATTTTTTCTATCGAGGAAGGGAAGCTATTAAAATCTGTTCCCACTTGCTGAGCAATCCAATACGCAGCTAACTGACCTAATGCATCCAACAATACTGGATTCAAAACAAGATTAGCCGCTGCATTCTCAGTGAAGAAGCCACTAAGAGACACTTCACTTAGAGCTGCATCAATACCTTGATCATTCCAGCCTTCTATTCCACGCATACTTTGGAAAATCGGGCCATGAAACATGCCTGTACTGTATAGTTCGTCATCACCCCAACGGTAAGCATTGGTCGTTCCTAAATCAGCTAATCTCGGTTCAACCAGTTCCTTCGCATAGGTAAATTCAGCTTCGACAATTAATGCGCCACGACTTCGGATCGCCGCACTATAACGTTGATTATCAGATGATGAAATTTCTGCCGATACGTCAAGTTCAATTGACATATCATCCAATGCTATCCAGTCATATGCTTTAACATTCTCGATACTGCTAATAGCGATATTGTTTGCTAATACAGCTACCGCCTCTGCCATAATTTCTAGACTAACCATCATAGGAACACAGGATAATCCTAAGCGTTCACGGTCAGTTTCTGAAACAGTTCCAGACAAGATATGGTCTTGCAGAAATTTATCTTCGTAAACGTTAAGGTCACAACGAGCGTGAAGCTTTTCTGCACTGTGTTCAATAATTTCGCTTATAAATGGAAATGGAGCCGTTTCATAACCTTCATCATCTAACGAAGGCTCCATACTCTCTGCCGCAGATGACGAAAACAACGTTTCTTGCTGTGACAGGAAGCCCCGCATCAAATCAAAATAGTCAGCCATCACACCGTCATTGGGCGCGGCAACCACATCAGTTTCTGCAGCGATTCCCTCGTCATCTGTATGTACTGTTTCACCCTGAAATTTAGGTTCGACAATCGGCACTGTATTTGATGGGGAGGACTCCGTTGGAGTAAGATTTGCTGTTGTAGTTACATTTTCTGCGCCAAACATAGCATGGAGCTGGCTTCTATCCTCATCAGTTAAATGAAGCACTGGCATCGTATTATCCAACACCATGCCGCCCAGCTTACGTGAAGCGCTATCTGTTAAATCAACGCTATCAATTGCACGACCACTAAATAGACGCTCGACATCAACAGATTTCTGATTAACGTATAATTGCCCTAGAAGCAGCAAAAACTGCTCAACACTGCTCTTTTTACGAATATTACTGGCAACAGACACATACTCTTTGCCTGATAATATTTCATTCACAAAGGCTGTCAGGTTTCCGGATGGCCCTACTTCAACAAAGTACTGAATACCATCATCATGCATAGCAGTAACCGTATCTGCAAAACGTACAGTCTCGGACCACTGACTTGCGGCTAAGCCAACAACATCGGATTGTTTATCCGGAAAAACACCCGCAGAAGCACATGAATACAAAGGCAGCTTAGGCTTTTTAACGCCCACATCTGCATAATACTTCTGGAAAGCATCTGTCACAGCTGAAAATAACGGTGTGTGATAACCACGGTCGAACGGAAGAGGAACACATATCCCTCCCGCACTGCTCAATGTTTTTTGAAGGCTTGCAATGGCATCGACATCACCAAATAATACTTTTTGGTTTGCACAATTATCCATCGCCACATAAACAGTTGAGGACAATTGGCCAATATGTTCATCAATGGTCGCAGGATCAAGCGCACCAACCGTTAACAAGGCTCCTGTGTGAATCCCTCCACTTTCAAGAACTTGTAGGTAAACTGAGTTCAGTTCGCGAATAAACGAAGCCAGTTGATCTAAATCGGTGTTATCAATAGCTCCAGATGCCACAAGTGCGGATGATTCACCCGTACTATGGCCTAACATAGCATCGGGCTCTACTGAAAAGGCTTTCAATAGCCCGTTCATCGCCTGACTACCCACAAACACAGCTTCTGAACCAACATCCATACTGTGTAAACGCTGTTCCAGTGATGCTTGAATCTCTGGTGTCAGCTCAATTTCAGGAGGAAAAACCAGATCCGTTCGGCTACTACCCGGCTCATCATTACCATATAGGCCTCTCCAGAAATCAAACCAATCACGCACTTCTGGGAAGTGCAGTGAAAGCTCTTCAAGCATGCTCAAATATTGTGAGCCTTCGCCAGGGAAGATAAATGCTAGTTTACCGGGCAGCGGCGCATCGCTATACATAACGCCATTGCGTGTAGACCAACGTCCTGTTGTTTCAGCATCTAACTTTTTCAGTGTTTGTTTTAACTTTTTAGCGAGATCTTTATGATCCTTAACGACAAAAGCAACACGTAGAGAGTCACACGTATCCTGACGGCAGATTTCTGCGGCCAATTCCGAAATCGTATAATTTTCAGCTTCAGCTAAAGGCTGTAATTGGCGAACTTTATCGGCAAGCGCTGTATGGCTATCAGCAGACAACGCAAAAAGCTCTGCCGGTCTATTGCTATAGTTAAGTGGCTGTTTTACTTGCGCAGGAGCCTCTTCCAAAATCGCATGAGTGTTGATACCACCAAAGCCAAAAGAGTTAACACCTGCACGTCTAGGTATACCATTTGATGTAAACCAAGGCCGTAGTGCTGTATTAACGTAAAGCGGTGTTTTTTCAATTTCTAAGTCAGGGTTAACTTCTTCACATAACGTAGGAGGCAAGACTTTATGGTGCAATGCCAAAGACGTTTTTATTAAACCCGCTATACCCGCTGCGGGTATGCAGTGACTTATCATAGATTTAACAGACCCAAGTGCCACACTACCCATCGGCCCTTGTCGTTCACCAAGAACCGAACCTAAAGCGGATACTTCTGTCTGATCACCTAAGGGAATACCTGTACCGTGCGCTTCAACCAAACCAATTGTAGAAGGATCTACACCGCTATCACGATAAGCACGTTTAATCGCTAGCGCTTCACCATCAACGCTTGGCGCTAATAAACCATGGCCCCTGCCATCACTTGCTTGGCCTATACCACGAATGACCGCATAGACTTTATCACCATCGGCTTCAGCATCGGACAAGCGCTTAAGCACAACGGTCCCTAAACCTTCACCTAATAAAGTGCCATCGCTACCCTTTGAAAAAGGACGAACTTTACCACGTTCACTAAGCGCTCCTAACTGAGTAAATATCACAGATACTTCTGCAGGCAAGGATGCATTAACACCACCTGCAAGCATTAAGTTACTTCGATGATTACGCAGTTCATCCATCGCGGCCCCTACAGCGAGCAATGATGATGAACAAGCCGCATCAAGAATATAGTTAGGGCCATTTAGATTAAGACGGTTGGCTATACGCCCTGTCATTACGTTTGGTACAAGCCCTGGTGCGATATCAGCATTCGATTGAGGAAGCTTATCCGTTAGTAGTTTGCGAACCTCTGCGAGTTTATCTTCTGATAACGAAGGCGCAGCAGCCGCCAGAATTTCCATTGTCTGATCCAGCACAATGTGATGCTGAACATGATTTCCCTGACCACGATGCAAGTAGGTACTATGCCCTAAGATAATGCCTGTATCAGTGTGGTCATAATCGTCATCAAGATAACCTGCATCCAGCAGTGCATCACGCGCAACTTTTAATGCTAAAAACTGATCCGGCTCACCACCATCCACCGAATTTGGCATAATGCCAAATTCACGAGGATCAAATCTAAATAGGTCTTTAAGGTATCCACCGTAAGGCGTATTAATTCGCCCTGATTCTAAATACCTTTCAGCTTCCCAGGCAGCTTGCGGTTCGCCCACAGCATCAACACATTGGACTATATTCTGCCAGAACGCTTTTAAATCAGGCGCTTCAGGAAACACACAAGCCATACCTATTATTGCTATAGGCTCTGAGCTTTCACTTTTACTGTTCACTACAGGTTCCATCCTCAACAACGACTATTGGGCCAGTTTTTCTGTACCGCCCAAACGGTTCAACTCAGGGCTTGATATACATTCGAGATCTTCAATCAACAAAACAACATTATTGTTTTCATCAATGAAATACACATCTGAAACAATCATATTAGGCTGTTCATTTTCTTTACGTTCAAAGCACATTCTTAGATTTTCAGGCAAAGTCTGCTGAAATTTCATAACCTTACCGAAACGCGCAGGTAAAGCCGACTGCTCATTAAAGCTGCGTCCCCATAACAAGGCCATTTGTGCTGCGGCATCTGTCAGTGCTGGATCAAAAATCCACGCATCATCTGAAGACGTAGAATGCAGCCATTCAGCGGGTTGGGTTGTCACAACATTACAGACTGAACCTTGATTTGATAATCCACTAATCGTTTTAATGACTTGAAAACAAGGACCATGGAATAACCATTCGTTGTAAGCCTTCTCAACAGTTAGCTGTTTTTCTGAATGAGCTTCAGGCTCATATGTAAAGCCTTCAGGGTATTTCTGTTCCAGTCTTAACACTGCTTTATAATGCATACGTTT
Source organism: Neptuniibacter sp. UBA6509 (assembly GCA_002435145.1). Lineage (GTDB taxonomy): Bacteria > Pseudomonadota > Gammaproteobacteria > Pseudomonadales > Balneatricaceae > Neptuniibacter. The sequence goes on from DJLT01000094.1 coordinate 24,356, forward strand.
ATCAGACTGAATACTTGCTGTTACATCAAAGCCATCGCTACTTCCATAAGGCGGTGGGTTCACAACCACTTTGATTTTCTGGTTCATATCTTCTAGCTGCAAACCTTTCAACAAACGACTGTCGCGTACTTCAACAACATGCCAGCCAGGCCATAAAGCCGTTGCGGTTTCAGACATAATTTCTAATGCTACAGCAGCAGGTAAAACCGGAATATTATCGATACGATGTTGCTGTAAATAGTGATGCCTTTCGCTGAGATAAAATTCTACAACCTGATCACCCTTCGGCATTGAGGTTGCTATTGCATTATCAAGAAGCGCTCCTGGAATACTCGGGATATCATCATCTAGTTCCACACGGCCTATATCGGCCTCATGTTGCTCCCAAGGGCCAATACCACAGATGACTTCAACATTATCCGAAGGTATTTGCAGAAGCTCTTCACGGAAAACATTTCGTCCAGCTTCAGCGGTCACTAACGCAACACCTTTCTCAGCAAACTTTGCTTCAGTTTCAGCAGTTACCATACCCTCACCGAACTGTGTAGGTCCCCAAGGGCCCCAGCAAAGTGAACGTACAACTACTTTGTTATTCCATAACTGATTTAGCTGGCTACACAAACGATTTAATAACTCATTTGCCGTTGCATAATCAATCTGACCACTATTGCCATAGCGACCTGCCACCGAACTGAACACTGTCAAAAAACGTAGTGATTCAGGTCTTAAATACTTCTGTATGTGGAATAAGCCCAGCACCTTTGTTTCAACAACTCTCGACCAACTCTCACTGGTTTTATCTTGTAAAAACTTATCTTCAATAATACCGGCCCCATGGACGACGCCATTTAATGAACCGTATTTATCGTAGATCGTAGCTAGCAAGCCTTTCATTGAGTTTTCATCAGTCACATCAACCGCGAAGTATTCAACTTTAGCCCCACGACTCTCGAAATCTTGCAAATTAAGCAACATCTCGCGCGCGCCCATCACTGAAGCTACCTTCTTACCAATATCTGCAGGCGTTAAAGAGATTGCGCCATCACGAACCTGAGTAATGAAATACTGTCGCAATTCGGCAGCAGTACTCAAGCTTGCTGTTTCTGGACCTTCAGGAGAAGGCAAAGGACTACGTCCTGTCAACAATAAGGTATTGCCAGGTATTGCCACTTCACGCAGCACTTCAGCAGTAATACCACGCAAACCACCTGTTGCCAGAACAACCAAACCTTCCAAAGCTACATCCGTAACTTCTGGGAGCTCTTCTGCTACGGTTTTAAAGATAGTTCTCTTGCCCGCAGGGTAACCGACTTCTTGTCGCCCACCACAAACCATCATTTCATCAAGCAAAATGCCAGCACTCGCCGCTGCAGAAAGTTCAACATCAAGATCAATCGCTTTCACTCTCAATGAAGGCTGCTCTTCGGAAACAGACTTAAGGCAACCAACAAAGCCTGACTGTAATGACAAGCCATTAAACGCAGCATCCTTACGGCCAAATACGCCCCCTAAGCCACTCACCGCAACAATATGGGCTGATTCAGAAAGAATAGAATTAAAGCCTTTCAGCAGTAGAAAGAATGATTTCTCATTACAATCTAAGGCATCCTTAAAATCAGCTACTGAGCTTTGACTCAATAGCGATGCCGTACCTAATTCTGCTAGATGAATGAAGCCCGCTAGTTCTTGATGCTGCGAGCACACCGCTTCAGATAATTTTAATAACTGCTCCTCGTCTCCAAGAACAGTCGATTCAATTATCTGAACAGTGCTTCCTCGTTCAGTCAGCAAAGCAGCTAATGAATTAGCTACATCTGCTGAATCCTGAGTAATAATATAGTGCCCTAAATTCAGTGCACGTTTCGCATTGACCTCTATCGGTGACGATGAAGGTACAACTATATGCCGGAATGAGGAGTCCGATAGACTATTCGAGACTTCTGATCCCACCCCGGCTTCTTTAAAAGGGCTTGATACCGCCCCAACTGGTAATTCACAAAGCAGATCAAGCATACCCGTTAGGTTTTCTTGGGTATTTAGAGCACCTCGGTTTTCTCCTAGGGCTTCGCCATAAGCATCAGGTAGGGCTTTTAACAAAGAGCCTACAATCTCAATACGCTTAATTGAATCAATGCCTAAATCAGCTTCTAGCTTCTGATCCATCCCAACCATATCGCTTGGGTAACCTGTTTTGTCTTCAACAATCTCCAACAGGATCTTAGTCATTTTTTCACGGTCAAACTCTTCACCGCCGGATGCTGCCTCAGCTACTGGAGCCGGTGCTGCTACTGGAGCCGGTGCCACTACTGGAGCAGCCGCCGCTACTGGAGCAGGTGCTGC
>DJLT01000094.1:27029-87307 GCA_002435145.1 Neptuniibacter sp. UBA6509
GGAGCAGGTGCTGCGACCGGAGCTTCAACTGGCAATTCAGCCACCCGAGGAACTGCTTGTGGGATGCGCTGTGGTCGCGCCTCACCTGTACGTGGTACAGACGTACCACCTAGATACATTGACATAACGTTTTCCTGACTTTCCAGGAATTGACGCATCATATCAAAGTACTCTGCCATCACTGCCGGACCACCAGCATTTGGTGCTTGCCTGCGCCCATCCATTGTTCGCTCCTTGTTATGCTTAAAATGAGTTCTATTACTTTTTGGGTTTGTAGCCATTGGTGCCAGCGCTGTAGACGTTTCATGCACAATACTCGTAGCTTCTGCTAGCGGAGTCTTTTGCATTTGCATCTGTGCCTGCTCCAAGGTTACACCTATCTGTTTTATCGGATCTGATGCACGTCGTGCACCGCTACCATTTAGAATCCAAGCATGTTTAGACACCGGACTCTGTTTTACAAAACCGTTAAGCGCGTCAGATTTTTCAGTCTCACACGCAAGGCCTGCTAATAAAGGAAGTAGATCAAGTTCAACCCCTTCACTAATCAGTTGCCCTAATGCGCTAAGAATGCCGTAAACACCCTCTTGGCTATTATCAAGTGCAACTGTTGTATGAGGAAGATCCCCTAATGTTTGAGCAATGAGTCGTGACAATATAGATTTAGGCCCAACCTCAACAAAGACCCGAGCGCCATCTCGATACATTGATTCAATCTGTTTTACAAATTCAACAGGATTGACCAGATGCTCTGCCATTGATGACTTTAACTGCTTAATTTCAGACTGATGAATATCACCCGAGCTATTAGAATAAACAGGAGACTCTGGGGCACTCCAATCAGTTTGCTCAATTAGCTTCGCAAGATGTGATTGAGCTGGCTGCACAAACTGCGAATGGAATGCAGCGGCTACTGGAATAGGGGTTGCTGTAATATCAGCCTTAGATAACGCCTTAATTGCTTTATCTATTCCCTCTTGAGAGCCAGAAATAATACATTGTGCAGGTGCGTTATGGTTCGCAACAATAACGCCCTCAACCCCAGCAATAGCAGATTCAACTTGATCACGCGTTGCTTGAGCAGCCGCCATTGTTCCAAGTTCACCACCCGCTTTACTAGATTCATCAACAATGAAACGCCCGCGCGCTTCAGATAATGCGATCAATGTTTCGTAATCAAAGCCACCTGCTGCATGCAATGCAACAAACTCACCATAGCTATGTCCGGCAAACATATCGGCTTTGAAATCTAACGACTGTAGCAGTCGCCATAAACCTGTCTCAACTGCACCCAAAGCAGGTTGAGCCACATCAGTACTTGTTAAGGCTTTTGTAGCTGCTTTTTTCTGTTCTGCTGTATAAGTCGCACGCGGATAAACAAAATCACTCAGCGTAAGGTTTTTTCCAAACCGTTCAGCAAATGGAGTCTTCAAAAAACCATCAGCTTCAGCCAAAGCGGCATTAACCGCAGGGAATGTGTAAGCAACTTCACGCGCCATATGCGTGTATTGAGCCCCCTGCCCAGGGAACATCGCAGCTACTTTACCTTCAGTTTTCTGACCATTACCGTGATATACACCTTCAGGCAGCGCTGAAATTTCATCTTTCAAATAACCTAGCGTTGCGACCACTTTTTCAACAAGGTCGGCATGATCTTTCGCAACAATAACGACTGTCTCAAGACCCGCTTTACGCTTTTTAATAAGATTGAATGAAAGCTTTTTCAGATCTAAAACATCAACTGAAGCGAGTTCATTCGCAAGTTCAGAAAACTTAGCGATTAACTTCTCGCCCGATTCCGCACTCCAGATAAGAAGTTCAGCAGGCCCATTTTGACGCGCAGCTTTCTTCATCCAAGGACGGTATTCACCTTGATATTCTTCCAAAACAACATGAAAATTGGTGCCACCGAAACCAAATGCGCTACACGCTGCACGGCGAGGCTCACCTTTACTTAACCAAGGCTGAGCCTCATCAAGTAAATAAAGCGGAGAAGATTCATCAGCAAGCACGTTATTTGGCTTTTCTACACCATAATGGGGAGGCAGAACCTGATGTTTCAAAGCCAAAGCAGCTTTAATCAAACCCGCCACACCAGCAGTTGCTTTCGTATGACCGATCATTGTTTTGACCGAACCGACAACCGCATGTTTAGCTTCAACGCCCGCTTCTTTCAGCAGCCTAGTTGTACTTTCTAGTTCCGCAGTATCGCCGGCAACCGTACCTGTGCCATGAGCTTCAAAAAGACCTACGGTTTCAGGACCGAAGCCCGCTTGTTGATAAGCGCGACGCATAGCTCTGAGCTGGCCTTGAGGAAGAGGAGCGGTTAAGCCTTTCGCTTTACCATCACTGCTACCACCAGCACCTTTAATAACTGCGTAAATTTGATCGCCATCCCGTTCAGCATCCTCAAGGCGCTTCATTGCGACCATTGCGATACCTTCAGAAATAACAATGCCATCGCCCGTTGAATCAAACGTACGACATCGACCACGTGGCGATAAAGCTTGGGTTTTACTGAAGCAAAGGTAACCAAACGGGCCTTGAACTGTATCAACCCCCCCAGCAAGGACAAAATTACTGCGACCTGCAGTTAATTCAGAAATGCCCTGATAAATAGCTGTCAAAGATGATGCACATGCGGCATCAGTGGTAAAGTTTACACCACCAAAATTCAGACGATTTGCTATACGCCCAGCCATTACATTGATCAATATTCCGGCGAACGAGTCTTCCGTCCATTCAGGTAACATATCAGCAATATGGTCAGGCAGATCGCCTTTAAAACGAGGCATCTCCGCACGTAATCCATACTGCATGCCTACATCACCGGCCCCACCACTGGCACCAATGATAACGGAAGCATTCTCACGATCGAATTCACGTTTATCATAACCTGCATCAGCAAGTGTTCGCGAAGCTACCTCCAAAGCCATTAACTGCATTGGATCGACCGCATCTACGGACTTTGGCGGCATCCCATATTTTGTAGGATCGAATGCCAAATCATCAATAAAACCACCCCAACGGGAGTATATTTTATCTTTCGCATCTCGATTTTCATCAAAATACAAACGCCAATCCCAACGGTGAGAAGGGATCTCTGTGATAGCGTCCACTTTATCAAGAATATTTGACCAATATTCTTCAGTAGAGTTTGCCTGCGGGAAAAGACCTGAAATACCCACAATAGCAATATCAACAGGCTTAGAGTCAGCCTCATCCGCTTGCTGAGCATCAACGGCATTGGCAGCTAGCAATGCAAGCCCACCTCCAGTTACTTGCTCATGCAAAGCATCAATATTTAAGAGATCTGTTCGCAGAGTCGCGACCTGACCCAGCATATACATACCATCAGCATGCTGAGTTTTCTCATCAAGCGCCGTTAATTTGGCATTTTCACCTACACGCGCACAACCTTTAGAGGCAATACGTAAACGGCCCATTATCAAATCATCAAGCGTAGCGCGTGCCTCATCCACAGGCACAGACTGCTCAATCATCTCACGGCGTTTATTAAAAAACATTTTTGCAAAAGGCGTGTAAGCACAACGACTCGCATGACCCGGACCCGATTCCAAGCTTACCGTATGCTCACACTCAACAACCTCTTTCTGGAAAGCAGGAACAATAGCCCCCGATTCAACAATCTCCTTAGTGAAGAGATAGCTACTTCCCATTAGCGCACCGACTTGAACGCCCTTACTCAGTAATGGCGCTGCTAATACCTGCACCATTGCAGCAGACACTTCATCATGAACACCACCAGCAAACAGTACCTGAATACCCTCAGCCTTGGATCTACCTGAATCAATCTCCTCCAAAAGGCGATCAACCATTGTACTCCACAAGACGAAGCTGCTTAGCGGTCCAATATGCCCACCACACTCACGCCCTTCAAAAATAAAGCGATGAGCACCTTCTTGTAAAAACAGTGGAATCAAATTAGATGAAGGCACATGCAAGAAAGACTGAACCCCTTCCTGCTCTAGCTTTACAGCCTGATCTGGACGACCACCCGCAATAATCGCATATTTAGGCTTATATTTTTGCGCTAGAGATATCTGCTCATCCAATAAGGATTGAGGGGCAAACCCCAACAAACCTATACCCCAAGGTTTATCACCTAAACGCTTATCAGTGTCATCCAATAGTTTATCTAACGCAGCACCTTTCAATAATGCAAACGCTAACATTGGCAAGGCACCACCATCAGCAACAGCACCTGCAAATTCAGCATTATCCGATACACGACTCATCGGCCCCTGAACAAGAGGGAAGCGAATCCCAAGAGCTTCAGCTAGAGGTGCATTTTCCGATAAAGGCTTATGTTCAAGCGCTTGCTCAATCGATTCACCAACGGTTTGATCAATCGCGGTAAACAGATCTGATAAGTAGCCATATTTATCACGCCAAGCTTTGGCAAAACAAATATCTTGGCCTAGCGGCAACAAACCTTTCTGAGGAGAATCCCAATTCACCTTACCTAGAACATCTTCAGGCTTAACCACCTGACCTGACATTTCAGTATTAAATGACTGAGCATTACGATAACCCGGACGAACTAGAACTCGAAAATAAGCGCCTAACTCCTCATCACCGATCGCTACCGTTTCATTGCCTGATAAGTTGCCAACATATGGAGCGAGATTATCTGCTAAAGGTGAATCTTTTAACAAAAGAACTTGGCTTTCTAATACGCCACCTTGAGCACCTACAGCACTACAAGCGGCAGCAACATGCGGTGTAATACCACCACGCACAAACAGCGGCAGCGTAGTTTTCCCTGCCCATTTTTGCAAAAGAATAAAGCTACTACCTTCACCCACAAATCCGCCAGCTTCATGGCCTTTAATCATCAAGCCATCAGCATGCTTTGCCAGCATTGCTTCATCGGTGTGGGCATCCACAACCTCAACGAAGACAATTACACCCTTCTCACGTAAACGCGCAATTTCTTTAGCTAGAGAAGCAACTAGAAGGTCATCTATAATCAGATAACTAAAACCTTGATCGATTTTAGCTTCTGCGGCAGCCAGCAGTTCTGTATTAACCGTATCCAGCTTTAAACCAAACTCATTACGACCATGCTTAGATAACAGATCTAATTGCTCAAGCAATTTGGCAGATTCGACACTCAACTCAGCATTTAATATACCAACGCCACCCGCTCGACACGCGGCAATAGCAATAGAAGCATCACTATAACCTGCTGGCGTATATACAAATTTCTTAAACTTATTCATCTAATCATCCTTGCCAAAACAATACTGCCCGCAGTTTAAATACAGACAGAGCATTTAATCTTTTGTATAAATACATGATAAATATTTAATGAGACCGTCAAATGGACCTTAATAGAAACTTAATATGACTATACCTGAGCTTTTTTGCAACGCAACACAACCCTGCTGATAAAACTACACTATCCTATAGACAGATCATGACATTTCCGTGAAAAAAGCTCAAATTACGCACTATCAAGCCCCTTCTCAACCATCGCTACAGCACTAAAAATAGCACGCCCTTTATTCATCGTTTCCTTCCACTCCAAACGAGGAACCGAATCAGCCACAACGCCTGCCCCCGCCTGGATATGCAAAATTTCATCTTTGATAACTGCTGTACGTATCGCTATTGCAGTATCCATATTTCCATTCCAAGATAGATACCCCACAGCGCCGCCGTAAACCCCACGCTTTACAGACTCCATCTCATCAATAATCTCCATTGCCCTCACCTTCGGAGCACCACTAAGCGTGCCCGCTGGCAATGTTGCTCTTAGCACATCCATTGCAGAAACTTTAGGCTTAAGCTTTGCATTAACATTGGAAACTATATGCATAACATGCGAATAGCGCTCGATGACCATTTTATCTGTCAACTCAACGCCACCCACTTCGGCAACACGTCCGACATCATTACGACCCAAATCAATCAGCATCAGATGCTCAGCAATCTCTTTAGGATCAGCCAAGAGCTCTTTTTCCATTGCCAGGTCTTCTTCAGGCGTAGCACCTCGCTTACGCGTTCCAGCAATTGGACGAACACTGACCTGACCATCCTCAACGCGGGCCAAAATCTCCGGAGAAGAACCAACCACATGAAAATCATCTAGATTTAGCACATACATGTAAGGAGATGGATTCAAACAACGTAGCGCACGATAAAGATCTAACGGCTTACGGCTGAACGGTATAGACATACGCTGAGAGATCACGCACTGCATAATGTCACCATCAAGCACGTACTCTTTGATCTTATCCACAGACTCCATAAAAGCCTGTTCACCAAAGCTAGACTTAAACTCCGTCTCTTTAACCTCTCGCTGATCCTCTACTGCTGGCTTATCATACGGAATCGCCGCTCTTAACTGCTCAACAAGAACATCCAATCGATCTTGTGCAGCCTCGTAAGCGCCCTCTTGAGCAGGGTCTGCATGACAAATCAATACGAGCTTACCAGCCAAGTTATCAAACACTACGACCTCATCAGAGACCATCAGCAAGATATCTGGCGTGCCTAACACATCTTCAGGACAGCTATCTTTCAGGCGCTTCTCAACATAGCGAACGCAATCATAGCCAAAGTACCCGACCAACCCACCATTAAACCGAGGCAATCCTTCAAGCTCAGGAACGCTGTAGCGCTCTTGAAAACGTTCAACGAACTCTAAAGGATCTTCGACATCATGAGATTCAACCAACTCACCGTCATCAAAAATAGAAACCTGTTCACGCTGAACTTTAAGCACCGTCCGACAAGGCAAGCCAATAATTGAGTAACGCCCCCAAGTCTCGCCACCTTCAACAGACTCCAGAAGGTAACTATAAGGCGCATTAGCCAGCTTTTTATAGGTTGATAAGGGCGTATCCAAATCAGCAAGCACTTCACGTGTTACGGGGATACGGTTGTAATTCTGCGCGGACAGTTCCGCGAACTGTTCAGGTGTCATAACAGGTCACTCTTAATGCCAAAAATTATATTCAAGGAGGCGAAAGAGCAGACATTTTAGAAAAGGAAGGGATATCAGATACTTCTTACTGCTGGAGCGTAATCCAAATAATGCGAATACATCAACTGATTACTTAACCTGCCTAGACCCATGCCTGCTTTTGAAAATCAGACACGCCATCGCCATCGTCTATCCGAACAGGATAAACACACTAATTCAGCATCAAATCTTTGCATTGCTGGAGAAACGGGCATTTTTTAGGCTTACATTAAGTTTATGGAACTATAAACAATATAGCAGCGATCAATTTGAATCAACCGCTGGCATTAAATAGACAGCTTCAAGAACAGAAAAAAGCCCCGAGAACGGGGCGCACAAATGCTGTGATAAGAGCCTGCAAGTTCAGATCTTTCAACTTAGCAGTACAAGCCAATATATGAGGGATGGCTTGCGAGCCACTCTAATATTAAAGGAATAGGATTTTTAAAAAAATCGATTTTAATCATTCAATTGATCGCTTTTTACGACATACAATAAAACCAACTAGCGTAAAAGATGATCTAAGCGCTCAACCATAAGATCAGGAGCGGATAAGGAGATACACTCACCATGATTATAGCCATAAGGAACGCAAGCCACTGCGCAGCCAGCAGCTCTTGCAGCACTCACATCACTGATAGAATCACCTACCATTAATGCTCTATCCGCAGCTACACCACACTGACGCATAATTTCTTGCAAAGGCAGCGGGTCTGGCTTTTTCTTGGCAAGACTGTCTCCACCTAAGATCACCTCAAAGAAGCCCGTTAACTCAAAACCATCAAGCATGGTACGAGTAAAGCTAATAGGTTTATTGGTCACCAAACCCATCTTGATGCGATTCTCTTTTAATAACTTCAAACAGGCTAGAGCCCCTGGGTACAACTGACTTTGATCCGCAGTTGCCTTAGCATAGAACGCCATAAAAAGAGATAAACCTTTTTCATAAAGCTCTTCTTCATGAGCATCAACGCTCATATTATCCGCTAAGGCTCTTCTTACTAGTACGGCAGCGCCATTACCAACCCAATTTCTGACTTTACCAACACCTGCTAGTGGCCGATCCAGAGCCTGTAACATTCGATCAATAGCCACAGCCAAATCTGGCACGCTATCAACCAGCGTGCCATCTAGGTCAAACATCACCAACTCAGGATTGACCCCATCGAACAGCTCTTTCATCCTTATGAGCCTACTAAAGCCAGCTGCTTACGCATCTCTGCGATTGTCGTCTGATAATCATCCGTATTAAAAATTGCTGAACCCGCAACAAAAGTGTCCGCACCCGCCTCAGCGATTTCACGAATATTCCCTATACCAACACCACCATCAATCTCTAAGCGGATGTCATAACCACTTTTATCAATCAGTTCACGCGCTTGCCTAAGCTTATCTAGTGTACCTGGGATAAACTTCTGCCCACCAAAACCGGGGTTCACAGACATCAGCAGAATCATATCCACCTTATCCATCACATACTCAAGCTGGCTTAACGGCGTAGCTGGATTAAAAACTAAACCTGACTTACAGCCACCATCACGAATCATCTGCAATGAACGATCGACATGCTCTGAACCTTCCGGATGGAAAGTAATATAGCTCGCACCCGCTTCAATGAAATCACCGATAAGGCGATCAACAGGCTTAACCATTAAATGAACATCAATCGGAGCTGTTACACCATGCTTTCTCAAAGCAGTACAAACCATCGGCCCGATAGTTAGATTAGGAACATAATGATTATCCATTACATCAAAATGAACAATATCCGCACCAGAAGCCAGTACGTTATCCACTTCTTCACCTAAACAAGCAAAATCAGCAGAAAGTATTGATGGGGCAATTTTAAAATCAGGCATGGTTTATTGTCCGAAATAATAAATGTGAATGCTATTTTAACGGAGCAAGTATCTTGCTGTCAGCCAGCTTCTTACTCATAATCCACATTATGAGATTTATTTTATCTACTTTTGCCACAATTCTGCTTCTTTCTTTGCCTAGCTATGCTGCCGAAGGTGAAGAAAACTCTAGCACTGAGAACACAGCTGAGGCTGGTAGCTCTCCTACACCTGCACCCCAAATACCGAGAACAGAACCCAATACAGATAAAAACCGTATTCTAGAACTACTTAAAAGCCAAGATCCTGAAACCGAGATACTTCAACTAGATACCGGCAAAGAAGATGAAAAACTAATTGCCTTCTATCGCATTGAAGGGAGCGGGATCAAACAGGGGGGCATCATCATGTTTCCTGACCAAAGCACTCATATGGATTGGCCTGATAAGATAAGCTACCTCAGAGAAGGCCTCTCAGATTATGGCTGGTATACACTGTCTATCTACCTTCCTCAGCCTGCAAGAAACCAAATCCCTAAACGAACCCTACCTGTTCTTTCCGCAGTAAAACCGGACTCACCAAATGAAGCGAGCACAGAAGAAGGTAGTGGTGGTGAAGAACAAACAGAACAGAACCCTATCGAGGAGCAACCAGCACCTCCAGCCGAAGCACCAAACAACACAGACGCGGCTACGCCCGAAGATAATGCAGAACAAGAACCAACCGAGCCTTACCAAGATAGAACGAATCGCTTAGGCAAAGCAGCCTTCAACCACATGAAAGCCAGTGATGATCTAAACCGTTTTATTATTCTGGGGGTTGGCACAGGCGCTACATGGGCCGCCCAATACGTTCAACAAAACGAAAAGGAGCAAGATTTAAGGCTCCTAATGATCGACGCAAGAGACCCATTACAAGAGAATGCGCCCAAGCTACTCTCTCTGCTGCCAGAAATCTCAAGCACCATTATCGATCTGCACCATAGCTCACGGATAACAAACGAAAATGATTTAACACCCGAATCACCTGCTAGACGTTTACGCCTCGCTAGACATAAACGAATGAATAATTTCCATCAAAGCAGAATGCCCGAAGTTTCAGATAACTGGAAACGAAACAACTCTTGGCTCCTTAAACATACACGCGGCATGATCAACACTTACATTATTAAAGCCGAACAAAACAAGCGTGCTATTCAGCTAGATAATAATCAAGTTACCGAGTCAGAAAAAGCGCCGGGGTAAACGATAAAAAACATAAAAAAATCAAGCCTTCCTAGCGTTTTTAATACGCTCATAGGCCGCTTGAATTTCCTGTGATTTTTCTTTGGCTATTTCAATCATCTCTTCAGGCAATCCTTTAGAGACTAATTTATCAGGATGATGCTGACTCATCTGACGACGGTAAGCCTTCTTAACTTCAGCATCACTCGCACTTTCTTCGACACCTAAGACCGCATAAGAATCCTTAAGCAATACTTCACTATCAACACCCTCTTGACCATGCTGATAGAAATCTCTTTGCGCCTTAACTCTTGCGATGACCTCATCAACAGAATCCGCACCAAAATCCAACGCAAGGCACAAAGCCTCAATAACTCGTAACTCCTGCGTACTTACTTCACCATCAGCCATAGCGGCTTGCAGCTGTATCTCTACAAACATCAATTTCACAGAAGGTCTGCGCTTCAGCATAATGGAAAGCGGCTTAACGACTTTATTTAGATCAAATGCAGGGTCTTTACCCTCAGTAAAGAACTGCATAGCCTGACGCCTTCTAGCCTCATCCAATCTCATCTGAGCCATAACATTGCGCGCATACTGGATTTCATCCTCAGTAACACGCCCATCAGCCTTTGCAATTTGCCCCATCACAGAGAATGTCGCACGAAAAAAGGCTTCTTGAGGATTAAGCGATGCAACAGCTTTCTTTAACGCCCGACTAATTAAAAAACCGACAACGCCACCAAAGATCAGCCCCCAAAAACCACCTGAAAACAGACCAACTACAGCCCCCAACAAAATTGAGGTAGAGTGCCTTTTAAATGTATCGCCTAACTCAGCACCTTTCTCTTGCGCATCAAAAGCCATCTATCTTCTGCTCCTTAGTTCGTTGATCAACTTGCCTTAAACGTTCTGGCGTACCTACATCAGTCCAAAAGCCTTCGTAAAGCTCAGCACCTACTTTCCCTGATGCTATAGCGCAGCGCAAGATAGGCCCTAGCGCTTCAGGCTTATCCAACTGAAGTTCCTGAAACATCGCTACAGGCAACACACTGACACCACTATATGTATATTTTTCACCTAAATGAGGATCTAACACCCCCTCAACCAAACCGAAATCCCCCGCTGGGTTATGCGAAGGATTAGGCACTAAAACAAGGTAAGGCGCTTTTACCTCTTCGGCAAGCAATCGTTCAAAAGGATAATCTGTAAAGATATCACCATTTACAACTAGAAATGCTTCTTCACCCCCAGCGGTTAGCAAAGGTAACGCTTTACGAATCCCCCCTGCTGTTTCCAATAACTCAGGTTCTACAGAATAACTAATTCTCGCACCAAACCGCTCCCCAGCCCCTAAATATGCTTCAATCTGCTCCCCTAGCCATGAGTGATTGATAACAATATCTTTACAGCCCGCGGCGACAAGTGCTTTCACATGATATTCAATTAAAGGAATACCTGCGACTTCAAGCAAAGGTTTAGGTTTGGTAAGCGTTAATGGCCTCATCCGTTTACCCAGCCCAGCAGCCAGTATCATCGCTCTCATTCAACAACCCAATTATCGAGTACATTAGCTTCAAAATAAGGGCTCTGCCTCATTTGAGGCACCACCTTTTGCACCAACCACCCCGCGATAGGTTTCAACTCTTCAGTTTTAGCAGCAACAGCGATGAGATAATTCATTGTCCGCGGAATATCAGCTAAATAACCCGACTTACCATCACGAATATTGAGTCGTACAAAGATCCCTATCGCCTTCAGATGACGCTGAGCACCCATCAGATCAAACCAACGTTTAAAGTAAATTGAGTCAGGTAACACTTTCCCCCGCTCAATCAGGCTTAAACGAAAATCTTCCACCCATTCATATACTTGCTCATCGGGCCAGCTAATATAGCAGTCTCTCAAAATCGAGACCAAATCATAGGTGAGAGGACCTTCCACCGCGTCTTGAAAATCAATCACACCCGGCGCTTTATTTTCACGATACATTAAATTTCTAGAATGATAGTCGCGATGAACAAAGACCGTAGGCTGCTCTAACGCGGCATCGATAACATAGTTAAACAAAAACTCTACCATCTCTTGCTCTTGTTCATCGAGCGTCATACCTAACAGCTTTTGTAAAAACCATTCCCGAAACAGCTCGACCTCTCTCGACAACAAAGGCCTATCATAAAGAGGAAACATTCGGCCATTTGAAGGCTGGCACTCTTGCATGGCAAGCAAAGTATCTAAAGCTTGCCCATAAAGGCGACCGACAGTCGTCTCATTTAACTTGGCCATATAGAGATCATCACCAAAGTCTTCAAGCAACATAAAGCCTTGAGACAAATCATGCGCATGAATATGCGGAACCGATATACCCGCAGATTCCAGTTCGCCTGCAATCGTTACAAATGGCAAACTATTTTCTTTTTCAGGGGGCGCATCAACAGCGATCCAACTCATATCGCCAGACTGAGCACGAAAATAACGTCGAAAACTCGCATCTCCCGATACTGCAGATAATTGCCATTCACATCCATCATATGTATCTAGCTTTGGCAACTCTTGCTCCAGCCAGTTTTTCAATTGCGCGCAACGCTGATCCATTAACTACAACACCCTAATAAAAGAAACATGTTCGTTTAAGCGTATTATTACATTTCAACCACAAAAAAAGGTATTAGATCATAAACTTTCAACCTCATTAATTGCTTCATCCACATAAAAACCACCCGAACGCTACACTCGCTGCTGAGAATGATTTATCATTCCTCGCTTTACGCTTTCTTCAGGGGTTCGGATTATGGTCGAATTCTCCGAAAAACTGTTAAAACGGATTTAGTTAATAGATGCCCTTCGCCAAACGCTCTACCTATACACTGACACTTGCGATTAGCGCAGCTCTCGTATCGGGTTACTCCTGTGCTGAAGCGACGCCTTCCGAAGCTGAAATGGCTTGGAACTGCAGCATGACAAAAGATGGCGGCTGGGACTGCGATGTCAATGAAGAAGCAATAAAACGAGCAGAACAGGAATCTCAAAGCGAGACTGTCTCTAATCAGGCAAGTGACCGAACTTCAATCCAAAACCAAGAGCCTAATACTGAAAGCAACGTTGCGACCGAAGAAGTTACAATTAAACCTGCCGCAACAGCTACTGCCGCCACTATAACTACAATCCCCAAAAAAAATCCCCAAAGCACTCCAACTGCCCCAACATCAACGCCTAAACGTCAAATAACATCACAACAAACAAACAATGGTGTTTGGGACTGCGTCGCAGGTGCGAATGGTGAATGGTTATGTAACGGTGAAGGTGAAGGTGAAGGTCAAAGCAATCAAGAACTTGCTGTACAACCACAACAGACGCAACCAGCAGAAACTGCTGCTTACGTAGCTAGTAGCCCGCAAGTTGCAGCCAGCAATAAACCTGTTGTCACAAACGAGGTTATTGGGAGTGAATGGCAATGTGGAACATCAGCTAGTGGCGACTGGGATTGCAACAAAGTCAACATACATGCGTTATCTGTACCGACCAACAGAGCAGCCTCTGCTACGGCAATCGCTGCGACCAGCTACATTACCGAAAACCCATACTCTCATTTAGATTGGGCCTATTACCGCGACCAAAGCCAACAACAATGCGCAGGACGTTACCTAGAGCCTGAGTTTGCGATTAACGGTGATGAAAATAATCCAAATCCGCCTTTACATTTAGAAGCGGACCGTTCATCAACAGTGATTGGTGGACTTAGCACCCTAAGCGGCGGCGTTAATATGCGCCAGGGCAATAGACGCCTAATTTCCAGCAGAGCTGAACTTGATCAAATAACTAATAAAGCCCGCTTTGAAGGAAACGTTCAATACCGTGAGCCTGGCTTACTCATGTTAAGCGATAATGCTCAGATAGACACAACGACCCAAGAGGCAATCTTCGACAATGCTCAATATGTCCTTCATGAAGATGGCTTACGTGGTAAAGCAGATCGTGTTATTCGCCTAGAGGACAAACGCCTAAGGCTTGAGGATGGTGATTATACCTATTGCCCTCCATACAGTGAGGCGTGGAAACTCAATGCAGACAGCATCGTACTCAATAAAGAGAAGGGCTATGGTGAGGCAGAAGATGCTGTACTGAAAATTGCCGGGGTACCCGTATTTTACACCCCTTACTTCACTTTCCCTATAGACGACACAAGACGCTCTGGTTTCTTGTACCCTAGCATTGGCTACAGCAACGACAACGGATTAGATCTCGCTGTTCCATATTATTTCAACATCGCACCGAACCTAGATGACACACTAACACCTAGAATCATTTCCGATAGAGGGCTTCTTCTGGAAAATGAACTGCGATATTTAAATAGCTGGTCAAACAACACTCTAAACACAGCTTACCTACCTGACGACGACATAAAGAATGACAACCGCTGGTTATTAGGCATTGATCATAAGGGCACACTTGCTAAAAACTGGCAGACTGATATCGATTACACATCAGTCAGCGATGTCGACTATTTTGAAGATTTAGATACTAATTTAGAAGTTGTGCGTCAGGACCATCTAAATCAAAAAGCAAGCATCACCTACAAAGCTAAAAGCTGGAAATTCCAAGCTAAAGCACATGATTATCAAACAATAGATGATGATAGCAAAGCACCTTATAAGCGATTACCCCAGCTATCATTAATTGGTGATAATGAATTTGGCTCCGGCGGAAACTTCACTTACGAGGCCGAATACACCCAATTTGATCGCAATATTAACGGGCTAACAGGGTCCGATCGAGTTATCGGTGATCGTCGATTCTTTCTACCCAGCATCAGCTATTTATGGCAATCCCCATGGGGTTATCTGAAGCCCGAACTAGGCTTATGGAATAGCTCTTACTCTTTAGAAAACCAAGTCACAGATTATAGCTCAAGCCCAAGCGTGAGCGCGCCAATACTTAGTGTTGATAGCAGCCTAGCCTTCGAACGAGTGCTCGCGAGCGGTAGCATACAAACATTAGAACCTCGATTCTTTGGTCTCTATGTACCTGAAGAAAACCAGGATGCAGTACCAGATTTCGATACAAGCTCACTGACATTTAATTATCAATCTTTATTCCGTCAAAACCGTTTCAGTGGGTATGACAGATTAGGTGATGCTCAACAAATCTCTTTAGGTTTAACAAGCAGACTTTATACCGAGAATGGCAATGAAACTGCTAACTTCAGTATAGGCCAAGCCTACTATTTTAAAGACCGTACAGTACAACTGGACAGCTCTACACCTGATGAAACAGACGGTCAAAGCGATATTGCGACTCAAGCGACTTGGTATGTATCTCCTAACTTTAAAGCCAGCCTAGATGCCATATTCAGTCACAGTAACTTTAAAGCAACTGAAACAAATACTCGACTCCGCTACAATAGCGATATAAATCATCAAATTGACTTTCGTTATCGCTACAAAGAAGATAAACGAGATCAAACTGATCTATCATTCATCTGGCCCATCACTCGAAACTGGACAGGCATGGGCCGCTGGCTTTATGACATTGAAGACAGTGACAGTTTAGAAACCGCATTAGGTCTAGAATACGAAAGCTGCTGTTGGAAAGTTAGCGTTGCAGGTCGCCGCTGGCTAGACGACACAGATGAATTTGATACAGGCGTATTCCTTAACTTTACCCTAAAAGGACTCGGCTCATTTGGAAGTGGTACTAATGACTTCCTAAATGACATCATAGGCTATGAAGAGCGTGAAGAGCAAAATGACAATTAAGCTTCGCAAATTACTATCTATTGCAGTATTCGCACTGCTTACTCCCACTCAAACCTTATTGGCTGAAGCAATACCGCTTGATCGTGTCGCTGCCGTTGTCAATGAAGGTATCGTTATGCAGAGTGAGCTAACGCAACGAATCGCGATTACCAAAGAGCAACTATCCGCACGAAAAACACAACTTCCTCCTGAGCATATTTTGCGCAAACAGGTGCTCAACCGTCTAATTTTGGAAAGCATTCAAAAACAGATGGCAAGCAGACAAGGCATCCGTATCTCTGATGGTCAGCTAAACGGAGCACTAGGCCGTATTGCGAGCCAAAATGGCCTATCCATTGAACAGTTCCGCGAAGCTCTAATAGCAGAAGGCCGTGATTACAAACAGGCGCGCGAACAGATTCGTAATGAGCTTTTAATCAACAGCGTACAACAGAACTTTGTTAACCGACGTATTCGTGTTACCGAGCAAGAACTAAATAACTTCCTCAACTCTGAAAATGGTAAAGCTGAGTTATCCGCTGAATACTCACTAGGCCATATACTGATCGCCACCCCTTCTCAAGCGTCTCCTGAGATCATCCAAGCTGCGGAGAAATCTGCTCACGAGGTTTATAATAAACTAGAAAGTGGTGCGGATTTTTCACAGTTAGCCGTAGAATTTTCAAATGCACCCAACGCATTAAAAGGTGGTGACTTAGGCTGGAGAAAAGCGGCTGAGCTACCTGAAACTCTTGGTGATGCAGCGCGTAAACTCTCACCTGCTGAGTTCAGCAAACCTATTCGCTCGCCAAGTGGCTTTCATATCATTTTAATGAAAGATAAACGCGGTGGTGCTGTACAATTAGTCGAACAGCTTTTGGTTAGCCATATTTTACTTAAACCAAGTGAAATTCGCACATCAGCCCAAGCTAAACGCCAGATAAACCAATTAAGCCAACGCATCCAGAGCGGTGAAGAGTTCACCTCGATTGCTAAAGAGTACAGCGATGATTCAGCAAGCGGCTCTGAAGGGGGCTCTTTAGGCTGGACTCAAAATGGGCAGATGGTGCCAGAATTTGAGCAGGTGATGAACAATACACCGATTGGCCACGTTTCAGCACCTTTTGAATCCCGTTTTGGCTGGCACATTTTGACCGTGCTAGATAAACGTACTCAAGATCTTGGTGAAGAGATGCAAGAAAGTCGTGCCCGTGCTGTAATCCAAAAGCGAAAGTTCAATGAAGAACTAACAAACTGGTTACGCGAGATACACTCTCAAGCTTACATCGACATCAAGGAGTAATCACTTGGGGATCAGTCGCCTTGCCATTACACCTGGAGAGCCTTCGGGCATAGGCCCCGATCTGTGCATTCAAATTGCACAGTCCGGGCATCCTGATGAGCTGGTCGTTATTGCGGACCCTGAACTACTTCGCAAGCGCGCCAGCCTGCTTCAGCTGCCACTTTCAATTGAGCAGTTTGATCCTCAGCTACCTGCATCACCAACACCTGCACGTACCCTAAAGGTCATTCCTGTAGAGCTGAAAGTGGATGCTTTACCTGGCGAACTCAACAAAGCGAATGCTGAATATGTTCTTAAAACGCTCAGCATCGCAACCCAAGGCTGCCTTGACGGTACCTTTTCGGCATTAATTACTGCGCCTGTTCACAAAGGCGTTATTAATGAAGCGGGCATACCTTTTAGTGGACATACTGAGTTTCTAGAAGCATTAACAGAAACGAAGAAAGTCGTCATGATGCTCGCAACTGAAGGTCTACGTGTTGCTTTAGCGACAACACATCTTCCACTTCGTGAGATAGCCGATGCAATAACGCCGGAACTACTTAGCGAAGTGATTCACGTGTTAAATGACGATTTAAAGACGAGCTTTGGAATAGCCAAGCCCAAAATATTGGTCACTGGCCTTAATCCTCATGCAGGTGAAGGTGGCCATTTAGGCATGGAAGAGATCGAAACAATCGAACCCACACTTTCGGAGCTCAGAGCGCAAGGCATTGATCTTGAAGGGCCACTTCCAGCAGACACTCTTTTCACCGAAAAATACTTACAAACTGCAGACGCAGTATTAGCGATGTATCACGATCAAGGCCTGCCTGTACTAAAATACAAAGGCTTTGGTAAAGCAGTGAATATCACTTTAGGCATGCCTATTATTCGCACCTCCGTAGATCATGGCACTGCCTTAGATCTTGCAGGTACAGGTCATGCAGATTCTGGCAGTTTACTTACTGCCATCGACTATGCTGGCGAAATGTCTCGTCACCGCAATCAACGCGCGAACTAATTCATGAGCAAAAAACCTGTAGCACACAAAGCCCGTAAGCGTTTTGGGCAAAACTTTCTGCATGATCATGGCGTGATTCGTCGTATCATTCGTGCAATAGCACCTCATGAGTCAGACCAGATCGTAGAGATTGGCCCCGGCTTAGGTGCATTAACTGAAGAACTTCTATCTGAAGCAGGCGAGCTAGACGCCATTGAGCTCGATAGAGACCTTCCGCCGATTCTACGCACTAAATTCTTTACCTATGAAGATAAATTTCGCATCCACGAAGCCGATGCTATGAAATTTGATTTCTCCCAACTTCGCAAAGGTGAAAAGCGTCTAAGGATTGTCGGAAACCTACCCTACAATATATCCACGCAACTTATTTTCCACCTTCTAAGTCATGCAGAAAACGTAGAAGATATGCATTTCATGCTACAAAAAGAAGTTGTAGATAGAATGGCTGCTGGGCCTGGGGAAAACAACTATGGTCGCTTAAGCATCATGGCGCAGTACTTTTGCAAAGTTGAATCCCTATTTATGGTTCCGCCTGGTGCATTCAACCCTGCCCCTAAGGTCGATTCAGCTATTATTAGATTAACGCCTTACCAAACGCTACCTGATATCGCTGAAGATAAAGAGCAGTTTGAGATAGTGGTACGGACTGCATTTAATATGCGCAGAAAAACTTTACGTAATAACCTAAAACCACTTCTGAGTGCTGAAGATTTAGAAAGCATCGGCATTGATCCAACCCTACGCCCAGAAAGACTATCTGTTGCTAATTTTGTAACCATTAGTAACTTTCTTACCCAGCAAAAAGGCAAATAAAAAGTTAATGGATAATTTTGAGCTTGGACACAACGTAAACATCAAAGTGGAAACAAACTATCTGACCAAGCAATCGGACCCAGACAGCAAACGCTTTGTTTTTTCTTACTCGATTACCATTACCAATAACAATGTCATGCCGGTACAGCTTTTAAATAGGCACTGGTTGATTACTGATGGTAACGAACACATCCAAGAGGTCCAAGGAGAGGGGGTTGTGGGCGAACAACCGGTTATAGAGCCCAATACTAGTTACACTTATACCAGTGGAGCAGTTCTAGCTACGAGTGTTGGCAGCATGCAAGGCCATTATGAAATGAGCACAGATGAGGGCAGTACTTTCAACACCCCTATCGATGCTTTCACTCTCGCAAGCCCTAACGCACTGCATTAATGATACAAGCCCTTAAAGCTAGAGTCGCGATATATGGCTACCTACGCAATTGGTGACATTCAAGGTTGTTATGACGAGCTGCAAGCACTGCTAAAGCTCGTCAACTTTTCTGAACAGGACCAATTATGGGTCGCAGGTGACCTAGTTAATCGCGGCCCAAAATCTCTTGAAACCCTCCGTTTTCTAAAATCATTAGGCCCAAGAGCAACCTGCGTTTTAGGTAATCATGACCTGCACCTTCTCGCTATCTATTTTCAAGCCACCAAGCAAAAACGCAGTGACACTCTGGCCCCAATCTTTAGCGCACCAGATAGAGATGAACTTCTATCTTGGCTTCTTCAACAAAAACTAATGGTTCACGATAAAGAAAATCGTGTAGCGATGATTCACGCAGGTATCCCACCCTGCTGGAGCATACGCAAAGCAAGAAAACGCGCTAAAGAAGTTGAAAACGTTCTTAACAGTACTTTAGCCAAAGAATATTTCGCCCACATGTATGGCAACAAGCCTGATACTTGGACCCCCACGCTCGAAGGCTGGGATCGATTAAGGCTGATTACCAACTATTTAACACGTATGCGCTTTTGCACACCTGAAGGGAAGTTAGATTTTTCTGCTAAAGGCACCCTTGATTCTCAACCTGAAGGGCACAAGCCTTGGTTCAGACTACCGCGCAAAAACCCTAAAGAACAAAACACTCGGATCATTTTCGGGCACTGGGCTGCCTTAGAAGGCGAAGCCGATGCGGATAATGTATTCGCATTAGATACCGGATGCGTTTGGGGTGGAAAATTAACAGCGCTGCGCTTAGAAGATATGAAAACGTTTAGTATCAACGCGATACAACCCAAACATACTCCGCCACCCACTAGCCAATATTTATAAAAGAGAACCCTTATGAGCGAATTCAAATGCATCGATTCCAACCAAGCCGTTGCACTAATGGAACAAGGCGCTGGGGTTGCAGATATACGTGACGCACAAAGTTATGCACAGGCCCACATTTCAGGCTCGGTCAATCTAACTAATGAAAATATGCATCAGTTTATGCACGATGCCGACATGGACAATCCCCTACTCGTTTGTTGCTATCACGGCATTAGCAGCCAAAACGCTGCACAGTTCTTAATCGAGCAAGGCTTTGATGAGGTCTATAGCATCAATGGTGGTTTTGAAGCATGGCGTGTGGAACAACCTAACTTGTGCGAGCAAAGCTAATGCAAATCTATCTAGTGGGCGGAGCGGTACGAGACAAACTATTAGACTTCCCTATTTTTGATAAAGATTGGGTTGTTGTTGGCGCCACCGCACAAGAGATGATCGATTTAGGCTACCAGCAAGTTGGGCAAGACTTTCCCGTCTTTATCCACCCCAAAAGCGGTGAGGAATACGCACTTGCTAGAACAGAAAGAAAGTCAGGTAAAGGCTATACTGGCTTTCAGTACCATGCAGACCCATCCGTGACCCTCGAAGAGGACTTACTGCGTCGAGATCTCACCATTAACGCTATGGCCATGGATGTTGATAGCGAGGATGATGAAGGACAGATCTATGATCCCTATAACGGCCAACAGGATTTGGCTGACAAGCTACTTCGCCATGTATCTCCCGCTTTTTCTGAAGACCCGTTAAGAGTATTAAGAGTTGCCCGCTTTGCGGCACGCTATCATCACTTAGGGTTCTCGATTGCAGATGAAACCCTTCAACTCATGACAGAGCTATCCACAGGTGATGAATTGGAACACCTCACATCGGAACGTGTGTGGAAAGAGTTTGAACGTGCACTTTCAGAACCGTCACCCTGGATATTTTTACAAGCTCTGCAAGAGTGCAACGCAATTACCAAAGTGCTCCCTGAATTAGCCCCCTCTATAAATGATTCACTCATTGCAGCTTTTCAGGTCGTAAGCCAACAAACAACCAAAGGGGAAGGGGAAAGCGAAAACGCAATCACTCGCTTCGCCTGCCTTCTATCTTTATCTAACGATCTAAACATTAACTCTTTTTGTGAGCGCTTACGTACCCCAAACCTCTATAAAGAGTTGGCGCTACACTGTAAAAACAACCACCAGCAATTCTCGCAGTTTGATCAACTCAGCGCCGAAAAAAAGCTCAATACGATTTTAGCGCTTGATCTAATTCGAAGACCTCAACGCCTACCGCAGTTAATTGAATGTATTAACGCATTACATACGAACGTTAGCATGAGCCATCTAAATCCTATACTCGAATTGATCGCGAAAATTCAGCCAAAACAACTAATGGAAGAAGGATTCAAAGGGCCTGAACTAGGCGAAGCGATCAACCAGCGTCGCCTGTCTATCTGCGAGCAATTTAGCGAAGACTAAGAACATTAAAAATTAAGGAAAAGAGTAATGAGCCGCCCAACCGATAAAGACGACCCCAACATGACTGAAAGCAAAGTCGCTCTTATCACGGGTTCAGCCAAACGCGTTGGCGCGACTATCGCTAAAAAACTGCACGCACAAGGCTACTCAATCCTGATCCACTACAATCGATCTAAAACAGAAGCCCTAGCGCTTACCGATTCGTTTAACCAACTTCGCCATAATAGCGCTCATTGTATACAGGCTGATTTAAACAACATGGATGATGTCGTGCTATTAGCGAAAGAAGCGGTACAACCCTTTGGAAGAGTAGATCTATTGGTTAACAATGCCTCTGCGTTTTATCCAACGCCGGTTACCGAAAGCAGCCAAGCACAGTGGGATGAATTGATTAATTCAAATCTGCGTGCACCCTACTTCCTTTGCGCTGAACTGAGCGAAACCTTAAAGGAAAACAACGGCTGTATTATTAATATGATCGATATTCATGCTCAAAGAGGCTTACCCGGCCACCCGATCTACTCTATTGCCAAAGCAGGGCTAGAGATGATGACCAAAAGCTTAGCCAAAGAACTCGCACCCAAAGTACGTGTTAACGGCGTATCTCCCGGCGCAATTCTGTGGCCTGAAGCAGACCTAACAGCCGAAGCGAAACAAGCGATTGTGGATAAAACGTTATTAGGGAAAATTGGACAAGCAACTGATCTAGCAGAAACGGTAAATTACTTAGCTAATGCCAGCTACGTTACAGGCCAAATATTGGCGGTCGATGGTGGGAAGTCGCTCTACAGCCATTAGAAATGAACTGTAGGAAGCCACCCTGTGCGCGAGTTTTTTGGTTTTCTTCTATATTCTGAAGATCATTTACCTCTCTTCACAAAGAAGCGCTGAGATCCTACGAAGGCCAGCTGCACCCTCAAATCTTTACTCTAACCCGACTTTACGCCTTACCCCACAGAACAAGGCAATGAATTCCCCTGCCACTCAAACTCTACAGACCATAGTGATTGCTGCTCAGCATAATCCTGCCACAGTGCAGAATAAGAGATCTGAAGTTCAGGGTGCAGCGTATCTCCTGCGATATCAGCCAAAGGCTTTAAGACAAACGCATTCTTTGTGATCTCACCACGCGGTAACTGCACACCCGAATGCTCTCCCACCAGCTGATCATAGGTAAGAATATCAATATCTAAAGTTCGGCCGCTAAACTTAGGGCCTTTTCGGCAACGACCATTTTCATCTTCAATTCGCTTCAGCAGTGTGGATAAGTCAGCGACTGAAAGCTGGGTATTAAACGCGGCGACAAAGTTAAAAAAGTTATCACCACTAAAGCCAACCGCTTCGCTTTCGTACACTGTGGATATATTTAGTGCACCAAAATGCTGATGCAACGCATCAAGTGCAGAACGCGTGTAGTATTCACGTTCTGTATTACTCCCAACACTGACAAAAACCTGCGCCATTAGAAACGCTCCCCGCGCTCAATAATCACGCCAACATCTGCCGCTTTAGGCACTGCACCCGGCTTACCCAAACGCAATTTCAACCACTTAACCGAAAATTCATTCATCACAATCTCTGCGATCTGTTCAGCCATGGTTTCCACTAACTGAAACTCACTCTTCTCGATAAATGCAATCAAGCGATCTGATACGGATTTATAGTTCAGCGTATTATCTACATCTTCAGTGTTCGCCGCCTGACGAATATCTGTACCCATCTCTAAGTCCAGATTAACGCGCTGACGAATCTCACGTTCCCAGTCATAAATACCAATGACTGTTTCCACCTCTAACTCTCGAATGTACACTATATCCATAACTTCACTCTTGGATTCATAATGACCGATACTGGACTTGTCACCATCGGACTTATTTTTCTTGCTTACCTATGGGGCTCAATCCCCGTAGCAGTGATCGTTTGTCATGCCTTTAATATTCCTGACCCTCGCCAGCAAGGTTCTGGTAATCCCGGCACAACCAATGTCTTACGTATTGGCTCAGCTAAAGCCGCCACATTGACACTCTTTGGCGATATTGGCAAAGGCATATTGGCACTACTGCCCGGTCTACTTTTACCTTTATCCAACACAGAACAATCCCTTTGCGCATTAGCCGCTATTCTCGGCCACCTTTTCCCGATTTTTTCATCATTCAAGGGCGGCAAAGGTATCGCCACTGCGCTGGGTGTTTGTATCTGTTTGTACTGGCCATTGGCAATTGCACAGCTGATTGTGTGGGGAATAGTTGCAGCAATTAGCCGTACAGCATCACTTGCCTCTACTGCCTGTGCACTTGTTAGCCCAATCTTTATTTGGCTAACCGCCCCGGAGTATTTTGCTGTCATGCTAATCATTTCAGCGCTTTTACTCCTCAGCCACCGTACAAATATACGTAATCTGCTTAACAGTTCAGAACCTCGGCTTTAAATCGCCTCAAGCGTATCAAGCGGCCAACGAGGTTTTGTTACGATTTCTAGACCACTTTGCTGGCCTGCTACTAAACGCTGACAACCTGCAAACGCGATCATCGCACCATTATCTGTGCAGAATTCAGGACGCGCATAAAAGAGTTCAGAGCGCTCCTTTTTAACCATCTCTTCTAATCGTTCACGTAACCGCTGATTTGCACTCACACCACCGGCAATGACTAACTGCTTAAATCCAGTATGCTGCAGGGCGCGTTTACATTTTATAGCTAGGGTATCGACAACAGCTTCTTCAAAAGCACAAGCGATATCATTAATTGTCTGATCATCCAGCTTTCCATTTTCATCACGATGATCATTAGAAGTATTCAGGGTAAATGTCTTTAAGCCCGAAAAACTCATATCCATGCCGGGACGGTCGATCATCGGGCGAGGAAAACGAAAACGCGTTCGATCACCTAATAATGCATGTTTAGCGACTAACGGCCCGCCCGGATAATCTAAGCCGAGCATTTTCGCGGCTTTATCAAAAGCTTCTCCGGCTGCATCATCGAGTGATTCACCCAGAAGCTCATACTGACCAATACCATCGACACGCACTAGCTGGGTATGTCCACCCGATACCAGTAAGGCAACAAATGGAAACGAAGGAGGGTTCTCTTCCAACATCGGGGCTAGCAAATGACCTTCCATATGATGCACGCCGATGGCGGGCTTACCCCATGAGAGCGCCAACGCTCGACCGGTTGAGGCACCTACCAT
Organism: Neptuniibacter sp. UBA6509; assembly: GCA_002435145.1. Lineage (GTDB taxonomy): Bacteria > Pseudomonadota > Gammaproteobacteria > Pseudomonadales > Balneatricaceae > Neptuniibacter. The sequence goes on from DJLT01000094.1 coordinate 51,870, forward strand.
CAGCGCACCAATCAAACCGGGGCCTGACGTATAGGCAATAGCATCCACATCACCTTTCTTTACATCAGCCTTTTCAAAGACTTCATCCAATAGAGGCAGTAATTTTCGCACATGATCACGTGAAGCCAGTTCAGGCACGACACCACCGTATTCAGCATGCATCTTTACTTGGCTGTATAACGCATCAGCCAATAAGCCTTGCTCACTGTCATAGATTGCAACACCGGTTTCATCGCAAGAGGTTTCTATTCCTAATACACGCATCTTTTACTATCTCAATTTAGATTTATAGCGCTACCGAACATTACAAAATCATACTAGCCGGTCGCTTTGCGGGCATTATACATCTGCCCTTGGCCGACTGCATGCAAACCTGTGTAGAAAATAGCCTGAATAGCCATTAACTGCTTTACTTAGCCTAGTGAAAGGAATAAAATTTCGCGCCTTGCCATAGAACCGTCTGTTTTATGAGCAAGTTTCATTAAGTATTAACTAAACAATTATAGGGTTTGTTAAAACATGCCAGCTGTAAAAGTTAAAGAAAACGAGCCATTTGATGTTGCTCTACGTCGTTTCAAACGTTCTTGCGAAAAAGCAGGCGTACTAGCTGAAGTTCGTCGTCGTGAATTCTACGAGAAGCCAACTTCTGTACGTAAGCGTAAAGCAGCTGCTGCTGTTAAGCGTCACGCTAAGAAAGTATCTCGCGAAAACGCACGTCGCGTACGCTTGTACTAATACTCGAGATATACACAAGATCCCATTCAGGTAATTAGAGGTAAGTTATGTCGGAGCTTAAGCAGCGAATCACTACAGAGATGAAAGCTGCAATGCGTGCCAAAGATAAGGAACGCCTAAGCACTATCCGCATGATGTTAGCCGAACTCAAGCGCATCGAAATCGATGAACGCATTGAGCTGGATGATACCCGAGTTATTACGGTGCTAGACAAAATGTCTAAGCAACGTCGAGACTCTATCTCACAATTTGAAGAAGCGGCACGTATGGATCTTGCTAGTGCTGAGCGACGGGAGTTGGAGGTGATTAAAACTTTCCTGCCGCAACCGCTTACGGATGAAGAACTTGTAGCCATTGTTAAACAAGCTACAGAAGAGTCAGGCGCGCAGTCCATGCAAGACATGGGCAAAGTCATGGGGCTAGTAAAACCCCAAGTTCAAGGCCGCGCCGATATGGGTAATATATCCAAACTTGTTAAGGCCGTACTAACAAGTTAAACACGATCTAGCTAGGCTGATATCAAGTTAGACACTACCTAGCTAAAGACTATCAAGTTAAAGACTATCCAGTTACACTCCCGCTGATACCTAATCAGCAGTTGAGCTCATGGCCGGACGCATACCCCAAACATTTATCGATGATTTATTAGCACGCGTCAATATTATTGACGTGCTAGATGGTCGTGTCCAAAAGCTAAAACGCGCCGGCAAGAACTACTCAGGCCTTTGCCCTTTCCATAAAGAAAAAACCCCCTCCTTTTCTGCTAACCAAGAGAAACAGTTTTATTACTGCTTTGGCTGTGGAGCAGGTGGAAACGCACTGGGGTTTCTTATGGAATATGAGAATATCGGCTTTCCTGAAGCGGTTGAAGAGCTCGCTAAATCCGCCGGAATGGAAGTCCCACGTGATGATTCCCCGCAGCAACGCGAAAAAGATCAGCAATTAAAAAAGCTGTACGAACTGCTCGATGCCGCCAGCCAATACTATGAAGATCAGCTACGTAGCAATGACAGTCGTACTGACGCTGTTAACTATCTAAAATCACGCGGCCTTAGCGGCCAAGCAGCCAAAGCATTTTCGATTGGTTTTGCACCCTCCGGCTGGGATAATTTACTTAAGCACCTAGGTAAAGATGATCCGCATAAAGCCAAGCTTCTAGAAGAAGCGGGAATGCTTATTCACAATGAAGAGCGTGACAGCCGCTACGATCGATTTCGTAATCGTATTATGTTTCCGATTAGAGACCAGCGCGGCAGAACTATAGCTTTTGGTGGACGTGTACTAGGTGACGATAAACCGAAGTACCTTAATTCCCCGGAAACACCCACATTCCATAAAAGCCGTGAACTTTACGGTCTTTATGAAGCAAGAAAACACAACAGCAAGTTAGATCGCCTTATTATTGTTGAAGGCTATATGGATGTCGTTGGTTTAGCTCAATACGGCATTCACTATGCCGTGGCGACCCTAGGTACCGCCACGACAGAACAACACTTAGAGCGACTTTTTAAAATAGTACCGGAAATCATCTTCTGTTTTGATGGAGACAATGCAGGTCGAGAAGCCGCTATGCGCGCACTCAAAACCGCAATACCCGTTATTGAAGATGGTAAAGAAGCCCGTTTTTTATTCTTACCTGATGGCGAAGACCCTGACAGCTTAGTACGCCAAGAAGGCGAGATAGCCTTTAGTGAAAGATTATCCACAGCCCAACCCTTGTCTGAGTTTTTCTTTAAAAGCCATTCCGAAACTGCGGACTTAGATAGCATGGATGGACGTGCGCGCTTTAGCACTGAAGTGCTTCCCGCTATCAACTCAATGCGCCCAAGCCTGCTACAGCAGATGATGCTAGATCGAATTTGTGAGCTAACAAACTTATCCCTCGATCAGATTCAAACCACTGTTAATTTTCATGAAGCGCTTACAACCACATCCACTCCAGCAAGCCAAAACACAAGCACTTCTGATGCATATAGCCCTCCGCCAGCACTAGAGTATGATAACTATCCTAGCGAAGAGCCGCATTACGCAGACTTTGAATCTGGCTATCAAGAGTCATACCAAGAACAGCCAAGTAAGAAAAAGGGCAAATTCAAAAACGGTTACAAAAAAGATAAATTTGGCGAGCAGCCAGGCCCTCGGTTACCGCGCCCAAAAAACACAGAGCTTTCGTTTGCCGAAAAACTCATATCACTGCTTTTGCATTACCCTCAACTCGCAAGCGAATACACACCGCCACAAAGTCTATCTCAGGCCGAAAGCACAGATATTCAGCTTCTCATTCAGTTAATTACCTATTATACAGAGAACCCATCTGCATCACTTGGTCAGCTCGCTGTTGATTGGCGCGAAGATGAAAAACTCTCACAAACTATCATCAGCCTATATGAGATATCCACTTCGCTAGAAATACACTCAGAAGAAGATGCTCGCCTTTACTTAAAAGACGCTAAAAATCAGCTAGAACTGATCGCCTTGGAACAAGAGATCTCTGCACTACAAAGAAAACAACAACAGACCGGCAAATTAAGCACTGAAGAAAAAGTATCGCTGGCGCAAAACTTTCAGAAACTAAATCAGCTAAAACATATCACCAAAGAATAGCCCCAGCCCAAGCGACAACGCAAAAAACTGGCTCCACCCTTGAAAAAATAGAGCCTAATCACCATATACAAGATTAAGTTACCGATCATTTCAGCAAGTCGCTGAAAAATAGTCTATTTTTAACGGGTAACTGACTAAAACTGGCACGGCCTTTTCCCTAGCAAAATAGCGACTTCATCGTTATAATGGCCTGCTCGAATTTTCATCCATTTTTACAAGTCACAGGGTCCTATGTCCGATACTTCGCAGCAACAGCAGTCTCGCCTCAAGGAATTGATCGCACGTGGTAAAGAGCAGGGCTACCTTACCTTCGCTGAAATCAATGACCATCTACCACAGGACATTGCCGATCCGGATCAAGTAGAAGATATTATCCGCATGATCAATGACATGGGTATTTCCGTGTCAGAAGAAGCGCCGGATACTGAAACACTACTGATGACCGAAGGTGATTCCGCAGAAGTTGATGCGGATGAAGAAGCTGTAGCAGCACTTGCTGCTGTAGAGTCTGACGCCGGACGCACGACTGACCCTGTCCGCATGTATATGCGTGAAATGGGTACCGTTGAACTATTAACTCGCGAAGGCGAGATCAGCATTGCTAAACGAATTGAAGAAGGTCTTCGAGAAGTTATGTGCGCTGTTGCATGCTTCCCTGGCACTGTTGATGCCATCATTGAAGCCTACGACCTTACCATCCAAGAAGAAGGCCGCTTAAGCGACATCTTCAGCGGCTACATTGATCCTGATGATGGCGTCATGCCTGTAGCTCCTCCTGCAGCACCTGCCGAAGATGACGATGAAGAGGAAGAAAAAGAGAAAGGCCCAGATCCTGAAGAAGCCGCACGTCGCTATGGCCTAGTTCGCGAAAAGCTGATTGCACTAAAAGACATTGTTGAAGAACACGGCCGTGGTAGCAAAGAACATAAGAAAGCCCAGTTCGAACTTGGCGAAGTGTTCTCTCCGATTAAACTTTCGCCTCGCTACTATGAAGCGCTAGTCAACCGTGTTCGCTCTACGATTGAAAATATTCGTAAACAAGAACGCACTATCATGCGTATCTGTACACAACGAGCAAAAATGCCACGTAAAGCCTTTATTAAAGACTTCCCTGGCAACGAAACAAATACAAGCTGGTTCACCGATATTATTGATTCCAAGAGCGATTACTCGCGTGCAATCAAAACAAATATCATTGAACTTAAGCGTGCACAAAGAAAACTTATTAATGCAGAGATCGATACAGGCATAGCCCTAACAGAGATCAAAGAGATTAACCGCGCAATGTCTATTGGCGAAGCAAGAGCACGCCGCGCGAAAAAAGAGATGGTTGAAGCCAACCTACGTCTTGTAATCTCCATTGCTAAGAAATACACCAACCGCGGTCTACAGTTCCTAGATCTAATCCAGGAAGGTAACATCGGCCTAATGAAAGCGGTAGACAAATTTGAATACCGTCGTGGTTATAAGTTCTCAACTTATGCTACATGGTGGATCCGCCAGGCAATTACTCGTTCCATTGCCGACCAAGCACGTACCATACGTATTCCAGTGCATATGATCGAAACGATCAACAAACTGAACCGTATTTCCCGTCAGATGCTACAAGAGATGGGACGTGAAGCAACGCCTGAAGAACTTGCCGAACGCATGGAAATGCCTGAAGACAAAGTACGTAAAGTTCTGAAGATTGCCAAAGAACCAATCTCAATGGAAACACCAATCGGTGATGATGAAGATTCAAGCTTAGGCGATTTCATTGAAGACGTGACTATCTCCTCCCCAGTTGACTCAGCAACAGGCGAAGGCCTACGTGAAGCAACAAAAGAGGTATTAGCCGGCCTGACAGTACGTGAATCTAAAGTTCTGCGTATGCGTTTCGGTATCGAGATGAATACAGACCATACGTTAGAAGAGGTAGGTAAGCAGTTTGACGTAACGCGCGAGCGTATTCGTCAGATCGAAGCCAAAGCCCTGCGCAAGCTTCGCCACCCTAGCCGCTCAGAGCACCTACGTGGTTTTATTGACGACTAGCATATTCTTTTAAATCAAAACCTTGCACCCATGATTCCTACTCGGTATTATGGGCGCCCTCTCCTTTTGGAGAACCTCAAATTGATTCAAAATTAACTGTTTTGTTACTGTTTTGAATTCAATTCGCAAGAGCAATCTTGCTCTGGGGGCCTATAGCTCAGTTGGTTAGAGCGCTCGACTCATAATCGATCGGTCGCAGGTTCGAGTCCTGCTAGGCCCACCACTTTAAAGACCGCACAACCTTCAGACACCCCCTGCGCACTCTTAGCGAACCTGCAACATAAGCCCCTCCACAATATAGCAGCATAAGTCGTAATTGAGCCTCCCTATCAAGCATGTAGATTTTTTTAATAGGATAAATCCACAAAAAACGACTATATTAATAAATACTAATACAACAGGAGATGCTACATGAAGTGGTGTAAACCAAGCTATAACGACTTGAGAATTGGCTTCGAAGTAACAATGTATTTTGCCAATCGATGATCCACGAGGTCGGGAGAAAAGGAATTCTCCCGAATATCCTTCGACAAACCCAAAGCCAAAAACCTGAATGAGGTCAACACATTGCGACCCCATTCAGATATGCCTGCTGTAAACTAAGCAAACAGCAGGGCTCAGACCTTACAATATTGACTACCTTTCACATCAGTTCCTACCCAAAACTCATCAGCTCGAGGATACATCAGCAGGTGCAACATTCCTTAAATCAAGCGTATAAGGATATTCATTACTAAAGACTTCCTCTTTAAGTGCCGCAGGCTTTGCAGGACGATCATCAGGTGAGAATTCGCGTACGACCCTTGCACCAGTGGTAGCCGTTATCTCTCCCGGAGAGTGTCCAAACTCATCATAACGAGAGACCCTTCTCGCTTCAGCTTCATGACCATTAACTGGATAGGTATCATAACTCCGTCCACCCTGATGACTCACATGATAAGTACACCCACCTATACTCTGGCCGTTCCAAGTATCAACCAAGTCAAAGGTCAACGGCGCATGCACCCCAATAGTCGGATGGAGGGCTGAAGGTGGCTGCCATGCCCGATAACGAACACCTGCTACATATTCACCATTACGCCCAGTACTTCGCAATGGCACACGATGGCCATTACAGGTCACGACATATCGTCCCTCATCTAGGCCTGAAAGCTTAATTTGCAAACGCTCCACAGAAGAATCAACATAACGTGAAGTCCCAAAACTACTGATCTCTTCACCCAACACATGCCAAGGCTCAATAGCCCAACGCAACTCAATAGCCACATTATCAATCTGAACCCGACCATAATGTGGATAACGAAACTCTTCAAAAGGCGCCAACCAATCAAGCTGGAAAGGTATGCCATGATCCTGAAGATCCTGAACCACACATTTCAGATCCGCCCACGCATAATGAGGCAACATAAACTTATCATGCAATTCAGTCCCCCAACGCGCTAATGGCTTGCTATAAGGCTCATCCCAGAACCGCGCCACCAAGCTACGAATAAGAAGGGCTTGAACCAAGGCCATGCGTGAGTGCGGCGGCATTTCAAATCCACGAAATTCCAGTAAACCCTGCCGCCCACTGGCACTACCAGGTGAATACAATTTATCAATACAAAATTCAGCACGGTGAGTATTGCCGGTCATATCAACCAACAGATTTCGCAAAATCCGATCCACTAACCATGGCTGATCAATGATACCCTCAGGCATTTGCTTAAAAGCAATTTCCAGCTCATACAACATCTCACCTCGGGCTTCATCAACCCTCGGCGCCTGACTGGTAGGGCCAATAAACATGCCAGAAAATACATAGGATAATCCAGGGTGATGTTGCCAATAGGTAATCAAGCTACGCAAAAGGTCCGGACGGCGTAACAATGGGCTGTCAGCCGGTGTATTAGCCCCTATCGTAATATGATTACCGCCACCGGTACCGGTATGGCGCCCATCTAGCATAAATTTTTCAGTTCCCAGACGACACTCATGCGCGGCCTGATAAAGTCGAGTTGTATTATCCACCAGCTCATCCCAACTTTCAGAAGGGTGGATATTAACTTCAATAACACCTGGATCAGGCGTCACTAATAATTTTTTAAGGCGACTGTCTTTTGGCGGCTCATAGCCCTCTAACACTATCGGCAATTTAAGCTCTGTTGCGGTTTTCTCTATGGTCGCAATGAGCTGAAGGTAGTGTTCAAGGTAGGTCATCGGCGGCAGGAACAAATACAACTTACCATCACGAGGCTCAATACATAACGCAGTACGTATCACCTCAACCTGATGCGTGGTTATAGCATCCGATGCAGGCATCTCTTTAAGCTGCTCAACCGTTTCCGCGAACTGACTATGCTTAGGTAAAGGACGGGATAATTCAAAAGGATCAGATTCTGCTTGAACCTCACGTTCCTCTTCAGTTTGATAGGGAAGAGAATCTAGCGGCAATCGGTACCCCAAAGATGAATCACCTGGGATTAACACCACCTGCTCGCGTCTCATAGGCCAATGAGTTGAGTGCCAATTAGATTGTGAATAATCCCACGCAAGTGGCAAAACAAAACCACTTGGGCTATTTAAACCACGCTGCAGCAGCTTAGCGATGCGTTTACGCTCTAGATCACTATCCAAATCAGCTTTTAATGGATCAATGTTACCCGGTAGATTTTGCTCTTTCCAAGCAAAATACAGCGCATCTTCATAAGCTGGGAGGATAAATTTATTATCAAGCTGAAGGTTATTACACAACTGAGTAAAAAACTTTTCAGCAGAACTCAAATCATGACCATAATCCTGATCAACTCGCGCTAACAATGACGGTTTAGACCATAAAGGCTCACCATCTTCACGCCAAAAACAACCTAGCGCCCAACGAGGGATCTCCTCACCGGGATACCACTTACCTTGACCGTAGTGTAATAGGCCACCCGGGGCATATTCTTCACGTAAGCGCAGTAACAGATCTTTGGCTAATTTAAGCTTATCGTCACCCAATGCATCCGTATTCCACTGCGGAGATTCCATATCATCAACAGAAACAAAGGTTGGCTCCCCACCCATGGTCAAGCGAACATCCTGCTCATTCAGCTGCTGATCTATTGCAGATCCCAACTGCATAATATCTTCCCACTGCTGATCGCTATAAGGCTTAGTGACCCTTGGATCTTCTTGAATTCGCGTTACGCTGTTTTCATGTTCAAATTCAACCTCACATGGGCTAGTCGCACCTGTCACAGGAGCCGCTGAAACTGGATCTGATGTACATGCCAAAGGAATATGCCCTTCTCCAGCAAACAAGCCCGATGTTGGATCAAGACCGATCCAGCCGGCACCCGGAATATAAACTTCACACCAAGCATGTAGATCAGTGAAGTCCTCATCAGCTCCTGCTGGACCATCAAGAGGTTTTACATCAGGCTTGAGCTGAACTAGATAACCGGATGTAAAGCGAGCAGCCAAGCCTATTCGACGGAGTATCTGAACAAGTAACCATGCGGTATCTCTGCAAGAGCCTTTTTTACTAGATAACGTTTTCTCGCAAGTCTGAACACCGGGCTCCATGCGGATACCGTAATCAATCTCTTGCTCAAGTTGCTGGTTTAGCTCAACCAAAAAATCATTGATTGGTTTTGGCTCTTTATCAACCTTGCTCGCCCACTTCTTCAGTAACGGACCTTTTTCTGAGCACTTTAGATAAGGCAGCAGCTCCTTTTTTAACTGAGCATCGTACTTAAATGGATAGTTTTCAGCATATTCTTCAACAAAGTAGTCGAATGGGTTAATAACGGTCATATCCGCAATCACTTCTACTTCAATGCTAAATTCATCTGTTTTTTCTGGAAAAACGAGTCTAGCCTGATAATTGCCAAAAGGGTCCTGCTGCCAGTTCAAGAAATGCTCTTCAGGGGTTATTTTGAGAGAGTATCCGTGAATATGTGTACGCGAATGAGGAGCTGGCCGTAAACGTAATGTATGCGGAAATAGATTAACTCTACGATCAAACTTGTATTTTGTCTTGTGATTCAAGGCTACACGAATTGCCATTCCTTAATGCTCCTAAGCTGAACGCACTGTACCAAATTGCGAGATAAGCAAACTTTGATCCTGTTTAATCCTTTATTAAGTACTCAATCTAATTACATGCCATATGGGCTAATAAAGCATTCCACAGCACTGCGATTATCATCCCTTAATATAGAGAGTGTTAAACAACTGCTTTATTACACAGCAAGCTTCAAGCCAATTCATATCAAGCACCGCAAAAGCCTATGATCGTAATACAACGCCATCACCCAGCTCATTAGCCCTATAGCCCCGTAAAAAAGCACATTAAATATTAATGGCCTAATATTTGCTCAATCCCCTTTAGATAAAATATTTATAGATTCTTCGGTCTATTAATCAGGCCGAAGCACCAAGGCAGGGCCAACAAAAAGCCTTGCTCACCTTCGCCGCACTATAATAGTGCAGTCTTAAGTTTTCGGATATCAGGGAAACAAAGGGTATGAATAGCATTTGGGATGGTTATGAATCGGTGTCACATTTTGACGAGCTAGTCTCGTCAAAAGGTAAACCGCGAGAAGCGGCGGACAAATTAGTAGAACATATTGCAGACATGGAAGATGGAGAGCTAGATAAGCGCCGCCAAATGGCTGAAGCCACCATTCAGGAGATGGGGATATCTTTTACTGTTTATACTGAAGAGGGCAATATAGACCGTGCGTGGCCCTTTGATATTATCCCAAGAATAATTCCATCTGATGAATGGAAACAGGTCGCTGAAGGGCTTAAACAACGACTCAGTGCCCTAAATATGTTTATCGATGACCTTTATCATGAACAAAAGATTATTCGTGACGGTGTGGTCCCCGAACATGTAATCCAAGGCTCCCCAAACTTTCTTCCCGAATGCATTGGTGTCAATCCGGCTCATAGTGTCTGGGCACATATATGTGGTACCGACTTGGTCAGAGATGGTGACGGTAAGTTCTTTGTTCTGGAAGATAACTTACGCGTCCCTTCTGGGGTTTCCTACATGCTCGAAAACCGAGCTATTACTAAGCGCGTATTACCTGAAATTTTTGAGAAAGAGAACATCCTCCCATTAGACGATTACTGCGCTCACCTGTTTGATATGTTGGCCTCTTTATCTCCTAGGGATGTTGAAGAACCTGAAATTGTTGTCTTAACACCTGGCATTTTTAACTCTGCTTACTTTGAACATGCCTTTCTAGCTCAACAGATGGGAGCCGAGCTCGTAGAAGGCAGCGATCTATTCGTCGAAGATGATTGCGTATACATGAAAACAATTGCCGGGCCGGAACGCGTTGATGTGATCTATCGTCGAATTGATGACGCCTTTATCGATCCGGAAGTATTTAGGAAAGACTCAGCATTAGGTGTACCCGGCTTGATGAAAGCATGGAAAAAGGGCAATGTTGCTTTAGCGAATGCCCCGGGGGCAGGTGTAGCAGATGATAAGGTTGTTTATGCTTACGTACCAGCCATCATCAAATACTATCTTGATGAAGAACCGATTCTATCCAATGTTGAAACCTATCTGTGTGAAGATCCCAAACAAAAAGAGTATGTACTGGCTAATCTGGATAAATTGGTTGTAAAACCAGCCAACGAATCAGGTGGCTATGGAATGCTCGTGGGGCCGCACTCGACCAAAAAAGAGCAAACTAAATTTGCTCAGCTAATTAATGAGAACCCACGTAATTATATCGCCCAACCTACATTGAACCTTTCTACCGCTCCGACACTGATAGGACAGGGAAAGTTAGAACCACGCCATTTAGATCTTCGCCCATTTATTTTACAGGGTAAAGACGCCTATGTGACGACCGGAGGGTTAACACGAGTTGCCATGAAAAAAGGCTCGCTTGTTGTTAATTCATCTCAAGGTGGCGGTAGTAAAGATACTTGGATTGTTGATACGGAGACTGAATAGTTATGTTATCTCGTGTAGCCGAAAGAATTTATTGGGGTGCCCGTTACCTAGAGCGTGTTGAGAACATTGCACGCCTAGTCAGCGTTTATGACAGTTTGCTGTTTGATCTACCAAAGAAAACCAATATCAGCTGGTATAACCTTATTCGTATCAACAGCAATGCTGATAGCTATACTGAACGCTATAAAGTTCGGGACGAACGAAATGTCGTGAAATTTTTACTAGCCGACGATTCCAATCCCTATTCGTTACTCTCATCTCTGAGGCACGCAAAAGAAAACATCCGCACAACAAGAGATGTAATACCTCAAGATACATGGGAACAAATTAACGAATTGGACCTTTATGCTCGACACAATATTCAGCAAGGTATAAACCGAACCAATCGGCATAAATTTTTAAACACGTTAATACAGCGCTGCCAAGAAATAACCGGTCTATTCGAAGGCGCCATGAGCCGGGACGCCACATGGCAGTTTGTCGTCATTGGCAGAAATATTGAACGAGCAGATATGACGACGCGTATTCTTGATGCCGGCGCTTCCGTCATACTGCAACCAAATGAAGATAAACGCGTAAATCTTGACCAAGTCGTATGGGGGAACGTACTTCGCTCAGTTAGCGGCTATATGAACTACCGACGCGGAGTAAGAACAGCAGTTCAATCGCAAAAAGTTGCAAGATTTATGTTGGAAGATCCTCACTTTCCAAGAACCCTGCGTTTTTGCCTAAACGAAATACATGCAGCCGCTCAAAAATTACCACGCCCTGAAAATATTTTAAGGGGTATAGAAACGGTTAAAGAACTACACTACCCCTTAAATAATGGAGAACAGCTTAATGAGACGTTTCGAGATCACCTCAACGATCTACAGATAAGCGTTTCTCAACTGCATGACGACCTTAGCGCTAACTGGTTCGCTTTCACTCCGTGTATGCGCAAGCTCGCTCTTCCAAAAAACAGCATAACGAGCATGCAAACATCGCAACAGGGATAAACTTGACGAAAGCAAAATCGCTCCTTTAAAAGTCACAAATTTTATTTCTACATTTGCAGTGACACTGAAAGCAGATTTTTTACAAGTAGTCGCTATAATGTGCGCAACTAGAATCAAATAGTGGGCAAGTCAGTGCAGAATCAATCACAATCAGTCATGAGTGAACCATCAAGTAACTTCTCAGTTCCCGATGGTCACTATAATGAGGCGTTTGATCTAGGTCTGCCTCGTTCGCACTGGCAATACCTACTAGAAAGCATCGAAACCCTTGGACACGATGGGCTTCAGGACCGACATAAAAAAGCAGAACGCATATTACGTGATGATGGCGCTACCTATAACCTTGCTAGCGGGCCTTTAGACAGTAAAACCTGGGAACTAGACCCTATTCCAATGCTTATTCCAAGCGAAGAATGGAGTCTCATCGAAGCAGGTTTAACCGAACGCGCTGAACTTTTAAACCTCATTTTGAAGGACATTTACGGTCCCAGAGAGCTTATTCGTCAAGCCGTTATTCCGCCTGAAATCATTTATAGCCACCCGGGTTTCCTACGCCAGTGCCAAGATATTCAACTTCCCAATGATCATCAGTTGACACTTCATGCCGCAGATATGATCAGGGGAGCTGATGGTAAGATTATCATCATCGGAGACCGTACCCAGTCACCAAGCGGTGCGGGTTATGCGCTCGAAAACCGCACGGTCCTTTCTCGTGTGGTGCCCAGCCTATTTCGTGATAGCCAAGTACATCGGTTATCTCATTTTTTTCAATCTCTTAGAAATACACTCGCTTCGCTTGCTAAAGATAAAACCGATGATCCATTGATCGTCATCCTAACACCGGGTGCTTACAGCGAAACCTATTTTGAACATACCTATCTTTCCAACTACCTCGGCTACCCTTTGGTTCAGGGTAGTGATTTGATAGTTAGGGATGGATGTGTCTGGCTTAAGTCCCTAAATGGGTTAAGCAAAGTTAACGTTATAATGCGCCGTGTAGATGATATTTACTGTGACCCCGTTGAGTTAAAGTCTAATTCCTATCTGGGAATTCCTGGCCTCCTTGAGGTCATCCGCAACGGCAATGTTGCAGTCAGTAATCCGCTTGGTTCCGGCATTCTAGAAACGCCCGCTTTATTAAAATACATGCCTCAAATCAGCCAGCACTTTCTGGGCCGCGATTTAAAACTACCGTCTGTCGATACTTGGTGGTGCGGCGATAAGAGTGATCTAAACTTCATTAAATCTAACTTGGATTCTCTTATCATTAAACCCGCTATGCGCAAGGCCAGCAGCCCCAGCGTATATGGCCATATGCTAACCGCGGAAAGCCGATCAGAAATACTGGCTCGTATCGAAGCATCCCCCCATGAGTTTGTGGCACAAAGCTATGTCACCCCTTCCTATCTGCCAGCGTGGCAAGATAATGAGATTCTGACACGACCTTCAATTTTTAGAAGTTTTACTGTATCGAATCAGGTGGCAAATCAAAGTACATATACCGTAATGGCCGGCGGCTTAACTCGGGTTGGCTTAAGCCAGCAAGCCACCGTTGTGACGAATCAAGCGGGGTCACAAAGTAAAGACACCTGGATACTAGCATCCGAACCTGAAAAGCAGACCACTCTAATTGAAGATAACAGTGGCATCATAAATCTAGCACACGAAGCTAATCTACCCAGCCGAGTCATTGAAAATCTTTTCTGGATGGGGCGCTACGCGGAAAGAGCCGAGTCCAACATGCGCTTAATGCGTACCGTTTTCATGCAGATGAATGGCATTGAGCCATTGCCCGAAAAATCTAAAAAGATGCTATTGCAGGCTCTATCTCAGCAAACCAATTGTCTTCCTGGTTTTATGGATATAGAGAAACTGGATAATCCCGACCAAGAGCTGATCGATATCATCTTAGATAGCAATCGCTCCAGCAGTATTAAATCCAGTTTATTAGCACTCTTAACTTGTTCGGAAGAAGTCAAAGAGATGCTATCCGCAGACACACACAGAATCATTAACGATATTCGAGATAATCTGTTTGAACTGGAGCGTTCTTATATCAGTGGTTTACCCTCAGCGCCTGAGGAATCACTGGATCCACTAGTAACGACCTTGCTTGCGATGTCGGGTCTAAGCCATGAAAGTATGCTCCAAGGCGTTGGCTGGAAGTTTCAAGAGATTGGCCGCCGTACAGAAAGAGCGCTACAAACTGCTCGGCTCATTCAATCATTACTAACAACCGCACTGCCCCAATCGCAACAACAGCAAATTCTTGAATCAGTGCTTCTTAGTGTCGAAGCATTAATAACCTTCAGACGACGCTATCGTACACATACCGATGTTGCACACGGGTTAGAGTTACTGATGTTAGATGAAACTAACCCACGCTCTATCATCTACCAGCTACAGTGCCTTCTAAACCATTTTAAAGACCTACCACAACCTGATTCTCTAAAACCAGGCTTAAGTCCGGGTGAGAAGCGACTTATTCAATCACTCAGCAACATTCAAATGGCAGACCTTGATGCTGTATCAAGATATGACACAGAGACTCAATCACGCGGCCAACTTCAACAACTACTAAAAGAAGTAATCAAGCACATTGAAGATTTCTCTTCTGTGCTCAGCGATCAATACTTTGATCACCAATCAGAGCCTCAGCAACTTGAAGCCACCCAAGGGATTGTATTTCTATGATTTACCGCATCCGACATATCACAGAATATACCTACAACAGACCTGTTTCGCTTTGCTACAACCAAGCTCACCTTCTACCTCGCAGTACAGACAATCAAATTTGTCAGAACATGCAGGTAAACATTACTCCTAAGCCGGACTATTTTTCCCAGCGAGAAGATTACTTTGGCAACAACTGCTTCTACTTTTCACTGCAAAAGCACCATAAGAAATTAGTAATCGACGTTACCACCGAGATAGATACCCAATCCGAGCGTGCATCCCTGGATCTTGATCTGGGTAAAACATGCTCTCAGGTAAAACAAGAATTAGAACTATCGACTCTGCCTGAAGTTATCGAAGCCAAAGAGTTTTTGTTAGATTCACCAATGATTAAAATCAGCAGTGAATTGAAGGACTACGCACAAGAACTGTTTGATGAGAATCGCCCTCTATGCTCAGCAGTACGCGCCCTAACCACTAAGATATTCAACGAATTCAAATATGACCCAAGTTCAACCAACGTAGCCACCCCACTACATGAAGCGTTAGAGAAAAAAAGCGGGGTATGTCAGGATTTCGCCCATATTGCTATCGGCTGTTTAAGAGCAATGGGGTATCCAGCACGCTATATTAGTGGCTACTTAGAAACCTTACCCCCACCGGGAGAAGAAAAACTAATAGGCGCTGATGCCTCCCACGCATGGTTTGCTGTCTACTCCCCGGGTGAAGGCTGGTTTGAGTTTGATCCAACTAATGACGACATCCCCGCGGATCAGCACATAACAACAGCTTGGGGGCGTGATTACTCTGATGTAACCCCACTGAGAGGGGTTGTTTTTGATGGAGGGAACAGTCAGGAGCTAAGCGTATCTGTGGATGTAAGAAGGCTTTCCTAAAAAAGCACACTAAATTACGCCCTTAATATTCAATTTCTTCATTATTAGAGAAACTTGCAGCTTGCGTAGACATAAAAGGTAAACACATTTCTCAGATCTGATCAGCTGAACCGCTTAGAGCACTTGAACAGCTTATTGCAACCTCCATTTCTAGGGGGCCCCAATTTACATTTATTTAACAAACTAGTAATCAATTCAGCTATTTCATTGCATCCCTATCAGATGTATTGAAACCTAAAAAGCATTCCCCGCTCAGCTTTTAGTCTTCATAATCTAATTTAATAGAAGTTTTAACCAGTATGGAATGAGACTGAAAGCTCTACAACACCCTAAAGAAACATTTAACTCAGAAAAAAATAATAAACGTATTCTTGATTTCAAAAAATTATAATAATGAAGTCAATAGGGGAGAAATTGACATAAACAGGTGTAAGATGCTTTTTAAACACAGTTTTTAAAAATAACCTCTAGCGCACAAACCGCTTTTGGGCAACATTCCTAAACAAAACTATAGCACTACCAATCACAGCACCGAAGAAAATCGATACAAGGAAAGCAAGTGCAGGCCTAGGTGTCTTTTTTATTGCTACTGACCCAAAAGATAACGCTTTCGAACCACTCTGAATCTGCATAATAGTTCTTTTGGCATTAAGAAGATTATTTACAGCTCTCTCTGTACCAAGCAATTCATTAGATAGTTCAGTTTCAATGACTTCTAGTTCATACATAGCTTCTTTTAAAATGAGCTGCGTTAACTTGTCATTCATCATAGAAAGCTCTTCTATATAACTTTCCGCCTTTTTGTATTTATCAGTCTTCAAAGACAAATACCTACCGCTCTTAACGCTCTCCCAGCGCTCTTCCGAATAAGACATAAAAATTGCTGGCAGACCTAGTTCTAAACACTCGATATGCATGTCACAGAGCTGCTGATCTCCAATCATTCTCATATTGGTACTAACAGGGATAGAAACGGTATATACTGGTTTTGAAAACTTTAAGTACCCCCAATTCAACACTAAACATATAGAAATACTAATAACTATAAGCCATTTCCCCTTCCACAAAACCTCAGCGATATCAAACAAATCAAATTGTCCCTCACGCATCAAATTTTCAGTTGTCATTTATCTCGCCTACAAAAAAAATAATCGCCAAAACAGCAATACTTAAAGCCACCAACAGCTTCCCAAAATTTAATATGTACACCAATCAAAGAAGCTAATGCAAAGGAGCAGAGATGTCTTCATCAGCAGCTCTTACAGCTAACCAATCGACAACAGGTGAACTTGGCTTATAACCACGAACAGCACTTTCCAATATAGCTCTGGCCGCGACAGCATCACCGGAAACTTCAGCCTCCTCTAATTTTAAGATGACATCCAATAATATTTCATGTTTAAGTACCTCCTCTCTTGCCATCATAATCTTTGAATGATCTGTACCTATAACATCATCACCAATCAAGAGCTCTTCATATAATTTCTCGCCAGGTCTCAAGCCACTATATTCGATTGACACCCCATTTGGATTCTCTTTATCTTTCACTTGACGCCCCATGAGATGAATCATTCGTTTCGCTAAGCTTGTAATTTTGACTGGTTCCCCCATATCCAACACAAACACATCCCCTCCTTTGGCCATAGAACCTGCCTGAATAACCAATGTAGCAGCTTCAGGTATTGTCATAAAAAATCGTGTAATCTCAGGATGAGTAACCGTAATAGGCCCCCCCGCCCCTATTTGATTACGAAAAAGAGGAACAACTGAGCCAGAAGAACCTAGAACATTACCAAAGCGAACCATTGAAAAAACTGTGCTGTGACCCCTTTGAGCTAAATCCTGCAAAATCAATTCAGCTAACCGCTTTGTCGCACCCATAACATTTGTGGGTCGAACTGCCTTGTCGGTAGAAATCAAAACAAAACGTTCCACAGAAGCCTTCACTGCGGCCTCAGCAATAATTTTTGTTCCTATAGCATTATTACGAATACCCTCGAATATATTATGTTCAACCATAGGAACATGTTTATAAGCAGCTGCATGATAGATTGTGTCAATCTTAAATTTCCTGAGAACTCTATCAATACGCTCAATATCTAAAACCGAACCTAAAACTGGATACACATCGATACTTATCCCTAAACTGCCTGCCAACTCCCTAAGCTCATGTTCTATGCTATATAAAGCAAACTCGCACATTTCATATAAAATTATAGATTTAGGATCGTTAACTAGCACCTGCCGAGATATCTCTGCTCCTATTGACCCCCCAGCCCCACTAATAAGAACCGCCTTATTACTAATACTTCTAGAAACTAATTCCACATCTGCGGGCACAGGGTCCCTGCCCAATAAATCCTCTAATTCAACATCCCGCAAACTATCAACTGATTCCCCGGATACGATTTCAGACATCGGAGGCACAGTCTTAACATAAACAGGGAATGCAGATAAAGACTCTAAAATTACACTTTTCTGAGAGAGGCTTGCCGAAGGTAGAGCCAATAACACATGTGTAATTCCCTGGTCCCCGATCAATACAGACAATTGCTCAGGACTGTATACTGGTAGCCCATTAACGGTACTACGATGCAACCCCTGATCATCATCTATAAAACCTACCGGCATATATTCCGCCCCATTTACCAAAGCAGCTGCCAACTGAACTCCTGACCCCCCTGCACCATAAATAAGAACTGGATCTTTTTCTACATAATAGCGTAACAACCAATGATAATAGCTACGAACTAAAAATCTACTCCCTCCAACATAAACTAATGCTGCAAGTGCAAAATTAACTGGTACTGAACGCGGGAAAGGCTGTACATTTAAAACAATTGCAGCAACCCAAAGAAAGGCAGCTAAAATAACAACCCCTTTAATAACGGAAAAAATTGCTTGGGCACCCATGAACCGAACAACCGCACGGTAAAGCCCAAGCCGCATAAAAACTAGCAGACCTACAATTGGAAGCATAATAAACAAAGGCCAAGCCGGCTGAATAAATTCAGCTGGCCACCATTCAGCTAGACGAAGGGCGAATCCAGACCAAAGCGCCAGAGGAAGAGCAATTAAATCAGCGAGAACCATGATTGTCTTCTTACTATTTCTCCCCAATGCCATAATTCTGTAGTGAGGGGATTTAACAGGGGCACTAAACCCATTCATCATAAACTCCAATTTATTGAAATAGACTTAAAGAACCAATAAAAACCATTTGCCACTTAACTCCAATAAAAACGAATCTTAAGAAAAAATATGGCACTAATCCTACTCGCCATTACTGGCAATCACTCGTGGGCCCAAAGCAGCATTATTATACATGTCTATTATTAATACTATCTCATGATCTCTTCATACTTTTTTAAACTCTACTTTCTATTAAGATCACTCAAAGAGGGTAGGAATAGGTTTGCTAATCCCCCTTATAAACTCAAATCAAAACATATTTACGGTAATGGCCGCTGAAAAACATCTCTTAGAACTTCACAAGTTTTATCAATCTCTTCCTGAGTCAATGTTGGATGACACATACACATTAGGCTAGATTTACCTAACTCTTGCGCAAAAGCTAGCGCATTTTTAGGCCTGATACCTGTACCATCAAATGCTTTTTCCAAATACACCTCTGAGCAAGTACCAGAGAAGCATGGTACACCTTTGGCATTTATTTCAGCCATAAAGTGATCTCGGACTTTCTCCGCTTCATTTATAGGGACATCAACAAAAAAATAACACTTATAAGCGGCATGCAAAATCGTAGAAGGAACTTCAGGCACCCTTATAACGTCCAAGTCTTTTACAGCATCCCATATTTGCTCAGCATACTTTAAACGAACACTCTGCCATTCATCCATTTTCTTAATCTGAATCCGCCCAATCACAGCCTGCATTTCTGTCATGCGCCAATTAGTTCCAAATGACTCATGCAACCAACGAAATCCCGGAGGATGCTCTTGCTCATAAACAGCCCCCCAGCTTTTACCATGGTCCTTAAATGACCACATAGATGACCAAAGAGAATGATCGTTAGTTGTAACCATTCCTCCTTCCCCACCTGTTGTCATAATTTTATCCTGACAGAAAGACCAACAGCCTATATGACCAATACTTCCAACTGATTGATTTTTATATTTAGCACCATGTGCCTGAGCACAATCTTCAATTACAAATAAACCTTTACCCGATGCTAGCGACATGATTGGATCCATATCACACGGCCAACCTGCTAAATGAACACAAATAATTGCTTTAGTTCGAGAAGTGATAACAGCAGAAATCGTCTCAGCAGTTATATTTTGACTATCTCTGTCGACATCAGCAAACACAGGCATTGCTCCTGAATTTACAATGCTTGAAACTGACGCTAAAAAAGTACGAGAAGTTACAATAACCTCATCACCAATGCCAATCCCTAAAGCCTTCAAGGCTAGGTCCAGCGCGACAGTTCCATTAGCTAAAGCAATCGCATATTTAGCTTCAGCAAAACAAGCAAACTCCCGTTCAAAATCTCGCCCTTCTCTACCAGTCCAGTAATTAACCTGATTAGTAAGTAGCACATCTCTCACTGCATCAGCCTCTTCTTTAGAGAATGATGGCCAAGAGGAAAAAGGTCCATTTAACATTTAACGAACAACCGTTTTAATTATACACTCGAGATCAAGTTTTATTGACCAGTTTTTAATATACTCTAGATTAATTTTAACCTTATCAGGCCAAATAACTTGTTTGTTATATAGTTCAGGATTATCAACATGAGCAAGAATAGTTTCTTCATTTTTATATTTTAAAGTTGCAGGACCTGTAATTCCAGGGCGAACGTTCAATAAAGCACACTCATCACCCTTTAATTCATCGGCAAAGCCAGGAACGTCAGGCCTAGGTCCGACAAAACTCATATCACCAATTAATACATTCCACAACTGCGGCAACTCATCTATTTTTGTATTCCTAAAAAAAGCACCGCAGGTAGTAATTCTAGGGTCCGATGAAAGAGTTACTGTTGTTGACATTGACTGTATTGGGCTCATAGTTTTGATCTTAAACACATTAAAGCGCTTACCATTTAGTCCAACCCTACACTGAACGAACAAACCATTACTCTTTGTATCTGCACATGCAATAATCCAAGCTAGTAAAATCAACCACCAGAAAACTATCAAACCCGACAAAGCTAAGATAATATCAAGAGACCTTTTTAGCCTTTCTTGAGCTCTACTTAAACAAATCTCTTGATCGTCAGTAACCATAACGCCCCAACGTTTCACCTACAAGCTTTTCCAAAACTTCCACTTCACTATCTCCTAAAGCTTCCCGCCCCTTTCCCACACTCTCACTAGAAACCTTTGCAATAGATTTTTCTATAGCCTGCTGATCAAATTCTAAGGACAAAAACTTAGCAATGTTAATCAAATTAAGTTCCGGTTGCGAAACAAATTCCTCATAACTCAATCTAAAGACCCGGTCTTGCGGCATTTCACGAAAAGCGTTTTCAGCACTTTCTATGCAACGCTGCCACTGAATTGCACAAACTTCGTTTAACGTATAGTTTATTAAAATCTCATCCATATCATGAAGAATAGGCCCCCAAAAAGCTAATCGCTTATCTGACGAAGTCAATCGATGCAAACGACTCTTAAAATACCTCAGCGCATAAACTGGCAAATCAAGCAAGGGAACGAAACGCACCTTTTCCAACAAGTATGGTATATCTAATGTGGCAGTCCACCTTAATCTTGCCGAACCTACAGCATCGATACCATCTCGATAAATAAAAATATATTTAGAATCCGGCAATACTTTATCTACAAAAGGAATTCTCAGACTGCTAGCACATGTTTTCTCAACTACAGTATGAGCACCATATTTTGCTGCAACCCAATTAAACTGGCGATGTATATATTCACTAAGAGCTGCAGTAACTTTTGAGGGCGGGATTTCATCCGAAGGGAAACTGATATTCCCATGTCTCCATATGTAGTTAATCTCATCACATGGCCAAGTTTCCACCCCATCAAGGGAACACAATACATCCCTCAACATATTAGTACCACTTCGTGGGGCGCCGACTATAATTACATTTTGCCTTCTCATTTTTGATTACCCCCTTTCAAAAGCAAGTCCACCCACTGCGTTAAAATCTTAGTTTCCGAAAAAGACTCTATAGCTGTTCTTCTTGCATTTTCTTTCATACATAACAACGTATATTCAGAATCAGCAAAAAGTTTTAACATTTCAGCTAACGCATTACTATCTCCAGGAGACACCCCACCCCCATATTTACCAGACAAGACATCTCTAGAAAGTCCACTTTCAGCTTCTACAGCCACTATAATCGGACATCCTTGCTCTAGGTAAGTCATTGTTTTACTAGGGTATGCATAGCGATAAAGACCTTTAGATAAACTAACAAAGCCAATATCAGCTTTCAGCATTGCAGCCTTCGCAATTTCAACAGGATGATGCCCGATAAAACTGATATTTAGAGCATTATCTGAAACCTGCAACTCTAGTTCCTTTTTTGCTGCCCCTTCCCCCATTATCACAATATGAATATCCGGCCGATGCCTAAGCTTTTTCATTGCTGCGACAAGAATATCCAACCCTTGAAAACGTCCCACGTTACCAGCAAACAACATAGTAAGCGTTACATTTGGCCATTCGAAAGGTAGTTCATTAGGTATAATTTGTTCAGAAGGGAGACTAAAATTATTGATGACTTGAATATTATAATCTCCTCTGCCGCGAGCTCGTAAGGAATTTTCCATATCTTCTGATAACACTACTACAGGGGCAGCTCTACTGCATGTCCAATTATCAGCCCAAAGCAACAGTTTATAAACTATGGGATTAGAAAACTCACCAGATACCCTACCTATTTCAGGATGAACATCCATACAATGGTAAATAAACCTTGCCCCAGTTAATCTAGCAGATAGTGCAGAAAAAAAACCGCCCAAGACCGGCGGAGCAGTTGAGACCATTATTACATCATATCGCCCCCACAAGGCCTTACAAAAAACCGCCCACCCCAATTTAAAAGCATTCCAAATTCTACGTATAGGCTTACCTGACTCATTTGGTAGCTCTAATCTATATACGGTAGCTCCATCTACAATTTCCACTTTTGACCGAGTTTCGTTTTTTAACTCCTGCTTGTAAGAAGGCTGTGAGGAAAGAACATTTACGATATGCCCCTCCTGCTTCCAACACCTTACAATTTCTCTTAACATGGAAGCATACGGTGGAGTATCGGGCCAATAATACCGGTGCACAACTAGTACCTTTAACCCACTGCAACTACGTTTATTCCTATTTGCCATCAATACTGTTTCCAAACAGTTCTCATAACATAATCACGATAGCTATGTATTATACGCACAACCTTATCGGAAACATTGGGTTTACTGTAATCATCGACCAAATGCAGTAAACGCTCCTTACCTACAGATTGATCTTCTAAAATATCCAGCCCTTGCATTACACGTTCCGTCGACAAGCCCACCATCATAACAGATGCCTCTTCCATTCCTTCAGGGCGCTCATGAGCTTCTCGCAAATTCAGCGCGGGGAAATTCATGATTGATGATTCCTCATTAATGGTGCCACTATCAGATAGGACAGCCTTGGCGTTTTTCTGGAGGTGATTGTAATCATGAAACCCCATAGGCTTCAGCAACTGGATATTAGGATGAAATTCTAACCCTTGCGCTTCGATACGATTACGAGTACGAGGGTGCGTGGACACAATAATTGGGAGATCGTAATGCTCGGCAACAGTATTCAGTATATTAGCTAGGTTCTTCAGCTGTATTGGGGAATCCACATTCTCCTCACGATGAGCACTCACAACAAAGAAGCAACCTTTTTTCAAAACTAAACGCTTCAAAATATCGGAGTTATCAATTTGCGGCATGTAATACGACAATACCTCAAACATGGGGCTACCTGTTTTAATCACTCGGTCTGCTGGCAAACCTTCGGCTAATAAGTAGTCACGCGCAATAGTGCTATAAGTCAGATTGATATCCGCAGTATGATCAACGATCTTCCGATTAGTCTCTTCCGGTACACGCTGATCAAAACAACGATTCCCTGCCTCCATATGGAAAATTGGCACTTTACGGCGTTTAGCTGGTATTGCTGCAAGACAAGAATTCGTATCACCCAGTACAAGCATGGCATCTGGCATAGCGCTTTCAATCACATTATCAACCGCTATAATCACCTGCCCAATAGTTTCAGCTGCGTTTTTACCTGCTGCATTCAAGAAAAAATCTGGTTTGCGGACACACAAGTCATTGAAAAAAACTTCATTCAGCTCAAAATCATAGTTTTGGCCGGTATGGACAATAATATGTTCGCAATGCTCATCGAGCTTAGCTAATACTCGAGATAAGCGGATAATCTCTGGCCGAGTACCGACAACTGACATTACTTTTAATTTATTCATCATTAGCACTCTAGCTACAAAAGGTGAGCAAACGTATCAGGCGCATTTCGATCAAAAATCTCATTCGCCCATAACATTACAAGCAGTTCATCATCACCAATATTCGTTATGTCATGAGACCAGCCCGGCACGGTTTCAACAACACGGGCCTCATCACTATTAACTGTTGTCTCAAAGCACTCCCCAGTAACAATGTGCTTAAATTTAAACAAGGCAGTTCCTTTAACCACCAGAAATTTTTCATTCTTAGTATGGTGATAGTGGCCGCCTCTAGTGATGCCAGGATGCGCTGAAAAAAAAGAAAACTGACCCGCACCTTCTGTTTTCAACATTTCACAAAAAATTCCGCGTTCATCAGAGTATGTGGGTAAATTGTAACTAAATTGCTCCGGAGAGAAATAGCTTAAATAGGTCGAATACAATGCACGCTCCAAGCCTTGACCAACATTTTCTGTGACCAAAGTTTGGCGGCTCTTTTTAAAAGAATGCAATAATTCAGAGACTTTACCTACCGTCGTGGAATACGCAGGCAACACTTGTCGATACCCTGATGCAGTACCATTTTTTAACAAACCCATTAACTCATGACAAAGGTCATCGATATATACCAATGTCACAGGCGCCACTGGATTATTGATAGTAATTTCGATGTTATTAGCGATATTGTGACAGAAGGTAGCTACAAATGAATTGTAATTTGGGCGGCACCATTTACCGAATACATTAGGAAAACGATAAATAAAGTAAGGCGCATCTGTTTCCCCACCGTAAGCAACAACCTCTTTTTCAGCGCTTAACTTACTCAATCCATAAAGATTATCCATTTCCGCTTGAGTTGAAGAACTGAGCATTAACGGCGTTTTTCGTCCTGACTTTTCTAATTCACCTACGATAAATGCTGTTAGATCAGCATTACCTTGCTGAAATTCAGCGTCATCTTTGGGACGGTTCACTCCCGCCAAATGAAAAACAAAGTCAGCACATTGCAGAGCGGCAATCAGTTGATCCTGAGACGTATCGCGATCAATACGAACAATATCGCTGTGACCATTCTCTTCCAACATAATGCAAAGGTTTTGACCGATAAACCCTTGCGCTCCTGTCACAACAATTTTCATTTTAGATATCAGCCTCATAAGCTTCACCAGCTCGAATCGCGCGTATCATTGCCAATTTTAACAACAAGACTTTCATACCCTCCACATCTAACCGTTCAGTATTATGAGAATTATAATCCTCATACTGTGAGATGCGAGCATCGCCATCCTCTACAAACTTCCCGTAATTTAAGTCTCTCAAATCCGGCGGCACACGATAGTAATCACCGCGATCCTCCGCAGCGGACATCTCTTCACGGCTTAACAATGCTTCATACAGTTTTTCACCATGACGTGTTCCAATAACGTTCACAGGGTGTTCAGGCAAGCCAAGTAATTCTTTCATCGCATCAGCGAGCGTTTGAATAGTGGCCGCAGGTGCTTTCTGGACAAAAATATCACCATTTTTGCCATGTTCAAAAGCATAAAGAACCAAATCAACAGCATCCTCAAGCGTCATCATGAAACGCGTCATATTAGGGTCTGTAATAGTCATCGGTTTTCCCACTTTAATTAAGTCCGCAAACAGTGGAATAACCGAACCACGTGAAGCCATCACATTGCCATAGCGAGTCCCACAAATAACGGTGTTAGTGCCATCCAAGTTCCGAGATTTAGCCACCATAACTTTTTCCATCATGGCTTTAGAAATACCCATAGCATTTATTGGGTAAACCGCTTTATCAGTACTTAAACAAACAACTCGCTCAACATTATTCATGATCGCAGCCTCAAGCACATTCTCTGTTCCCATTACGTTCGTCTTCACCGCTTCCATAGGATGAAACTCGCAAGAAGGTACTTGTTTGAGTGCTGCAGCATGGTAGATGTAATGTACACCGCGGGTCGCATTCAACACACTATTATAGTCTCGCACGTCACCAATATAGAACTTTAATTTGGTATTTCCATATAGCTTACGCATGTCATCTTGCTTCTTCTCATCTCGACTAAAGACTCTTATTTCAGCAAGACCAGAATTAAGAAAACGTCTCAAAACTGCATTTCCGAAAGAACCTGTCCCTCCGGTTATTAGAAGTATTTTATTATCAAACATAGATCAACCAGTTGTAATTCAAATAAATACAAAAACTATTACTCTGATCTTTAATACAAAATTCACAATAATAATTATTGGCCACTTAACCAAGAATAATCAGACTCATAACCTAAACGTATCAAATGAGCACCTGCATACTCATTAAAGATTTCTTTAGATTGGAGCGTGAAATGATTCACCCAATCTCCGGACACCCCCTTTCTAAGATAACTGGATGATTCCTCATCTCCCTGCACTCGTCCAGATTGATTGGAGAAACTATAATTACTTATTATATTATCTATCTCCAAATCAGAAACATTATTACATCCGAACCAAGCTAATGCTCTTTTTAGCTCTTGTTCCGGCTCACTAAGAAGCTGTTCATATTTAGTATGAAAAACAGGTTTATCAAGCCAAGCATCCACAAATTCTGTCCATGAAAATCTAGGCTGAATCTGCTCTTGAAAAGAATATTCAATGAATTTTGATAAATTATGCTGTATATCATTAGGATCCTTAAAACCTAAATATTTCACAACAGCATTTGTAGCTTTAGCACTACTGAGTTCATTCCCAACCACTTTATGAAAATACCAAGAGACCATAACATCACGGCCATCTCGCCAAACTACACATACATCTTTAAAGCTTTGAGAATATAAGTAATGCCCATGCAATACTGAGTCGGCAAACATTGGCAAACGATTCCTCGGAAAAGGCAACCCCATGGAATCAGCAAGCATTTGAGCAAACCATGAGCCTCCCGACTTAGGATACTCATTTACTAAAGGGTACCTATTACCCAATAGATCTCCATGTTTTGCCAAACACAACCTCAAGGCACCGTTTAGACTGAACCAGAGTCTATGATCAATCTGCTGTATCATTACACAACCTTTTATAATTTTTATGCAAATCTGATTCAGCTAATAACTCCTGACCACATTGATTCATTGTTATGAATTCCAGTAAGCCTTTCTTTCTAAGCCCATCCGCTTGAATCAAAAAGCATTTAAACGCGTCACCAACTGCACGGTCTCGTAACAAGTTAAAGGGATGTAACCACAAATGATAAATATCCTTTTCCATTCGAGGTTCAGAGGCTGAAATCAAAATTTTTCTAAGTATTGCTTTTAAACAAAACCGCTTCACAAATGCCGCACGCCCCCCATACCAGTTAAAAAGAGCAGACCCTGTTTGAAGAACCTCTCCGCTCATACCTAACATCACTCTAGAAGGAGGAGCTCCATTTGTAATCTCTGATGTATACTTTAAAATTCTAGGGAGGTTCGATCTACGAAGAATTTTGGGATTAATTCGAGCTCCAAGCCCGAATTTTTTAGCTATAGCTTTATGATAATGTGCTTCGTCACGTGGGTAAACAATATTGGTAGGTACTCGACCCAATAAAAGACCTATATCATCTAATGAAATTCTCACGTCATCCATATAAACATCCTCATCAATGTCACAATGTGAAGGATAAGGGTGAGTCGCTGTATGAGTCGCTATTTCATGCTGTTCAAAAGATACAACTTGTTTAATAAGATCTACTGCTGAACGCGAGGTCGGTTTCGAACAGTGAAGAAATGATTCTACGGATTCTCGATAACGCCCTTTGAGATGTTCAGTCTGTATATGGCCGGTTTCTGAATTCAATAAATTTGACACGATTGCCCATGTTACCGGAACGGACATCTCCTCTAACAAACGAATATAGGCAGGCAACTCGGCATGACAGGCATCGTACAAACCTGAACGTTCTCTCACCTCCCATTCATACGAATCTGCCACCCCCCAAGCCAATTCAAAATCGAAGCTAATTACAACTTTCACGCGTTTCTGCCTTTTTATCTAAACGATTAATCATATTCAAGTAAAGAGAGCACCTATCAAGCTCTTCTCCTTGGCGAATAAGCAATTGACTCCCTGAAACTACAAGAACCCCATTAGAGTATGAAATATCGCATAAAGGTAACCCCAGAAAAGACCAAACACTTTTTATTGTTTGGACAGGGTTCTTCTCAAATTCAGAAAAATCTATATTAAAAAATCTATCATTGGGTATATTTGAATCAACTACAAAAGAGTACAGAGCTTCCCATTGAGCGAGAAGAAAATCATCGGAGTATTGCTCTCCCATAATATCAACAAACATAGCTGGCGGTGTGGATTTTTTCTTGATCCCCGCAATAGTAGAATATGGTTCTCTTATCACATTTATAACGAAGCAGTTTGGGAATGCTTCATTTAACTGGTTAAGCATAACTGTATTACTAATACTTTTATCTAAAAACATGGTATTTTTTCTACACCATGGCGAAATCTCCAATCTAAATCGATCCTTGTCAAAAAAAGATAATTTCATGTTAGCCACATCCTGTAAATTAGAATACAACCCTCTAGGGAAGTAACCCACATCAAAATCCACTAGATCAGTAGTAATAGCAGAGCCTTCTACAGGAGGCGAGCACAACATAGGATGCAAGCATATTGCATCTTTTATAATTGTTGTGCCCGAATTGTAACAACCAGACATAAAAACCATACCTAGCACATCCGGCTTTGGAAAGAACCTTGAAATAACGCTTCTCAAAAAAGCGTTTCTCATAATTTTAGCAAGAGACTCTCGAAAGAAACCTTTAAAAAAATTATCACCGTGCCTTTCTTTAAATCGAACCATTTTCCTATAAATCATTAAAAAATCCTCACGCCACATAAAAATAGGATCACTCAATCACGAACCCGATCATTTTGAGAAAATCTAAGTCCTAGAGCTAATGAAAGATATCCTGCAGGAGTCAACAAACCTTCGAATGAACTTCCAACCATCATCCCGACACAGGGGACAACAAGTATAATTGCCGCATAATTATTACTAAAAATTGAAACACACAGTCGTTTAGTCACCAAATAAAAAAATGTAAAAGAAAAAACAAAGCCTAGAACGCCAAACATATACATCTGCGAAAGAACAAAATTATGAATATATTTATCCCCAAACTTATACCCATACCCTCCCCCAAACAAAAAAGACGACAAATCAACTGAAAACACCTCTTTAATCATACCGAACCTAGCAGTATCCCATAAATAAAAATGACGTGTTAAAGAAACATCGCCAAAGACAAAGATCTTTATAACAACCAAAGAAAAAACAACAAAAGATATAATAATAAAATTATTGACAACCAAAGCGTTTACACCACGAAAGTAAACAGCCAATATAATTAAAAAATCAATTATCGCCCTCCGTGAAAAAGTAAACAAAACCATAAAAGAAGAAATCATCACCGAAAACAAACCCAACTTCCCCTTTGAAGCAAAGCAACCAAAAAATATCAGAAAAGCAAACAAAGAAAATATCTCACCGTAAGTATTTCTCATTATATCTTTTGACCTAACCCCATTCAAATCATACTGAGGAGAGAAAAATGTATAAATTTCACTAACCATAGGTAGAGTCATCTCCCAATAGCCAAAAACCTCAACTTCTAACTGAAAAAACAAAAATACTATAAGACAAAGCAAAAAAACAAAAAAAACAAAAACTGAAAGAGCCACTCCTTTAATAAGACTTAACAGTCTCTCATTCTCAATCGAAACAAGATAACACCTAATACCCATATATGAAAAAAACAAATATAATGTTTTAAAAATAATAATATCAATCTTGTAATCAACATCTAAAAGCGCATAAGTTGAGTTAAAGAAAACCAGCAGAAATAATATAAAATCAATTTTACATATGCCAAACGCACTAAACCCTGTTACAAGAGCCCAAAACCCCAACAAGAAGTAGGGAAAAACAACAAAATAATATACACTCACGCCAGTATCAAAAAACTTAACCGAAAAAAAACCTAAACTAACAAACAAAAAACAAAAGTAAAAACCAGCAAGCCTAGACAGCATAACTTTACTTCCTAAATCTTATTTTAGCTAATATTCGTTTATTTAATTGATACGGCCTTCTTATAAAGTTCCTATGAAAAAATTCCATAACTAGATACTTACACTCTAGAAAGAAATATTTTTTTAAATCTAAACTACCAACTTCATAACCTAAAGACGCCATTTCTTCACTTAAATGTGCTTCAATAAACTGAATATCATTGATAGGAAGCCACTGCCAATTAGCTATACTACCTGTAAAAATTGGTTTCAAAGTTTCAGCATGATGCTTTTGTTCTGGTTCAAAATTAGCTTGATCTCGAGCTGCAAAATCAAGGACGCTACTCGATATTGGTAACGCCAAAAAGGATTGTATTTTTTCTATGACATTAACTGTATCTAGTATTAAGTCTTCATACCTAACACTCATATATTTTGGATTACCATTAAGCTTATTATGAATCTCTATTACTCGCTTCCAGTTATTAACAAAGGACAAAGGGTACTGATACCCAACAATCATTTTTTTATATGATGCATATATCGCTCTAGGGTCGCGTACTATATGTATGACTCGCGCAGCTGGGTAATCCCTAAGAAACCTTTCTGCCTGAAAAACATGAGCAGGAGTTTTCTCCCCGAAAAGAGTAATACCATCTTGCTCAGCGCCTTCCATAAGCAACGAGAAGAAAGCCGCATCAACCGAATTTAAGCTAGATTCCTTCACTCTTCGTTCAAAACATGACCAATCACTGACTCGACTCTGTATCCACCATTTACTTTTTAAGGTTTTTATAAGACTTTCAACGGAATCCCTCCTTCCACCATCTTTAAATATCGAAGTATAAAAGAAAGTTTCTGGTGGGATATGGACAGACTGGTGGCAACTGAGCATAGATTTAAGCAATGTCGTACCAGATCTACCAGAACCAACTACTAAGAAAAAATTTTCCGATACTTTATCTACACTATTCATCAAATACCTTTACGAAACAATCCAATAATACTGACATCAATCTTAAACTTATAATAAACCCTAATAGCAAGAATAGCATTCAGAAAAGCAGTTACAAAAAGTTGAATATAAGCTGCTGACTCCGCGCTATAAACTGGTGCTATTATGTATATAAGTAAACCCAAAACAACCACCGATATCACTGAAAGCACTCCGGCAAAAAGCTCATCTCCCGCCATAGCTAGAAAAACAAATACAGGGCCACATAAAGCAGAAAAAACCTTAGCTAAAACTAAAACATTTAACAAACTGTCATTAGATACGTATTCTTCATTAACAATGCCTAGAAGCTCCGTAGAATAAGAAATAACCACTATAGCAGGCAGCACTGTTAAAACCGCAACAAAAACCATTGTCATTTTAATTTCTTTCAGTGCAACAGAACGACTTATTCTATCTTTAAACATACGAGCGATTATTGGGGCCAAATAGAGATTCAGAGCAACAGAAGACAGGTTTAATAACTGGCTAGCTTTAGAAGCTATAGCGTACCCCCCTGCTTCTATATTCCCGCATACAACAGAAACCATATAAATATCAATCTGATTCAACAACCCTGGACCTATTGCAAGCATTGCAAAAGGGAATAACTTCTTAAAAAAACACCACTCCCCACCTAGCACTGGCATATTTAACAAAAAACCAAAAACAGTTGTCTTTTTAACCAAAAAAAACACTTGAGCCACAAAAGCAATTCCCCATGAAAACATTAACACATAGATAAGACCTTCAGAAGAAACTCCTTCAAAATCATAATAATTAAAAACAACAAAAATCATAAAAACAAACAAAAAAGGACGAAAAACATTTAACAAAAACTCTGCCAAAAGCCGATTTCCGCTCCCCCGAAGAAGCGAAGTCGAAAGAACAAACAACACATTAAACATCACCGTCAAAACAACAAAAAACAAAATATAAAAATCACCATAATACTTTAAAACAACAACAACAAAAACAACCAAAAAACAAAACAACAAACATTTAATCAAAATTAAAATATTACTTTCAAAGAAACTATTCAAACCGTAGCTTACCGAAACTTCTTTGAGTAAGTATCTATCCCCTCCGAAAACTGAAAGAACCACACATATAGACACAAATGAAATCAAGGATGCGTATTCACCATATTCATTTGCATCCATAAAAAAAGCAGGAACAACCTGACCAACGAATAGAAAAGAAACCCCTATTAATTTAAAGCAAACTACTAAAACTCTATCCATATTATTCTATAACCAATGAAAATTCTTTTATAAACCTTTCTTTCGAAAAGTATTGTACATGCTTAAGCCCCTCCTCTACTGTTTTCTTATACAGAGAAGAATCCTCCTGTAATGCTATAACCATTTCCGCCATAACGTTGGGATCATCATCTTTGAAAAGCCCGTAAACATTGCCCATCGATTCTCTTGCAGAGCTATTATCAGCAAGTACACAGGGGCAACCACTTGACATAGCCTCCAAAACCACCATATACATCGACTCTACTTTACTGCTATTAATCATACAAAAAGACGTAATATATTTTTTTTGAAGCTCCGTTCGTGTCAACGGCCCAAGAAATTCAACTGAGGTTTCGACACCTATAGCTTCAGCATAATCTTTATTTCCTTCCCAAGATTTCAAGTCCTGACCACCAACAACACATAACTTCCAGTTGATATCAGGTCTTTTATTTTTCAGCGATCTAATACACTCATAAAGAAAATTATTATTTTTATGTTTAGCTGGGCTTGTAACCGCAATTATCTTTCCTGCTTCTTTTTTCTCACCCCTCCCCCCTACCGATTTAAATTCAGAATTAAGGCAAACGTGAATAACCGAAAAATCATTTCTATCAACTCCTGTATATCTTACAGCAATATCCTTTAGATAATTTGATTCAAAGATATTCTTTTTCGCATACTGTAATGCTTTTTTAGCATCAAACCTCCTGATTTTTGCACCAATGCCATCTTCAGTCATAAAAGACAACAAGTTAATATGGTAAACATAATTATTATAAACCGAAGGAATATATTGATTAAACGATAAAACAACACATTCATCCCTTTTAAGGAAAGAACGAAATAAAAAATACACCTTGGATATAAAATAGACAGCTGCAGGGCTCAAATAACTAAAAAATCCATTTACAGACGATAGTGGAATATCACCCCTCTTTTCATATTCACTTAACAGTTTTTTATCACCTAAATAAATAACAAAATCTCTTTTTTCTTCTATCAAATAATCTACTATTTGATCAAGAACACTCCCCCCCCCACCAGAACGAAGAGTCCCTGCATAGACCAAAACTTTTTTCTTCATGCTCCCCTCACTTCTTTTCATAGTATTTAGGCAGACCCAATGTTAAAATTACTAAAATTAATTATCATATACCTTCATGGAAAAACTAACCTCTGCACATAATACTTGGCTGGACGAAATTCCCATTTCGAGTAAATATGACGATGTATATTTCAATAGCCAAAACGGTTTTTCAGAAAGCAAGTACGTTTACCTTGAAAGCAATAATATAGAAAAACTCCATAGCGAACCCTATTCTACTATAGTAATTGCCGAAACTGGATTCGGAGTAGGGCTAAATTTCCTAAACACTTTGCACTCTTGGACTACTGCAAAGAAACACAGTAATCATTATCATTATATTTCAGCCGAAAAACACCCTTTATGCTCAAGAGACATTGCAAGAGCCTTACATGGTCTAAGCCCAAAATTTGACGATTATATCCGCCTTTTACTTTCTCAGTACCCTCAATCTAGGCAAGGCTTCTATCGTTTATATTTTAATAAAAATATAACATTAACATTACTTTTCGGAGACGCCACTGCGTGTTATTCACAGCTATATGCTGAAGTAGATGCATGGTATCTAGATGGTTTTTCCCCATCCAAAAACCCTGATATGTGGACAAAAGACCTGTTTGAATCCATTGCTAAACTTAGCCATGCCAATACTACTTTTTCGACATTCACTTCTGCTGGAATTGTTAAAAGGGGCCTTACAAGGGCCGGATTTAATGTCAAAAAAAGAAAAGGTTTTGGCATGAAAAGAGAGATGTTAGTTGGAACTTTTTCCGGAACTCAAATTACCAATAAAGCTGAAATCAAGCCCTGGTTCTCGCTTCCTAAATCTAAACGACCTAAAGAAGTCACTATTATTGGCGGAGGCCTATCAGGGTGCAGTACGGCTTACTCACTGGCTCAACGGGGCATTAAAGTCACCCTGATAGAAAAAGAAACTCAGTTAGCGAGTGCAGGCTCAGGAAATAGACAAGGCGCTCTTTATGCTAAGTTACCTGTTACACCCACTAAGCAGGGCGAGTTACATTTAAGTGGTTTTCTGTACACGGTTAATTTTCTGAAACAAAATGATCCGGACAACTCATTCTGGTCTCAATGTGGTGTCGCACAGTTAGCCACGAAAGATAGTGAAGCAATAAAGCAGCGGGAATTAATAGAAAATGAGTATTACCCTGACACACTGGTACAGTTAAAAACAGCGGGGGAGCTGACAGAAATTTGCGGTTCCAGCGTTGTTCATGATGGGCTTTTTTTCCCTGATGCAGGTTGGGTTTCACCGGTCGATTTTTGCCAATTCTTATCAAATCATCCTAATATCACCCTGATACAGAAAGATATTGACGCTATACAACACACTAACAGCAGATGGCAATTAACGGATAGCGATAGCAAGCACTTACACTGTTCTCATTTAGTCATCTGTAATGCTGAATTCGCTAACCAATTCTCAGCTACAGAGCACCTACCTCTAAAAGCAATACGGGGCCAAGTATCGATCACACAAAAAAACACTAGCCTACCTGAATTAAAGACAGTTATTTGCGGGGAGGGATATATATCCCCTGCTAAAAACGGCAAATATTGCTTTGGCGCGACATTTGATTTAAAAGGCAAAGAGAGGGATGTTACTGCGAGTGATCACAATAAAAATCTTAAAAAGCTATCTGCCGCACTGCCTGATTTCCATCAATCATTAACAGAACAAAACCTTCCCTTAAGCGGCAGAACAGCTTTTCGCTGTAGC